>NZ_CP183886.1:1458333-2187500 GCF_048572955.1 Pristimantibacillus sp. PTI5
GAGCACCTTATTCATAATCACATCCGTCGTGTTGGTAACGATTTTATAATGCGTATTCGGAAACCTTTGCTTCAAGCGAGGCAATAAGTCCGGAATGATATAATTGGAGACGGATACGGTACAGCCGATTCGGAACTCGTCAGGAAGCGATTTCTTCTGATTAATATGCAGCTTGCCCTTCTGATAGATAAGCAGCAGCTGCTGCGCATAGGGCAGAAACCGTTTCCCATCCTCCGTGATTTGAATCTGTTTTCCCTGCCGGTCGAACAGCTTGCAATCAAGCTCGTGCTCAAGCGATTTAATTCTAGCCGTGACGGATGGCTGCGACAAATACAACGCATCTGCCGCTTTATTGAAGCTCCCGCAATGAATGACGTAAACAAACGCCTCGATATTTTCAATGTTAATCTCCTGCACCCCCTCAACCCATTTAAACCAACTAAACCACTAAGAATATATTAATTTAAAATAACAAACGAAAGGGTTGGCTGTCAAATCGGATCTATATCGCTTTGCAGGTCTTCATAGGGGATAAACAACAAAATACCCCTCGCGGGGTATTCGTTGGTCTACTATTTGGGCTAATGCAGAGAGAAGGAGCAGGATGAGATCCATCCGGCTGCCGCTATTCTACAGTCATAATAATTTCTTCATCCTTTTCGTCAAAGGAAATCCGCAGCGATTTATTTTCTAAATACCACAAATTATCTTCCTCGATGAAATAAGTAATGCCGTCTACGTCCTCGCGAAGCCCAACGCTTCTTGGCTCATCCTTAGTAACACCGAGCGAAAGCCCCGGATGAACGCTGCCGCAGCCGCCCAGGCGGACAAAGATGCGAATCGATTCACCCTCTGTCAAACCCATTTCCTGTTTATACCAACGAGCCGCTGACTTCTCCACTACTAAATTCATCGCGGTCATCTCCTTCCACTACCTATTCTATTCCATCATTACGAATATGCGAACCGATGTCAACACTACAAATTTATTTGTTTAAAATATTCTTTCATCGTAAAATCGACCTTCAGCAAGCATGAAACAACCTCACAGTTAATTAAAACCGTGAGGTTGTTTCATCAGATTTGATCTACTCCGAACTGCTATTTTGCCAACTATCAATTAGGGATTGAGCATCCGAATTCAGAATCGCTTTGGCACCGTCTTTAACGTTATGACTTAAAGCTTTATTATTTAAGTGCTTAATAAAATCCTTCATATGTTTAATCGCATTATTCTGTTTCCCACTATCAAGTTGATGTTGAACCTGAACAAGAGCATTGGTAAGCTGAGGTATCATCGCTCCACTTATTTCTCCTGAATCCTTGAAACGAGCTATTAATTGTTTCATGGAATTTACGCTAGCGGCAACATTAAATTTAAAGGTTTGCCGAAGCATGTTGCCTGAGTAATCCTCCATTGCAACAGTTGCCGTCTTATCGCCTAAATTTCCGGCCATATCAATGGCTATACTGTCCTTTATCTGAGGATTAATCGTATATTGTTTACCGTCAATTGTGATTATTGCGGATTTTATAGCCGCTAAGCTGCCGCTTATTTTGAAGTTTAAAGCCATGTAATCTTCAAAAGATTCACCCTCTTTTAAAACCTTGTCGTTTGCAGAAAGTGAAAATGAAGGTAAATTCTTATCATCAATCATTATTCCCTGTGAAACATTTCCTGACTTATCTACCGTTTTTATTAAGATGTCGTAGCTTGTATCCCTTTCAATTCCTGATATAGCAGCGGTTTGTATGCCTCTATTCACTTCTATTACGTCTCCAACCTGTTGTCCATTGATTAATAAAGAGATTTGCACCTTTTGACCATCGATATCATATGGACCGTCCCAATACAATTTCATATTGTCATCGCTACGAATGATTTGAACATTTTCCCCCTCTCCTGGAGCAACATGGTCCTCTTCAGGTACAGGCGGGGGAGTTGGTGCTGTAAATACGGCAGGATCACCGAAAGTGAATTTATCAAAGTTATATAACCAGTCTCCTCCTTTAAATAGTAGGAAAACAATATGCTTACCCGTTACAGGAGCTGTAACATCTGCTGAGACAACCTTGAAGTTCTGCCAACCGCCTGTTCCTGAAACCGTACTTGTAGCTATAACTGGGCCATTCATGCTGTCAATTCTTACTTCAATCGTTCCTCCGCCTGTGTCTGTTGCTGCATTAACGGTAAATTTGGATGGGCTTGTGCTTCCAAAGTCAATATAATTATACATGGCATATGGTTTATTAGGACCATATATTCCCGCCAGGTAGGTTTGGCCTCCGCCATTTTCTGTACCAAATCCTACACCGCTCGTATAGTGTTCAGCCTCAAGCTTGCCATAAGCGTCCTTTGCTTGCCCTTTCACTGTTGAAAAAGTGAACCAATCCAAATTAATAGGGAAGTCGCTTTCATTTGTTCCATGGAAAACGAGATATAGATCATGAATACCTACTGCTTTGGTATCATCTATATTAGACATGATGTCAACCCAGTTATCCCAATCTCCTAAAGCCGGAATCCCTATTACGCCTACAGTTGGTCCGTCCAGACTGTCCAGTTTAACTTCAATCGTGCCGCCTTGATTACCGCTTGTTACATGAACAGTAACACCTGCGGCGCCTGTTCCAAAGTCAATTCCTTTATAAGAGGCATAAGCGTTGTTATGAGTGCCTTCTAAAAATCCGCCATCCGCATTTTTACTTAGGCCTGAACTGCTGTCGAAATTTCCAGCCTTAAGTCTTGCGTATGCATCTGTTTTCGTTGGATCGGTTGTGGTGAATTTAAACCAGTTTAAGTTAAATAAATATTGATCGTTTGTTTTTGCGAAGGACAGATATACATCATGTATTCCTGTTATAGTAATTGGATTTCCTTGATCATCCTTAAGAACCGTAACGGCATCCGTATAATTATTCCATCCGCCTGTTCCTTGTACGTTCAAGGTGCCGACTTTAGGGCCATCCAGGGAATCGAGCCTTACTTCGATATTCCCCCCGCCTGTTCCACTTGCAGCTCTAGCAATAAATCCAACTGCACCGGTGGATCCAAAATCGACATTTTTATAAGCCGCATACATTCCGGGCTGAATGCCTCCCAATTGCTTGGATCCCTCCGTGCTGTCCTCCATAACGAATCCAGTACCGATATTATACTTTTCCGCTTCTATTTTTTTGTAAGGATCTTTAACCGCATATTGGATAGCCACATCTTGTGATTCTAGAACAGTCAGCGCTTCAACCGCACTGGATGCTGACCAAGAATCATAGGTTCCGGCATGCAGCTGCCCTGCCCAGTTTCCATCCATGATATTGTCAGCATTTCTATGGTTCCATGCCATTTGCGCATTGAAGGCAAGCCAGTAGCTTAATTGTTCACGAACCTGCTTGTATGCAATTTCGCTTCTCTCTTTTAAAGCATCTTGAAGATAGGCCATATTACGGATTAATATCGTTTTGCCGCCCTTTAAATCCCCATTCGGCCCTTCAAAGTTCAACAACTGGTTTGCGTCAACTAAATGGTTTTTGGTGAAATTAGCGGCTTTCACTGCATCATCAAGATAAACGGTACTTCCTGTTATTTGATACAATCCTACTGCTGCACCAATGAAAGTACCCTGGTTATAATGCGTGGCATCAGGGACAGCGCCTCTTTCAAGCTCTATGCGGTCAAATACTTTGCCATTGCCATCCGTAAGCATCGTCTTGCCCCATTTGTAGATACGGGTAGCCGCATCTAGATAATGGTCATCCCCGGTAATGTTATACATAAACACAGCTGCTTGAGCCGCAGGGAAATTAATGCAGGAATTTTTTGTGTTATGCTCGCTATTCATCCACCAGATTCCGCCGTTTGCAAAGTTGTCATCCCATTGCGTATCGTATACAAAATCAAAATAATATTTTGCCTTATCCAAATATTTTTGGTCTTTCGTTATTTCATAAGCTCTTGCGGACGCCATTGCCCACCACATGATGTCATCATTAAAATGATTGTTTGTCCAGTCATCTCCATACTTGGCTGCTGTCCCATCGAATATATCGTCAATCTGAGTTCTAAGCTTTGCTTTCAAGGTAGGATTAGAAGTATGAACATACGCATCCATGACCATCTCCCAAAGCTCTGCTTCCACCCAGAAGCCTTGATAGCTGTCGCCATGGTTGGAATTCGTCCAAAAATACTTTGACTCGCTATCCCAAAACTTTGCGTTAAATGCCTCCATCGCAGTGTCCGCATCTGATGAAGTAAATGCATATGCTTTTGTACTACCAAAGGCAGACATTGAAGCAAAAATTAAGGAAAATGCCAAAGTTAACACGAATAACGCAGAAGGTTTCGTTTTTTTCAGTGCCATAATCGTAATATTACCTCCATTTCAATATAGGTTTTATCAGATCGCTTCGATATTCACTGCAGAGCGCGTCAAGAAATGTACTTGTTGAATCAGAATATGTAATGCCGGGTGACCGTCCTCCAGAGAACCTTCGTGCATCATCCCCGTTCCAGCTCCGTTTTGTACCCAATCACGCGGAGTTAGCAAGCCAAGGCCCTCCGTATGACCGCAGCGAGCACATTCGTTATAAAGCGCTTTCAATAACACTATAATATTCATACTAATCTAATGTCAATATACAATTTAAAAGTCAAATGGTATATTAATATATCATTTGACTAGGACTTTTTGATTTCCAGCCCGCATACGCTTAATATAAATTCAACGAACATGGCATTGGACCAAGAAAACCATTCTCTGGTAAATTCGCCCGGATTGTCTTTATGAAATCCTTCATGAACCAAATCCGTGCCCGCGTCTGTACGTTCAAACATATCCAGTATTTCGTTCCGCTCCGATTCATCGATAGCGGTCATTCCTTGTATGGATAGAGCGATATGCCAGATGTAATGCTCCGGTGTGTGCGGGCTTCCGATCCCTTTGGCATATTTTCCTTCATAATAGTAAGGGTTTCTTTGGCTAAGAATCATCTTTCTTGTATTTAGATAAATCGAATCGTCGTTTTTGCAGTAATCAAGATAGGGGAGCGAAAGCAAACTTGGTACATTCGCATCGTCCATTATGTTGACCTGTCCTAATCCATCGACCTCGTAGGCATAAACCTGACCGAATTCTTCATCATTAACGACTGCGAATTGTTCAATGCCTTGCTCGATATCATTCCGAATGGTCATGATCTCTTGACCCAGGCTCTGATCATGAATGAACAAATCATTAATTTCCTCCAAATACTTCAAAACCACCACGGCGAACATATTCGAAGGCACCAAGTAACCATACTTGCAGGCATCATCGCTTGGCCGGAATCCCGACCAGGTCATCCCTGTATAAGCAACCTCACTGCCCTTTCCATTTCTACCCAAAGTGTCTGTGATAGGACAATTTTCTCGTTCAAAGGTGTAGTTTGATTGTTCCATGTGATATTGCTCGGTCCGCCAGACTTTTAAAACTAACCTAACCGCTTTTTCAAAATCGAGAGTAAAGTGTCCCGTTTCGCCTGTGTTTTTCCAATATAAATAGGCTAATTGTATGGGATAACACAATGAATCTATTTCATATTTCCTTTCCCAGATCCATCCTGACATTTCAGTCTTATCATTTTGGTGCCCTTTACCATTATCGTATTCATTAAATGCATTGGCATATGGATCTCTTAAAATGGATTGATATTGTGTTTTTAATACCCCTTCGATGATTTTCTTCAGGTCGGTATCCTGTGCTGCCAGCATTAAATAAGGTCTGAGTTGATTCACGGAATCTCTCAGCCACATGGCCGGAATATCTCCCGTTAGCATGAATACCGTTCCATCCTCTTCATGCCGGCGAATGGTTGTTTCCAGCGTATTCTGATAGCAGCTTTTGAACATCTGAATGATTTTAGGCCGGTTGGACATTTTTTCGCTAACGTATTGAATGATTTTTTCTTCTGTATTGTTATGCATGATCATTCTCCTAAATGTGATTGATGGTGTTTATAACATCGTTTTCAACTATTCCTTTACCGATCCTAAGACGATTCCGTGAATAAGATAGCGCTGAAGGAAGGGATAGATTAATAAAATAGGAATCATAGACACCAGAATTTTTGCCGAGTTCAAGGTGACATTGGATACCTTATTAAACTCCTTAAGCTGCTCGACCGTAAGATTTTGTATTTGGTCACGCGTCAGGCTTAGCTGCTGAAGATAGGTCTGCAAAGGAATTTTCGTACTGTCATTGATTAAAACAATGCCGTCAAAGAAATTATTCCAATGGCCTACAATGGAAAATAAGGCAATGGTAGCTAAGCTTGGCAATGAAACAGGAAGATAAATATGAGTTAATATTTTTAGCGGGCCCGCTCCGTCCATAAATGCGGCTTCTTCCAGTTCCTTTGGAATTCCTTTAAAGAAATTCATCAGCAATATGACATTAAATACGGGGACGGCTCCGGGTAATACGAGAGCCCAGATGGAATTGATCAGCCCCAGATTACTAATGACCATAAACCAAGGGACAATGCCGCCGCTAAATAACATCGTAAATATGATTACCCACATATAAACGTTTCTGGACTTAAACTGCTTGATACTTCTAGACAGCGGGTATGCCATTAATATGGTCAGAATCATATTCAGGCTGACTCCAAGAATCACCCGCTCCACCGAGACGAGAAATGCCTTCCAAAATTTCGAATCATTTAATATCTTTTCGTAGGAGGAGAAATTAATATCTACGGGGAGAAAATAAACCTCTCCTGCATTCACGGCTGTACTGCTGCTAATTGAAATAACGATGGTATTTACCATTGGAACGATTGAAAGAAAAGTGATCAGTAAGAGTGCCGTTATGATCGATATATTTACAAACCTGGACCCCAGGGCTTTGGATTGTACCATGTTTACCTCCTAAAAAATCTTATACCCGGCATATTTTGCAGCTAACTTGTAGGAGAGAATAATTAAAATAAAACTAATGACAGATTTCATTAATCCAATGGCTGTAGCAAACGAATACTGCATGTTGATCAGACCCATACGGTAAACAAAGGTATCGATGATATCCCCTGTTTCATATACCAACGGATTATATAGATTGAATACCTGGTCAAACCCTGCATTCAATACATTTCCCAAACTCAAAGTGCCTAGTAAAACGATGGTTGGAAAGATTCCTGGCAGCGTTATGCTTCTTATCTGTCTCCAGCGATTAGCGCCGTCAAGTGCAGCCGATTCGTATAATGCCGGATTAATTGCCGTCAAGGCTGCCAAATAAATAATGGTCCCGTAGCCAAACTCCTTCCAAGTATCCGTTAAAATAAGCAGTGGTCTAAACCATGTATTGCTTGCCAAAAACATAACTGGTTCCAGACCCAAAAATTCAAGCAAACCGTTTACCATGCCGTCGTATGAAAAGATCATGGAAAGCATGCTTCCTAAGACAACCCATGACATAAAATGCGGCAAATATACAATGGTTTGAACCGTACTCTTGAAAATTTTAAGCCTTACTTCATTCAATAACAGGGCAAAAAAAATAGGCACCAGTAAGCCGAGTAAAATTTTACCCAGCGCTATGACAATCGTATTCACGAAGATTTGCTTGCTGTCCGGCAGTTGAAACATATAAGTGAAATTGGCGAGGCCAACCCAATCGGAACCCCATATCCCTTTTGCAGGGATGAATCTTTGAAAGGCCATCACGGCCCCAAACATGGGAACAATCGAAAAAATAAACAGCATGATCATTCCGGGCAACAGCATGAAATGATAAACGATACCGTTAGACCAGTTCCGTTTTTTAGGTGTTTTATTGAGGGCCTTTCCCTCTCTGGTTACACTCATATCCACTTGCGCCATTTTCGCATCACATCCTTATATCTAAATTAGTGAACTCGTCCGCTTCAGCTAAACGAAAATGTTCAGGTGGAGCATGACTCCACCTGATGCTGATTCCTATTGATTTATCTCTTTGGTAATTTCATCTCCGCCTGTGCGATGCCACGTATCGACAAACTTATCAAACTCTTCGATCTTCGCTTCACCCATAATAATTTTTAGAATCACTTCTTCTTCCATTTTTTTTAAATTAGCCCACTTCATCTTCATCGTTTCGGTTGTTCCATAAAAACCGCCAGGAATCACTTCAAGGTTCTCGTTATTCGCTTCTCGCTGGCCTTCAATTCGGGATAAATATTCGCCATACGTATTGACATCAATACTATTTCCTTTTTCTTTAAACTCCTGATAAGCACGATAGGACACAATCCGATCTTCCTGGATCGCGGATTCATCTCCGGATTTATCTGTTTCCATAATGTCTTCGTAGTAACGCTTTAATACATCGTCATAATCGACTTGCATTGGAATTTGAGTAGGATCGTTATTCCATCTGCTTTTATCTGTTAACAATTCATCCGAATGCTCTTTTTTGTATTGCACGGCATCATCGGTCATGGAATATAAGAAGTCCGTTGTTAAATTAATCGATTTCATAATCGCTTCCGGATGCTTAAATCCTTTTTTCACGACGACGATCCCGCCGCCGATTGGGTCTTGGCGAATCGTCTTAAATTTCCCATTGGCGTCTACTGGAGCAGAAACCGCTACCCACTCGGCATTCGGATCTTTTTTAATGGAATCCTTGTAGTTTGTATATCCGATCCACCAAGGATTAAATAGCATGCCTACTTGACCGTTAATCACCAGAGCTTCTTTTTCTTCATTCGATCTTACTGCAAATTGTTTATCTATAATTCCTTCTTTGTAACGATCGCTCAAATCTGCCAATGCTTCTTTCATTTCAGGCTGAACTGACCCGTATACGACTTGTCCCTCTTTACCCGTAATCCATTGCGCAGGAAAGGCTTGATGTGCTGCAAAAACAGGCGAAAAATTCATGGCATTCTGATCCATCACAAATCCTACCGTTTTCCCCGTTCCGGAAGCGTCTTTTTCTACAAAGGTTTTTGCCAAATTCCAGACATCATCCAAGCTTTTCGGTATTTCAGCTCCAACTTTATCAACCCAATCTTTTCTCACCCACAATAGTTGATGCTGATTCCCAATATTCGTCATTGGAAGTCCCATGATTTTGCCGTCGACCTTCACTTGATCCAATAATAAACTGCTATAAGAATCATAAATTTTCTTAATTCCATCGGATGCTGTTTTTTCATAGACCTCCGTCAAATCGGCAATCAGATCATTATCTACCAATTGATTGAAAATTTCCCGGTTGACCAGCATAACATCAGGCAAATCACCGGTAGTCATCGAAAGGGATAATTTCTGACCCATATCATCTGTCTCCCAGGCGACTTTCGCTTTTACATTCACCCTGCTTTCCACATATCGTGTAGCTAGGTTATTCTCGATGGTATCCCCCTCCGGCAAATTATTCACATGATTGGTATGTCGGCCAATCGTAAATTCGACAGGCGTTTCATATTTCCCGTAAGGATTATAGTCACTTTCATTGACCGGATTTGCTGTTTCATTGCCACCATTTTTTGCGCTATTACAACCGCTGGCCACTAGCAAACTAATGCAAGTTATCAATAACACTGCGAATTTCCTGCTTTTCCCCATTTTTTTCATTAGCTCCTTTGCTTATTTATATTTAAATTGTATGCGCTATCACGAATAGCGTATATGCAACATTTTTCTTTTCTGTAGCACTTTCTAGTGTTTCATCTTCCTTTATCGACAATGCAAAAAAACCGCTGTACGCGAAGTACCTCGGTTTTCAGGATGAGCACACTCCTACATCAAGAAAGCGGAAGCGTTAGTGTGACCGTTGTTCCCCTATTGGGCTCACTTTCAATTTCCATCCCGTATTCGTTGCCATAATACAGCTTGATACGGTCATTAACATTCCTTACGCCGCAGCCGCTGCTATCCGCTGTTAATTGCTGCTTTTGTTGCTGCAGGGACATGCCCACGCCATTATCGCTGACAATCATTTTGATCTCCTCATTCTCGGGATACACTGAAATGATAATCTGATTGCCTTGCGTATTCGGTTCGGCGAATCCGTGTATAATGGCATTTTCCACGATAGGCTGCAATATGAAATGAATGATCGATTGATTTAGAATCGATTCGTCTATTCTGTAGTCCACTTCAAATGTGCCATCATTCATAATGTACTGCAAATCCAGATAAGCTTGAATATGCTTAATCTCGTTTTCAATCGTAACCATATTTTTGCCTTTATTTAAGGTTGATCTATAGAACTTCGCCAACGTAGTGACCATATAACTCGTTTCTATATCTTTCTTGTTTAACGCCCGCCAATGAATAAAAGAGAGGGTATTATATAAAAAGTGAGGGTTGATCTGGCTTATGAGCTTGTTATAATCACTTTCCTTCTTGGCGATTTCAGCCTGGTACACTTGGAAAATAAGACTGTTAATCCGCTCCAGCATTTTTCCGATTCCATTCGTGAGTCCGCCAAATTCATCCTTGGACGCGCTTTGAATAATCACGTCCAGATTGTTTTGTTCCACTTTATCTACTTTATTCTTCAAATGGATAATACGTCTCGTGAAATTGTTTGAAAAAACGTAGATAAGAAAGAAGGTGATGATTAGACTGAGCAAAATAACAAATACGGTAATTTTAAAAATGGCGAATGCATTAATATAAGCGTTAGCGTTCGAGAGATAATAATGGATCGTCCATTCGATATTTTTCAAATTACCGCTTATTTCCAAGGGGTAATCAGATAAAACGTCAGGAGATGAGAATTCCCCTGGTTTTTTTTCACTAAAAACAATTTGCTCTTTATCATTCTCAATATGTACGAAAATATATTCCGACAGCTTATCCAAATCCGAAAAAATACTATCATAGTTAATTGAAATCACCATAAAATTGCTGTCTTTGAAATTACTGATCAGTTCTTGGACCAAGTAAACATTTTCTTCATAAACGACCCAATGCCTTCCTCTAAACCCGTCAAACCAGGGCTTATTTTTCAACTCGCTAAGCGGCAAAATATTTTCGCGGATGCCTAATAAATCTCCCGTCGTATAAAAAGTGATTCCTTCGATATCATCATCCATTAATTTGATATGCGAAATCATGGGATCCACCTTGTCTCTGAAATCGAGGTACATCGCAAAATAATTTTCTTCGTAATTATTGATAAATACATTCGAAAACTCTCGATTGAGCACCATGAATTCGCACAGCGTATTATAACGGTTAATTTTATAATCAAGGATGTTGGAAATCTGGTTTAAGCTTGAAGCCGCTTCACTTTTCAACTCTTTGATCTGTGTTCTATACGATTGAATAAAAGAAAATAGACCCAATAAAATAATAGGAATCAAAGCGATAATAAGGTGAGAAAGCAATAACTTGTTGCGGAATCTGATATCATTGAACTTTTTCTTTATCAGATTGATCATTTGCGATACCGCTCTCTCTATATTGTAATGGGCTGACATTATATTTGGCTTTAAATAATCTGCAGAAATAAGAAGTATTTTCAATGCCTACAAAAACCGCGATATCATTTATTTTCATATTGGAATGGATTAACATATAGTTTGCCTTGCGCAGCCGATAATCGATTAAATACTTCGAGAAATTCACACCTGTTTCTTTCTTGAACAAAATGCTTAAATAACCCGGAGAAAGGTAAACTTCCTTAGATACATCCGATAATGAGAGATCTCTCTGAAAATTATCCTTCACGATTTCCTTCACTTGCTTGATGACCTTCGATTCCTGCGTTTCATGCTCAGGATTATCCTTACAGGGACTGAATTGTGTAATATCTTCCATCGCCTCCAGGAATTCATCAACTGCCAAAGGCTTCAACAAGTAGTTCACTACCCCTAATTTGATCGCGCTTTTTGCATACTCAAACTCATCATAACCGCTGCATATCACGATTTTCAGATTTTCCTGCGTTTTCTTGGCTATCTTGCTTAATTCCAAGCCATTCATCATGGGCATCTTTACATCCGTAATCAGGATATCAATGGATTTCCTATTTAGAATGCCTTCGGCAACTAGACCATTCTCGGCTTCCAGCACATTGAAAGGAAATTTGTACTGAGCGATTAAATTTTTTATGCCTTCCCGTTCTATTTGTTCATCGTCAACAATAAGAACATTAAACATGATGTCATCTCCTCTATAGAAATGATTGATAAAGTGCTTTTCATTATAGCACAATTTTAGAAAGTGCTTTCAATGATAAAAAAACACATGCGACCAGCTAATCTGGAAAGAATGCAGGAGTATTGTGATCGTTCGAAAGGTCGCAAAAATAAAAAAAGAAGACTGCCGGTCGGCAGTCTCCTTCTTTACTCCGTGCGATTCGCACGCGGTTCCGAACCGCCTGCATCCATTTCCAGCTTCACCTCTTCTGGCAGCTTCTTCGAGGCGCTCGGCACTTGTCTTTTTTTCGCTTGAATATCGTCGGACGAACAAATAACGATGCTGACTTGTCCGCCGCCCGCATAGGCGCGGATCAGAACCGGCTGGTCGTATTTGTTTTGAAAAACAAAGTCGGGCCCGTCCCAGCTGACCGTCGCATCCCGGCCTGGCGGTACATACTTTACATTTCGGCTGTGGGAGTACCTCTCTATGATTTTTAACCCCGCACGGTCTACCGCGTTGAACAGCGTCGATGAAATTTGGCAGATGCCGCCGCCGATATCCTCCGACATTTCTCCCCTTACGATAACGGGGGCACGCAAATAGCCCGTTTCCTTCGTCCGCTTGCCGACAACCTCATTGAACGAAAACCTCTCATTCGGAAATACGACATAATTATTAATCGCTTTTGCGGCTAAACTAACGTTATGAGAACGATTTTTATTATTCGAATTGTAATAGGTGGCATATTGGCCAATTCTGTTTCCTTTTATCAAGGAGAGCAGCTCGCCGTCAACCTTTGGAAAGGTTGTCAGCATCGGAACCTCCAACTGCGAAAACCCGCCTTCAAAAATAAAGCTGTAAAATCGTTCTTCAAACGTTTTCCGGTCAAGCTTGCTTCCCGTATGCTCAGGTAAAATTCTCCCGTTCCCGTCCAAAGCCGCGTTGACGGCCGGTTTCTGTACCCGCTTGTCTATTGTCTCCATGCCTTTTCTTAAATTTTCCTGTACAACGAACGGGATGCCGGTACGCGAATCGCTGTACTGAGCCCGGCTCATTTCGAGAACAACTTGTCCATTTCGCTCAATGACAAGCGGATCGGGATAATGCTCTTGCTGAAGCATCATCAATATGGCTAAAATCCAATACAGCCCCATTGTCACTATTCCCCCAAACGGTTGTATATCCGTGATAGTATGAATCATTTTACGTTTATCCATTCATGGTCTGCTTTCACATATTTAAATGCAAAAAAGCTGATTCTAACAAAAAACAATGACGAGGAGGCGGGTATCGAGCATGAAATTTTTATGGAAGCAGAAATGGAAACAGAAGATTCTGGTTATGATCACGGTTCTTATCCCGCTCCTGACGGCACAGCCGCTTGAAGCGCATGCGCAATCCATCAAGCTTGAAAAACCTAAATCCACGCTGCAAGGGCAGCCGCAAAAAAGTCTCGTGATCACGGTCCGTTCCGGTCAGCAAGCCGCGTTCGTCAGCGACCTACGCATAGAGAGCCGCGAAATGGATGCAGCTTTGCGCCAAGCAAAGCTGGCTGCTGCTCCTGCTGCCGAGGTGGATCTTTTCTCCGATGTATACATTACGCTGCTGTCACCGGAAGCGACATATTACCGCTTGGAACGAAACGGGCAGCTATGGGATGAAATTAAGCTGGAAAGAAAGGTTTTGCCGCCAAAAATAGCCGAAAAGCTCGTCGGGCTAGCGGAAGCGCTGCGGACACAGCATTACGGCGAGCTTCTTACCTGGCAGCAGTCAACGCAAATCATGCCTAACAAAAGCATTTTTTCCGTAACTGAGCTGGAAACAGGGTTAACTTTTAATGTGCAGCGCCGTGCGGGCAGCGATCATGCTGACGTTCAGCCCTTGACGAAGGATGACACCCGCATTATGAAGCAAATCTATAACGGCAGGTGGAGCTGGAAAAGAAAAGCGGTACTCATCCACTCGGACGATGCATGGATCGCGGCTTCTATGAACGGGATGCCGCATGGCGGAGACGGCATTCCGGAGAATGGTTTCTCCGGCCATTTCTGCATTCATTTTTTGGGCAGCTCTACCCATAAATCCGACACCCCTGATCCTGCCCATCAAATGATGGTGCATAAGGCAGCCGGACAGATCATTCCTTATTTTGACTCGGCAGCTCCGCTTGTTCTGGCAAAAAGCTTCGTTGAAGTCATGTATCACCAGGACAAGGAATTAATGTTACTGCTTATAAAAGGACTGCCTAAGGAAAAACAGGACGCCTTCCTGCAGCAAATGGATAACTTGGTGTCGATACGAGAGCAGCTTCCGGCCAAAGGAAATAAAGCGCCTCTGCCCGAGGATAACGGTCTGGCCGATGCGCTTACTGCTGAAATTAGGCTGCCTGTTACCATCCATCCGCTAAATGGCCCCCGCCGGAACGGCAGCTTTACGTTTTTGTTCAAACGCGATTCCGCGCAGTCGCCGTGGCGTATGCAGGATATTATCGAATAGCTGTAACGCGGCTTGATGTGCTCTCACCAAAAAACGGCAATGCATAAGCATGGCCGTTTTTACACCGTATAAGCTTTTCGGTATGCGGAAGGGTTAATGCCGAACATCTTCTTGAAACGTTTGCTCAGATGATGCTCATCCGTAAATCCGCATTGCTCCGCAATTTGCGCAAGCGTTAACGAAGAATTAACAAGGAGCTGCTTCACCTTATCCATCCTGAGATTAGCGGCGTACGCGCTTGGGGTCATTTGGAACTCCTGCTTAAACAATCTCGTTAATTGGACCTGGCTGATGCCGATCTCCCCCGCAATCCATTTTAATGCGGCTCCCGCTTCGGCTTGCTGCTGAAGCATATGCAGGGCACGCTGAAGGATTGGATTTTCGCTGTACAAAAGACCGAGCTTTCGATGAAAGCTTTCGATTTGATAGACGTAAAACAAGTCTCTTAGCAAATGTCTTTTATAGTGAAGCAGCAAGCCCGGATTCACATCTCGTGCTTCGCGAAACAGGGAAAGCGTCGAATTCAATCTGGAACTGTTGTGCAAGTGGAGCTTGCCTGCCAGAAAAACAGCCGTATCCTCCTCAGAGTCTCCAATCCTATCCTTTCGCCAATCAAAGCCCATGAGATGAAACGATAAGCCCTCTGTTTTACGGTAAAAGGTCATATTGGGAGGACAGAGCACCATTTCGCCCTTGAGCGCTCTTTCCTGCAAGCTGCCTATTCGATAATCGAAGCAGCCGTCCTCGACAATAAAGAGAGCCCAGTGATCGTAGGTATCCTCCGTTTTCTGGAATTGCGCGGCATCCTTTACATACACATGGTATCTCAAGTCGGGCTCACGAAACGACGTTTGGTCCAAGGCGTCCCAGTCCTCCTTTTTTTGTTGAAATAATATACAAGAAACAAGAGGAATCCATACATTAAATTTAGCCTACCGGTACGTTATACTTTTAATTAATTACAAGTAGGAGGAGAGGCTGATGGGAATGTCACCGCTTCATATCCGTGAACGGATGCAGCAATTTAACGAGCAGGGGTATTTGGTTTTGCCTAATGTTTTGACACAGGAAAAGGTAGCGAGCTTGAATGCCGCAATCGATGAAGTGCTTGCCGAAGAGGAGATTACTCTCTCTCATAATATTTATAACAGCGTTGCCAGGCATCCGGAAATCGCCTCGTTAATCGATCAAGCCGAAATTCTTCCTTTGATTGTCAATTTACTCGGACATAATATTCAGCTGCATATTTCCCATCTAACCGTTCGGGAGCCTAACCCGAACGAGGTGAAGACCGCCTCCCACAGCTTCATCGACTGGCATCAGGACGGCCCTCATCCGCAGTTTCCGGTCATAGCCGGATTAACGGCTACTTACTATATTAAAGTTTGTTATATTCTGAGCGATATGTCCCAGCCGGACCGAGGGAATACCAAGGTGATTCCCGGCAGCCACAAGAAGCCGTACAATCCGAACCATAAGGATGTGCGCCAGCAGCTGGACGGGGAGATTCAGGTTTGCGGCAAGCCCGGCGACGTGTTTATTTTTGCGCAAAACCTTTGGCATGCCGGTTCGGCCAATCTATCGGCTTTTACGAGAAGGCAGCTGTTTCTTGGCTACAGCCCCATTTGGATGCGTCCGATTGATTACCATCAGGCAGACGAGAAACTATTGAAAGACGCCGATCCGATCCGCAGGCAGCTGCTCGGGCAAATCAGCGATAATAAATTCAAATATTACGTTCCTGAAGATGCGATGGTGCCGCTCAAGTCGATGCTTATCGGGAATTCGCTGTAGCGTATGAGAAAACGGACCGTTCTTCGCAGCCTGCGAGGTTAACGGTCCTTTTCTTTCGCACTTTCGCATAAACTATCATTTACATCCTGATCTTTAAAAGAGCACCCCGCCGTAACGGCGGAGTGCTTCAGCATTCTTCACATATAAGCTAAGCTCCGTCCTCCAGAATAGATTCGGCTGGCGCCGATAGATCCGGATTTTCGGAAGAGCCTGGCGTTGGTTCTGGCTCTGGTTCCGCTTCCACGATCTCCGTCGGTACAGGGGTCTCCTGCGGCTCTGCTTCGGCAGCCTCGCTAGGCTCCGGCGTTACTTCCACCGCTTCGGCCACCGGCACTTCCTGCGTGAATATCATCGGCTTGAATAGACTGGAATTCTTATTGGAGCCGATCCCTCCACCCCATTCCAGCCATCCTTTGCGTCCGCTGCCGTCATTCTCGTTCACAAGCGCGGACAAGCTCAGAATACCGTCACCCGGGACAATCGGAGATAACTCCGTCCATGGCAGCGCAAGCTGGTACAGCGTATCTTTATTGGCTTCATCTCTCGTAATTTGAAGCTCCCGGTTTGCAACCGGTCCGGTGAGCACTCCTGACATGGCCATCCACCGGTACAACTCGGGACCGTTCGGCGTTAGCGCCATCCCATATTCGTACCATTCCGCTGCTTCTCCCGGCGTTCCCAGCGAGACGGCAAACTGCATGCTGTCGCCGCTCCAGATGGCGTCCCCGGTCTTGGTCTGCGAGAATACGTCATCATGGATTCGCGCCGTCAGGTATAAATGGTTTTCGTCATACGTAAACCACAGGTTACCGCTTAGATCTTCAACTCCGTTATGCGGCACGACTCTGGAGTGACCTTCCTCAAAAAGATCGATGCCGGGAAGATCCTCGACCTCCGCCACGGAGTCATCTACCTGCACCGTTCGTTCTACAATGGAAGTCATATCCGTGACCGCGATATGCTTAAGATTGCCAGACACGGACATTACGGTCCCATCTTCCAAATAAGCGGTGAGCTGATACGGCGTTAAGACTCGCTCAGGCAATGCCGGCGATGGTAGATCAATCACATTCTCTGAGAGTCCCGGCAATACCCTATCATACGTTTCCGTTATGGTTGTGCCGCCCACCTGCCACTCGATCTTCGTCAGCCGCCTGTCTATCGGCTTCGTATTCTTAATATTCACCCTAAGGAAGTTGCTTCCGTCCACCAGCACATGCTTCGCGGAGAGATCCTCCGATTGCTTGATGACCACGGTATTTTTTAACGCGCCGATTTTTTTGCCGCCCACAACGAGCTCGGCCGTAGCCGTGTAGCTGCCCGGCTCGCTCAAGCCAGGAAATGCGGCTGGGTATACTCCGTTTGCAGTTGCCTGAATATTTTGAACCGCACCTTGCAATTGAATGCGCGCGCTTAAAGGATTGCGGGGTGAAGCTTTGTATACCGATAGAGTAACGGTTACGGGATCATCGGTGAAGAAGGGCTCGCTGTCAAGCGCGTATTTACTGCCGTGAACCACTTTATCGATTTTGCCTTTAATAAACAAAGGCTCGCTCGAAGCGGTGATATATACCTCCCCGTCCTTTGGAGTATAGGTTGCCGATCGGCCCATCATATCCGTTACGGTCAACGGCGCGGTTGTTTTCAAGGTCAGATTGGTTTCCTCATCCGTACCGGACCATATCACATGAGTCGATTGCCGATCCTTTTTAAACGTATACCGGCAAATATCGTTCAGCTTCTCTTGACTGGCCAGCTTAGCCCCGGTCAACTGCCGCGCAACTGTCGCTAAAGCCACATAACCCGGCTTCGGCGTATAGGCTCCGAGCGGATCTCCGCTGTTGCGAATGATGCCGAAGTTATGCTCGTTATATTTCTTATCCGTTCCGTCGTCCATCAGATCGTACCAGAATATTTTCTCGACGCCTGCCGCCATTCCCAGCACATAAGTGCGTATTAAATAGGCGGCCTGCGTTTTTTCGTCTACCCCGCGGGGGTCCAGCTGCGTCGGCCAGCCGATCTCCGTGAACCAGATTGGCTTCGTTAGTCCGTTGTTATACGTCCTCACAAGCTGATTCAGCGCAGCAACCTCATTCAGCAGGCCTTCCGGCGTATCCGGATAACGGTATGGATGCACGGACAGGGTATCCATGTAATTTAAACCGCCCAATTGGAACAAATCCTCGAGCCACTCCGTTGGGATGCCTGCCGTTGCCCCGCCAACGACATTCAGCGCGGGATTTACCTCCTTGGCACCCGTGTAGCCTGCTTTCAACAGTTCGTAGTAAACCTCCGCACGCGATGCGGCAGGCCCGTTGCCGCCAAAGCTGGACAGGTTGAACTCATTCCACATTTCTCCCCATTTGATTTGGCTGCCAAAGCGGTTCAATACGGATTTCGTATAATTGGCATAGGCAGCATGGGCTTCAGGGGAATAAGGCGTCTGGAAATTATCGTAATATTGATTCGAGAAAGCGAAAGTCATAAGCGGATCGATGCTGTTCTCCAGCAGTCCTTCCATATAAAGCGTGAATTTGGGATTATAGCTGTATATGCCCTTTTTGAGCTCGATTTCGGACCAGAACATCGCATCCCGCACGCTTTTGGCGCCTGCATATTTAACAAGCGGCAGCATCTCGCGATTCCAGCTATGGGCAAAATGCGTCTGCACGCCGAATGGCGATGCCGTCACGGCGGCCAAGTCAAACGCGGGAACCGTTGCGAAGGTGGTCTCCTGCGTCTTCTGCATCACTCCGGACCGAAAGGACGTCACCTTCAGACGGTAATAGCCATCGGACGGGACGGGCACCTCAAGCCGGTGCTTCCCTCCGGATACCGCCGTGTTACCCGATGGTCCCGGCTCCCCCCAGGCATCGTAGGTTTGCCATGCGAGCGTATCCCCGGTTGTCAGGACATCGAAGATGCCTTTGCTGGCGCCGGAAAATACGTTGCCTACCTGCGTTTGCGCAATCGCGAGCTCAGGCGCCGCCGCTTTGACCCGGATATTATCGAACCAGACAACGCCGCTCTTAAGCCCTGAACGCAAGCCCGCCCGGGCCACCTTGAGCGTCATCTTCTTGAGCGAAGGATGCCATGCGCCATCATTCGCACCGCCCCAGTGGGTATACTCCGCTCCGGAATTAAATGCATTGACCGTTACCTGTTGCCACTCCGTTGTCGGCTGAAGCGTTAGCTTCTGGGAATGGTTTTGGTTGGAGCCATCCATCAATACGAGGTATATGGACGAAGCGTCCGCTGTCTTTACCCAGAAGGACAAGCTGACCGTATCCGCGGGAACAATCCGTTTCGTAAGATACCGCTCCAAAGCGACGTAGGAACCTCCTCCATTGAAATCCCCTGTAACCTTAGCCGCCGATAAACCCGTAACCTTTTCGGTCACATCCCTCGTGTAGCTTCCTTGCGCACCCGGAAACTCGGCGCCAAGCAGAAAATCCCATACCTCATCAGAGCTTTCATAATCGCCTGCTTGGAGATCCACCAAAATTGCATCAGCTGCCGCTGCCGGTTCCTTGTCATCCAGCATGCCGGATGCCGTCATCGTCAATGCAAAGACGAGGAATAATGTGATCGCTTTTTTTACAATCATTTTCCATCCATCCTTTGCCAATCAGATCGGCGATTAACCCTTCCCGCGGACGGTGTTAACAGCGGCTGCGGGAAGGGCCTCCCCCTCTACTTCAAATTTTCTTTGTTTGCCTCATACCATACCTGCACCAGCTTCTCGACGTTTTCTCCGCCCAGGCGCTTCCATTCCTTGCGAATATCCTCCATGCCGGCCTGCGGCGTAAGCGCGCTCCCGCCCGTCACGATTTTGGCCTCGATTTGCTGGGCGATCGGCGCAAAGGTGGCAATCAATTGGCTTACCTCCGGCAAATCCGGATTATAGGCAATATCTCTTCTGTATTTATTTTTCATGGCTGTCTGAAGGCCATCCGCTTTCAGCTTTGCCTGCTCCTGAGAGACCGGATCCTGCGAAGCCATCACGGGATACCATTCCGGCTTCGGATCCCACTCGTTTAAGATCGCGTATTCCCTTGCATAAAAAACTTCCTTCCGGTATAAATCGGCATCGGTTCTCTGCGGCACTTCTCCTACGAGCTTGTAATGAACGTTCGGCTCGCCGATCCGCAGCGGTTCCCAGCCTTCCTCCAGCATCCAATCCAGAAACTTAACGGCAGCTTCGATTTTGTCCTCTTTCATATTCGCGTTAAAGGCAATGTACATATTAGCCGGCACTTCCTGATAAAGCCCGTTTTTCCCATACGAGGAAGCGACCGGCTCAAGCGGCACGACCTTGGCGTCCGGAACATTTTTTTTCAGGTCGACAAACTCCGCGTTCATCGTCCAAGAGCCGAGATAAATCCCCGATTTACCGGTCGTCCACAGCTGAAGCGAACGCTGGAAATTCGTATCCGTAATGTATTCCTTGTCGATTAGGCCTTCATCAAACAGCTGTTTCTGTAAGGCCAGCGAATCGGCGTAACGATCCTGAATCCGGCCGAAAGCAAGCTTGCCGTCTTCCAAATACCATTGGTTCTCGTTATTAAAAAAGAGTGCCCTTATAATTTGTACACCATTGTAGTTAAAAGTAATCGGCACCGTATCCGCGCTGCCGTTGCCATCCGGGTCGCCTTCCTTGAATTTCCGCGCCACATCAAGCAGTTCCTCTACGGTTGTCGGCGCTTTCAAGCCCAGCTTATCGAGCCAATCCTGACGAATCATGATGCCGTGATTCGCGATCGTCTCTTGTCCGCGCGCGCTGGCGACCGCATACATTTTTCCGTTAATCGTCAAGAAGGGCTTGAGCTCCGGGTGTTTCTCCAAATACGCTTTGTACGTCGTGCTGTATTTTTCAATGTAACCGTCAATCGGTTGAATCGCACCTTGCGCAGCCAGCTGGCTGATATAGCTCCGGTCGTATTCCCATATGAGGTCCGGAGCCGTGCCGGATGCGATCAATGTATTCAGCTTCTGCTGCACCTGCGTGCGGGGCACGGGTACCCAGTTGACATGCGCAGGCGCATTTTCATTGATCCACTTCGTCCAACGGTTATTTTCATAGCTGCCTTCCTCCGCCGCCACTTCCCCGCGGTCAAGAATCGAGATGCTGATCTCCTTCTTTTCCTCGAGCGGGGTTGCCCCGCCTGTCTTGGGCGTTTCTGACGGAGCAGGCGGCTCGTTATTTCCCGTACAGCCAGCAAGCAAAGCAAGCAGCAAACTAATCGCGATCACCGTCGTGCCGAACTTTTTCTTTTTCATCAAATACCATCCCCTTTTTACCAATTATCCTTTGACCGAGCCAATCAAGACGCCTTTCACAAAATGCTTCTGAAGGAACGGATATACGCATAAAATCGGCGTGACCGCAATGACGATAGCCGCTGCTTTAATCCCTTCCGGCGTTAACAAAATTTGTTCTGCGCCTTCGCTGCCCCCGGCGCTGTTCAGCAAGCTGGCATCCACCTGGTTGATCATCTGGTACAGCTTCACCATGAGGGATTGATGCGTCGTCTTCGTAATGTAGAGAAGTACGCTGAAATAAGAATTCCACCAGCCCACGGCATAGAACAATGAAAGCGAGGCAATGATCGGCTTGCATAACGGGAGCATGATTTGCATCAGGACCCGCCAATCGCCTGCCCCGTCTATGGCAGCCGATTCCTCGATTTCTTCCGGCAGGCCTTCCATGAACGTTTTCATCACGAATAGGTTGTACGTGCTGATTAAGCCCGGAAGCCATAAGGCCCAATAGGTGTCCATCAAGCCAAGCGTCTTAACGAGAATGAAGCTTGGGATGATCCCCGATACGAACAGCATCGTGAACGTAATGAACAGGAGCAATCCGCTGCGCCCCATCAGCCTGCGTCTCGAGAGCGGATACGCGGCCAAGATCGTCATGAGCATATTCAGGGCAGTGCCTACCACGGTAATAAGAATCGTATTTCGCAAAGCAATAAGGATTTGTCCATCATCAAACAGCCGTTTATAAGCATGCAGGTTAAATTCTTTTGGCCAAAGCAGCACTTCGCCGGCGGTGATCGCCCTGCTGCTGCTGAAAGATGCCGCAACCTCATACCATAGCGGAAAGAGCGCTATGAATGACGAGAGGGCAAGAAACGTATAAAGCACCGCTTTTAAGGCAAAAGGCAGAACGGAGGGATCAGCCGTTTTCTTTTTCACCGTCACCAAAGCCCCCTTTCGCCGAACTTTCGAATGAGTTGATTAACGCCGACAACGAGAATGAAGCCAATCAACGATTGAAACAACCCGAGTGCCGTCGTATAGCTGTAATTCATGTTTTGCAGGCCTACCCTATACACGTAGGTACTGATGACATCCGCGACATCCAGCACGGACTGGTTTTGCAGCACTAACGTCTGCTCCAAGCCTACGTCCATCATATGCCCCATGCGGAGAATCAATAAAATAGCAATCGTGCTGCGGATGCCCGGCAGCGTAATATGCCAAATCTGCCGCCATTTGACGGCGCCGTCAATTCTGGCTGCCTCATAAAGCTGAGGGTCAATGGACGCCATAGCCGCCAAATACAAAATTGTGCCCCAGCCCGCTTCGCGCCAAATACCGGATAACGTATACACGACCGGCCACCAAGCAGAGTCCGCCATAAAATAAACGGGCTCCATGCCGAATACCTGCTTTAAAATCAAATTCACGACTCCGGTGCTTGGCGATAGGATGGCGATAACGATACCGCCAAGAACGACCCATGAGATGAAATGAGGCAAATACAACAGGTTCTGCACCGTTCTTTTGTACCATTCCTTGCGAACCTCGTTAAGCAGCAGAGCCAACAGAATCGGAACAGGAAAGCCAAATACGAGACTATACACGTTGAGCAGCAGCGTATTTCGCAAAACCCTCCAAAAATCCAAGCTTTGAAACAGCATTTCAAAATGGCGAAACCCGACCCATTCGCTCCCCCATATCCCATCGGCAAAACGGTAATTTTTGAAGGCGATAACTTCCCCGACCATTGGTGCGTATTTAAAAAGAACATAAAACAAAATGACTGGCAGGAGCATCAAATATAAGTTCCGATCTCGCTTAAGCCGTATCCAAATCGTCCTCCCCCCCTTTATCTTCCGTCTACGTTTTGATCGTATCGGATAAGGAAGAAAGTGAAAATAGACATGTTCTGTGCCTAGTGTCCTTTATTGTGAAATGGCCGGGTCTCTTTTCTTGAACAGGTTCATTTTTCTGCTGGCACCCGTCAGAAAAGCCCGCCGTTAAAGGAAAAAAGACCGGGACACCGCTTCCCTTACGGAAGGCAGCCGCCGGTCTTTTTGCAACCATTGCTGATCATGTACGCCCCATCCTGCCCGCTTCACCGCAGGACGGCTTGCCGGTTTAAGCCTGATCCGTATCATGGCCGGGCGGCTTGCTGAGCGCCCGCTCGCGATATTCTGTCGGCGTCATCCCCGTATATTTCTTGAACGTCCGCAGGAAGCTTCTCGAGTTCATATACCCGACCGCCTCGGCAACGTCGTTCACCTTCATAGCTTTGCCTGCCAGCAGCGCTTTGGACGCATCGATTCGTATTTCAATCAAATAATCGATGAAATTCCGCTCGGTGTATTCTTTAAACTGCTTGCTGATATAGGTCGGGCTTAAATGAAAATGCTCGGCCAGGCGATCCAGCGAAAAATCGCTCTCCTGATAATGGCTTTGAATGTACGTGAGCATTCGGTCTATCGTGTCGTTTTTGCCTCTTTGGCTCCGTTTGCTCATCAGCTTGGCTGCCAGCTCGTCAAGAACGGAGAGGGCCAGCGCTTCTGCCTGCTTCCAATCCTCGCTGCGTTCGATCTTCTCGTAAATGCTGTTCAAGTTATCCGTCGATTCTTCCGGACCGATGCCGACCGAATCGGCAACCTGCAGCGCCTTTACGATTAAGTCGAAGGAAAACTGGCGGATTAAATCGGGAGGCAGTCCCAGCTCTACGGCCTGCAGGAAGGCTTGATGCACATCCTCCTTCATCTTTCCCGTATCCGCGAGCTTAAGAGCCTCCATGATTCGGCCCGCTTTGCGGTTCAAGCGATAATATTGCTGGCTGTCCGGCGGCTGCACGTCTTCAATGGAGATCACGGAGTGGCTGCCAAAGAGCAGCTTGTAACGGAGTGCCTTCCGCGATTCGCCGTACGAGTCCTGTACGTCCTTTAGCTCCTTTACGCCTCTGCCGACGCCGACGGTCACAATTAATCCAAATTGCTTCTTAAGCACATCCAGCAGCAATTCCATAATAGCGAGCGCGCGCAAATGGTTTTGATCCGCCTCGCCCTCCGCAAAGCTGAAGAGCAGCACGGCCCGTCCACCGCCCAAATCGATGGCCGCTCCCGTATTTTCCTTCCCCATCAGCTCTTCCGCCACATTGCAAAACACATACGTATAGAGCGTTTCATCCCGCGGGCCGAGGCTGCCCTCCGCTTTGTTGATTTCAGCGGTGCACACAAGGAATCTCTCCGGGAACAAGCGGACACCCGTAAATTCAAGATGATGCCGCAGCGCTTGATAGTCCGTTCGGTAGCCTGTCAGCATATCCATGATGATTCTCCATTTCAGCACGGCCTTTGAATCCCTGACATGCTTCTCCAGATGCTCCCGATCCTGCAGCATCTTCTCGAACACCGTCTCCAAATACGTGAAGCCAGCCGTGTCAAAGCGGTGTTTATGCTCCGGCTGATAGGTCCCCGCGAGCTTGCTGACCAAGCGGTCGAGCGGCTTGAACGTGATTCGGTTGACATAAAAAAGCACGGCGAGCGCGAGAATGATCATGCTGCCGGCCAGCACGAACAATAGATTGCGGGTAAGCCTGAGCGGCTCGTATATTTGGGATTCCGGCAGAATGCTGACCAGCTTCCAGCCGGTATAAGCGGAGGTCCGGTAGAACACCGTTTGCGGGACGCCGTCCAGCTTAATGGACAAGGATCCGCTGCCATCTGCCGAAAGCACTTTTTTCATGTAGGGCAATTGTTTTCTATTTTGATACAGCATCGTTTTATCATCATGGCTGACCACGTTGCCTTCCGCATCGAAGATGAACAAATGGCCGCTTGTACTATTTTCGTAAACCGATTCAATCATGCCGTAAATCACGTCTTCGTTAATATTGACAGCCACCATACCGTTGCGGTAACCCGGGCTGCTGAGCGTCGGATAAGAACGGATCAGCGTGACAACGTTCTTCGTCGTCGTGCCGTCCCACACGGGATGGGTGGTCAGCCATTTGAAATAGCCCGGCATATCCATATAATCATCCAGCCAATTATCTCCCTGCGAAATGTCGTTCATATACGCCTTCTCGGTCAAAATATCGCCGTTCACGGCTGAATAAACGAAGATAGAGGAGAAATTGGGATTCGCGTTTATAAAATGCTTGAGTTTAGTCGTTAAGCCATAATAATTGCTGTATTTTTGAGCTTCGTTATCGTAGCTGTCCAGCATGAAATACACGAACTCCAGCTCTTCCATGAGCTCAAGCAGATCCTTCTCGGTCTGACGAAACGCGACTTCCATCTTCTGGTCCACCTGCTTGAGAAGAGCAAGATTGGTGTCCGTCAAATCAGACTCGAGACGGCCAACCGTGCCCTGATACGATAACCAGAAGGTCATGGATATGATAAGCAGGAAAATGCTTCCGTAAATGAGCATTACTTTGCCTGAAATGCTTGCTTTCATCCGCGAGCCCCCTAACGGGATGAAATACTACAAGTAGAAAGAGACAAACCTGTACCTTCATCTATTTTAAGATAGTCAAACAAACCAAAAAAAAGAACCTTGTACGTCCGGGGCTGACCTACAAAGCTAGCCGTAGCAGGAGGGTTAATTCTTCACAGGATATAAATATTCAGGCTTGTACATGCAAATGGTAAACATGCTATAATTATGTGTGCGTTTAACCTAGAAATAGGATGAGGCCATAGAGATCATAGAGACGTTGGGGGGGATAACGATGTTCGCGAAGCGCCTGAAGCAGCTGCGTAAAACGAGGAAATTGACCATGCAGGAAGTGGCCGATTATTTAGGTGTTGCCAAAAGCACGTATGCAGGCTATGAATCAGGATACCGGCAGCCGACCATCGAATCCATCCAGACGGTCTCGCGAAAGCTTCGTACATCTGCCGATTACCTTCTCGGGCTTACCGATTATCCGGATCCGCCTGCCGAACTCAACCATAATGCTAAACAATATTTGAACTATGAACAGCTTCATTGGGATGGCGTTCCTTTGGAGAGGGACGATCTGGAGTTGATTCGCAGCTTACTCGAGCGAGTCCTCCGCGACCGTACCCTGCCAAAAGAAGAATAATTTAACCGCCCATTAGCTGCAGAATCTTAGCCTCAAACTCGCTTTGAAGCTGCAGCATCAGGCTGCTGAACGTTTGCTCCCATTCCTCGATAACCTCCGGCTCCACAGCATCCTTTTCCGCTTTAGCGATAATGCCTTGGAATTTCGTGGTGCATGTGTCTTCTGCTTTCGCGAGGCTATCCGACCACTTTTGATTCAGCTCCTGAAAGGCATACGGATCTGACTTATCCATCTTCTCGATGCTAGCTTCCGCTCCCACCAGCACCACGTTCATGTCCTGCGTGCATTTCGCTTGCAGTTGAACTATTTGCTGCTCGTACTTCCCAGACAAGCTTACCGGCGGCTCGGTTTCCGTTACTACCGGCTTTGGCGTTGATGTCGTAACCGGCTTGACTGCGGTCTCCTGACTAGGCTTGTTCGTAGCCGACGGCTTTGCCGTCTGAGCGGGACGCGCCGTTTTAACCGGTGCTGCCGGTTTCACAACCGCCGGCTTCGTTGTTGCGGCAGCCTCTCCGCCCGCCTCTGCATTGTCGGCTGGCATATCGGCAGCCTGCTCTGTCGGCTTTGCCGTCTCCGTTTCTGCAGGCTTTGCCGGCTCTGTTTCCGCAGGCTTTACGGCCGCATCAGGACTCGCGCTTGGCGGAACCGCTGCGGCTCCATCAACCTTATTCACCTCTTGCGGCTGTGCTTCGGCAGTTTGTCCCGCGCCATTCGCATTCACGGTAAGCGCCTGCTGCGAGGATTCATTCCAATAAAACCCGCCCCATACAAAAAGCAGGACAACGGTAAGCGAGCCTAAAATAATATTAATGGTATCCGGTTTTTGAAAGCGTGGACGCCTGTTTCTTCGTGTTTTCCCTTGACCCATATGCAGCTCATACCACCTTCCGTATTGAACAAACTCAAAAACTTATGCACTCGTATGAAGAAAGAAGCCAGCCTCCCTTCCCTTAAGGGAGAAGAAAGACTGGCGGCCTTTTAAGAATGCATGATTTCCATAATGATCGTTGTAAGCAGCTTATTAACCTTGCTCTTCGTTTCATTGACAGCCTTATTCTTTAACGCATTTGTTGCTTCTACTTCGTTAATTGAATTAATGGCTTCATTTCTGGCCTGTACGACCTCCATGATCAATTGCGCTTTTTGCTCGTCATCCTCGGCAGCTTTCAACTGCTTCTTAACCTCATCCAGCTTCTCACCCAGCACAGCGGCAATTTTCTTGAACTCTTCCTTAGGATCCGTCTCCACGTCCTCGTTTACGAGCGTTACCTCCTGCTGGAAAACGACTTTCGCAGAACCGCCGTATGGATTAATCAGCGTGGCTTGGATGACGGCCTTTCCTTCGGCAACCTTCTTCGGAATGGATACCTTGCCCCGTGCATCCACCGTAACGTCCTTGCTTCCCGACACCTTTTTCCATCTTAAGAAAGAGGTAGGAAGCTCTGTTCCGAACAGCTTCAGTGTGTATTCATGCTGTCTGCCGCCTGCGGTGACCTTTACGGCCGAAATGACTTCTGACCGGATATAAGCGACAGTCAAGGCATTAATCGCCTTCTCGTCATGCTTCAGCTTCACTTGGAATTGAAGAACGGCTGCACGGACATCCGCCGGTTTGACGCCTAAGTTGGAGAACGCCTCGCTTAGCGCGTAATCATCCTTGTTCAATAAAATCTTGCCCATGGCTTCGGTCAGGACCGCATTGATTTTTTCTTTGTTGCCCAGCAGCTGAGCGAGGTCCTTCGGCTTCATATCCGAAATGATATCGCGAACGGTGCCTTCAACGCCCAGACGCTCATCCCCGTCACCGAACAAGAGAACAAGGAAATCATCCATCGTCAGGTTCGTTACCCCGCCGGCTGCCGCAATGGTCTTCAGCGCCCTGCGGAACTCCGGATTTGTACGGATTGCTTCAAGCTGCTTTGCCTCCGGGTCATACTGGATAGCGCCAACAGCTTGAATGATTTGGAACAAGTTCTTCTTCAGCTCGGCTTTGTCTGCCGATGCCGGCAGATTCGGCTCGATCTTGCTCCAAATCGGATCGATTAGCGCTTGGTCCTTTGCCAAATCAAGCTTCGCGAGCTCATCGCGCAGATCACGGACATCTTGAACATCTGCCGGATCGCCGGCAAGCAATGCCGCATGAAGCTTATTCATCCTTGCCAGAAACGTCTCGGAAGGGAAATGATCGCCCTCCCCCGCCACGGCTGTCAGTGTAACCTCTTTCTCGAAAACAACCTTCGCGGTTCCGCCGTACGGGTTAATGAAAGCGGCCTGAATGACGGCCTTGCCGCTCTCCGCATCCCGCTGCAGCGTAACGGTACCGTTCGTGGCTACCTTAATATCCTCGCTCCCGGAAACTTTGCTCCAACGAAGCGCTTGTGACGGCACATCAACGCCAAACACTTTCAGGCTGAATTTCTGCTCCCGTCCGTTTTCGCTGACTTTTGCGGTTTCGACCGCTTCGGATCGCATAAGCGCTCCGGTCAGCGCTTGAACAGCCGGCTCATCCTTTTTCAGCTTCTGCTGGAAGTTAATCCAAGTCAGGTTAAATTCCTTCGACGTGACGCCAAGCTGACTCATCACGGAGCTGACCTTGTAGCTGCCTATGTCGCTTAGCAGCAGCTCGGTTTTTTGGAACAGCAGATTGGTGACGGCCTGCTTGTTCCCCAGCAGCTGCAGCAGCCCTGTCGGGGACAAGCCCGCTAGATGGTTCCGAATACTGCCTTCCAAGCCGTCGCTAGAGTCTTCCACACCGAAGAAAAACACGAGAAGATCGTCAACGACAAAGCTGGACTCGCCCCCTGCTTTTCCGAGCGCCATTAGCGTTGCCCGATACTCAGGGTTGCTGCGAATCGCCTCTAAGCTTGCAGCTTGTCCATCATAAGGAATGGAAATCACTGCTTTAAAAATTTCGAATAAGCTTGCCTTCAGCTTTGCTTGGTCTGCGGATGCCGGCAGCTTGGCCGACAGCTTATTCCAAATGGGATCGATCAACGCTTGATCCGTCTCAAAGTCCAGCTGAGCCAGTTCATTCCGCAATTGGATAACGGCTTGGATATCAGCCGGGTCTCCGGCAGCCAAGGCGCTTTGCAGCTTTCTCATACGTTCCAGGAACGGATCTACAGGGAACTCCGTATCCGGCTGAACTGAGCCGCTAAGCGTCACTTCTTTCTCAAAAATGACCTTCGCCGCTCCGCCATACGGATTAATCAGCTTCGCTTGGATAACCGCCGTACCGCCTGTCTCATCGTCCGGAATCGTAACTACGCCGTCTGGATGCACGGTTATACTTGAATCCCCGGAAACCTTGGACCATTGCAGGACCGCCGGTAATATATAGGCGCCGAAGACATTCAAGCTATATGTATGCACGCGCCCGTCATAACTGATTTTCACATTCGATTGTGCAGCCGAACGAATATAGGCTACCGTCATTGCGCTGATGGCCGGTTCATCCTTCTTCAGCTTCAGTTGAAATTGCAGAACCGTAGATCTGACATCCTTCGGCGTCACGCCGAGATTTTTCATAATCGCGCTGAACTTATATTGATTGGTTTGACCAAGCAGCTTCTCTGTCGCTTCGAGCAGGACCGCTGTAATTCCTTGTTTATTGCCAAGCAACTGAACGAGCTCTGTAGGGGATTTCTCTGCCAGCAGGCTGCCGATCGTGCCTTCAACGCCTTTACGGCTGCCGCCGTCGCCGAACATGAACACTAGAAAGTCGTCCAGCTTAATATTCTCGTCGCCGCCGGCGGCCGCAATCGTCTTTATCGTTGCGCGGAATTCCGGATTCGTGCGGATAGCCTCCAAATCGGAGGCTTGCGGATCATAACGGAAAGATCCGACCGCTTTGATAATCCGGAACAGGCTTGCCTTTAATTCCGCTTTATCAACGGACGCTGGCAGCTTCGCGCTTATCTTATTCCATATCGGATCAATGAGCTGTACGTTCGCCGCCTCGTCAAGCCCGGCAATTTCATCGCGGAAATCACTAACCTCCTGCAGATCAACTGGATCGCCTGCCGCAAGCGCGGCATACAGTCCCTTCATTCGCTCCAAAAATACACTGGCTGGCAGTTCCGATTCCGCGGCACTTACCGCCTCAGCAAATCCCAGCTTCTCCGAAAGCCCCTTTTGGCTTAGCGGCAATCCGCCTAATGATGCGGCAAGCATCGAGAACGCAAGCGCGGATAAAGTTACCTTTTTTCTAAACGTCATCTCTTTCACCTCTGGTTATAAGTTTGGACTAAAATTGCAAGACTGGCATTTGTTCCTTCACGCCTTGGTTAAGGCTCGGACGGCCAACGGAATAATAAATGAACTCGGTACCCAGCAGATGCTCTTCCTCGAACACGTTGCGCCCGTCAATCAGAATCGGGCTTTTCAAAACCTGCTGCAGCCTGCCAAGGTCAACCCTGGAAAACTCCTCCCACTCGGTCAGCAAGCAGAGCGCATCCGCGCCTTCCGCCGCTTCCATCGCTTCCGAACACCATTCCACGCCGTTTATTTCATAAATCGCGCGGAAGTTGTCCGTTGCGACAGGATCATACGCTTTGACCTTTACGCCGTTATCGACCAAGTGCTGGATAATTTCCGCTGCCGGCGAATCGCGGACATCATCGGTATTCGGTTTGAAAGAAAGCCCCCAAACCGCAATCGTCTTGCCATGCAGTTGGCCATGGAAGATGTTCTCCAGCTTGCGGATCACGTTAAAGCGTTGACCCTGATTCACTTCCACTACGGAACGGAGCAGCTTGAATTCATAATCGACATGCCCGGCGATTTGGATCAGGGCGCTCGTATCCTTCGGGAAGCAGGATCCGCCGTAGCCGATACCGGCTTTTAGGAACGAAGGGCCGATCCGCTTGTCATAGCCCATGCCCTCCGCAACCTTCGTTACGTCCGCGCCGACCTTCTCGCAAATGTTAGCGATCTCGTTGATGAATGATATTTTCGTAGCTAGAAACGCATTGGAAGCATACTTAATCATTTCCGCGCTGCGAATATCCGTGACGACGATTTGCTCTGTCAACGGGATATGCAGAAGGGTCATGACGTCTGCCGCGCTTCGCGAATTCGCGCCGATAATAATGCGGTCGGGGTGCAGCGTATCCTGGATAGCCGATCCCTCACGCAAAAATTCCGGCAGCGAAATGCTGTCAAAGCGTTCGCTCGTATGGGCGCTGATGAGCTGCGCCAGCCGTTCATTCGTTCCGACGGGAACGGTGCTTTTGACCGCTATGATTTTGTAGCCGTTCATCGCTTCCGCGATTTCAATTGCCGCTTGGTTAATGTAGGAAAGATTCGCCTCGCCGTTTGGCAGAGGCGGCGTTCCCACCGCCAAAATGATAATCTCGGACTGACGCACCGCATCTTGCAAATCCGTCGTAAACGTCAGCATGCCCGCTTCCCGGTTCGCTGCTGCAAGCTCCTTCAAGCCCGGCTCATAAATCGGAATGCCGCCGGCATTTAAAATTTCTATTTTTCGAGGGTCCTTATCTACGCATATGACTTTGTTGCCAAGCTCCGCATAACAAATGCCTGACACAAGCCCAACGTAGCCGGTTCCAATAACCGTAATGTTCATGCTTATCTCTCCTTCTATTGAATGAATTATTTATACGGTGCAAAGCTGCAGGATCTCATTCCAATCGAAGGCAAGCCGGACGATATCCTCTTCGATAAGCTCTGTCCCGGTCTGAACTTCGATAATGTCCATTTCGGTTTCCGCCCGCAGGCTGTGCAGGCTTTCTTTGGAGATGGTCAGCACATCGCCCGCTTTAACGAGGAAGCTTTTGCCGTTCAGGACCATAACTCCCTGTCCCGCTACAATCGTCCATACCTCGTCCCTAAGCTGATGGTACTGGTAGCTTAAGTTCCGGCCTGGCGTTACGCAGATCCGTTTGGTCAGCACTTCGTTGCCGTTTGGATATTTCATATAATCCAGCACCCGGTAACGCCCCCAACGTCGTTCCTCGTACATGGGACGCTGATCGGAATGCTTCATCACTTCCTTAATGTATGGACTTGATGCTTTGTCCGATACCAAAATACCGTCCGGGCTCGCGGCTATAATCACGTTCGAGACATTCAGCAGCGTAATGGGAATGTCGAGCTCATTGATGACATGGGTATTGATGGAGTCGCTGGTAATGATGCCTTTTCCGATCAGCGGCTCTTCGATCTGTTCGGTCAGCGTGTTCCACGTGCCAAGATCCTTCCACTCACCCTCGTAAGGCAGTGCCACGATATGATTGGATTTCTCAACAATCTCGTAGTCAAAGCTGTTCTTAGGAAGCTTGCCGTACTGCTTCAGCATCTCGTCGTACTGAATCGGAAGCTCATTCGCGATTAGAATGTTAATGAGAAAATCAAGCTTGAATGCAAAAACCCCGCAGTTCCAAAGCGCAGCCTGCTCGATCATGGCTACTGCTTCTTCTTCGCGGGGTTTCTCTTTAAAGCTGTGTACATTGACGAAAGCTTCATCCGCCGCAGCGGCATTCTCCGGCACGATATAGCCGTATTTCTCGGATGGATAGGTGGGCTTGACGCCCATGAGCGCCAAATCCGCTCCGGATTCATTCAAGACCGCATCAAGCTCCTTCGTTTTATGGAAAAACGATTCCTCAACGAAAGGATCAACGGGCATCACGACAACGGTCTCATTTAGGCTTACGCCCTGTACCGAATATAAATAAGTGGCCGCGAGCGCGATAGCCGGGAAGGTGTCCCTTCTTTCGGGCTCTACGATAACCTCGATTTCATTTCCAAGCTGGCTGTGGATCATATCCACCTGCGGTTTGCTTGTCGCAATGTAAGCATGCTCGCGTAAGCCGGCTTTGGTTATTTGTCCCCATACCCGCTGGACCATCGACTCGCGTTCGCCGTCAACATTTTTGAGCACCTTCAAAAACTGCTTGGACCGTGACTCATTCGACAACGGCCACAGCCGCTTGCCCGAGCCTCCTGATAAAAGAACAATTTTCATAATGAATCCTCCTAAAATGTTTTTATGGAGCATAACGCGTTGGCAGCATGCCGCTGAAAACCTTGCCTCGCATGCTGCTTGATCATTTGTGCGTTGGGTTACTTTTTCATTACCAGCTGGGCTGACTTAATGCCGCTGGTCCAAGTGTTATAGTAATTCGAGTTTTTGCCGTATGAATTATCGAGCAGCGTGTTCGGCTTGTCCATCAGGCAGGACAGGATGTGACCGTGCAGCCTCGAGGTTTGCACGACGCGGTAGCCGCTGAAGCGCTTGACTGCTTTGTCTACCAAATAGTCGGAGTACTTGCCCCAAATAGCTTGCATCGGCAGCGGCACGGCGCTCTTCGTCATCATCTGCCCAATCATCTTGATCGATTTTCTCTCGACTTTGTTGTAAAGGGAAGCCCAGTCGAGGTAATCGCCTCGTCCTGCCAATTCAAAGCTCTCCTGCTCGCTTGTTTTCTCGATGTCGGTCCGGAAGAAGCAGAGCAGCTCCTTGCCGGGGCTGCTTTTCGGTAAAATCGGCCACAGCTGATGCGCCATGTCAGGCGATAAGTACACGCAGCATTGATTGAATTTTTGGGCCGCAACGCCGTAGGACAACGTATCCCTTATAAAGAGATGCACATCCTTGTGGTTATTGAAAATACTCGCGGTCCGGTCATACTCCGCTTCCTTCTCAAAGAAGATCGTTTGCGGCAGCAATACGATGCGGTGGTTCGGATAGTCCTTAACGATTTTCTCGCGCAGCTTCTGATGCACGGGATACAAATCCCCGAAATTCCCGCCGCCCTGCAGGACGATAATTTGATCAACCGGAATAGCCAGCTTGTCCGGAAAATCAAGCACGCTGTAACGTGCCGCAACGCGGATGTGGTTGTCTTTGAAGAACGCCTCTGCTCCTTTCATGATGAGCAGGTCGCCGCCGTTGTTGTATACGGGATAATCGATATAATAAATGCTTGAGCCTGGCGGAATGACCTTCAAGATTTGAAGCAGATGCTTTTTCAAGCCCTCCATCGGGTGTTCGTTCGTTTCCACGTGCATATCAGCGCGCTCCTTTACGTTGTTTTTTGTCTTTCAATCGCTCGATAAGAAACCGGAAATCATTTCGGTCAAATAACATGCCTCGCAAACTTATGTGAAATATAATCCGCATGGAAGCCATTGTTACCGCCAAGCGGATCACTGCTCCTATCAATAAAGCAAGCGCGATTCCATTTAATCCATATAACGGCGTAAACCAGAAAAACAATCCGATCGTTACGGTTAAGGCGATAAGCTGCCTCATGAGCACTAAACCCGGCCGCCCCATCGCATTAAACGAGGAAGCAAGGATCCATGAGCCGCCGCCGAGAATGCATTCGAACGACAGCAGGTAGAAAGCCCCGCTTGCTTCAAGGAAAGGCGCACCGAACAGGATCCCCATTAAATAGCGGCCGATGAACATACTCGGAATGACGACGATCGTCATCAGCAGCATGGACAGCCGGAACGCCCGCCCAACCGTGGCGATAATCGCCGACTTCTCCATGCCGGTCACCTTCGGGAACACCACATTCGTAATCGCCATTTGCACGACATTGAACACCCGGGACAATGCGTAGACGACCGTATACAGCCCGAGCTCCCTAGCCGTCAGCATCGACAGAATGATGATCTTATCGAACTGCGAATACAATGTCCCGAGCAGCTCGACGCCAAAAACCTTGCTGCCGTAGCCAAACAACGCTTTTGCCGCCAGCCGATTGCCGATTCCCTTCAGCCAATCGATGCGCAGCGCGTCCCTTATGCTGTATAAGGACCACAGCACGACGAGCAGGCTCGTGACCAAGAAGACAAGGGAAGCGTTTTGGAGGCTTAGATCGCCGATAGACCAAAGCGCCATTAAACCGGCAAGATTAAACAGCGGTACAAACAAGCGTACGCCGTTATATACATTGAATTTTCCCGTGCTCTGCGCCAAGGCAGAAATTAGGTTAATCGCAAGCAGAATCGGCAGCATCAGCACCGAATACCATCTGGCGATTTGGACGATATCCGCCTGATAGTTGCCCAGCCAGGCCGGCATCCAAATCCAGGTAACGATGCCGACCAGGATGCTGACCGGAATTTGAAAGAGAAAACCCGCTCTTACGAAATCGCCGCCGATTCCTTTGTTTTGCTTCATATTATAAATAAGCGAGGTAGGCAGCCCGAACGAGACAAGTCCTGCCAGCAGCGTCGGCCAAAAAAGGATTGCCGAGAACTCGCCTTTTCCGACGACGCCGAACATGCGCGCCGTCACGATTGAGGTCAGCGTGCTGATGACCATGACCAGAAGATTCGTTGCGCTGGTGCGCATAATCGTTTGGACGAGTCCATTGCCCTTCCAAGCCTTTGAAATGGCGAGCTGTGCCATAGCTTTCCGTCAACCCCTACCGTTGTAGCGCAGGATGCCGACCAGCGATCCGTTGCGGTAACATATTTTCACGACCTGGCGAATGAATCTCTTAAAATTGAAAATCGACAGCAAGGATGTTCCGATGGCCTGCACCATCCGGATGACATGCTTCACGATAGCAAACAAGCTTCTATCCTGCCTCTTCACCGCATCGCTGACTCCCTGCCAAAAGATCCGCTTCAAAAACCACTTTTTGGTCGTCCGCTCCTTCGCGATTTTGTGCTGCACGGACGCAAACGGAGTGTAGAACACCGTGTACCGCTCCCGTATTCTCGCAATCAGTTCGCTTTCCTCGCTCGACAACAGGTTTGTTCCAACGCGGCCGAGATCCTCGCGAAAAGGCTTGAAATGCTGGAAGACGCTGGCCCGAAAGGCCACGTTGGCTCCGTATGGAATCGCCGGCGCTGGCATCTCCTTCACCGTGTCCGCATAATCAAGAATGGTAAAAACCGACCGGTGCTCCTCCGGGATCCAATCCGGCTCCGCCGCTTCCCAGATCGGATCAATCCTGCCGCCGACGCATCCGATTGCCGGATTGCTTTCGAACATTTCCACGATATGCTGCACCCATCCGGCGGAAGCCAGCGCATCGTCATCCAAGAAAAGAATGTACTCGCCCTTCGCTTCGCGAATCGCCCGGTTGCGCGCAACCGATAAGCCAAGCTTGCTCTCGAGAATATAGCGCACCCTGGAGCCATGCAGTTTTGCCAGCGCGCCGACGACTTCTGCGGTATTATCCGTTGAGCGGTTGTCGATCACGACAATTTCAATTTGTTCCCTATCAAAGCTTTGCGCCAGCACGCTCTCTATTGCTTCTCCCGTATCCTTGGCCCGGTTATGGGTGCAGATGGCCACTGTTACTTTCATCCTTTATCCCCATCCTTGGTATACTTTTTTTATCCGCTGCGCGATGGCGCTCCAATCGAGCTCCCTCAGCACCTCTTCGTACTGCGGCGTTCTTTGTTCTCTCTTCACGTTAAGCGCTGCTTTCATGGCATTTTCCAAGCCGTTGTAATCGGTTGGATTGTATCGGACCACCATGTCCTCTTTAAAATACTCGTCAATAAAATCATTGTCCGGCATCACGATCAGCTTCCTGAACGATAGCCCGAGTATCGCGGAGCCCGAGGTCGTAATTTCCTTGTAAGGCATAACCATCACATCGACCGCGCTAATGAGATCCGCTACCTCTTCATTTGGAATGAAGCGCAAATCCAAGTGAATATTGCCTTTGTCTTCGACATGCTTCAAATAGGATTCCATTTGCTTGTCCGCTTTGCCGGCGATAATCAGGTACGCTTGCCTGGACTTCGTCGCATTAAAAGCTTCGATTAAATCCTCTACGCCTTTATAAGCTTTGATCGCGCCCAGGAACAAATAAACATCCGCATCCTCGCTAATGCCGTAAGCTTTTCGGAAATCGATTCCCTTGGACTTGTACACCCCTAAATAGTGGCCGTGCTTCACCACGAACAGCTTGCTAGCCGGCACGCCGAATTCCATCATGACCTTTCGCTTGATCGATTCGGAGGCGACCAGCAGCTTGCTGCAAAATTTACATATCAGCTTGCGCATGAAGCGCTCCATCGCCGGGTAGGTGACTTGATGCGGGTACAAGTTATGAATCGTCCACACCAGCTGCACTCTTTTCACCTTCAAGTAAAGCATCGTCATGACAAAAATGAACGATTTCACCAGGAATAGCAGCAAATTGCGATTCTGATACGCATGATGCATCCAGTGAATATGAACGATGTCCCCTGCTTTCGTCCCGCCGACCTGCAGCATCAGCTTGCCATGCTTCAAATCCTTCACTTCCATGCCTGCACCGCTCAATGAGTCCGTCAATAAATCATTATAAAAATTGAGCTCACTCGATTTTGGCCACATCCATACCTTCATTGTCCTACGCTCCCTAACTTTGCCAGAATCATTGCCGCCGGATATTCTTCAAAGCCTTGCCGCGCTTCTCTCAGTTGTATCTGCGAATCCATTCATTCGTTACCTGGAGCTCGCGAATAACCTTAGCCGGAGTCCCTCCTGCCAGCACATTTGCCGGAATATCCCGCGTTACGATGCTGCCTGCCGCAATCACCGAATTCGGACCTATGGTCACGCCGGGCAAAATAACGGCTCCGCGTCCGATCCATACGTTGTCGGAGATCACGATATCTTTGCTGCGCGACTGGTCCTCCATATCAACGGGGTGAAAATTCGTATCGATAATATTTACCATCGGGCCGATGATCGTATTGCTGCCAATCCGGATCGATTTGGTGCAGCCGATGTCTAATCCGTAATTTAGAAACACGTTATCGCCGATCAACAGCTCTGCCTGTTTCTCGACCGTGACGGATGAAGGCAGCGGCTTCGCGTGAAAGGACACGTTGCGTCCGACGACGAAACGCCCTTTGTTCCGCAAGGTCAGCTTTCCTGCGATTCGGCCAAGTCTTCCTGCTTTGCTTGTCTTGATCGGCAGCACGGCGGCTCCTTTCAATACGGCAAGCAGCTTGCCGAAGCTAATCTGACTGGATGAGATACTCATCGGAACCCCCCGCTGCTTCCGGCTTCATGTTAGGCGTGAGCAGCCTGCGGTAAGTGGATTCCACCTTGCGCGCGATCGTGCTCATATTGAAATTTTGCATGACGCTGGCATAGCCTTGATCAGACAGCTCTTGATAGTCAACATCTCCGTCATAAACCCGCCGGATCGTCTGGTAAAGCTCTTCAACGTCGCCGTCCTTCACGATAAAGCCGCCCTTCGTTTCATGGATGATTTCCGGCGCGCCGCCGGAATCCGCCACAATGACGGGCGTTTGGACCAGCATAGATTCGATGATGACTCTGCCAAACGGCTCGTTCAGCGAGAAGTTGATCGTTAGATCGCATTCCTTCATCACATCGAGCGGCTTTTTGCTGTAGCCGTAAAACACGACATGATGCTCAAGGCCGTAAGAGAGCACCTTCTGGATCATCTCATTGTAGTAGCCCTCCGAGCCGTCAACCGAAGCATCTCCCACAATCAACAGCTTCCAATTGCGGCGCTTGCTGTCGGCCAGCTTCTTAACGGCCTCTATCATGAGATGATACCTTTTCCATTCCACGATCCGTCCGAACGTTCCGATAACGAGCGTATCATCCTCCATAAAGGTCCGGCTCTTCCTCGTAAGCGCAAGCTCCGGATCAACGCCGTTATAGATGATCGTCTTATTGCTGCCCTGAATCGCATTCGCGACAAAATGCGAGATGCAGATCACCTGATCGAAAAAGCGGGGCAGCACCTGATTGAACATCTTCAAATGCGTATAATCGCGGTGATGCCAGATCAGCTTGCTCTTGGCCATAAACTTCAGCGGAGCGGTATACCATGGTGCCCGCCAGCCGTTTGCGTGGACGATGTCGATCCGGTTTTTCCGTACGAACGACTTGATCTTCAGCACCGTTTCCAAGTAGCCTAAGCCAAACTTTTGCTTAATGCTGCTCAGCGTCAGCGGGAAATGTACGTAATTTGCCCTGATTTCGCCAAGGTACGTCGCATCTTCCGGGCTTAATAAGAAAATATTGTGCTTCGTCGTATCCAAATAGTTAATCATATGGATGAGGCTTTGCTCCGCGCCTCCCTTCTTATCCGCATGGGTGACAAAAAGGACGTTAATTTTCCGATTGCTCATTTACAGCACCTGCTTTACTTGATAACTGGTATTCAGGGACTGAATAAAACCCTTCAGCACCTCTTTATGGTTATAATGCGTGCGAAGGAAGCTCTGGGATGATTCGAGCAGCGCCTTTGCTTGCTGCGGATGATCGAACAGCTGCTTGATTTTTCCGTAAAACTGCTCCGGACGGTCCGCGATCATAATATGCTCATTGTCCACAAGCCCTGTCCCTTCATAGCCGATGGAGGTCGATATGACCGGCAGGCCGTTCTGAATCGCTTCGATCGTCTTCAGCTTCACCCCTGCGCCGTTCTGCATCGGATTCACGAATAAATATCCGCTCCGATAAATGTCGTCCAAGCTCTTCGGCGTGTCATGAACGACTACATTCGTCATATCGTACGCGTCCAGCCAGCTAAGGCTCTGCTTTCTGCTGTTGCCCGCGATGATAAATTTGTATTCCGGCTCCTTCAGCATCAGCGGATGAATATGCTCGAGATACCACTGAATGGCCTCTCGGTTATTCGGCATGAACAAGGATCCGATAAAGACGACATGCTTGCTTTGAAAATCACTCGCCTCGAATTTTGCATTCGTCACCGGCGGAGGCAAAAACAAGCTTTTTGCCTTGGGATTTTGCTTTTGGAAGGTTTCAAACTCCTTGCTGGAGATAAACAAATATTTATCCACCTTCTCCAGCATTCTTTTTTGCAAAACCGTGAATTTGCTGCTCTCCATGTGGTAATACATTTTATGGACCATGTTTTTGGTGCTTCTGGCGAGCGCTTTGAAATAAACGGCTTCATCGTTATGCACTCTGAGGATCACCGTGTCATGCTTGATTTTCGGATTTTGCAGCACCGGGTAAACGTAATCGCCCTCAAGCAGCACGTAATCGTAATCGCCTGCCAGCTCGACATTCTTCAGCTCGCTCCGCGACTGCACCTGCATCGGAATGACATGCAGCAAATCCGCGAGCTTGCTTCTGCGGTCACAAAGCGTAATTTCCTCTACATAATCGTAAACGGCCGTCATTTCTTCTTTTGTCGGCATTTGCTTGCCGCACACGAGCAGATGCAGCTTCCAGCCAAGCTCGGAGAGCACCTTAATCCGGCCCCATGTGTCGACTCTTCCGCCATGGTCGGCGGGATATGGGAAATCACTGCACACGACAAGCATTTTCATTTGACTACCCCCGACCTATTCGATGTTTGAAATTCGTTTTTGCCAAGAAAGAGGCTGATAAAAGCAAACAGCAGCCAAATCTCGTACTTAATCTCCAATGAAACCATGAGCATGGAAAATAAAATGAACACAAGCGCTAGAAACAGGATAGAGCTGGATTTCACTTTAATGATCAGGTTTTTGGCCAGCAGATAGAAGAACAAGACCGAGAACAATCCGCCAAACATGACCCATTGGAAAAAGCCTGATTTGACGCCTAAGTTTTTATCCGAGCCCGAATATTGCAACAGCTCCCCCGCATTAATCTGGCTGACGCCAAATAGATTGTAATAAAAATGGGACATCATGCTGATTGAATCATTCACATACTTATCGAAATACATGAGATACGCTCCGGTCCCAACCCCCAGCGGATTGTGAAAGACGGTAATCAGCGAAATAATGATCGTACCCATTCGCGTGTAGGAAGATGTGTAGTTTTCGATGTCATTGCTGAACGAGCTGACCAGTCCCGCTGAAAAATTGGTTATAAACATGTACATGGCCAGGACGACGGCGATTAGTAAAAAGAAGTTTTTCTTTTTGCGGAAATCCAAAAACTTGACCATGGTAACGACGAGCGTCAGCAAAATAATGATCATAAATCCCTTCGAGCCGGTAATAAAAACGTAAAACAGAAAAAAACTAGCTGCATACAGAATGGACAGCGTCTTTGCGAAGCCTTTTAAATATTTGGTTAAATACACCATGATGGATGCGTATACGACGACAATCGAGCCCGTCGTGCTGCTCTCCGAGGTCAGCATCCTTACCCGCCAGTAGGGGTTATTCCCCGAATGCAATCCGGCAAAGGCGTTTGGCATGCTCAAAAGCTCCAAAATCATAATGACGGTTAGCAGCGTGACCACCGCAAGAAAGCAGCCGTACAATATTTTGAAGCTTTTTATTTTGGAAAAAACGAGCTGCATGTGTCTGATGTAGAGCAAAATCAGCACAAAATAAACCAGCACCTTAATCCCTTTGCCAAGCAGTCCCTCCGAGCCGAAGCTGTAGCTTCCCTGCAGAAACTGCACAAGCAAATAAACGATCGTAATTAAGCTTAAATAAAGGATAAAGCCGAATATATGCTTTTGAAGCGTCGAGCCGTGCATCACCCGTTTGTGCTTGGCCAGCAGTCCGATCTCGCAAAAGACAAAAAGCGGAAACAACAGGATGATGGGCGATCTGCCGATTTCACCGATGATATTGACTAAGGGGAAATCCTGATAAACGGTCAGCACCAGCAAAATGATGAGATAAATCGCCAGAAAAACCTGTTCCTTCTCCGTTCTTTCAGCTGATTTTTTCTTAATCATTGGATAACTCTGCAAGCTTTGGCTCATTTTCTCTCCATCCCCGTGAATCTAGACATATTTTTTGACGGGAGCCGTATACGAACCGCTCCGTTTTTGCAAAGCATCCTCGTACAGCCGCTCAATTTGGTTATTCATTTGCTCCGAATGGAATTTCTCCTGGAAAATTTCCAAGCCCGCTTGTCCCATTGCCGCAAGCGTATCCTTGTCAAGCTTGTGAATGATAGCTGCCAGCTCCAGCTTGTTATTGAAATCGAACACGTAGCCGTTCAAGCCATGCTTGATAATTTCCGGCAGCGCGCCCCGATTGCTTGCAATAACGGGCTTCTTATTCCTAAGCGCCTCGATGGCAACGATGCCGAAGCCCTCCCAGCGCGACGGAATGATAACCGCATCGCACGCTTTCATATAGCGGTCGATTTGCGAGTTATCCACCCAGCCAAGCTTGACTGTATTTTCGGGAAAGTCGTAGCTAACCTCTTCCAGCACCGTGTCGCCGACCAAATACAAGTTTACTTTCGCAAACTTATGCTCATTGAACACCTCCAGCAGCAGATCAAAGCCTTTCTGGCGGTCAAAGCGTCCGACATAAAGCAGATTGATTTTGCCGGGCTCGGTTTCGAACGGCGGCGAATTTGAAGGCACCGTATCGGACACGCCGTTGTATACGATGCCTGATTTGCCGGCAGGCAGTCCGTAATGCATCGCCATATCGTATTCGTGCTTGGAAATGTTAATAATGTAATCGGTCCGAAGCGACAGCGCCTTCTCAACCATAGCGAATATCCGCTGCTTCCAAGGCTTGATGTCCATCAGGAACGCCCAGCCATGCGCATTGTAAATCACGACCGGACGCCGGCTTTTGAAAAAAAACAACGTCCGCAGGAATACTCCCGCGAACGTTCCGTGTACGTGTACGATATCCGGATTAAAATCCTTTACTTTACGGTGAATGGCCTTCATCGCTTGAAGAAAATAAGCCGGCTTCCGTTTGTATGGATAAAGCTGCAGCCGGCTTCGGCTGATTTGCAGCGTATCAGGGCTTGAGTTCTGCTCGGAAGCCATGAGATAAATATCATGTCGGCCCGATTGGTAGCTCAGCACCTCGTTCAGGTGGGTTTCAATGCCACCCTTGGTAAACTCCGAAATATGCAGGACTCTTGCCATTGTTCTCAACTCCTAATATGCGTCCTGGGAGCCGACGACGGCTCTTACCGTTTTGAACAAGATTTTGATATCGAACCAAATGCATCTTTTCTCGATGTAGGTCAGGTCCAGCTCAACCATTTGCTTAAAGTTGAGGTTGTTTCTTCCGCTGACCTGCCAAAGCCCTGTGCAGCCCGGCGTTACGGTCAAGCGCTGCTTGTCGTACTCCGTATATTCCGCAACCTCTCTCGTAAGAGGCGGCCTAGGACCAACCAAGGACATTTCTCCCCGCAATACGTTAAGCAGCTGCGGCAGCTCGTCAATGCTCGTTTTCCGAATCAGCTTGCCGATCTTCGTAATGCGCGGATCATCTTTCATTTTGAACATCGCGCCGCTGATTTCGTTCTTGGCGAGCAGCTCCTTCAGCTTATCCTCGGCGCCGGTCAGCATCGAGCGGAACTTATACATGCGAAACGGCTTTTCGTTTTTGCCGATCCTCGTTTGATAGAAGAAGACAGACCCTTTCGGGTCCTCCCACTTAATAAGGATTGCGATGATGACAAACAGAGGGCTTAAAAGCAACAAACCGCTCAGCGAACCAACAATGTCAATCGTCCGTTTCATAATGGAATACATCGTTACCGCTTGGCTTTCTTCACGCCTTGAGACTGCATTCGCATAATAATCTGAAACGCCGACTACCGCTTCATCCTGATATTGCGGAGGTGTCATCCTCTCTCACTCCTTCCAGCTAATAGCTGCTTGCTAAGCTCCCGTTCCATTAATTCCTCAAGCTCGGACATCAGCTTAAATTTCAGCTCGTTATTTCTAAGGGCAAAATCAATATTCGTCATAATAAAACCAAGCTGTTCGCCGACATCGTACCGAATGCCTTGGAAGTCGAAGGCATATACGCCTTGGTCCAAATTCAGGTTCTGGATCGCATCGGTCAGCTGGATTTCTCCGCCGGCGCCGCGTTCGTGACGGCCCAAATATTCGAAGATTTCAGGCGTCAGCACGTAACGGCCCATAATGGCCAGATTGGAAGGCGCCTGGCCTTGCGGCGGCTTCTCCACGAAACGGTTAACCTCGTAAAGATTGTCGAGCCTCTTGCCGGGATCGACGATCCCGTACCGGTGAGTCTGATCCACGCCTACGGTCTGAACGCCGATAACCGAACGGCCTGTTTGTTCATATTGCTCAATTAGCTGTCTTGTGCACGGCACATCGGCTTCAACAATGTCATCGCCAAGCAATACGGCGAACGGTTCGTCTCCAATGAAATTGCGCGCGCACCACACGGCATGGCCTAATCCCTTAGCCTCTTTTTGCCTTATGTAGTGGAGATTCACATTTGATGATTTTCTTACTTTTTCCAAAATATCAAGCTTGCCTTTACCTTCCAAAATATGCTCCAGCTCGAACGCGATATCAAAATGATCTTCGATTGCGCGTTTACCTTTACCGGTTACGACGATGATGTCTTCAATGCCCGATTCAATCGCTTCTTCCACGATGTACTGAATGGTCGGCTTGTCGACGATAGGGAGCATTTCTTTCGGCATCGCTTTTGTTGCTGGCAAAAAACGCGTACCTAGTCCTGCGGCGGGGATAATGGCTTTTCTCACTTTTTTCATTTGATTTCACCCTATCCTATTATATTTTTTTGTATATACAGGGGCATTGAACCCCTCCTCACGTCACACCCTTGACGATTAACGTCTAAGGTCGGCTGACCCACAGCATGACCGAGTGCCTCCGGTGATAGAGGTGCAGGAGACATTACCTATCTATTTCTTGCGCCTAGCGATGGGGGCTATTCACGTTAAATGTCCGTTTTTTCCCCATAGTAGTAGGAATAGATATCTGAATGATTACGATTGATTTTATTAAGCACGACGCCTAGAAGCTTCGCTTTTACATGGTCAAGGGATGCTTTTGCCTTAAGTACGACATCCTTTTTCACGTTACCCGAGTCGACGACGAGAACGACGCCGTCGCTCCGCGTGGCAACGATTTGAGCATCCGTAACGGACATGATAGGCGGCGTGTCGATAATGACCATATCGAACCTCTCCCTCGCCGTCTTCAGCAGGTCGGCCATTTGATCGGACGAGAGCAGCTCCGAGGGATTGGGAGGCGTTGGCCCCGCTTGTATAATCGAGAGGTTCTCCGTGTTCGTGAACTGGATAATGTCCTCCAGCGGCATTTGATTAAACAAAGCCGTCGTCAAGCCGGTACGGTTGGATTTTCCAAAGATGTGATGCTGTGAAGGCTTGCGAAGATCCGCATCGATCAGCAGCACTTTCTTGTTAGCCTGCGCAAAGGCGACGGCCATATTGGCGCAGGTTGTGCTTTTTCCCTCGCTCGGCTTGGAGGAGGTAACCATAATAACTTGCAGCTTATGGTTTAACGTCGAGAACTCGATGTTCGTCCGCAGCATGCGGTAGCCCTCGGAAATCGGCGATTTCGGGTTAAGCTCGGTGATCAGGTTCCATTTAGGAGTCAAGCGAGACATTTTGTTCCCTCCTTGCGATCTTCTTTAGAGGCATACTGCCTGTCCCATCCAGTGAATCCCGCTCTTCGAAATTCGGAATGGAGGTAAGAACCGGAACGCCAAGCAGATTTTCAATGTCCTCCTCGGTTTTAACCGTGTCATCCAGGTAATCCAGCAGAAAGGAAAGTCCGACTCCTAGCATCATGGCAAGCATAAACGTCACCGCGATGTTCATCTTGGGGTTCGGCGCTACCGGTCCATGGAATTCCTTCGGATCGGCTTGGTCGAGCACCAAGACATTGTCGACCTTCATCAGCTCCGGTACCGATTTTTGAAAAACGATGGCTACGGCGTTGGCTATTTTGGCTGCCTGCTCATAGGAATCGTCCTGAACCGATATGGACATAACCTGCGTTTCATTGACCGAGCTTACGCTTACCTTGCCGATTAGCTCTCCGTATGTTACCCCTAGCTCGGGGTACGCCTTAACAACCTTTTTCATCATTCTCGGTGTTCTCAAAATTTCTTTGTAGGTTTTGATAAGTCCAATCGTGGAGTTGATAGAGCCAACGTCTATGCTTGGTATCAGCGCGCTGCTGTCCTTATAATCGTTAACGATTAGTTTAGCGGAGGCTTCATATTGTGGTGTGATTAAATAGCTGGAGTAAATGCCGATGGCCAAACAGCTAACGGTAATGATCAAAATGATCATCAATAGTCTTCTTTTGACAATGAGCCAATACTGTTTCAATTCCAATTTATTTCCTCCATAACTTGAAAATCTGTTTTCTGTTCACCATTGTTAGTTGTTCTAAATGAATATTAAAATTTACTCATTATTCAAAACGCGAACTTTTAGGCGCCGCTTAGGGCCAGGAAACCTACTATCATGATTTCCTGAAGATAGATAAGAACATGCTTATTGTTTGGTCGTGTTTATAAATTCATCAACGGTTCCGCCGTTCATGACATGCTCCATCATATCGTTAGAGCATGCTTGCAAGCCCATCTTCCCAAGCAGCTGCGATACCTGCTCCGCCATATCAATGGGTTCGTTCCGCAGCCGGCAGCCTATCGCCGCAAGCAGATCCGGCAGCGTTCTCGTTTCCGCCTGTCCGTTATTCCGTACCAGCGAAGGGTCCTCGGATAGTATTTTCAAAAATTGCTTCAGCCTTACCCGCTTCTGCTCTTGATTGGAAACATTCATCTTTGAAACCTCCATTCATCAGCTCGCTCATTCACTATGAATCATGGAACTTTTATTTTGCCTCTCGTTGAAATCTAGTATGACACAGATAAGAATAATTCTTGAGGGAATAAAGACATGGTGCGAATTAGACATTCCTGCTCATTTTCAGCTCGCTTTTCATAAGTACTGACTCCTAAATGATGTGAATAGTTGGATATAAAAGGATAAGTTTTGAATGTCGAATTTAATAATTCTGATAATTGGAAGCGCTTTATGAACTTTCTGAGAGAATCCCGCTACAGACCCATTTTTTTTAAGGCGCCATTCGGCTCAATCCCGCATGATATAAAGGATTTTCCCGTTTTTTCGCTCGTCTGAATCACTCATTTTAATCAAAAAAAACAGATATTTTCCCGAAAAAAAAAGGGACTATTGGCCAGCCTCCTACTAAAGCAGGACAAAATATCCCTTCGACATTTTTCGCATTGCTCATTTTTGGGTATGTTTTCTAACATGAGAACGTTATCTTTACGCTAAAAAAACAAAAATAACAAAATTTTAATCTAAAAATAAGGAAGATGAAGCCAAAAAACGTACATTCTACGGCTCTTACCGCGAGAATGTCGAGGAATGAAATCGGTTGCTGCTCGGACGGACAGGATATGCTTCCACGAATCGGGATAAATATAAAGCTCCGCAAGCACTGAAAACGGACCAACTTCACGCCCTGAGCCATTCCCAAAAGACTACTGTCCTTCCTTCTCCCAACGGCCTAGACACGGCTGATTTTGGCGAAAGAGACCGGCCGTCTTGCGGCAGAATACGCAGCTTTTATACAAACGCAAACGGTTGATGCCTGCTATTCCAAAAAAAATGCCCGGGAGCAACTCGCTTATATCGCATAAGCTGGCTGCCTCCGGGCATTCGTTTCCTCTTTGTTATCTAATGGTTACTCCATGACATATGCAAGCAGCAGCGCTGCCGTATTTACGATAGCATCCGCATGCGTCCTCTCCATGCCATGGGAGGCATGGACGCCTGGACCGATCAAGGCCGCCCTAATGTTGCTGCCGCCTCGAAGCGCCGCGGAAGCATCGGACCCGTAATACGGATAAATATCGACTGCGTAAGCCAGCTTATCGCGTTTCGCCAGCTCGATAAGCCTGGAAGTCATTTGATAATCATAGGGTCCGCTCGAATCCTTCGCGCAAATCGAAACATCCTGCTCCGTCGTGGAAAGATCATCTCCGATCGCGCCCATATCGACGGCTATCATCTCCGTAATGTCAGCGGGTATATAGGAGCTCCCGTGCCCCACTTCCTCATAGGTGGAGAAAATGAGTTTGAGCGAATGGGCAGGCGTCCTGCCTTCGCGCTTCAGCCATTCCATGAGCCCAAGCAGCGCGGCAACGCTCGCCTTGTCATCCAAATGCCTTGATTTCACCCAACCGTTAGGCAGAATACGTGTCCTCGGCTCCCAGGATATGAAATCGCCGACTGCTATGCCCAGCGCTGCGGTGTCCGATTTGGATTTGACCGTCTCATCCACGCGTATTTCCATATTCGCTTCCTCGCGCTTCCACTCTCCAGCATCTTTGAACACATGCACGGATGCTTTCGTAGACAGCACGGTTCCTTCATAGGTCCGGCCATCGCGCGTATGTATGCGCGCATACTCCCCTTCGACCGTATGCATGGCATACCCGCCGATCGGTGTGAAGCGCAGCGTACCGCAAGGATTTATCGAGCGGACCATCGCGCCAAGGGTATCGAGATGCGCCGTCAATCCGATTACCTTATCGGATTGACGGCCTGGAATCGTAATGATTCCGTTGCCTTTTGGCGTGATCTCTATGGCGTAGCCCAGCCTGCGCGCTTCCTCCTCCAAATACTTCATGATCTCCATGCAATAGCCGCTTGGGCTGGGAATATTCAGCAAGGTCTCAAGCTGGCTAAGCATATACGCTCGGTCCAGCTGCGGCGCAAAGGGAATGGTCATTATTTTATGCTCCTTTTGTTTAGGGATAGCTGGATCGGATAGATACAGCCGTGAAAGCTCTTGTTTATCTATTTTAAGTGATTGGCTTCACGGATCAAAGCGACGGGCAGCGGTTAGCGATATGATTACGAAAGCATTATAGGCGGATTCGTTCCAACAATTTTTCTTTAGCCGTTTTATCGTGTGCCTTTTTGGTTCCGCATAGCCGATAATTTCGCTTCCTCTATCATGCCTGCTTTATAATAGAAGCAACTGTTTCGCTGAAGCGTGTTTGCAGGAAATTATTCCCTGTCATCCCCTTCTCATTCCATTCCCCCGCAACGATTCGTGATTTAGATCTATACCTATTCCGCTCAAAAATAGCTTACACCTTCTTTATGGATGCTTCTCGTCTGAATTTCGATATCTTGCTATTCCATCCGGAAATGCGTACATACGTTCACTTTCGGGGTTATACTAGTGGTGGAGGTGAAGATGCATGGTAAACCAAAGCAAGCAAAACCCGAACCAGCCATTTTCCGATTCTCAATCCGCAGCGGAAACACCGTCAACGGCATTGGGACTTCAAGAAAAGTGGAATGCCGTCCTCGGCAACGACGCTTCTTATAATGAAACCTTTTTTTATGCCGTCAAGACAACGGGAATTTTTTGCCGGCCATCCTGCAAATCAAGACCGCCGAACCCGGATAATATCACTTACTTCGATACGGCTGAGCAAGCGGCGACCGCCGGATTTCGTCCATGCAAACGCTGCAAGCCGACCGGACAACGCCTGCCCGATGATGAATGGATCGCTGCCGTGACTGACTATATCGACCAAAACTATAGCAATGCGCTAACCCTAGAGCGGCTGGCAGAGATCTGTCACGGCAGCCCCTACCACCTGCATCGGACTTTCAGGAGGTTGAAGCAAATGACTCCCGTCGCTTATATCCAGCAGCAAAGGATTAACAAGGCGAAGGAGCTGCTCCTTTTTTCGGATGATCCCATTTCAGATATAGGCGTTCGTGTAGGCCTAGCCAATACGCCGTATTTTATTACCCTATTCAAAAAAATAACCGGTCACACGCCGGCAAGCTTTCGAAAAAAACAGACAGATCATTGAATGGAGGCTTCATCCTATGGAAAACAACGCAAGCCCGCAATTATATTGGACGCTTCTGTCGCATGAGGATTGGAATATTCACCTTGCCGCGACTTCTGAGGGCCTTTGTTTTGCCGGCTCTCAAAACCAACCGATGGAGGAGCTTGTTCAATGGGCGAAAACAAAGCTTCCGGGCAGCGTCTTGATTCAAAATGACCAGCTGCTGCAGCCGTACAAAGACGAGCTGATCGAGTATTTCCAAGGCAGGCGCACAAGCTTCACTGTCCCGTTCGATTACCGCGGAACCAGCTTCCAGCTAGAAGTATGGCGCGCGCTGAACGGCATTCCTTATGGCCAAACCAAATCCTATTCGGATATCGCCAATCTCATTCAGAGGCCGGCCGCGGTCCGGGCCGTAGGCACGGCGATCGGCGCAAATCCGATCCTCATTACGGTTCCCTGCCACCGCGTGATCGGTAAAAACGGAGCCCTAACCGGCTATCGCGGCGGCATAGAGATGAAAAAGAGGCTGCTGCAATTGGAGAATGAAGCGGCGAGACGGGAAGGAGTTGAATCCCTTGCTTGAGCCTCTCGCCAGCCGTATCGCAAAGCTGGACTTTGCAACGCTTCAGCAATCGCTAGAAGAGCAGGGATATGCGAAGCTGCCCGTCTTATTAGATCCTTCGGAATGCCGGGAAATGATTGGCACCTACGGGAACGAAGCGCTTTTTCGCAGCACCGTTAACATGGCAAGATACCGGTTCGGAATCGGAGAATATAAGTATTACAGCGCTCCGCTTCCCTCCATGCTGCAGCTGCTGCGTGAAGGCTTATATCCGGGCCTTGCGGTCACGGCTAACCGCTGGTTAGAACAATTAGGCAAAGAAGCCGCTTATCCGCCAGCCTTCCATGATTTTCTGGCCCATTGCCACAGCGAGGAACAGAGGCGTTCTACCCCGTTAATATTGAAATACGAAGCAGGAGGCTATAACTGCCTGCATCAGGATTTGTATGGAAAAGTATACTTCCCGTTTCAGGTCGTCTTTGCATTGAACCAGAAGGAGACCGACTTTACGGGCGGTGAATTTCTGCTCGTCGAGCAGCGTCCGCGAGCGCAGAGCCGCGGGCATGCCATTACGCTTGAGCAAGGCGAAGGCCTTATCTTCCCCACTCATGATCGTCCGGTCTTAGGTACGCGCGGCTATTACAAGACGACGCTTCGGCATGGCGTCAGCACCATTACCTCAGGAACGAGGTACAGTCTCGGCATTATTTTCCATGATGCCACGTAAACGCAGTTCCACATTCAAGGAGGTTTATCTTATGGCAATCATTCCAAAGCTTATTCACTTGCAGGTATCCCAATGAAAACCGAGTATTTATACAAGCAGCCTAAGACGCTTCTGAATAAGGGAACCGGTTTTCTGACGGGCTACAGCCATTCGCTGAACCCTTATACCGGCTGTGTTTTTGGCTGCTCCTACTGCTATGTGCGGAAAATGCCGGTTTCGCTGTTTAGAAACAAGGAATGGGGGACCTGGGTCGATATCAAGAAGGATGCTGCGGAGGTTTTTCGGAAGGAACTGCTTAGAGCCCGCAACAAAGGGCCCGTCACGATCTTTATGTCCTCCAGTACCGATCCTTACCAGCCTATTGAGCATAAGGAAAGGATTACCCGCTCCTTGTTGGAGGTCATGGCAGAGAATCCGCCCGACTTTCTGCTCGTTCAAACGCGCAGCCCGCTTGTCCGCAGAGATATCGATCTTTTGCTGAGGCTCGGGGGGAAGGTCCGCGTCAGCATGACGGTGGAGACGGATCTCGATGAGATCCGCAAGCATTTTTCGCCGCAGGCCCCTCCGATTCAAGCCAGGCTTAAGACTCTTCAATTATTGAAGGAAGCCGGTGTTCAAGCGCAGGCCGCAATCGCTCCGGTACTGCCAAGCAGCGAGGCATTTCCGGACAAGCTGCGGCCGCTTGTTGACCGCATCTGCATCGACGATTATTTTATGGGCGACGGCAGCAGCGGAAAACGAACCCGGCAAATGGGCATTCATAAATGGTATGAGCCGCTGGGGCTTGAAGAATGGCATGAGCCTTCCGCCTATCAAATCGTTTATGAACGGATGAAGCGCGTTTTCTCCGAGGAGCAAATCTATATCAGCCAGCAGGGCTTTGAACCCTAGCCACTGGCTAGCGCTTTCGCTTCATGGCGCGAATCCGTGTTTTCGTTTCCGGATCTACGCGGTAGGATTCCGTTATTTTTTGCAAAGCTTTGTTGTATGTGAAATCGTCCAGAGCGCTGCTCGCCAAATAGGCTTGCGTGATCTCTGGCAGCTTCACATAACAAATCGAAATCGCCCACGCCACCGCCATTTTGACATAGTAGCTGCTGCGGTCGGTCTGATCAAGCAGCCGCAATACACAGTGAATGTATTCTTCGTCGATATAAAAATCAAGCAGCATGACGACGCCGAAGCGTATCTCATACTCTTTATCCGATGCAAGATACGGCTGTAAAAAATTCCACACGGTATCCTTGTTCGTTTTCGTGATCTTCAGTCCGATGCAGAAGCTGTCGCACACGGACCAATTGTCCATTTTCGGCACAAAATCAGCGATATAGGGTAAAACTTCCTCGATGTCGGCTTGTATATATCCAATGACCATCCCCTGCAGCATGACTTCCTCGAAGTACTCGTTTTCGGCATTTTTAAGGAATTGGCGCCAATCGCCCTTTGCGATCGTTTTCGCGAGCTTCCGCAGATAAGGCAGACGAACGCCTAAAACGTTATTTATGTTCGGAATAAGCGCAGCAGAAAATTTCCTGTAATCCTCCTCCGCCCACGCAAGCAGCTGTTCCTTAACGGTTATATTCATGACCTTGCTCCTTTTTGCTTATTCAAATGAAAGGTTCCACAAATAAAAGGAAGCGACTGAACCATGCGGAGAATACCGGCGTCTATATCCGTCAAATTGCTCTTTGGTCAGCGAATCAAGACCATACAATTTCATCATTCCGCGCCGGACGGCAATATCTCCCCAGCTGACGATATCCGGACGCTCGAGCGCATGAATAAGCAGCATTTCCGCTGTCCACTTTCCGACTCCCTTTAAGGCGATCAGTTTCTTTATGACTTCAGAATCCGGAAGCTGCCGCAGTTCATTCAACGGGAAGTCTCCCTGCGCGATCGTCTGCGCGATATTTTTAATGCATACGGCTTTTTTCATGGTCATGCCGCAGCCTTGAATCGCTTCGGCCGCCTGCATCGCCAGATTGGCAGGCGTGATTTCTCCCAGCCTTTCCTGCATTCGCTCCCATATGGTGCGGGCTGCCTTAGCTGAAATAAGCTGACCGACAATCGCATGAACGAGCGCAGTGAACAGCTCCGGCATGATGGTCCGTTCGACCTTGCCCAGGCGCTCCATGGCTTCGCCAAGCACAGGATCAACGCTTTTTAAATAGTCAATTTCCTTAGCTCCATAATCAAAATACTTCGTTATTACGGCCGGCATTCCGCTTACCCTCCACCTTCAACGCCCATCGGCTCCGATTGAACCACGAGCTCATTTGATTTACGCCTGTTCTCTAACTATACATCACGAGGCGGCGTATAGCAGAATATACGAATAGAATAGCAAGATAACGAAGCTTTCGCATTACGGAGATGAGGAGCCGGACAAAGAAAAACAGCCTTCCCGATAGTAAAGGAACGCTGCTTTGGTATAAATATAAGCTTAGTAGATGCGGTGCTTCCAGCCGTTTAGCTTGGCAACAGCCTCAAGATAATAATAATCGCCATAAATTAAGGAGCCATCGGCGTTAGCGGATACGCTGCTCGAGCCATGCAGAAGAATAGCCTCATGCTCGGGGTTATCCCAGGTTGCGTAATTTTCAGTAAGCGAACGCAAAATGCGCTCGGCTGCTCCCGCATACAGGCCTTTTTCGCCTGTCGGCACAACCTCCGCGATTTCAAGCAGGCCTGATGCCGCGATCGCCGCCGCCGAGCTGTCGCGGTAACGTCCTTCCACCGATTCAAAGCGGAAATCGGAATAAGGAACATGATCCTCCGGCGAAGCTGCTATAAAATAATGCGCGATCCGTTTGGCCGTATCCAGGAACCGTTCATCGCCGGTATTGCGATACGCATTAATGAAGCCGTACAGCCCCCAAGACGTTCCGCGGCTCCAGGAGGATTCAGCAGACAGGCCTTGCCCGCCAAAGTTTTCAATATAGGCGCCTGTCTCCGCATCAAAGGAAAGAATATGTTTTGTCGAGCCGTCTTCGCGAATACCGTACTTCATCGTCGTTTCCGCATGGGCAGCTGCCATATGCTTATAACGAGGATCACCCGTCACCTTGCTCGCCCAGAAGAGCAGCGAAATATTAAGCATGCAGTCGATGATTACCCAGCCATGCTTGTCTTCATTCCAGGCACGAATAAATCGGCCTGCCGGATTGTATCTTGCCGCCAGGAAGTTGGCTGCTTCGATCCCGCGGCGGAAGGCATCCTCATCGCCGGTAATCGTATGCTTAATGACCGCCGTGGATAGGAATTGAAAGCCAACATCATGATGCATCTCCACCGTCGGTTTAATGAACCATTGCTCGAGCTCCTCATCCCAGCGCCACGCCGCCTCTTTGTAATGCTCCTTGCCCGTCATATCATGCATAATCCAGAGCATGCCCGGCCAGAATCCGGTTGTCCACCAATCGGTGCCGATATCATCGAATTTCCCGTCTTCTTTCGCAAAATGAGGACATTTATCGCCCATCTGCCCAATGGTCCGCGTCACTTTTTTATCGAGTCTTTCCATGATTTCCTGCCAATATGCCGTGCTCATCTCATCAGCCTCCACCGTTTTTCTTGATTATAGCCGGGCGAACGCGTGAAATGTATTGCATTACTGCTTAAAAATGTTGTTATCTTGTTGTGATTTAGTTTCTAACGTTGTGGGCGCTGTGTTCGCTTTAGTAGATAACACAGGCATTGGCATCAAAAAAACATCGCGAAGCCCGCGATGTTTTTTCGTATATTTATAGTCAACTATCTATTATTTCTTATATTTCGCAGTTCTTGCGTCCTGGATCGTTCCGCTCCAGTTCAAGCCGAATGCAAAATCATAAACGTTATTCTCGGAATCCACGTGGCATTCCATATCATGCGCAATGTCCTCCAGCTGCTCCTCGACTGTCTTCATATTAGCCGGCATTTGCATAGGCAGCAGGCCGGAAGGCTCAACGTTGCCGGTCAAAACCTCCATGATCGCCTGATCCTGCACGCCGAAATTAGCAATAATCGCATCGGCTGACGCTTCAAATTCCTCGACAACAGCCGGATTAGCCAGCAGAAGAGAAACGACTACAGGCTTGCCCTTCATTTTCTCCTTCGTATCCAGCACCGCATCTAAATCGCTCGTATTGTGAGCCGTAACGCTTTTGCCTTTATAGGAACGGTTAAGCACATCGCCTTCACGCGGATCGCCTGCCAAACTGTGCTCACGGGCATGCTCAGCCGTGTACGTCTTATACTGGAGACTGATAGGCATGTATCCGTTACCGCCTTGATCGGCATCCTCTTGACTGTAACCAACGCCTGACTTTGGATTGCTAATGAATACGAGAGCAAAATCAGCCGCTTCCGGCTCCTCCGTTACGTTAAAATATTTGCGGACAATATCGAGGTTTACCGGATATTCCATCGTTTCAGGCGTCGGAAAGCCGAACCAGTCTTTCCCAGCCGGGGTATATCTCTTCGGAATAAATACCGTGCTTTTTGCTTGCAGGGGCAGCAGCTTCGCTTTGTTTTTGAGGAGCACAATCGATTTCAGCTGAGCTTCATAGCCTTCTTGCATAAAAGCAGGACTGCCTACGATTTGCGAGCTCTCTTCCACCTGCAGGTAAGGATTCTCGAACAGCCCCAGGCGGAAAATGTTTTTCAGCAAGCGTACCGCCGATTGCTCAAAGCGCTTACGCATAAAGGCTTCGCCATACTCTGCCACTCCCATTTGGTACGCTTCCAGTACAGGTGCAATTTCATTATTCCCGCCAAATTGGTCCACGCCGGCCATTAGCAGCTTGTAATGGCGCTCCGCCACGGATAGGCCTTCCACTCCCCAAGGCTTTCCGCTTAAAAAGGAATCCTTGCTCGGCGTTTCATCTGCCGTAATTAACCAATCCGTGCATACTACGCCGTCATAGCCGTATTTGCCGCGAAGCAAATCCTGAATAAGATACGTGTTGTAGGAGTTGCCCACGTTCTCGCCGTTAACGTCGTCCTGATCAACAGAAATCGTATAATACGGCATCACTGCCGAAGCTTGGCCCGTCTTGCCATCCAGCTTAAAAGCCCCATCCACGAACGGAATCAGATGCTCTTCGAAATTTCCACCCGGATACACGGCATACTTGCCGCAGCCGTAATGCGCATCCCGTCCGGCTTCGCCGGAGCCGCCGCCCGGCCAGTGCTTCACCATCGCGTTTACGCTTTCGTAACCCCAGCCGTCTGCAATTTCATTGTCACCGGTTGAATTCTGAAATCCATCCACATATGCGCGCGCCATATCCGCCGAGAGCCTCGAATCCTCGCCGAAGGTGCCGTTAAAGCGGAACCAGCGCGGATCGGTCGCGATGTCTATTTGCGGTGAAAGTGCGGTGGCAATGCCCAGTGCGCGATATTCCTTGGCTGCGATTTCACCGAATTTCTCCGTTACCTTTGGATCGAAGGTTGCTGCCAGCCCCAGCGTCTCCGGCCACATGGAGATGTGGCCGCCCGAGCCCGCGTTAAATTCCGAGCTGGAATCCGAGCCATGTCTAGGGTCGGAGCTGTTGTTTGCCGGAATGCCAAGTCCCGTTCCTTCCGCAAAGGCCTGTACGGCATTATTCCATCTCGCCGCGGTCTCCGGGGATTGCACCGTCGTAATCAAGACATGCCTAAGATGATCCCGGGCCAGAAATTGCAGCTGCTCATCGGTAAGCTCCCAAGGCTTCGCCCCGCTTTCTTCATAGCTTTTGCCGCCATACGTACTGGCGAACCAGCCATGGGAAGCTGCCGGAATCGATTGATGCCTGCTGTACAGCATCAGCCCCGCGATCTGCTCGACCGACATTTGGGAAGCCAGGTCCATAGCCCGCTCCTCGGGCGACAGACGCCAATCCTCGTATTTGTCCAACGAGCCGTTTTGATTCAAATCCTTGAAGAACAATCCGTCCTGCTTCACAATCTTCACGCCGGATGCAGGGGAGTAACCAAGCGTTGGACCTCCGTCATTGCGAACATAATGTATGCCCTCTTGGAGCTTTTCTTCGGTCATATTCTGTTTCATCGCTATCGTCCTCCCATTTATATAGCCTTATTTTCTTTTTCATCCATTCAATGATAACGTTTACAAAACAATTATAAGCATAACTGCCTATATCCAATAGGCAGCGGCTTGTCGACTTTTATAGTCATTTTTAATGTGTTTTTGTACCTCTTTTAATCAAGCAAATAATTCGAGGTTAAAAAATGACCCATTCGATAAAGGTTTGTTTAATAGAGGGGAATCAGCTCTATCAGAGCCACGACGTGCGGCTCCAGCACCGTATCGAAAGTAAAGCCATGCTCAGCTTCAACCGTTTGCACCGATCGCTCAGGTACCGAAGCCGTCTTGATGTATTCGATATCCTCTGCCGATAACGGCTCCGGGGCACCCATCTCTACCCATATATCATAGGAGCTGCCATGTTTTCGATTAATCCTATGCGTGATCATGCGATATTTCCCATTTGGAATAGCCTTTAGCTCAAAAGCCATTTTCAAAACCTTCTCGTTTTTAAAGCCGTTGTAGCGGTTTGTTTCATCAATAAAGGAGGTATCGCCCAGCGCATACAAATCATCGAAATGGCAATAGTTATACGCGAGCACCTGATACCCGCCGCTGCCAGCGGTCACGATATAGCCTTCCTCGCGCGCAATCAGCCTATCGCCCAGCTTGGCCAGCAAATCATACGCGTACAGGGCTGCCTTCGGAACGCCGTGCTGGGCAATAAGACCAAGTCCGCCGTGGAACAACCGCGGGGATGCAACGGTTTCTTCGATATTATCGCTAAGGACCCAGTAACCGAAGCCTTGAATACCATCGAGATTTTCCACCAGATTTTTCACGATATAAGCCGCTTTATACAAGGTATCATTCGTCAATTCCCTGTGATATGCCGTGGAGTTCCATTCCGTCAAATAAACCTCCCGGTCCGCGAGGCCTTGCTCCTTCAGAAATCCAAGCTCATGGCTGAGCTTCTCCTTCAGGTAATTCGGATTAGGCGAGATACGCCGAAAATGATCCTGTAATTGGCGGTACGGGGCCAGCTGCATCAGCTTGTTCTGCAAGTCGTCCATCATGTCGTCAATATGCTCATGCGGATAAAAATGCAGCGGTATAAAGTCCGGCAAACAGTCGTTTTGTTTGCAGAAGGCGAAAAAAGCTTCGCTAAACGCGAAAGAGCCCAAGGTGATGATTCGGCCGGGAGCCCCGATTTGGAGCCGCGCGGAAATGCTTTTGACCGTTTGGAAAGTTCGTTTATACATCTGCATGTACTCCGCCTCGGTAGCTGGCCAGAAAGCAGGAAACTCCGGTTCATTCCAAAATTCGAACTTCCAGCTTTCCACTTCCGGAGCTCCGTACCGATTCATGCAGTGACGGACGAAATGACTGACCATTTCGCACCATCGGTCCAGCGATTTAGGCGGGCTCGTATAGCTTGCTTTGGAGAAAACCGTATGGCTTGGATCGGCAGCCAGCTTCGAGGGCATAAAACCTAATTCTACGAACGGCTTTAAACCAATGGACAGCAAAAAATCAAACAGCTGGTCTACGAAACGAAAATTATAGCGCGGTTCCCCAGCCTCATCCTCGTCATAAATCATCATGGCATCATCAAAAATACCGTGGAACCTGATATGCGAAAATGGGCATCGCCGCTGTAAGTCACGCAGCTGCCGCTGTACATCGGCATGCAGACCTTCTTTTGCTTTACCGATGGTGATAATCGTTTTCCATGTATGCTTAATCGGCTTGCCGATTGTTTCCATATCCACTTGATGCGTCACCGAATGCAGCGGCTGCACAGGTGCTTGAGAAAAGGACTGGCCGCGCTGCAAATACTGATTAATAATGCCCAAAGCGCTCGATTGGTTGAACGCCAAATAGTTGGAGGACCATTTCTCCTTTTGCTCATAAATGTCAGGCCGGTACTGCTTGCGGTATTCGGTTGGCGTCATCTCGTACCGGTTTTTAAATGCGGCGTAAAAGGACTTGGCGTTTGGAAAACCATGCTGCATAGCCAAATCGGCAATCGGTGTCTCTACATGGTGCAATAGCGCTTCTACCGTATTTTTGAGCCGAATATTCGTCAAATAAGATTGAAAGTTCAATCCGATATTTTCGCTGAAAAACTTCGATAAATAAGGTACCGACAAAAACTCGCGCTCTGCCAGATCCAGAAGAGAGACCGGCTCCCTGTAATGCTCGTCAATAAAGGTAATAATGCGCATCATGCGTTCCATATATTTCTCATTCATGGCGCCGCTTGCCGCTTCCGCCTTGAATTGCTTCATTAATATCGATAAAATACCCAGCATCCTTACCTGCATGTCCAGCTCATACGACTCGCCTTTCTTGTGAATCAGCTGAACCATCTCGGCAAGCAGCTGGCGCATGCGGTCCATGGCTTCTCTTTTGTTTGGGCCCAATTGGCTGGAATGGCAATCGAATTGTATCTGTTCTACCCCGCTGATGTAGGTTTTAAGAAAGGAGAGCGGAATTTGGCAGGTTGCAATGATGTTGAGATCGCGTCCGATGACCTCATGCACATGCCATGAATTGATCACCCGCACGTCACCCTCCGAAAGAACCGCTTTCTCGGCGCCTACGGTTACTTCCAGCTTTCCGCGCAGCACAAAAATAATTTCAAGGCTGTTATGCCAATGGCTGGGCACATAATTCACGCTATGCAGCGAAACGTCAAACGGCAGCATTGTCCCCGTCTCTACCAGCTCGTACATGGAATTACCCATCTGATGCTCCTTTCGGACTTTCCCCTCAATAAATGTACCGGTATATGGTTAATTATAACTCATATCCTTGGCTATGCTCCTGTTTTCAAACCGCTATTGGAAAAAGCCAGCAAGATCATAAAGATGATCTTGCTGGCTTTCATTTTTTAACGATGATTGCGCTTGTTATTTGGAAACCGACTTGAACCATTCATTCACTTCGGTCGTAATTTGGTCGCCGCCGTTTGCTTTCCAATTGGTTACGAAGCTGTCAAAAGCATCGATCGGCAATTTGCCGTAAATGATTTTGTTGAACGTCTCCAGCTCGGATTGACGAAGCAGGCTCCATTTTGAAATCATCGTTGGCGTCGCTGCTCCAGTAAAGAAGTTTTGCTTGCGGATATCGATCTGCGACATCACGACTTTGGCGGAATACCAGTTTTCCGGTTTACGGAATTCGGCAGTCTGCTTCTCGTAAGGCGTTTCCGGTGCCGCGCCGTCTGCAAGCTTAACCAGTGTTTTCATATAAAGGTCTGGGATACGGGCCGGACCGGTAATAAAGGCAAACTCATTGTTAAAGTCTTTGATTTTGTCTTTGTTGTTGGTCGGTTGACCGTCCACTTCATCCCAGTCATACCCTTTGGCAAAACCGTATTCGAATTGGCTTCCTGCTGCAGGGTTAGCCAAATTATCGAGCAGGTAATTGTAATACAGGAAGAACGCTTCCGGATGCTCGGCATCCTTGTTAATCATAAAGCTGCTGTTTACGCCTGAATTTTGCCATTTCGTACCGATTAGGCCGTCAGGACCTGCCGGGATCGGATATGCTTTGTATTTAGAGCCTTTTACGTTTTTGAGCAGATCCGGTGCCGGCCAGTCTGGCACCCAGTTTGCGCCCGGCAGAACGCCCGCTTTTCCGTTTGTCCAAATTTCGGCTGTTTTGCCTTCGTCCCACAAAGCGGCATCCGGATGAATATAGCCTTTTTCCATCCATTCCTTCAGCTTGGCGAGTGCTTGCTTCGCTCCCGGGTTCACAGAGCCGTACTCGAGATTGCCGTTCGCATCCTTATTCCATTGCTCTTCCACCGTGCCGTATGCGCCATAAAGCCAGTCGAGCGAGCCCATCCACGTGTTCGTGTTGTTTTTCAAAGAAATCGCGAGCGGATAAACGTCACTAGGAGCGAGTCCGTCCGGATTCTGGTTTTTAAATTTGTCCAAAATGTTTTCAAGGTCCGCAATCGTTTTAGGAGCTTCCAGGTTCAGCTTCTCCATCCAATCCTCGCGCAGCCACAAAAGCGTGTCATCATTGTCGGTATATTCTAAAATCGGCACGTTCCACTTCTTGCCGTCCTTCGTGAAGGGATACCATAATTCCGGATGCTGCGCGGCATGGTCCTTCCAGGTTTGGTTGGCATATTTATCAAACAGCTCGTCGATCGGCAAAAATTGTCCGGAATCGATCAGCTGATTCGTCAAAATCGGGTCAGTCGGCACAAAGACGAAATCCGGAAGTTTCTCGCCGGAGGCTATCGCCAGCTGAAGCTTCTGCTTGTATTGGTCGTTGCCTGCCGGGTACCAAGTATCCTTATGCTTCATGCCGAACTGCTCCAGCATCCAGCGGTCGTGGACATTGTTTTCCTTGGTGTCGCCATTGGTATACTTTCGCGGCATGATGACCGTGCTGATTTCAATCGGCGGATCGTATTTGCCTTTTGCAAACGCGGCATCTGAATCGGACTCAGCGGCTGTATTCGTCGCGGTATTCTCTGTGCCTTTATTCTCGTTCTTGCCGGTATTTCCGCTGCAAGCACTTACGATGAAGGCCATAGCGATGAGCAGCACCCATGCTTTTCTCAGTTTATTCATGTTTCAGTCCCCTTTGAAGTAAGATGATCACATAAGCTACTTTACCAAGCAGCAGGGGAGGGCATCTATATGACTTTGTTAGTTTCCATAGGACTCTGTCATGTTGTTAGGAGCCATTCCGATAGTCCTGCGGCGTTACTCCAAACTGTCGTTTGAACACCTTGATGAAGTACGCCGGCTCCAAATATCCAATTTCCGCGCTGATTTCATACACCTTTTTGTCGGTCGTTTTCAGCAAATGGCAGGCCCGCTCCATGCGAAGACGGGACACGTAATCGCTGATTCCTTCGCCGGTTTCGATTTTATAGATTTTGGATAAATGCGTCGTATGCAGGTTCACATGATCGGCAAGCGCGCGCAATGACACGTCCAGGTGAAGGTTTTTTTCCGTAAACGCCTGCACCTTCTTCACATAATGGGAACGGATGTCGTTCACCTCATTGGCTGTTCCCGCTTTTAGCTTGCCAAGACCCGTAATAGACCAGTGGCGAAGCTTGCTGATGGAGGTGAAAGCTTCCCCACTTTGCAAAAACTCCATGTCCTCCCCTAACAGCTTGGCCAGCGAAAAACCGTTTCGATGGGCATAGTGGGTAAATGCCGACGCGATCAGAAAGCCTGCCTCCATGCAATGCTCCCAGGAATCGGACCATTTGAGATCAAGCTCCGCGAACACCTGCTGCAGCTTTTCCTCCACGGCATCCCAGCGTCCGGCCTCCAGCAGATTGTTCAAAGACGGCGGGCTGTGGATCGCATCCAAAGCTCCCTCGGATGCCGTTTGCTCCAGATCGCTGACGCGCATAACGAATTCGCGCTCATCCCCGACAATTTGGCGGAAGGAAGCGGCAGCCTTCCGGTACACATCAGCAAGCTGCTCCGGGAAACGGAACGTCTCGGTGATTACGATCGAAAGCGAGCCTTTCAAAAACTGTTTGACTTTGGCCTGCAGCTGCACGGCCAGCTTCTCCAGCAGCATTTCCTTCTTGACTGCCGGGTCGTCTCCCTTGAACTGAAGCAGGAAAGCCAAGTAGCCATGCTCCTCCCTGACCCCCCAAACCTCCGTAAACTCGCCGAAAATTTCTTCCGCAATGTTGATTATCGCATATTCCATCAGCTGCTGGCCGTTGTTGCGGTACTGCCCGAACTCCTCCTCCAAACGGACGAGCAGCAGCGCGCAATCCCCGAACCGGATCGGCAAATGGTAATTTTCCAGCTTTCTGCTCCACTCGTCGGCGGGAAACCTCGTTCCGCGCAGCGCATCAAGCAGCAGCTGTCCCCGCAGAAGCGGAAGGTTCTCCCGCAGCGTGTATTCCGTACGTTCATGAGAGCTGATGCTCTCCCATTCCGCTTTCAATTGTTCGATCGCCTTCTTGACTGCTCCGAACAATTCTTGATCGGTCGGCGGTTTCAGCAAGTATTCAATGGCTTGATGCCGCACGGCCTCCTTCGCATATTCAAAATCCGAATGCCCGGATAAAATGATACATTTGATTCTCTTATCGCTGGCTCGGATTTTCTCTATGAGCTCTATCCCTGTCATTTCAGGCATTAAAATATCGGATATGATAATATCAATCGGCTGGGTCGCTATAATTTGCAGCGCTTCCTGCGCGGAATAAGCTTTATGGACCTGTTCAATACCTAGCGTATGCCAAGGCTTGTGCATCGATAAATTATCTACCCAGTGGGCTTCATCATCTACTATGATCATTTGCATGTAATGGATCTCCTTGTATGTTGGGATGATAGCGCTTCTCTTCTTCAATGGGCATTTGCCATATGATTTCGGTTCGGAAGCCTCCTAGAGGCGATTTGGTAAAATGCAGATAAGACCCATCTCCGAACTGATGCATTATTCGCTGATTCGTATTCCAAAGGCCGCAGCCCATTTCCTCCTGCAGCGGCTCCTTCATTTTCCGGATAAGCGCGTCCTGCTGCTCCGGATTCATGCCGGGACCGTCGTCATCGATGTATATTTTGCACAGGCCTCCCGAAACCTCGCCCCGGATGCGAATTTCTCCCGATGAATAAGACTTGCCTACGCCATGAATGACGGCATTCTCTACGACGGGCTGGATCAGCAAGCGCGGGACCTGCTGCTTCAGCATCTCTTTCGGGATATCGATCGTGTAGTAAATTCTTTCGTTGCGCAGCTTCTGAATGTCCAAATAATTGACGATCAGCTTGATTTCTTCCTCCACGGAGCCGGTTTGCCGCTCCATTCGAGTCGTATAACGGTAATAAGCGCTTAAATTATAAGCCATCGATACGACCGCCTCCTCCTCCTTCATCTGGGCCATATTAATAATATAGCCTAGGCAGTTATAGAGAAAATGGGGATTAATCTGCGCCTGCAGCTGCTTCAGCGTCGCTTCCCTTGCCCGCAGCTTCTCGCCGAGCACCTTCTCGACCAGATCCTGGATTTGCCGCGACATTTCATTGAACCGGTAAAAGAGAAAAGCAAACTCGTTGTTGACATTCTCTTTGATCTGTACCGAAAAATCTCCGCGCTGCACGCTCTGCAAGCCGCGAATCAGCTTGATGATCGGACGCTGCACGTTCCGGTAAAGCAGCACGGATGCGGATATCCCGACCGCAAACAGCAAAGCCATCGACAAATAAAAGAGATTCCGGCTAAACGATATCGGTCCGAGCATCTGGTCCAGCGGCACGATATCGACCAAATACCAATTCAGCTGCGGCGATTTCACCGCGCTTACCAAATAGTTTTTACTGTCCAAGCGGACGACCTCCTGCTCGGTTCCCTCAAGCTGCCTGTCATCCAGGAAACCAACCAGCTCCCTAGCCAATTCCTTGGATGCGCTTCGATTCAGGATCGGCGCCTCGCCTTTTCGGTAAAAGATCGGATCCCCTTGTCCCCCCGCTTTATATGTATCCAGCATATTCTCGATATTCTCATGGCCGAAGCTCGCATGCACAACTAGATTGCTGCCTTTAAGCGCGCCTTGATGGCCGAAGGAATCGGTATAAAACCAATGGAATGATTTTTGGTCATCGGGCACGCTCGCCCTGCCGTCGCCGTATGTCCATTCCCCCGTCATATTGTTATTCAAATATGCTTCGTCGTATTTGACCGTATCCTTATTGTTGGATATCGCTTCTTTGTTTTGCTGCGAATAAACCGTATACGTAACCGGCCAAATGGTCGTTATGCCCGACTGCAGCATCATCTTCTCCTGCACGACGTATTTGGTCTGCATCCGGTCATAAAGATCGTCCCAAATATTTAACCCGTTGAACTTCTCGACATTAGGATCCTTCGAGAACGTAATGACGAAATCGACCGTCTGATTGATCCGCGAATCAATTTGGCTGGACAAAAAGGAAAGCTGCTTTATGTTGGAAGCCCGAAGTTCCTTGCTGATGATACTCGTTGCAATCTCGTTGGAATAAGTGAACAGAATAATGATTGGAATAAATAAGACCAGTATCAAAATATTCATTTTGGCAAAAAGGCTGTACCTCGGCCCCATCTTCTTTTTCACGTACGCTGCGCTTTGGCGTAGTACCATTGTTCGATCCCCCCGGCTGATCTGCCTAACAAAAACCTATGAATCCTAACATTGTCTTATAGTTTCGTGCGGATGCACTTTGTTACTATTTATATCAGGGTTTCAAGTGTTACACAAATATGATTTTACGGAAAGGGAGAATTATGGACTCTAATACCCTATTGCAACCAAACCCTAAAGCTGCCCAAAAAACGCAAAAAAACAGCGGCTACAAGCAGCCGTGGATGCTGCATTTGATGGTGCTTCCAGCAGTGCTGCTGGTTTTCATTTTTGCTTATCTTCCTATGTCCGGGCTTGTCATGGCGTTTCAGGATTACAAGGCCGGACTCGGCATATCCGGCTCGCCGTGGGTCGGACTCAAACATTTCCGCTACATGCTCGAGAATGAGTATTTTCTGCAAATTACGTGGAATACGCTATTTTTTGCCTGCTCCAAGATCATTATGAACTTGATCGTTCCGTTTATTTTCGCCTTGCTGCTTAACGAGGTACGGAACATGGGGCTCAAAAGATCGATCCAAACGCTCGTCTATTTGCCTCACTTTCTTTCTTGGGTTACGCTCTCCGGCATTCTGATCGACGTGCTTGCCCAGACCGGACTGATCAACCAGTTCCTGTCGAGTGTATTCGGCATCAAGCCGATTTTCTTCCTCGGCGACGGCTTCTGGTTCCGGTTCACGATTATTTTCAGCGATGTATGGAAGGAATTCGGCTTTAACACGATTATCATTCTCGCGGCGCTTGCCGGCATTAATCCGGCTTTATACGAAGCGGCCGAGGTCGACGGGGCGAACCGGATCAAGCAAACGATGCATATTACGATACCGGCGCTTATCCCAATTCTCATCGTGGTCGCGACGCTCGCGCTCGGCAACGTGCTTAACGCCAACTTCGACCAAGTGTTCAACCTATACAGCCCGCTCATCTATCAGCAGGGTGATATTATTGATACCTTCGTGTACCGTGAAGGCTTGCTTAGTGGACAATTCAGCTTTGCAACGGCTGTCGGCTTCTTCAAATCCTTGATCAGCTTAATCCTGATCGTTATCTCCTACCGTCTTGCCTATAAATTCGCCGGCTACAGGATCTTCTAGAAAGGGTGACTGCTCATGTATCACAAAACCATGTCTTACCGCATATTCAGCCTCTTCAACAATGTGCTGCTCACCGTCATCTCGGTTATCTGTCTGCTGCCGTTGTACCATTTGCTGATGGTGTCCTTAAGCTCGTCCGCTCCGGCTAACGCCGGACTTGTCACCTTTTGGCCGGTTGGCTTCACCTTCGAGGCTTACTCCAAAACCTTCGAGAACGCCAACTTTTTGTCTTCCCTTTGGGTATCGTTGCAGCGGACCGTTCTCGGGACGGCGCTTGCCATGGCCGTAAACGCCGTGGCCGCCTATGCCCTCTCCAAAGAAACACGCATCTTCCGGGCGCGGAACATCTATTTATGGTATTTCGTCGTGACGATGCTTTTCAGCGGCGGATTGATTCCGGGCTATATTCTCATTCTCAAGCTTGGCCTGATGAACACGCTGATGGCGCTAATTCTTCCAGTCACGGTATCCGTATATAACGTAATTCTGCTGCTCAATTTCTTCCGTACCGTGCCGAAAGAGCTGGAAGAGGCAGCCTTTATTGACGGCGCGAGCCACTTAAGAAGCTTTATCTCGATTTACCTGCCGATCTCCATGCCGGCCATTGCGACGATTTCATTGTTTACGATGGTTATGCATTGGAACGCTTATTTCGACGGCTTGATCTATATCAAGGAATCGATGGATCTTCCGCTTGCCAGCTTCCTGCAGACCGTTATCGTACAGGCGGATATGAGCAAGTTCGATCCGTCGATCGTCGCGAACAAATCCCAGCGTACGCTCCGGGCTTCGCAAATCTTCATCGGCGCCCTGCCGATTCTGCTCGTTTATCCGATCCTGCAGCGCTACTTTGTCAAAGGGATCGTTATCGGCGCGGTAAAAGAATAACGGCCGGCTGTAGGAGCAGCAGCTCCGCTACTATCACAGCGACCTCACTCATTACAGCGATGCCGGCAACTTCACCGCCTTTGTTGGACCGAACAGCCGGCAGACGACTGCGCTGGCATTCAAATTAGTTAAATAGCAGGGAACACAAACAACCAACATGCCTTTGGAGCACGCTGGTTGTTTTATTTTTGCATTTATCGTTAGAAATCGAGATGATTATGTTTCATCTTGCTTCTACTGCTTTGTTTGTACTGCTTTGTTTGTACTGCTTTGTTTGTACTGCTTCGTTTGTACTGCTTTGTTTCTCCGTCCAATCAATTAGCTGGAATTTCTCCAGTTAAATGACCGCACTTTAGTCCACGATTTAGATTAGTTGGATTTTCTCCTGCTAATTAAGTGGTTTCTGCTCCATCCCTACTTCTCTATCCCCACTGCTCCATCCTACTTCCCAGTCCACCTGCTTTGTTTCTACTCCTAAGTCCCTCCTCACTTCGCCATCCAATCAATTAGCTGGAATTTCTCCAGTTAAATGACCGCACTGCAGTCCACGATTTAGATTAGATGGATTTTCTCCTGTTAATTCGGTGGTTTTCGCCAGTATCAATGGTTTAGTTGAGATTAGATGGAGTAATTCCATCTAATTGCTTGAAATCGTCATTTCTCCTCAATTTAACGGGAGAAATTCCAGCTAAATCATATGAATAGCACAAACGAGAGGATGGAGCGAGGCAGGAGGGAAAGGTTTGGTACACGAGGGAAACAGCGTTCGCCCCCCCCGATTTTTTCCTTATTAAATGCGGTACTTTCCTTAAAACGGGGAGAGGAAATCAGCGGCCGAAAATTCTCACCCTCTCCGTTGTAGCGGCAACACGAAAGCAAGCGCTACATGTGATTTACAGCATCACACTTATTCGGCTTATCCCGCTTCCGCTTTTCCCTTTTTCTCATACACCCGGTATAAAACCAAACCAAACAACATGCCGGCAAAAGACATCGCCGCTATCGTTAGATACAGCGTTTTGGCACCGAACAAACCATAGATCGAGCCTCCTAAATAGGATGCGAGAATGCCTGATACGCCGAAGAAAAGCAGCGCCAGCACCGTCTGCCCCGTAGCCCGCCACTCCACCGGCACGATCCGGTACAGATATTGAATCGCCGCGGAATAAAAGACCGGGAACGTCAGCAGCTGCAGGATTTGCAAATACGCTAACATATGCGGATCGGTAATCCACGCCGAGATGAAAAACCGGATGAAGAAAAACGCAGACGAAATCGATATTAGCAGCATTTCCTTTCCCTTGCGCAGCCACCAGAAGCTTAAAGCAAATACCAATATCTCACTTCCTGCCGCCAAAAAGAAAGCCAATCCGACCAGCTCGGGACTCCCGCCCAGCTCCCGGATGTAAATGCCGAGAAACGTATCGTTCATCCGCGCCGGAACCGAGCAAACAAAGATAAGCACGAGAAACATCAGCGTTTCTTTATTGCTTATGAAACGCTTCAAGCTGCTTAAAGTGACGGGTTTGCCTGTAACCGGCACATCCGGCATCAGCCAGCTTACGACTAAACTGATGACACCAATGGCAGCAAAGAGCATGGCGAGACTACCCGCTCCGAAATAAGACATCACGTAACCCGTGAGCAGCGAAGTGACAGCGTATCCCAAGGCACCATACGTACGGATCGAGCCATAGCTGACGCCGGAAGCCTCGGATATCGAGAAGTTGAGGCTTTCCGTTAACGGATCGATCGGCATCAGGAAAAAATACATCAGCATCGCAAACAAAATAAGCAAAATAAAATGACTGGAGCTGTAGAGCGCATAACCGAGTATGCTGGATAAAACAAGCAGCAGCAGCAATATTTTGCGAATGGTCTTCATTCTATCGCTAATCATTCCCCAAAGCGGCTGGGTGATGATCGTAACAAAACCCCCTGTACCGATGATGAAGCCAATTTGCGCCGGTTGTAAGCCTTGTTCATCCAAATAGACAGGCAGGAATGTAATAAACATGGAAAGTAAGGCAAAGTACAGAAAGTTAAAACTTCGTAATAATCTTAGTGCTTGCATCTTCTTAAAGGCTCCTCGCAATTTATTAAATCAGCAGTAACCTTTACGTTTATATCGATGAGGATGCCGATTAATTTTGTTTAGTATAACAGATTAGCCGTCAATCTCTAACTATTCGCAGGCGGCAAGAAATCAAATGAAGTTGCATTGAGGCATTTACCATAATATGTTACTGTAAATCTATGAATAGCCAATGGTATTCGGATACTAGGAGGCGGACTTTTGAAAAACACGATTACGCCGCAGACGGCTCAAAAGCAGACGGCTGTATCGCAACAACCCCATTCTACACCAGCATCTTATCCGATGCAGCTTGCAACCGCTTCTATTGGAGCCTATTCGACGTCACAGCTCCTTCAACTGCAGCGAACCATCGGAAACGGCGCCGCGCGGCAGCTAATGAAATCCGATGGTTCAGCGAAACCGATTCAGAGAATGACAGAAGCTGATGTTCCTAAAAAAGATGCAAAAAAGTTTAAGAATTTACGGGCGCTATACGGAAACAAGCTTGGTGTACTTTCTCAATTATATAATTACCACGATGAGAGCTTTGATCGGTTATTAGAAAATGCCAACGACCTCGAAGAATTGGAAAGCAGTATTACCGCTCTCATTGCAAAAGCAGAGAAAACGAAAGAGACTCGGGCAGCAAAAGAGGCAGCAGAAGCATCAGCCCCTAAGCCTGAGCCAAAAAAAGCGGAAGAATCAAAAACCGAAGCCGTAGCGACACCGAAAAAAGAAAAGAAGAAAAAACCGGCTAAGGTTAATCATGCTGCGACTCTATTCACCGGGGCAACGAAGACCGTTCAACAGGCTGTAGACGTTCAAAAGGTAGCTACCAATCCCGTCATTAAAGACTGGATTAAAGGAAAACCAGCCTCTGCGACCATTACGGAGGAAAGCATAGAAGTAAAAGCTGATACTGTCTATATTTACGCCACAGTGAGAATCGCAGACAATTCCGTTCCGGGCATGCCGCAAATACACGTCTACCCGATTGAAATCCATTACCATCCGGTGCCTACCTCCGCCAATTACCTACATGTTAAGAGGAGCGCCGGCTCCGATGCAGGAAATAAAGTTACCTATGTCTCATGGTTGATCCCAAGAGGCAACAGCACGCTTCGCGACGCCGTAGCCGAATGGAATGCAGCGAAACCTGGCAATCCATCCACTCATGCCTGGTAGACTTCAAAACAATCAGCATAATAAGCGCCCTAGCGTAAACAAGTGATGCCGTCCTCTGTGCCAAAAGAGCAGCAGCTGTCTAAAAAACTACGACTAGCATTTCGTGCAATAAGCTACATTATCTCATAGCTGATAAAAGCCGTTCTGCAGACGGGTTTCGCTCAAGCAGGCTAATCGCTTTTGGGATTGCCGGATTGCCCCGCCCTAAATTAAATGAGCAGTAACGCCAGCCTATGCTGAGGCTGCTGGCGGGATATACCGCAAAAAACAGCCGCTCCACAAGGAGCAGGCTGCTTTCTCTGAATACTGTATCAGCATAAAATTATAGACGTATGGCTGCTTTCGTTTCGCTTGCCCTGACAATGGTGTCCAATATCTGCTGGTTGCGGTAGCCGTCCATAAATCCCGCTATGCCATCGGGGACACTTCCCTCGAGCAGAGCCGTGAAATCGGCGTATTGCGTTACTTTGCAATGCTTAGGCACTTCGATCACGGTCTTCGCAAGCTGTCCGGGCGCTTCCTCGCGGATCCAAACCAAGTGTTCCGGATGCTGCGTTGACGCATGGATCGTACCGGTATCACCGTAGATGGACACCTCGTGCTGATTGCCCGAACCGATGGCGTTTCGTGTCGTCTGGAACACGCCCATTGTGTCTCCCGTCATCCGAGCCTGGAAGCTCGCGAAGTCGTCGACCTCGATTTTGACTTTATTCCCGCTTGCGGGATCCTGCCGTTCGGGAATAATGGTATGCAGCTGCGCCGACAGCTCTTCGAATTCTCCAAAGAGGAAGCGTGCCATATCAATCATATGCGAACCCAAATCGCCAAGCGTCCCCGTACCGGTAATTTCTTTGTTGAACCGCCATATATAAGGCACATTGTTTGGTGCCGCGCCCCATCCCTGCAAATACTGAATGGAGAAGCTGCGGACCGCGCCAATCCTTCCTTCCCGCAGGATCTCCCGTGCGTAACGGAAAGCCGGCGTATAGCGGTACGTAAAAGCGAGCATCGCCGGAATCGGCTGCTGTTCGTACAATTCTAACAGCGGCACAGCTTCTTCGAACACGCGGGTAAACGGCTTTTCCGCCATGAACGGCTTCCGCGCCTGCAGGCACGCCCTGATAATATCCGCATGGACATTGTTCGGCGTGACGGACACCACGGCATCGACATCCGGGTCTTCTATCAAGCCGTTATAGTCGGAATAACGCTTCTCGGGAGCGACGGCGAGCTGCTCCCCGACTTTCACCAACGCTTCTTCGTACACGTCGCTCACGGCAACCACCTCAAAACGGCCCTCCGCGTTCATCCACCTGATATGCTCTTGGGCCATTCCTCCCAAACCGATCAAACCGATACGGAACTTTCTCATCTGTCTCTCTCCTCCCTTAAGCTTTCGAACGTATCGGTTCCAGCGGCGACGCATTGCCGTATACGGGTTCGCTCGTGTTGCTTGGCGCTGCCCAGCGTACGCCGTTTGCGATTACCTTCTGGATTTCCTTATTATGATAGGTCGGGTACGTTTCATGGCCCGGACGGAAATAGAAGATTTTCCCTTGGCCCCGGTGGTACGTGACGCCGCTGCGGAACACCTCGCCGCCTTCAAACCAAGAGACGAATACCAGCTGGTCGGGTGTCGGGATATTGAAATGCTCGCCGTACATCTCCTCTTGCGGAAGCTCGATATATTCGCCTAGCCCGGAAGCGATCGGATGGGCCGGATCGATCACCCATATCCGTTCCTTTTCGTCCGCTTCGCGCCATTTCAGCTGACCGGTCCTCGTGCCAAGCAGTTTGGCGAAAATTTTCGAAGCGTGCCCCGAGTGCAGAACGATCAGTCCCATTCCCTTCAGCACCCGATCATACACCTTCTCGACGACAGCCTGTTCCACCTCATGATGCGCCAAATGTCCCCACCAAATTAATACATCGGTCCGATTCAGGACATCATCCGTCAAACCGTGCTCCGGCTCATCGAGCGTAGCCGTTCCTGCTTCATAACCGGCTTCCGCTAAAAATCCGGCAATCGCGCCATGAATGCCATCCGGATATATTTCACCTACGAGCGGATTAATCCGCTCGTGGCGATTTTCATTCCATACCGTTACCTTTACCATCGCCAGCATGCTCCTTCATGATTATTACTTGACGTCTAAGTAACGCTCATAAGCGTCGGTACGAATCTCAACAAGCCGTTCAAGTCCCATCGCATTAAGCTGCTTGATATACGCATCCCATTCTTCGTCGATGTTTCCTTTTGTTATCCACTGGGCGCGTGTCGTCTTGACATAGCTGTCGATATCCGTAGTAAGCGTAGGCAGCTCCTGGAATTCTTCCGCGCTGTACATTACATTCGGGAATGGCTCGGTCACATACTCGTTGCTCAGCTTATCAATGACGAGCTTCAGTCCGTCACCGGTCTTCTCGTCCAGAATGATATTTTTCTCGAAGCTCGGGTTTACGTATTTCGGGCCGAAATCCCGCAAGGATTGCTCCCAGTACCAAGCATCCGCGCTTGTGCCTTCCGGAGGGGACATCAATGCGTAAGTGCCGTCGTCATTTTTCTGGATTACCGTGCCGATTGCACCCCAGAAATTTTGAATGCTTGCCTCATTGGTATAGAACTGGTCTGCCCAACGTGCCGCAACTTCCGGATGCTTGCTGGAAGTCGTGATCAACAGCTCGTTGCGCCTCAAGCTTAAGCCTACCGGATCCCCTGTCTGGTAACGGTTTCCGTCCGGTCCGGCTATTGAAGGAATGGTTGCATATTCATCTTTCCATTTGCCGAAGACGGCGTCCGGTATCCATTGATTGGAGAATCCGATAAGAGCGGCGTCGGGATTTTGCTGCTTCGCCGTCGACATCGTGTTGTCCTGCGTGAACAGCTCCTGATCGATCAAGCCCTCCGAATACAATTTATGCGCCCATTTCAAGCCCTCTTTGTATTCGTTGGAAGCGGGATAGAATATCGGATCGCCCTCTTTAAGCATCATGCTGTTGCCGTTCAAATCCGTAATGCCGAATGGGTTCAGAAAATCCATGCTGATGTCGACCGAACCGCTAAAAGGAATTTCATCCGCTTTTCCGTTTTGGTTCGGGTCTTTTTCTTTGAACGCTTTGAACACATTGTACAGATCCTCGATATTGCTCGGAATATCAAGGCCTAGGCGCTCCAGCCATGCTTTATTGATGACAGGCTGCATCGTAGTCATAGGCCGTGAAGGCAGTCTTGCAGGAAGCGAATACATCTTTCCGTCCGGGAACGTGCTGATTTTCTTCATCTCCGGCGTTTCTAGCAAGGCAGCTTTCAGATTCGGCATGTATTCATCGATATAATCATCCAGCGGAAGGAAATAGGTTAAGTTGTTTACGATATCGGAATCCGAAAATACGTTGTCGCCAAGTATGATATCCGGCAGCGTTCCGCTGGCCAGCATAATCGACTTTTGCTCGCCCCAGTCATTGGAGGACATGACCTGCCAATTGATCTTTACGTTGCTCTCTTTCTCAAGGTCCTGCAGCCATTTATTGCTCTTGAACGTATCGCCCATATTGCCCCATCGAACGGTCAACACGTCCAGCGTGACGGGAGCCGCTACGATCGGCAATCCTTCTTTGTTGAAATCGGAGCCTTTATCTGCCGGCGCATCCTCAGCTTTGCCTGCGCAGCCAATCAAGCTGAACAGCATGGTGAAGCTCATAAGCAATATAGCCAACCGTCTTTTTCCCGTTGTTTTTGATTTGATACCCATTCGAAAATTCCCCCTCGACCTATTTTGAATTCATCCGACAGGCTTACTTTACGGCGCCGATCATCACCCCCTGGTTGAAGTACTTTTGCACGAACGGATACAAGCACATAATCGGCAGCGTAGAAACAATGATGACGGCATAGCGCATCAGGTTGGCAAGGCGCAGGGCAACGACCGCCGCTTCGCCTGTCCCCAGGCTCGACTGCATCTGGTTCGTAATCAGGATGTTCCGCAGCACGAGCTGCAGCGGATACAAATCCTGGTCTTTCAAGTAAATGAGCGCGTTAAAATAGGAATTCCAATAGCCTACGGCCGTCCAAAGCGCCAAAACCGACAGAATCGCTTTGGACAGCGGCAAAACGATTTGAACATAATATTTCAGGTTGCCGCACCCGTCGAGCTGCGCGGCTTCCCATAAATCGCCGGGAATGCTGGACTGGAAAAACGTTCGCGCAACGATGATATTAAATACGGCAACGGAGAAGGGCAGCACCATGACGAGAAACGTGTCATACATATGAAAGTCCCGGATCGTCAGGAAGGTAGGGATCAAGCCGCCGTTAAAAAACATCGTGAAGATAAAAAACATCGTGATGGCTTTGCGGCCGACAAGGTCCTTTCTGGAGAGCGCGTAGGCTGCCGAGACATTGACCGCCAAGCTGATTAACGTCCCGACTGCCGTGTATAAAATCGTGTTTTTGTAGCCAATCCAAATGTTCGAATGCTTTAACAGCTCCTTGTAGCCATCCAAGGTGAAGCCTTTCGGAAATAACCACATCTTGCCGTTTGCGACCGCAGCCGGATCGCTGAATGACGCCATTACGATAAAATAAAGCGGATAAACGATGATGATCAGCATTAACGCCGCAAACAAATATATTAACATTTCCATGACGTCCGGGGTACGCCTTTTTTCTTTCGGTAAAACCGGCTTCGCCGCCGCTTCCAGTGCGTTCATCATGATCCTTCCTTTCTGTTACCACAGGCTGTTTTCGCTGTATTTTTTCGCCATTTGGTTGACAAGAATCAGCAAAACGAAATTAATAATCGTATTGAACAGGTTGATCGCCGAGGAAAAGCTGTATTGGCTGCTAAGCATCCCGATTTTGTATACATAGGTCGCAATCACCTCGCTCGAGGATATGTTCAAGTTGTTTTGCATGAGATATACCTTTTCAAAACCCACGCCCAGCAGTCCTCCGATCCGAAGGATCAGCAAAGTGATTGCCGTCGGGAGCAGCATGGGCATATCAATAAACCGAATTCTCTGCCAGCGGCTTGCTCCATCCACCTTCGCCGCCTCGTAAAGGCTCGGATCGACCGCCGATAAGGCCGCAATGTAGATGATGCTGTCCCAGCCGGTATGCTGCCAGACATCCGTCCAAACGTATACGCTGCTGAACCACCCGGCCGATCCCATCAGGTTCGGTGCTTCAGCTCCCAGCAGTCGGTAAATATTTCCGATCAGGCCATTGCCGGGTGAAAATAAGATCAGGATCAAGCCGACCATGACTACGGTAGAAATGAAATGCGGCATGTAGGTGACGGTCTGGAACAATTGCTTAAAGCGGTTTACGCGCATTTGATTGATCATCAGCGCCAGCATAATCGGAATCGGAAAGGTCGCTATGCTGTAAAGGCTAATGATCAGCGTGTTTTTTATCGTGATCGAAAATTGATAGGAGTTGAAAAATTTCTCGAAATACTTGAATCCCGCCCAAGGGCTTTCCATGATTCCCAGAGCCGGACTGTAATCCTTAAAAGCAATCAGCACGCCGTACATCGGTTTATACGAAAAAAGCAAAAGCAGCACTGCGGCAGGCAGCAGCAGGATGTACAAGCCCCAGTTCTTTCTTATCCGGCCGATTGTATGCAGCATATTGATGTTTAATTGGCTGGTTTTCAAAGCGTTTACCCCCATCCTTCTTCTTTCTCGGTCCTTGTCTTCCAATCGCTCTCTCTGCCTCTTTATTATAGATCCTTCTTTTTTAACAATGCGGACTTCCCAAAACGGTTATTCGGACTTTTATGGGGAAAATGGCAGATAGGCTTGTCCGGCAAACCCTGCTGATTACCGCAATGATAACGCTATCCAGACTTTCTATGGTTCATTTCGGACTTTGGATCAAAAAGGAAACAATCAGTATGTCTTATTGCTCAGCATTGGCATTATAATAGGATTTACTAACAGATACAGCCGTTTTCTCAGCTAATCCGGAAGGAAAGGACTCTGAATGAGACATATGACAAAACGAACGGCAGGCAAATCCTATCCGATCAGGCACTATGTTAAAGTGATGCTTTTGATTCTCATCTCTGTACTAGTACTGGATTGCGTAATCAGCTTTTCGGCGATTTCAATCGTGAAGCAGCAAACCACCCGATTTTTGCAGGATACGGCCAATATGTACATCGATCGGATCAATCTTGATTTTTCCAATATCAACCAATATATGGGCTGGACGCTCGCAAACGACGAAAACGTAAAAACCATGAACAAATTCCGTCCGGACGACAGCGAGTTTATAAAGGCGAATACGGAGCTGTATAAGCGTTTTTCCGAGCTTCAAAAAAATTATAATCAAAAATATAATTTCTTTGTCTACTTAAAGGACCAGCAATACTTTTTGAATACCGCGCCGACAAGCCTAAACTATTCCGATTATCTTGAATTAAAAAAGCAGATATTTACCTACGTACAAGATAAAAACCTATTTGAAAAGTTTTATTCCAATTGGTCTCCTATCCTTATCAATGATCAATATTTCATCATTAATATCGTGCCTTATTATGAAAGCTACATGATTTGCCTGATTTCCGCCGATAACCTGATCCGTCCCTTGCAGCAGATCGATCAAGAAAGCAACGGCCTTGTTTCCTTGGTTGATCAGAACGGAGACATCATCGTTAACCCGAAATCGGAGGAAGAAGCGGCAGCCCTGAAGGACGCGGAGAAGAAGTCCATTCTGGACCTGGCGCAAACCAGAACTACCGTCAGCGGGCAATTTGCAAACGCAACCTTCGGCGTAGAGATGCTGATGAAATTCGGAGCGTTTGAAAAAATAATGATTGCCCAGCTGCTCATAATGCTCCTGGCTGCCATTGTCGCTTGTTCCATATGCGGGATCATGGTCTATTTTAATATCCTAATCCTAAGGCCCCTTAAAAAATTTTCGTATAACTTGACGCAGTTTAACGAGGACAGCAAACCGCTCGATCTCAAAATGAATAAAATCGTCGAGCTCGAGTATGCGAACAAGCTGTTTAAAAATCTGCTCGAGCAAATTAAAATTTTCAAAATCGATATTTACGAGCATGAGCTCGAAAAACAAAGAATTCAGCTTGAATATATGAAATTGCAGATCAAGCCCCACTTTTTTCTGAACTGCTTAACGAATATTCATAGCATGGCCCAGATGCAGATGCATGAGGAAATTCAAAGCATGGCCATTTCAACATCCAATTATTTTCGTTATATCTTTCAGAACGGACAGGATTTCGTGAGGCTAGAAGATGAGATTAACCATGCCCGCATTTATTTGGAAATTCAAAAACACCGTTATAGGGATGCGTTTACGTTCCATATTGACCAGGCTGACGGTACGGGCCATTTGAAAATTCCGCCGCTTGTTCTCCAAACGTTCATCGAGAACTCGGTGAAATACGCCGTTTCGCGTGTAAATGAGGTGCAAATCCATCTGGCTGTCGACTTGAAATCGGATTCGGAGGAAGAGACGGCTGTCATTCGCATCTCCGATACCGGCCCCGGATTCACTACGGAAATATTGGAGCGGCTTGAGAGCGGATTGCCTTTGGATCAGTCAGACGGTAATCATATTGGTATCATGAATACGCTCGAGAGGCTGGAATACTTGTACCGCAGCAAAGCGGGCATCCATTTCTCCAATGCGGAGACTGGCGGCGCTTGCGTGACGATCTGCCTTCCCCATCCCCCGCAGGATAAGCTGTGAAAGGAGCGAAGCCTAATGAACGTACTGCTTGTAGATGACGACTACTTTGTCGTGACCGCGCTCGAGAAGAAGATTAATTGGCAAGCGCTGTCGATCGAGAATGTCTATACCGCCTATAATATTGCCCAAGCGCAGGAACAGCTGAAGCAGAACACGGTTCAGATTTTAATATGCGACATTGAAATGCCGCAAGGCAGCGGCCTGGAGCTGCTCGCTTGGATTAGAGAGGAACAATACGACATCCAAACGATCTTCCTGACTAATTACGCGGATTTCAACTATGCGCAAAAAGCGATTGAGCTGCAAAGCTTTGACTATTTCTTAAAACCGATCGAGTTCGACAAGCTCGCGCTTATTATCCAAAAAGCGGTCGTCAAAGCCAATGAACGGCAGGATCACGCCAAAGCGGTACAGGAAGGCTACTATTGGAAAAGAAACCAAAAGAACGTTCATGAGCATTTCTGGCGCAAGCTGATTTCGGGGAAAACCGCTTATTCCAACCCTGCCAACATTGCGAGCTTGATCGCGGAGCAAAATCTTTCTTATGCATTAGCGGACCGGATGCAGCCTTTGCATTTTCATATCTTCCCTTACGAGGAAAGCCTGGGCAAAAAAGATAAGGACCTGTTTGATTTTGCGCTGCTCAATGTTATGCATGAATTATTCCAAGATGCCCGGTTTGCGGTAGAAACCATCTTGGAATTCAAGGAATACAACTGGATCGCCATTCTGAAATGGCATGACAAGCCGGACTCCCTTATCGTTGAAAGTATTTGCGCTACCTTCATACAAAGGGCAAATAAATACCTCAAGTGCGACGCATGCTGCAATATCGCCCCCACGGAAGAGCTTGCGGACATCCATCAGGTGATGAAAAACCTGCTCGGCATGAATGAGAAGGTGATCAACTTCCGCAATCAGACCTTTTTGCTCGAACACTACAAGCAGCAGGAAGCATTGTATACGCCGCCGGATTTGGCGCTGCTGGAGCAGCTGCTGGAGGAAAACAAGCCGCTTGCATTTCTAGAGGAAACAGGAAAATACTTGCTGAATATCACGCATACCCAAATGCTGAACGCTTCCGTCCTGAGCTTGTTCCGGCTCGATATGGTTCAGCTTGTATACGCTTATCTCAGAAGCAAAGAGATTCAGGCACATAAAATGTATACGGGAAGAACCAACGACCAATTGTTTATGCAATCATTGAACTCGATCGAAGACATGGAGAAATATCTCCGGTATTTGGTAAACAGCGCGACGGAATACCGTAATTTTACGGAACAGCCTAAATCGGTCGTCGAAGAAATAAAGCATCACATCCGCACCCATTGCGGGGATGAGCTGACAAGAACGAGCCTGGCGGAAATCGTCTATCTCAATCCGGATTATTTGGCGAGGCTTTTTAAGAAAGAAACGGGCATCTCGTTAGGGAACTATATCATTCAAGCCCGCATCAAGGTTGCGAAGCATTTGCTCGAAACCACGCCGTTATCCGTAAATGCCATCGCGGCCAAAATCGGCTACGCGAATTACTCCTATTTTATTAAGCTTTTCAAACAGGAAATCGGTTGTACGCCTATTGAATTCAGAAAAAACCGGTAAGGCTTGTTGGAAGGCTGCTACGTGAAAAAGCCCGGAATGATCAAAGGAATTGATCATATCCGGGCTTATTTTTATTTGCATCGCACTCTACACCCTCATTAAGACATTTATGCGTTTGATTCTATGCTTTCACCCTGAAAATAGTAACTGCGTGTTTTGGAAAATCATAGATGATAGCATTGCCTTCCAAAGTCAGCTCTTTCCGCTTAGGCTGGATCCGCTTAGGCGACTCAAAATCATTGGCATCGTCCAGCTCATATCCGGACAGCTCAAACAGCTCAACCGTGGACGGCCTGTCGGTTAAATGATCCAGCAAGATTTGCGCGGCAACGTTTTGTTCCTGCACATTGACGACCTTGATGATGACATCTCCGGTGGCATGCTCCACGCTGGCCGAATAATACAGCGGTTCAATCGCCGGCAGCTTGTCTTCCGTTTCATTGATCAAGACGCCGTCGACAAAAGTGCGGATCTGTCTTCCGGATACCTCCAGTGACAGTTCATATTCGATGCCGGTTTCCACCGTGAATAAGCTTTGCGTGAGGCATGAGCCTCTCCCGTTTACTTTGGAAACGACCATGGAGTCCTGATTCTGCCAGCCGCCGACTTCCCATACGATCTCGTCTTTGTCATCGTTCTTGCCGAAGTGCACGAAAAAGCCTTTTGGCCCGCTGGTTTTCTTAGCTTTGAAACGCAGCGTATAACGATTCCAGCCCGTCTGCTCAAGCTCCAATAGGGGCCTGGCTTCTCCGGCTTGCCGGGCTTCCAGCGTATCATTTAACACTTCCGTCCGTGCCCCGAACGATTTGATTTCTCCCGTCGCATCATTGGTCAGCTGAATGTCCCAAAACTGCACCGAGCATTGATCGGCAGCCAGCGCGAGCCCCCCGGTGATCGGCGCTGCCGGCACGGCAACGGGTTTCTCGAATCCGCTTGCTCCGATTGAAAGGAGCTGATCGCCCTGGTGATGCATAAACATTTGCTGCACGTAATAATTTGCCGTCCCGAACGCTTCATGATTGTTAAACCAGATCATATCGGGCTTCCAATTCACGTAGTCGACGTTGCAGAGCATAGGCGCGTAACAAGCAAGCCCTACCGCATGCGCGTTTTTTTCCAATCCCGTCATAAACGCCGCTTCGACTAGCGCGTTGTAATACGTATTGCCCCAGGAAGCATATTCGCCCAAAAATACCTTCGGTTCATCGGCTTTGAAACGGGCATAGCGGTCATAGTTGGCCAAAAACCACTCCGGCGACTGGTAATAATGCTCGTCCACGAGGTCGGACCCGTTATCCCTCGCCGATTTCCAGCCCCGGTCATATTCCCCGCCCGCCGCGAACGGGCCGCTGGAATTGATGATTTTCATTGCGGGGTATTTTTCCTTAATGGCTTTGTGGAAATAAGCATACCGCTCGAAAAAAGGTTCCCCGACCTCTTCGTTGCCAATGCCGATATACTCCAGCCCGAACGGCTCCGGATGGCCGAGCGCCGCGCGGATACCGCCCCATTCGGTAGCCGCATCCCCGCACGCAAACTCGATTAAATCAAGCGCGTCATCGATCCAGGGCTGCAGCTCCTCAAGGGGTACAATCCGCTTATGATGCGGGTCGTAGCCTGCCGGAAGAATCGGAATCGGCTTGGCTCCTATATCCTCGCAGAACAGAAAATATTCATAATAGCCTAGGCCCAGCGTCTGGTTATAGCGCCAGTTGTTACGTCGGGCCGGACGCGCGGCGACATCGCCAATCGTATTTTTCCAGCGGTACATCGAATTCCGGTCTTCGGCATCGAGCGAGCCGTCATGGACTAAGCAGCCTCCCGGAAAGCGCATAAACTTCGGCTTTAAATCCGCGATCAAGGCTGCGATATCCTCACGCAAGCCGTTCGTACGGTTGCGGAAGGTATGGACCGGAAATAGGGAAACCAGATCGAGATAAAGTTTTCCTCTCCCTTTCGTCACCATGACTAGGCGGCTGCTATAGTCCGTAGTGCCGGCGGTAATGACGGCTTCATATTTTACCCATCCCTTGGAGCTTACCGTTAGTTCAGCCAGCCCATGGACCGTACCCTCTACGCTTTCGAGCGTGACACGGACAGTCTCGTCGAAACTATCGTCGCGTTTAGCATAGAAAGCTAAGGCATAAGCCTCGCCCCGCTTAACGGGAATGCCGGTATTGAAGCCTTGATTCAGGATGCCGACACCGTCGCCTTCCGCCAAAATATCGATGACCGCGTAGTGCTTGTTCCGCATCGAGAGTGGCTCGCTCTCCTCCACGGTCAGCACTGCGCTGCCGCCGCCGCGCTCGACTTTCTCCCAAGCCGTCAAGGCATGGTAATCGGGGTGGTCAATCGGATCAAATTCGAAGGAACGGTTTTGAACAAGCTCAGCATATAACCCGCCGTCGGCCGCATGATTCAAGTCTTCGAAAAAGATGCCAAACAGGTCGCCCATCTCTGCTCCCCGTTCTTGCGTATGCACCTGCAAGGTTCCCCGCGTATTCATCGTTTATCTTCTCCTCTGGTTTGTGGGTGAGCGCCCGTCCATTTAACCTTTTACCGAACCGAGCAATACGCCTTTTACAAAAAACTTCTGGGCGAACGGGTACATTGCGATCATCGGAAGCGAAGCAATGACCATCGCCGCGAGTTCAATGGTTTGCGCCGTTACGAGCCCTTGCCCCTGCGCATTGTTTAATAAGTTCGACACCGCAATGTTTGACCCTTCTGCCGTGCTCATCATATTTTCAACCGCGCGGTTGGATTGGATCAGCCTTAGAATGACGTACTGCAGCGTTTGCAGATCGTTTGGTTGCGTAAAGTAGAGCGTCGTTCCGTAATCGTTCCATATGCCGACTGCCGTAAATACGGATAACGCCGCGAGCACCGGCTTCGAAAGCGGAATGACAATTTGAAAAAATATTCTGAATTCGCTCGCACCGTCCATCTTCGCCGATTCGAACAACGAATCAGGAATCCCTTTATAGTTGATCAGCCAAGAATTGGATTGGCTTGTCGATGAAATGAAGCTCCATAAGCAAGAAGTTAACGATCCCGTTCACATCAATAACCCGAAAAAGCCCTTCTTGTCAAGGAAGGGCTTTCATTCATTTTTATAGTAATCAAGGTATTCCATCTATATTTATATTCTTTTGTAACGCCATTGATATCCTGCATAGACCATAAGCAAAAATAGACAATAAATAGCAACCGCAGCCATCCAATTTGTGGAACCGGAGCGCATATTCGCCCCAACGTATGCAAACACAAGCATAACGGGAATTTTTCCAAGAAGGGTCGACAAAATAAAGATTTTAAATGGCAAGCCAAACACGCCTGCATATAAATTGATAAGTGCCGCAGGCATAACAGGAATAATACGCGCAATGAGCAGCGCCCAGAATGTATGGTGTTTTATAAATTCATGCATTCGCCGAAATGAGGCATTTCTGTCCGCCAATGCCGTTCCCAGACTGTTCAGCAGATAACGGAATAAAAGATAAACTAACGCAGCAGCCAGCGTAGAGGCAGCAACGTTCATCACACTCCCCCACAACAAACCATACTTTGCCCCTATAAGACCGCCGACTAAACCAAACGGAATGCCTGGAACTGCGGCTAATACTACGGTAAGAACAAAGACAACGATGAAGCCGCTATTTTCTTTCTGCTCTATCCAATCAATTAAGACATCCATATTTAAAAAAACGGCCAGCATAACAGCAATGTTAAGGGATGCAATAATCCATTTGATCATTTTCAAACAAACATTCCTTTCCGTATGTGCATGATCTTCAGCATTTCATATAAATCCCATCATAATCGACGGATCCTATTTATACTATCACGTGACCAGCCACCATTCTGAAAAAAAAGTAATTTTCGATGCAGATCCTGTTTCGATTTTTAGCGGAATGGTTAATATATATGGTTAGATTCATAATTCAATCCTAGGATGGCGAGACATACAGCGCTCTCACGTTGGTCAAAAAACTAAGCCAAATAAAAAACATATGGAGGCCCACCGTGCATCGAGTTAATCTAAACCCTACTTCCTTTAATGAACAGGTATTTAAGTATGCTTCCTTTGGAATTGCTCTTGTAGCCGTTGATGGATCTATTCTCGCTGTAAATCCGGCTCTCACGAAAATTCTCGGGTATTCCGAGAAGGAATGCCTTACCCTTAAATTTGGCCAGCTCTCCCATCCCGACGATGCCATACAGGGAATTGAAGATGTCAAACAATTATTAGGAGACGAAAAATCGGAAATACACCTCGAGAATCGGTTCATCTCTAAGCGCGGCAAGAACCTATGGGCGCAATTATCCATGCGGGTTTTTAGGGACGATGCCGGCACACCGCTGTACTACCTCTTACAGCTCATTGACATTTCCAGTCAAAAAGAATCGGAGCAGAAGCTGCAAGAATCGGTAGAACGGTATACTTCGCTCAAAAAGTATAATCATGATGCCGTCATCTCTCTGGATCTGCAAGGCAGAATTATTAACGCCAACAATATGGCCGAAAAACTTACGGGCTATCACGTTCAAAGCGAGTTAGTCGGCAGAGAGCTCGCCAACTTAATCGGTCAAGCCAATGTCAACCGGATTATCGAGGATGCGCTTCATGATAACACGGTAGAACAAGATATTACTTATTTAACGATCAAGGGAGGCGAAACGGTTGAGGTGCTTACCAGTATCGCCCCTATTTTCGTGAACAGGCAAAACATCGGCTTTTACTTGATCTGCAAAGATATTACGGAACAAAAGCAGCTAATCCTTGCCAAGGAATCTGCGGAAAATACCAACAAAGCCAAAAGCGAATTTTTGGCCATGATGAGCCATGAAATCCGAACGCCTATGAACGGGGTAATCGGGATGACGGATTTATTACTCGAGACGACCGATTTGGATGAGGAGCAGCGGAGCTACGTTGAGATTATTCGCACAAGCGGAGATACGCTTCTCGGCATCATTAACGACATCCTGGACCTGTCTAAAATCGAGGCAGGAAAGAGCGAATTACAAGAAAAAACGTTTGAGCTTCGCAGCTGTATCAGAGACACCTTTGCGGTGGTCTCGTCAAAAGCTGCTGAAAAGCAACTGAAAATGACCTATTCGATTGACCACAATGTACCTGAATTCATCTATGCCGATTCGGAACGGCTCAAGCAGGTCCTTCTTAATCTGGTCGGCAATGCTGTGAAATTCACAACGAGCGGCTCTGTTTCAGTGTCCGTTAGAAACGTAATCAAGGATCAGCAAGCTTCCTTTCTCGCATTTACTATCACAGATACCGGAATCGGCATCCCGCCGGAGAAGTTAACCGATATCTTTGAACCTTTTACCCAGCTCGATCATTTTATGACCCGGCAGCATGAAGGGACAGGCCTGGGCCTTGCGATCAGCAAAAGAATCGTTGATCTTATGGGCGGCGAGATTCATGCGGATAGTGACGGCGTAAACGGTTCTACCTTTACGTTCCATATTAAGTACGAAGCGCAAGCTAAAGATCTGCGGGGCAAATCTTTGTATACTCTGCTGCCTAGCAATCAGCATGCGAAGATTCTGCTGGCGGAAGATAACCCAACCAATCAATTGGTGCTTACCAAAATGATTGAGAGTCTCGGGCATTCCGTAGCGATTGTTGAAAACGGGCAGCAAGCAGTCGACGCGGCAGTTCATGATCACTTTGATTTGATCCTGATGGATCTCCATATGCCGGTAATGAACGGGGTAGACGCAACCAAAACCATCAAAAAAGCGCTGCATCCTAACCAGGCCCCTCCAATTATCGCCGTAACCGCCAATGCCCTGAAGGGCGATCGGGATAAATGCCTAGAAGCCGGTATGGACGATTACATCAGCAAACCCGTAAGAAGAGAAGTCATTCTTAACCTGCTAACCCAATATCTCAATAGCAGCAGAAACTAACATCCAACGAAAATTATATAGTGAGAGGCTCGGGTATTTTACCCGAGCCTCTTTTTCATGCTTCTCTACATTAGAACGATTGCGGAAGGCTACAATGAAGCTGCGTCAACTTCTTCGGATGCAAGAGCACCGGTGTTCAGCGGGCGGCTAAGCGGATTGTTTTTCAGCAAACGTTTTACGTACAATGTGAATACCAGCAAAGAAACCACGACTGACACCGCGCCGACTGTAAACAATACCTGAAAGCTCGTGTACTGGGAGACCCAGCCCAGCATGATCGCCCCCAGTCCGATGCCGAGATCCGTAGCCGTTAATAAGGAACCGTTGGCAACCCCTTTACGGTCCGGCCGGGCAAGACTTATCGTTGCGGCTTGAAGCGCCGGCTGCGCGGAGCCGAATCCGATGCCGTACAGAACAGCCGAGATGAGCACGCCGAGCAATCCGGTCGAGAAGCTCAGGGTAATTAAAGCCAATATCGTTATGACAAGAGCCGGTACAATGACAACCGACTCTCCGTGACGGTCCGAGAGCTTTCCCGCGATAGGACGAATTAGCGCGAGCGTCGCAGCATAGGCCAGAAAGAACGCGCCGGCATTGACATTGATCGAGATAGCGAACAGCGGGACAAACGTAGTAATGCCGCCATAAGCGATCGTCAGAAAAAATACCGATGCCGTAACGGGCAAGACCGATTTTTCGAAAAATTCGATTTTCCTTGCCCCTTGCTGCGGCCGGAATGGTGTTTTAGCATCCAACATTAAGAGCAGCGCTGCGGCAGAAAAACCAACGACGAATAAAAACAGAGCGTGGTACGACAGGTTCTGCGTAACCCAGATACCGAAAATCGGGCCGACCGCCATAGCCAGGGTCATAGCCATGCTGAACCATCCCATGCCTTCTCCGCGGCGGGTGGACGGAATGATATCCGTAATCGCCGTGAAAACGGCGGTCGTGGAAACGGCCCAGCTCATCCCGTGCACGATTCTGAGCCCCAACAGAACGACGATTCCGCCGATCCAGTCATACATATACATCGCCAAAGTGAAGAGAAGCAGCCCCCAAATGATAAACGGACGCCTGCCGAACCGGTCCAGCAAACCGCCTACGATCGGCCGGAAAACGACGGCAGACAGCATAAACGCGCCTGCCGACAACCCGATCTGCGCTTCGTTTCCGCCCATTTGTTTGATGAACAGCGGCAGCGTCGGAAGCAGCGAATAAAATCCGGTAAATAGAAATAGCATCCCTACGGTCATGAGAATAAAAGGCTTCGTCCATAAGCGTTCCACGTTTCATTCCTCCTCGGTTTTATGATTGCTTACGGGCGTCTACTTCATCATTCGGGTTTGTTTACCCCCAAGCTGCGCCTAACCTCCAATTCCGGCAATTCCGCTAATTTAACGATCAAGTCTGCAACGCTTTTGCGCGATACGACCGATCCTTTAAACGGTTCGCCCTTCTGAGTTGTCTCATAGTCCACTTCATCCCTATTGGTAAACCATCCAGGCCTCAAGATCGTATAGTCGAGGTCGGAGGCTTCAATGATTTGAGCCGACTTTCGATATGGATTCAATATACTGCCATACTTCTCTCCAGGCACTTCATCATAAATACCCATGGTACTGATAAAAATTAGACGTTTGACGCCGGTCGAATCCATGGCTCTCACAATGTTTCTTGCCATTTTTTCCAGATCATCAGCGAGATCGCCAGCCAGATTGGCATAGACGACATCCTGATCCTTCATGGCTTCTTTTAGTTTTTCGATATCCAAAACATCGCCTTCAACTACCCGATTGCGGCTTGATTCCATGTTTCTCAGATTGTTTTTGTTACGCAGATAAAGCGTCAACTGAGCATCGGTTTCGTTAAGGAATTTATCAATAGCATAACGGGCAACCTGCCCGTTTGCTCCAAGGATCAAAACATTGCTCAAAATCAAACTCCCTTTCATTAATTTCGACTTGCGGCCTTATTCCTGAACGTCTGTTTCCCTTCAGTAAACACTGAATACAGAAAGCATACAATTGTTAGATGGGCGCAATTTGTTAATTAGTGAACAAATACTTTATCATTGTTCATTATCTCGAGGGGCTCGGCTCTTCCTCGGCCCCTTTCTCTGATATATAGGAGTTTACAGTCTGGAGTTAACTCCAAGTCAATACTAAATGGCAAGGTTTTTAAACCTTGCCTTATCGCACTCCATTTTGTAACCCCTATCAAAGTTTCTACTCCGTTCTGCGGGAACAGAATCGACACGGAGCTCACAAAAAAGCAGCCGCCTTACCGGAATTCCGGTAAAACGGCTGCTAGTATCAAACTCCGCAAGATTACTGATTTGTTACTAATTAATGTATGAAACAAATGAGTTAGGCGTTAAGCACCTGCTCCACCTCAAGCGCCGCGAGCAGCAGCGGGCCTATCCCCATATAATGATCGGAGACGACCGCTTCGGAAATGTAGTAGTCGAACGAGCCGTTGCGGTCCTTGCTGAGCCCCGCTCCGTGGCATATCTGATGGAGATGCACGCCTTTCTCGTCCTCTGTTACCAGCTTCCCGATAATGCCTTCATAGCCCTTCAGCATAGCAGCGCGGAAGACCGGGCTCAGATAGCCGAGCCGCAGCCCCTTCGCCATTGCATAGACGAACATAATCGAACCGCTTGCCTCCAAATAATTGCCTTTCCTCTCGCCCTGATCGAGCACCTGATACCATAAACCGCTCGACGGCTCCTGTACGCGCACGAGGGCATGGCACATGCGCTCGAATATGCCTATGATTGTGCCGCGCTGCCGGTGCGTGACCGGAAAGTGCTCCAGGCAATCGACCAGAGCCATCGCATACCAGCCCATCGCCCTGCTCCAGAAGTGCGGGGACAGTCCGGTAAGCGAGTCCGCCCATTCCTGCTCTGCCGATTCGTCCCAGCCATGATAGAGCAGGCCGCTGCGCTTATCGCGGGTTCTGCGTTCAATGAGCAGCAGCTGATGCGCAGTCTCGTCCAGCAGCTCGGGAAGCTCGAATACTTTGGCATATTCCGCCAGGAAGGGCGATGCCATATAAAGGCCGTCCAGCCACATTTGGTAAGGATAAATTTTCTTGTGCCAGAAGCCGCCCTCCGAGGTGCGGGGCTGGCTCAAGAGCTGAGCGGCCAACGTATGAGCCGCCTTGGCATAGCGCTCATCGCCGGTGCGCGCATACTGCATGAACAAATTTTTGCCCTGATTGATTTGGTCAAGGTTATATTCCTCCAGCGAATAGGTGCCGATTTTACCATCCTCTGCCACGAAATGATCCATGTGGCGGTGCATAAAGGAATAATAGCGGTCCTCGTTCAACTGCTTGCCCGCGCGCGCCATCGCCATCAGCAGCATGCCCGGGACGTAAGCCCAGCGCTCAAGCGGATAGTCGTGGAAGCCGTCCTCCCGGCATTGGCTCATTATCGTATCGGCTATCCGGTGCGACCAGTCCTCCAATTTCATTTGCTTATGTTCAGACGCCATCATGCCTCTCCTCCCTTAATATCGGCAGGCTCCGTCAAATGCCTGCGCAGCCATGCAAGAGCCGGACCCCCGTTCATTTCATGGCCTCCTTGGAAAAAATCGCCCAATACGGCATCCGGCGCTCCCGCCGCCGCATACAGGCTAAGAAGTTCGCCGTACGCCTTCTCTGCCGGCCCGCGCGGGAACACGCGGTCCGTATCACCTGACTCCAGAAATAATCCTCTTGGCGCGATGAGTCCAAGCAGCTCAGGCATCTCTGCCTCCAGCAAAATCCCCGGGATATAATTATCCAAGCAGTGGTTGCGGGCCAATATGCTCTCTTCGAACAAGCTTGCGTACCCGCTGACGACCGCGCAGCGGATTCTTGGATCGAGCGCCGCCGTGAAACCCGCAACAAGTCCGCCGCCGGAAATGCCCATGATGGCGATCCGGTTCGGATCCACGCCGGACCTGCCCTGCAAATAATCGATTGCTCTCGCTGTTTCACGGATACGGAGGCCGGCAAGCGTCCGACCGATCATAAGCAAAGACGCAGCCAGCCGGAAGCAAGAGTTTTTACCCGGCCCTTCCTCCTTGTCCTCGGCGAGCCTCCGCCCGCCAAAGCCCATCAGCTCAGGCGCGGCTACTACGTACCCCTCCCGCACAAGTGAAATGGCAAAATCCTTATGGAGCCCTGGATTACCCGCGCGCTCTGTGCCATCCGGCTCCAAGCCGACAATCTCCCGGCTCCCATAGCCATGGCCGTGCAGCGCGATGACGGCCGGCGCAGGATCAGCTGCCGGCCGATCCGGAACCAGCACGTACATCTTCATCCGCAGCCCTTCCAGCGTCGCGATTTCGATATGCTCGCGCACGTAGCCGTTACATTCGCGCCGTTCAAGCAGCTGCGGCTGAAGCTCCTCTTTCTCATCCGGGAATTCGCCGAGCAGACGGCTGAAGGCAGCCCCCAGCCTGGCCCTTCTCTCCGCGCTGCCGGGCACAGCGCCTTCCGTCCTTTTCCTCGCCGCTTGCTCTGTCAGCGAGCTCAAATAGCGTTCAACATTCATCGGCATCGCCCTCTCCTCTCCCCTGCCTGCTCCATCGGGCGGCGCTAGTAGCCCTCAGGATGCCAGCCGTCAAAAATATGAATGATCCGATAGCCCGCCGCCTTTTCCGCTGACAGCTGGCGCGACCAGGACACCCGCTTGTCCGCGGCAGCTCCCGCTCCGATACTAGCGTATTCCTCGTAGCGGCTCGTCGTTTCGCGATCCGGCTGCCCCCAGTTATGCCAGCCCTCCGCCGTAATCGAGGCGTCGATGGTCGTCCGGATGAATGCAACATGAGCATAAGGCCGCCATGGCCTGCCCAAATAAACGTCACGCACCTCTTCGCCGCCTGTAATGACGCAATCAAGGAACACATAACCGAACGCTTCGTCTTGCGGCGTGGAAGCAGCCGTTATGTACCCCCTTGAACGCTTATTATGCAGCCGGCATCTATCGAAAACCGCGGTAGCCGCGCCAAATATATAATCGACATCGCCTTCGATGTAACATTCGCTATAGTATTGTTTGCCTTTGCCCGTATACAGCGTATCCTGGTCGCCCAGCAGCCTAACGCGGCGGAATACCGCCATCCCGGCATCCACGAAGGCAGCCACCGCTTGACCCGTACCCGGCCCCGAGGCGTTCTGGATCGTCACATTCTCCGCCGTGAACGACTCGGCGAACACATTCAGCGTGCCCGTGCGGAACGTCCCGAGCGGCTCGCCGTCCGCCCCCAGTGTATGGGCGTTATCCGACCATGTCAGTATCGTCCTTTCTTGATCCTCGCCGAGCAGCAGAATAGGCGGCGCGGTTGCAGGAATCGTCACCTTCTCCTCGTAAATTCCCGGTTTGATGCGGATCGTGACCGCTTCCTCCAAGCCCTTCGGTATGGCGTCGACCGCCTCCTGCAAACGGCTGTAATCTGCCTTATCCTTTTCATGCACGGATACGGTAATCAGCATAGCTGCACTCCTTTCTCATTTACGGCCGCTCCCTATTCGCAATCGAGCGGTTCATAGCTGAACCAGTCGAAGTCGGCGTAATGCCAGCGGCCTGCCTCGGTGCAAGCTGCGTACATGCCCATATAGGCACCGGTGAAACCTCCAGCCACATCGGTACTCAGAATCGTGCCGTCGGCTTCCTCGGTCAGCGCCTGCCATTGCTCCGATTCGATTCCCCGCCAGAAGAAGCTGTACCGCTGGTCAATCGCCTCCGCCCGCAGCATCAGGCTTTCTCCACCGTATGGGCTTGCGGCGAGTACCGTCTCTTCTCCGTGCTTCCGCTGCGTAAGCCGGATTTCCGTAACGCCGCCGAAGCTTCCGTATTCCATCCGGAACTGGAAGTCGGCGTTCTGCAGCAGCACGAGCCCCGCCACATCGCCGGCTTCCTGCGGTGCGAAGCGGAACGAGGTTTCGGCTCGAAAGCTGCTATGCTGCTGTCTCCTGCCCACGAAGGAAGGATTGTCGGCAGCGGCGATGGACGCCGGCTTCAAGGTCAGGCGCAGCGCGCCGGGTTGATCCGTAAGGCTCCAGAAATCACCGCGCGGCGTGCGGATGAAGTTCCAGATCGGCGCCAGCTCCGGCGAATCGAAATCGTCGCGCGCCGGAAGCTGCGGCCATGCCGTTTCTGGCAGGTCCGGCGCTTCGCCTTCCTGCTCCACAACTCCTTTCCCCGGGCTAACGACCGGCCACCCGCGTTCCCAAATAACAGGAACAAGAAACGTTTCGCGCCCCAAGTTTCGGTAATAGCCGCCATACGGACGGGAAGCGAGACAGAGCATCCACCAGTCGCCCTTCTGCGTTTCGATCAGCTCGCCATGGCCGACGTTGACGATCGGATAACTGCGCCCCAAATGACGATGGGTCAGAATCGGATTGCCCTTGTAGCCCTCAAACGGGCCTGCCGGCGAATCGCTTCGCGCAATCGTGATCGCATGGGTAGGTCCTGTACCACCTTCCGCAATCAACAAATAATACCAGCTGCCGATTTTGTACAGATGCGGCCCTTCTTGGGCGTGCGCAACCTTGAGCGCTCCCTGCCAAATGCTCGTTTTTGGCCCGATAAGCCGCCCGCTCGCCAAATCCAGCTCCTGAAGCCAGATGTCCATATGCTTCGGATACAGCTGTCCCTCCGGCGGAACCCGGTTGCCGGTGTAATAGACCTTGCCGTCATCGTCGAAAAACAACGAAGGATCGATGCCAGGCGCATCCTCCAGCCATACCGGATCAGACCAGCTGCCGGCCGGGTCGGTTGCTGTCACATAAAAGTTATGGCACTCCTTATCGTTGTCTACGAAAGTTGTAATCATATAATAGACACCGTTATGATAGCGAAGCGTAGGCGCCCAAATGCCTCTTGATGGTTGAATGTTATCCAGATTCAGCTGGGACGGGCGGTCAAGTACATGGCCGAGCTGGCGCCAATTCACAAGATCCTTGCTGTGGAAAATCGGCACTCCCGGAAAAAACTCAAAGCTGGACGTAACCAGGTAATAGTCTTCGCCGACTCGTATGGCGGATGGGTCGGGATAAAAGCCCGACAGAATCGGATTTTGAAACTTGCGCATGCTCCTGCCTCCCTGTACGGAATGAAATGTAAGCCTATACAAGTATAGTTCAAGAAAACATCGCAATGTTCAAACATCCTTGCTTATTTTCACGTTTTTTATATATCCATGCTATAGGAACGGGTTGATTTTGCTGTCAAGCAGTTACCTTCCATTTCAATTATGTGTATAGTTATTACCATAAAGGAGCGATAGCGATGAGGGGAGAAAGGCAGCTAAAAATCAGATTTTTTATGAGTCTAACCTTGATATCGATCTGTTCGGTGCTTGTGCTGGCTACCGCCTTGTTCTTGTGGTTTCGGGAAAAAACGATCGACAATGTCAATCAAGTAAATGAAAGCGTTCTCCTTAATACGGAAACGGTATTCTCGAAGTACATGGACATGGTTCAGAACTATACGATGGACTTCTATCGCAATCCGAACATTAACACGGTGATGCAAAGCGGAGACAACAGCTGGAGCGGCCAGCTGTACAGCGCGCTCAGCCAAATACGCGGCACGCTTACGGTCAACGCTTTTCTGGAGAACGCCTATATCATGGGGCAGGACGGTCCGGTCCTCATGTTCGAGAACAATCCGCTCAGCAACTCGGCGAAACAGGAGCTGTTCGAGCGCGTCAAGGGCAGCGAGATCAAGCAGTCCCCGTATGTATGGTCCGCGGCAATGAACAGCGGAGCGGAAGTGACGCTCATGACCCTCTTCTACAATGACCGCGCCTTCAGCAGCAGCGAATACAATGGAGCGATCGCCATGACGGTCAATTTGCGGAAGCTTCAGGAAAATGTGTTCCGAAGCAGCGATGACGGCGGTACGCGATATGCCGTACTGGACGCTGAAGGCCTTCTCCTGATGCAGAACGGGCCGCCCGGAACAACCTTCGATCAAGGTATGCTGCGGCAAATCGTAACCGGAGACAGCAAGATCGGGACGGTAATATGGAAGTCCGAGAACGGGAGCAAGAAGCTGGTTACGTATCGCAAAGCGCAGCAGGGAGAGCTTTGGTTTCTTTCGGAAACCTCTTACAAGGACAGCATTCGGGACATATCGAACGCCTTAAGTTTGATGATCGGACTATGTCTGGCGCTGATCGCCGCCGCTTCGGCCGTTGCCGCGTTCGTCTCGCATCGCATGTACAAGCCGATCGGACATCTATTCGGCAACATCCATAATTTGTTCGGCGATCGCCCGGCCTTCGCGCATGGCGGAGGCTTCGAAGAAGCGAACCGGGAGCTCGAGAGAATCGCCGGACGATTCGGGGAGCTAAAGCGCGAGAACGAGGACAGCGCCCTGCTTCGCTGGCTCACGTCGCCTTACCGGTCCGGGGAGCATTTATCGTCCCCGCTTCCTCCCATGAAGGATTCTAACGGCAACGCGGCGTTTTACGTGGCGGTGCTGCATTTGAACCATTCCGCCGCAGAGAGCGGCATGTCGGGCGATGAATGGATGGAGAAGATCAAGAGCCTGCCAAGGCTGACCGAGGAGCTGTGCGGCGACATGGCTGCCTGTCGCGGATTTTTTCCGCATCCGGAAGCCGCCGTACTGATCGTCAGCGAGACGCTATCCGGCAGCTTCGGCGATTACGGCCTCTCCCGCGAACGCTGGGAACGGCTCGAAAGCCAGATTCGAGCATGGCCAAGCACCACCTGCGCTATCGGCATCAGCCGGCTGTCTACCGATTCGGGTCAGCTGAAAGAGCTGTACGACGAGGCAAACGGCTGCCTGCAATACCTGAAGTTTCAATTTCAAGCATCCGTTATCCATACGGATGATACGATTCATTTGAACAGCAGCCCGATACCGGACCCTACGCTTGAAGCTGTGCTGCAAGTCGTGAGAAACCAGGAGCAGGAACTGATTCCAAGAGCAATCGAGCGGCTTCTGGCCGCAGCCGGCAGCTACCGGGCGGAGCAGGCGACGATCGCCATGTCCAGACTCGCCTCGGAGCTGAACAAGCTAGGCGATGCCAGCCATGCGGACGGCTTCGCGCGGCATTCGGACTTTCTTGAGCATTATCAGCGCATTTGGCGGATAACGGATTATGAAGAGCTGAGAAGCTGGCTGGAGCAGCTTTGCTTGAACGCATGCGAGAAGCTGAGGATGCTCAATACGGTGCAAACCCGCAGCGTGGCGGGCGAGGCCATTGCCTATATCCGCAAGCATTACGGCGATCAGATGCTGTCGCTGAACAGCTTGGCCGAGATGCTGGCGATCAGTCCTCCGTATTTGAGCCGCCTCATTACCGAAGCAACGGGCAGCAGCTTTCCGGACTTCGTGAATCTGGTTAGGCTCGAGCAAGCTCGCACGCTGCTCATGACCGAGCAGGAGCTGGATATTCGGGAGATCGCGGAGAGGACGGGCTACGGCAGCAGCACCTACTTCACCACGCTGTTCAAAAAACGTTACGGCGTGACTCCGTCCAAATGGCGCTTGAACCATATTCTGCAGCAAAACGACTAAAGGGAAGCCCAAAGCAAATTGCTTTGGGGCTTCTTTTTTTTCGCGAGCTTTCCGTTCACTGCCGCCAAAGACAGGAAAAAACCGCTTAGAACCGGTTTTTTTAAGCGATTTCATTTTTTTAAAGCCGCTTGAACACGGTCGATTTAAGCGATTTCATTTCTTTATGATGGCGCTTACATTTGTGCGGGATATATGCTGTTTTCAGGTAAGCACGCCGGCTCTTCGTTACCCTAAACGGCGGAAGCTTCCATCTTACAGAGATCTTGAAGGAGTGAATTACGATGTCAGACGAAGCGTTACAGCGGCCCAGACCTGCCGGCCGCAAGAGCTGGCTCCAATCCATGCGCAACGACAGCCCGCTGCTGCTGCTTGCCTTGCCCGGAGTTATTGTACTTATTCTGTTCGCCTACTTACCTATGAGCGGCCTCATTCTAGTCTTCAAAAATTACAATTACAACGGCGGCATATTCGGCAGCCCTTGGGCGGGCTTCGACAATTTCGATTTTTTCTTCTCCAGCATGGACAGCGCGATTCGCGCCACGCGCAATACGGTCATGCTGAACGTGCTGTACATGCTGACCGGCACCTTCTTCTCGGTGGCGATTGCCATTATTTTGAACGAGCTGAGAAGCAAATCCTTCATCAAAATTACGCAAAGCGTCATGTTTTTTCCTTATTTTATTTCTTGGATCGTCATCGGCGCCATTCTGTTCTCCCTCTTGGACTTCGATAAAGGGCTGATCAACCGCCTGTTCGGAACGCTTGGGATGCAGCCTGTCGACTGGTATTCCGATCCGTGGATGTTCGTTGTCATCTTGGTCGCCGCAAACATATGGAAGAGCGCGGGCTATGGCGCGATCATTTATTACGCAGTCCTGCAAGGCATCGATACCGCTTATTATGAAGCGGCCCGAATCGACGGCGCATCCAGAATTCAGCTGATAACGCGAATTACGCTGCCGCTGCTCATACCTTCGATTATTTTGCTTACCCTGCTCAGTATCGGCGGCATGCTTAAAGGCGATCTCAGCATGATTATGGGGGTCACGTTCCTGAATCCGCTGCTGCTTCCGACGACCGATATTATCGACGTTTATGTATATCGCACAGCAATTCGTTCAGGGGAATTCGGCTTTGCTTCGGCTATTACGCTGTATCAGTCCGTTTTCGGATTTCTGCTCGTCCTGGTCGCAAACAAGCTGGCCGGCTGGTACGACAAAGAAAGTAAACTATTTTAGGAGACATGTGATATGGCTAATCAAGAAAATAGAACGCTTATTGTTATTTTCTATATTTGCATCGGCATATTCGCCCTCATCTGCCTGGCACCGTTTGTGCTCGCCGTCTCCGGCTCGCTGTCGACGGAAGCGAAGCTCGCGGCGGAAGGCTATTCCTTCCTGCCTCGCGGCTTCAGCCTGGACACGTACAAATTCATGTTCGGCTCGAAGGCGGAGCAAATCTTCCAAGCTTATTTGACCTCCGTTGCCGTTACCGTGCTCGGCACCGCATGCGCCGTTCTAGTTACGACGGCCTATGCTTACGTCATTACGGTCAAAGGCTTCCGTTACCGTAATTTCTTCGCCTTCCTGGCGTATTTCACCATGCTGTTCAGCGGGGGAACGCTGCCTTGGTATATTTTGAGCACCAAATACTATCACCTGGACGATACGCTCGCGGGGCTGTTCGTTCCTTATCTGCTCAATGTGTTTCTCATGTATTTGCAAGCCAACTATTTCAAGAGCATTCCGCACGAGATAATCGAATCCGCGCAAATCGACGGCGCAGGCCATTTCCGCATCTTCTTCCGGATTATGCTGCCGCTCGGCCAAGTCGGTCTCGTCACCATCTCGCTGTTCTATGCGCTTCAGTTCTGGAACGACTTCTATTTGTCGCTGATGCTCATCTCGGACGAGAAGCTGTATACGATTCAATACATGATGTACTTCATGATGGCCAATATTCAATATCTCGCATCAGGCAACAGCGCGCAGATCGGCGGCGCAGTGATCGCCCCGCCGCTCGAAACAGCCAAGATGGCCATGACCTGCCTCACCGTTCTGCCTATCGCAATCTTGTATCCTTTCCTTCAACGTTATTTCGTCAGAGGCATTATTGTCGGCTCTGTTAAGGGCTAGTTCATGATAGGACTGGTTGTACATGGTATGATGGAACAATCCGATGTCTACGATCAGGAGCGATCTTTCATGCCATTGAACAATAAATAAACAGAATTTTATAGGAGGGTTCACGCATGTTAAAGAAACGAGTATGGGTAAGTCTGCTCCTTGCAATCCTGCTTCTCCTCTCGGCCTGCAGCAAAGGCGAGACTGGAACAACACCGGAGAACACGGCCGAAGGCAATAATGAAGGCGCTGGCAGCGAGCTTAAGCCTGCCAAGCTGAAGATCGTTCTCTACGGAGAGGAATCGCTTCGGATGAAGGAGCTTGCGAAAGCGGAATTCAAGGATATCGTAAAAAAAGAAATCAACGCCGAAATCGAGTTTCAATTTATTCCTTGGACCGAATACGGAGGCGGCAAAACCGATCTCATGCTGTCGACCGGCGAAGACTTTGCAACCTATACGGATACCAACTACATGGTCAAATCGGTAGCCAAAGGACTGTACGCGGACCTGACTCCTTATATGGACAGCGAAGCAGCCGCGGATATGAAAAAAACGGTGGACGACAATTCTTTCAAAGCTTTCCAACTCGGCGGCAAGCAATATGCCGTTCCGGTCGGCAACAAGCCGAACTCCGGCGAATTCTACAGCGTGCTCGTCCGTCAGGATTTGCTCGAGGAGGTCGGCATGAGCAGCGTGTCCTCGTTAGCGGAGCTGGAGCAATTTTACGATAAAGTCCACGCCGCCCACCCGGAGCTGATCGGTTACGCAAGCACGGATGCCCGCAGGATGCTCATGTACGAATATACGGATAAAAATCTGTATTGGCAAAATGATTTCCTAGCGATCGACGAAGCGGCTGACGGCGATCAAATCATCAGCTGGTTCGAGAGCGAGGAATTCAAAGCCTATTCCCAGCTCATTAGAAGCTGGTATGTAAAAGGAATCATTCCGAAATACGCCGCAACCAATACGCCGCAGCTGCAATCCGATTGGAACTCGGGCAAGGCGATGTTCTGGGCCGGAACCGCCGCGCGTCCGTTCGAAGGCGCAGCGACGATCTCGCAGGCCGTGCCGACAGCCAAGCTCACGAACTATTTCCTGAGCAAGGATCTGCCTAAGATCAGCCGCGGCACGTACAGCACCGCCTGGTTCGTATCGGCGAATGCCGCCGATCCTGAACGTTACGTGATGTTCTTCAACCTGCTCCAAAAAAACCAGGAGCTGTACGATCTGTTCGCGTACGGCATCCAGGATAAAGACTATACGCTCGACGAGAACGGCCGGTTGACGCGGAATACGACCGATTCCCTCATTCCTGACTGGCTGCTTATGAACAAAAACTTTATCCGCTTCGACAAATCCGTCCCTGACGATTTCATTACGCAATACAAAGCATGGGACGACGAAGCGATTATTTCCAAAGGCGCAGGCTTCAACTTCGACAATACACCGGTCAAAAACGAGGAAACGAAGATTAACGGCGTCTTCTCCGAATTTCTGGCGCCGATCGCCAGCGGCTTCCTTGACTACGAGGAAAATTTCCCGGGAGCGCTTGAGAAGCTGAAAGCAGCCGGCTTCGATAAATATATCGCGGAATATCAGAAACAATTTTCCGAATGGTACGCGGCGAAATCATAAGCAAACGCATAATAAGGCGAAACAGCAGCTTGTCTAAGCTCTGTTTCGCCTCTTGCTAACCGGATTTCTCGAATCGTTACTTGATGCTAAGGAGGTTCTTTACGGATGAATGACCTAATCGGCAAAAAACATATGATCGGAGACGCTTCGTTCGTCATTCAGCATATGCGCAGCACCCGCTCCACCTCTATGCCCCGCGCCCATTCGCATGCCAGCTATGAGCTGTATTGCTTGCTGGAGGGAGAGCGGGTCTATCTGATGAACGGCAGCGTATTTACCGCGCAAAAAGGCGACATCGTCGTGATCGTCCCCCACGAGCTTCACTCCACCGCGAGCTCGCAGGTGGAGTATTTCGAACGGGTGCTTATTCATTTCACTCCGGAATTTCTTCGCGAAGCGGACGGCAATGTGCTCCGGCTCCCACCCTTTCAGGAATCCACCTTGCTGAGGGTCCCCGTGAAGGAGCAGTCTGAAATCGAACGGCTTCTTGTGCAAATGGTTGCAGAATGCAAGGAGGAGCCATCCCTTTACGATAGTTACGTGCGCCATCTGCTGATTGAACTGCTCATCCGTCTGAGCCGCATGCACGCGGTCAGCCCGGAGACGCCTGGCTCGAACCATCCGATGCATGAAAAAGTAGCGGAGATTATGGGTTATATCCATGCGCATTACCGCGACGCTTTAACGCTGGAGCAGCTTGCCAAACATTTTTTCATAAGCCCGGCTTATTTAAGCCGTGTCTTCTTGAAGCTGACCGGCTACCATATTAGCGAATATGTGCGGGTGGTCCGCATCCGCGAAGCGCAGAAGCTGCTCCGGACGACCCGTCAGAAAGTAACTGCCATAGCCGAGCAGGTCGGGTTCGAGCATATTTCCCATTTCAACAAAACGTTCAAAAAAGTCGCAGGCGTGGCGCCCGTGCGCTACAGGCAATCTCACAAATATTAGCTGATCAACTGATGCGGACCGCTGCATTGGCGTCTACCTCATCGGATGCCCTTACAGACCGCTGCGTGACAGCCGTTCGCGGATCGCGGCATTCGATTCGCGCAGTGCTGCTGCCGGTTACTGCCAGCATCGCTTCATCGGAAGCTCCTCCAGCACCGCCTAGACGGATGATCTCCACATCCCGGCTCTGGTGCAGCTTCACGAGCGGGCCTTCTTCCGTGAACAAAGTAACATCCGCAAGCGTCAGCCGCTTGACGTGATGACAAACGACGCCTTGCCGGCTGGCTGCGGTGAGCCCCTGCACCGTCACCCCTTCGAGCGGCATTTCCGCCAATCCGTTCACGAGAAACGCTTTGTCCGCTTCATCGCAATGGACATCAATGATATGAATGTTGCGGAACACCGGTGTCCCAATCGTAACCGGAACCTCTTCATCGCGTACTGTTCCCGAGCCTTCGACGCCTTCATAGAAGAGGTGAAAGGAGATCGCCTCGCCTGCGATGTCAGTCATGCGGATCCGTTCGATGACGATATCCTCGACGATGCCCCCGCGTCCCCTTGCGCTCTTGAACCGGAGTCCGATATCGGTACCCATGAATGTACAATCGCTGACATGGACATGGCGGATGCCTCCGGACATTTCACTGCCAATTACGAATCCCCCGTGTCCGTGGTATACCATGCAGTTCTTGATCATGATATATTCGCTTGGCATGCCGAGCTCTCGGCCCGCTTCGTCCTTTCCTGACTTCAGGCAGACGGCGTCGTCGCCCACGTCAAATGTGCAGTCTTCCACGACGACATTGCGGCACGAGTCGATATCAAGCCCATCGCTGTTTTGTGCGTACCACGGATTGCGCACCGTAACGTTCCGTATGGTCACATGTTCGGACGCCCACGGATGCAGGTTCCATGCCGCCGAGTTTTGGAAGGTCGGTCCGTCCAACAGCACGCGGCTGCATCGCCGGAAGCTGAGGAGGTTCGGGCGCAAGAAATCGCGGCAAGGCAAATAATCCGCAGGCTCCCGCTTTCCTTCGCCAATCAGCCGCTCCAAAACGGCGGCTCCTTCCATCGCTGCCGCAGATGGCCACCATATGCCATCCGCTTCGTCAACGATTCCGCCGGAGCGCAGCAGACGCTCCCATTGCTTATCCGTCATTTTCCACCGTTTGACGGGTCGCCACGCTTCTCCTCCGCCGTCGAATACGCCTTTTCCCGTAATCGCCACATGGTCCGCGCCTTCGGCATCGAGCGGCGATTGGCAGCGAATCGACGGTTTCCCTTCGAACTGTGAAGCAATTAGCGGATAATCGTCAAACCGCTTGCTGAACCGTATGACCGCCCCATTCTGGGCATGCAATTCCAGCCGGGACGCCAGCTTTATCGGACCGGTCAACCAGATGCCCGGCGGTATAACCACCCGGCCTCCCCCCGCGTTAACGCAGGCTTCGGTCGCCTGGCGGAACGCATCCGTATTGTCGGTTCGCCCGTCGCCCACCGCGCCGAAGTCGGTTATTCGCACCGAATAATCCGGAATTTCCGGCAGCAGCGCCTCCGTCATCGCCCAGCGGTATTCTATATTCGTTTCCTCCGATTTCATGGCCAACTCATCCCATCCTCTTCTCTTGATTCCGGTGATCGCTTCTTCATTATAGAACAACACCCTTCCTGCTTACTTACAAGATGCTTGTCTATTTGCGATAGGATTGCATCTATATGTCCTGCTTGCTTGACGGCTGCATGCTTGTCGTCAAGAATGGGAGTTAATCGTAAAAGAACATTCCTGGAGAGGGATGAATGCCGAAAAAAAAGCAGACCCTTAGGGCCTGCTTTTGCTGCTTTTGCCGTTTGTGCTCTATGAAAGGTTCTATAAAAGGCTATATGAAAGCTTTATAAATAAGCCGTAAGTTTGGTTAAAATATCCGCCTGCTCTTTGGTCATTTTTTTGCCAGAATAGACTTGAACCTGCTTCTTGAATACATTGAGCAAATTCGTTTTCGCTTTATCGTTCCCGCGTCTCTCCGCTTCCTGCGCAAGCAGCAAGTTGGTGCATAACGCTTTGCTTATCCCCGGATCTTGAGCGGTAAATTTACGAACGAGCGCGCACATGCCTTCATAGGTTACGTCTATTTCAAAAGTAATCGTGCTTATGCTTGAATTGCCCGCAGCATCGTCAGACGTCACCTCTATTGAATGGCTTCCAGGCTCCATCTGATAAGCAGCGCCTTCCGCCAACGGCTTGGAACAAGGATCCCCGGCCAAGCCGGATAAATTGTCAACGGCCGCACAACCCACATTCACCGTTTCTTCAATGGAATAGGCCGTTTTGCCGGTAAATTGTATGACAGGCGCCGTTTTATCGATTTGAATTTCCAATGATCGGGGCTCCTCTTGAACGCCCGAAGCATTGGCCGCAGCATAGGTGATTGTCGTGACGCCTTCATTCGTAATCGGAAACTCCGCCCGGTTTCCTTTAACAATCACTTTCTCGATCGGCTGTGCTCCTTCCGCCGCATACGATAGGGAGGCGGCGGATTCTGCTGCTATCGTGATGAGCGCATCTTGCTTGATCCAGCCGGAGGCATTAGGTGAAGGACTCACGTTTACAGATGAGACCGGCGGTCTCGTATCCTTAACCGTGACATAGAAATCATCATAGTAAGCTGACGCGATATTATACCGGCTCGTGACTGCAATGAGTCTGGCATATGCGGCATTAGCAGGCGCTTTTCCTTTCAGCATGACCTTCTGCCACTGCGCCAGCCTAGACTCATCCAAATGGATCTCCAAGGTGGAGATTGCTGCGTTTTTCTCATCGAAGAAGCGGAACATGAAGCCCGGTTGGCCTGATTCGATGTACAAGTTGACTCCCGCTTCATAATCTTCGCCAGGGGTTACCGGAATTTTATCGCTCTGCAGCGCGACGGAAGCCGTTCGCAATTTATCGGTTATAAGCAGGCTTTTACTGCCCGTTAAGCTTTTTTTATCGCTGATTGCATAGCCGTAATCCGCTCCGGTGGCAAACAAGGAGCTCCAGCCCGGGATCGCTCCATGGTTCACGCTCTCTTCCAATCCTGCGTTCGAGACAGGGAGAGGGATGCCCGGCGGTTCGACGACTACCTCCCCGTCCACCTTCATGCGGTATAGGATCGTATTCGTGGCTTGGTCCGTAAAGTACAAGTTGCCGTCCATCCCCAGATCGAAACGGGAAGTATCCGCCAGCGTTCGGAAATCTAACGTTTCCGGATCAATCACCGTTAATTTATTGTTGAATAAAACATAGAGCAGACCATCCTCGGACCAGCGAAGCGGGTGATGCGCCCATTGGCTGAAATTCAGCTTCGGATAAATCTTTTTGCTTTTGACGACCTCGTACGTATCGGGATCTATGGCGAAAATATATTCGTAAGATGCGCCCCAGATCAAACCGTCCGGACCGACGGAGAGATCGCCGATATAAATCGGTTTCTCAAGACCCGGAATCCGCAGCGGAAATTCAGTAATCTTCTCATCTGTCACGGCATCCCAGACGAATATTTTCGCTTCCTCTTCCGTCGGCTCGGAGCCCAGCCCTCCTCGAATCGTTGTAGATCCGAAAAGCTTATTATCGTGGAACGTTGTACTCAGAACGCTCTGATTCTCCACGACATGACGGTGAACGTTCATTTCCCCGGTTGCTAGGTCATAAACCGTGAGTGAGCCTCCCAGTGTACCGTAACCGGAAATGGTAGAAATAAACAGCTTGCCAAGACCGCCCGTTATATTTACCAATCTCTCCTGATCGTTCCCCAATACCGCCAGCCGTTTGGGATTTGCAGGACCCGGTTCAGCCGCCAAGTCATATTCATAGAGGCCGCCTTCCGGATACACGCCCATATATACTTTCGTACCAACCGCGTATACGCTGTCTGCTTGACCAATGCTGAACGGCTTCGCTGTATTATCCGTTAAATTAACCAATGATGATCTCGCTTGGGAGCCGGTCGTAATCAACTGCGTTTCGGATACACTCTGCAGCCGGTTCACGACGCCAGGCAGTCCGGGAATGACCGGAGGCAGCAAATGAACCTGTTTCGTCTCGATATTCATGATCGTAACGCCGCCGTCGTATCGCACCGTTACAAGTGATTTGCCGGGCAGCTCCGGATGGTTAGGAAATTCAGCCCAGTCCGCGCCGCGAAGGCCGCTCGCATATTCCATCCCGGTAAGCTCTATTTCATGTGTGGCAAGGTCAAACGTTTTCAGCTTCTTGTCGGACATATAATAAAGTTTTCCATTCAAAGAGTCCGTTGCATGCAAGCCGGTCACATTGTCCAGAACGACATCCAGCCAGGCTTCCGTTTGTGTATCATAGATAAAAGCTTCGCCCGGTATTCCGCTTCCGTCGGTATATCTTGCGAATAAGTAGCGGTTGTCGATTGTGCTCAAATCATATACCGTATCCTCTTTGACCGTGAGGGCAGCCGCAATATCCGTCTTCTCCCCCGTTTCCAGATTCACCCGAACAATTTGCTTGTGGGCGGTTCCAGCGTAAATATTGCCGCCTTGATAAGCAATGGAACGAACGTATTCTTGATCCAGCTGCCCTATGACACGGCCATAATCTCTGGTTTGACTAGTGGTTGGATCATATTGATAGACCTTTCCGCCCGGATAGGTCCCTACATACACGCGTCCCTGCTCATCGGTCGTAATGCTGTTCGGGACGGACTGACCGTCGAACTGGGCAACCTGCACCGGAATATGCGTAACAGGCGAATAACTCCACAGCCTGGCTCCTCCGCCATCAGCGGCTAAGAACAACGTGCCGTCAGGAGCGATGGTATGGGCCCATGAGCTTTCTGAAGGGCTGATCGGAATACTTCGAAGAAGCTTATAATCCTCTAAGTCGATGACATTAAGATGACCCGGCTTCCCCTTGCTTGTCGCATAAAGCACATTCCGCCCCTCTTCTTGGCCAACCGTTCCATTAAATACCGCTACCGTGTAATTGTTCGGGATGAGCAGCTCTTCTGGACTTCCATAGGTTTTCTGAGCCAATCTGCTTGATTCGGCTGCTGCAAACACACCACCCCAGCCCGTGACTGCCAATATCGAACAAAGCATAAGGATGAAAGCGCGAAATTTACCGTTTTGCATCACATTACCTCCTTTGTTTTGAACCCATTTCCAGCATTGCAACACATTTCAAGAGCAGCCGTATGTCATCCACAGGTGTAAGAAAGCAAGCGTTCGGTCCGCAGCAGAATTTGATCCCTCCTTTCATTAGGGCTATATAACCCTTTCATTTATAGAAATGTCCTTTAATAGTCTCTAAATAGATGAAGCGATCCCCTTTTATCGCGTGGTTTCCCGGCTGTGACGATGATTTAATTCTCATATTTGAGAAGCGTCCCCATCACATCAAGCGAGTTTTCATAATTGGCATAGGCTTCCTGTGCCCTCTCCATGGGATAGACGTTCGTAATAAGCGGCAAAATCGATATTCGGTTATCGGAGAGCAGCCGTATATATTCGCCAATGTTTCTCCCTTCTGTCCATCTTACATGCCCGATCGGGTAATCATGGTTTTCTTTTTCATAGCCGGCATCATACCTGCCTGGTCCTCCTGCCCGGGATATAAGCACCTGTGCCTCTTTCCCGAACATCAGATTGCGAGAAAAGGCGGTAGATAAATCTCCTACGATGACGATTTTCCCTTTGTCCCGGATCCAATGCAGCGATTGATTAATGAGTTCCTCCCCTGGACCGCCGGCGCAAAGGAGGATGCAATCAGCGCCATGCCCTCCCGTCATCTGCAGCAATTGCTCTTCCATAACCTTCTGATTATCGTAAGCGTGCTTCACGCCATGTCTTTTAAGCAGCTCGGCGCGGTTGGCTGCCAAATCGAGACCAATTACGCCGAAAGCTGCCGCAGAAGCAATTTGGCAGATGATCTGACCGAGCAAGCCAAGCCCTACGGTCACCGCGGTCTCGCCGAACCTGATATCTGCCGTTCGCAGCGCATGGATCGCGATTGCTCCGAGTCCCGCAAATGCGGCTTCCTCGGGCCGTACATGTTCGGGCACGATTGCCGTCAGATTAGACGGAACCGTTAACCATTCCGCATGCTTTACATAAGGAGCTCCGTAACAGGCTACTCTCTGGCCGATTTTAACTCCCGTGACGTTTTCGCCGAGCTCTTCTACGATTCCTACGGCACTGTACCCGAGTATGACCTCCTGATCCGAAGCGCGCCGCAGGAAGGACAGCTCGGTACCTGGGCTGATCGCCGAATATTCGGTGCGGATCAGAATATGACCGGGAAGAGGCGATGCTCTATCTATGTCCGTGATGGAAATTTTGCCTTTTAAGGCCGCAACAGCTTTCATGCCTGATTCCTCCGATTCAATCCGTTTCTTTTTTTCGATACTCGCTTGGCGATATTCCGTTATATTTTTTGAAGGTAGTCGTGAAGGTGGAAGAGTTCATATAACCGGTCTTCTCCCCAATTTCCGCGACACTGAGGTCGGTGTTTTTCAGAAATTCCCGCGCGTGGGACAATCTGACCTTATTGAGATATTCCACGAAATTAATGCCAAACGTTTTCTTGAAGTAATTCGAGAAGTATTTCGGGCTGGTGCCCAGTACTTCGGCCATATGATCCAAATACAGGTTCTCCATGTAATGAAGCTCGATGTACTGTGATATAAATGCTGCATTAAGCTTGCTCTTCTGTTCGCTGCCGCGCTTATCAGCTATATAACTGACGGCCTCGATAACAGCTTCATGGATTTCCTCGTAATGGAAAGCCAGTTCCAGCTTTCTGGAAAAATCTCTAGCCTCCTGCTGAAGGTCCTTGCTGTTAACCGCCGTTTCTCCGACTTGCTTCAGCAAATAAAGAAATATGCTTTTGGCAATATGCGTAAGCTGATGAAAATGAATGTTGCGGCGTACGTTCTCTGCCAGCATTTCTTCCACGATTTTCAAGCCCTCGTTTGTTTTACCGCTTAGCAGGCAATTGGAGAGCTTCTCGATCTTTTCAAACGGAAAATAAACGTCTGAAACGTAGCGGATCGTTTCCGTATCGACAACAGCACCGGTTTGCTTCACGTTCCGGTACTCCATGCCGTGCCGAATGTCTTGATTGGCAGCGTAAATGTTGCTGATTCTCGAATCATAGCTTTTACTCGCGAACGCGTTGATTCGAAATGATTCAAGCTCCTGGCCGGCCGCGTCCTTAACGAAAGCTCCTATGCCGTCCAGCACCTGTTTTCGGTTCGCCGCTTCCTTCATCCCAACAAGCGCTAGAAACTCCAAATGCCCGGCATGAAAAACAACAGCGTGATTAAACCTTTGCAGCAGCTCCTGCTGCATCCACTCCGTCAGCTCTTCGATCCGCCAATTCGCCTGTTCCCCTTCTTCGCGGCGAATGAATTGCAGGCTGACCATTACAAAATAACGCTCTTGGAAGAAATACGGATAATATTTCTGCATTTGCAGGTCATATTGTTGGGAATGGGAATGTTCATCCAACGACTGGAGGAAAACGCCCCTCCGCATCTCCTTATCGACGAAATCCATTTGTTTAATTAAGGTTTCGTTCTCTGTCTGCACTTTTACGATTCCGCTGTGAATCTTCCGAAAATCGTTGCCTTTGATTGCTCCCCCGCCCAGCAATTTAAGGATGCCTTTTACCGGCCGGTACAAATAAACGCTCAACAAGACAGACAATATAATGGCGCTGATGATCGCGCTGATCATAATCATTTGGCTTGCGTCCGTAACGGATCCGATATTTTGAAATTGGTACGGTACTTTATCGATATAAATAAAATCGTTATAGTCGGACTTATAGAAATGATATTCAAAATTTTCACGGGTAAAGGAAGCTTCATCGGATGCGTTAAAATAGACGTCGTTAAGCACTTCGATCAGATCCCAATCCTTCTCCGTGCTCAAAATAACGTTACGGCTGGAATCGAGCACGATAAGCGAGGCGCCTGGAATTAATCCTTTGAGATTGACCTGCTGCTGCAGTTTTTCGACGTCGATGATGAGCATGACGTTTTTGTCCGATAACCTGACTTTATTGCCGTCCATCGCCACCATCAGCTGCCGGCTTCTTCTCGATAATCCGTCCGTTGAAACGGAGTAATCGTCGGCAGGAAACATCGTAAACGTATGTTTTGACCGGGCAAATGATTTCCAATACTCCGCCGTTTGCATCGAATGCTTATATTTTTGATTAAACAGGACATTCATATCACTCGTGCCCTTCGAGGTAATCGCCAAGTCGGCATTATCATAAAATACGATGACATCATCGATGAAATCGATCGAAGAGATTAAAGTCGAAAGACTGTCCTGAAGCATATAAACCTTGACCATGTCGATTTCCCCGTTTTCGCGTGACACGACGTTTTCATAGGGCAAGCCATGTATGGCAAAAATCAAGTTGTTCACGGTCATAAAGTGGCTGTCAAACGATTGAATAATATTTTTAACGGCCATCCGGTTATTTTGCGTCACTTTATCGTAGATGCCGGAGATCGAATTTTGATAGACGATATAATTGGATACAAACATGATTACGATGACTAGCAGCAGGGAGAAAAAAATTTGCAGCAGCCCTCTGTTAGCGATTAGTCGATTCATTGGCGTCACCTCTCAGGATGTCATCCAACTTATATTCCACATTCGTCCATTTAACCCTTTTCCGAGCCCAGCATAACGCCGTTCGCAAAATACTTCTGTGCAAAAGGATAGATCATCAGCACGGGAACCATCGACAGCACAATGGTCGCGTTTTTCATCGCTTGCGGCGCCAAGGCGGCACGATCCACAAGCCCTGCGTCATTCTCGGTGTTATAAATGAGCATATCCCTTAGCACAACCTGCAAAGGATACATATCTTTGTCGCTTAAATAAATCAAAGGCAGGAAGAAGCTGTTCCAATGGCCCATAAAGTAAAACAATCCGATAGATGCCAGCGCCGGCTTGGATAACGGAATGACGATGTTAAACAAAATCCGAAATTCCGAAGCGCCGTCGATTAAGGCCGCTTCCCGAATTTGGCTCGACATATTTTCGTAGAAGCTTTTTAAAATAATCAATTCCATCGTCCATATCGCATTCGGCAAAACAAGCGCCCACACGGAATCCAAAAGGCCGAGCTGCTGCACGACCATATAAGTCGGTATAATGCCTGCATTAAAGAACATCGTCATCACGATCGCCAGCATAAAAAATCTTCTTCCGAAAAACGTCCGTTGCGACAGCGGATAGGCGGCTATGGCCGTAAACAACAAATTTACGAGTGTGCCCAGTGCCGTATAGCAGATCGAATTCAAATAAGCCCTCGGTATTTTGTTGTTTTTCAAAACCTCCGCATAAGCCTCCAGATTCCATCCTTTAGGGAGCAAAAAAACGTCTCCTTGCATAACGGATGCCGTATCGCTTAAAGATATAGCGGTTATATAGATGACAGGGTAAAGCGTCGCGATGGCGACACAGGTCAAAATAATGGTATTGACGATGCCGAAAACGGTAAGCCTGCTCTCTCCTACCATAGCCCGTTCCCTCCGATCCGCTTGCTCAGATAGTTTGCCGCCAGCAGCATAACCATGGCTACCAATGCTTCGAACAAGCCGACGGCCGCCGCATAGCTATAGTTGGATTCCAATAAGCCTTTTCTATATACATAGGTAGAGAAGACGTCCGCAACGTCATAAGTGAGCGGGTTGTACAGCAGCAAAACCTTCTCATAACCGATGCGGATCATGGAGCCGGTCTTGAGAATGAACATGATCAGCAGCGTAGGCAGCAGCCCGGGAAGCGTTATATGTCTAAGCATCCGGAACCGGCTTGCTCCATCGACTCTTGCTGCCTCATAAAGCGTCGGGCTGATGCCCGCGATTGCGGCCAAATAGATGATGGCCTCATAGCCCATCGTTCCCCAAATTTCAGAAATGACATAAATCGGCCGGAACCAATTCGGATCAATCAGAAAGTATTTTTTTTCAAAACCGAGCGCTGCGATCATCTGATTAAATAGTCCGTTGTTCGGAGACAAAAAATCGATGATCATGCTGCAAATGATGACTACAGACAAAAACGCAGGAAGATAACTGAAGGTTTGCACCGATTTTTTGAACCATTTTACCCTGACTTCATTTAACAATACGGCTAAAAGGATCGGGAAAGGAAAACCGAATATAAGCGTGTAAGATCCTAACAGCAGCGTATTTTTAAACAAAAGCCAGAAATCATCGCTCGTAAAAAATTTGACAAAATGTTTGAGCCCTACCCAATCGCTGCCCCAAACGCCTGAAAAAACGCTGTAGTCCTTAAAAGCAATAATTAATCCATAAAGCGGGCCGTAACGAAACAAGAGATAGAATACGATGCATGGAATGAATAAAATAAGCAGTTGCTTGTCACGCTTGATATGCTTCCAAGTTGCCTCAAATCGTGAATGCAGCCGCTTCTCGCCGCTCGGCGATTCGAGTTCCAGGTTTGATTGCTGCATGATGGTTCCTCCCCGCCTTGAGAGGAGGCATCCAGTACGGTATCCGAATGCCCTCTCGCCTGCTAAATGGCATCTTTATTTCTTTTCGTCGAATCGTTTCTGCGCGTCATTGTAAACTTTGATCACCTGCTCCGCCCCATTCTTTGCGGCATTGCCTACCCAATCCGTCCACTGCTTCTCTCCGTAATTTTTATCGAGAATATATTTGGCGTTAAATTCTTCGGCCGCCTTCTGCAAGGAGGTTTGAAGCTCGGAGAGGATAGAGATTTCCTCGTCGGTAAAATTCAAGATCGGATCGCGGGCTTCCCGCTTATCCCCGTTCAAGATTTTATCCTGCGCCTCCTGTTCCTTCTCGGAAAATTTATAGTATATGCTGCGTCTGTCCGGTCTTAAATAGGCGCCTTCGAGCCACATGCTGTAGCGGTCCTCAAGCACGCCAATGTCAACCAAAGGCAAATCGGCAAGCTCAGGATAAACCGGGAATCCGTCTGGGCCCCATTCGAAATTTACGCCTTCCACCCCAATGGTCATTAATTCGCTGCCGGATGGGCTGGTCAAATAATCAAGCAGCTTTAACGAAATTTCCGTGTTTTTATTGTTCGCCACGGCGATGCTGAAGTCGGACACTTCAGGAAGGCTTCGGACATTGCCGGTCGGACCGACAGGATTGCCATACCTGAGATCGTACTCGGGATTTTGGCTCTTGATTTGGTTGTAAAATAAGTCTAGTCTTCCGATCCAATCCCAAGTGACGAACGACTTGTCGGTCGTCATTTTCGTCGTCCACGAATCCTGCGTATCCGTTAGAAACTCAGGATCAATCAGGCCTTCGTTATACAGCTTTTTCATGAAATCCAGCATTTCCTTATGGGCAGGCTGCACGCTGGCGAACTTCCATAATCCATCCTTCTCGTCATAATAAGCCGGATAATTGTCGGTATTGCCAAGTCCCCATCCAAACGACCAATCCCTGAAAATATTGGCCAGCCCTTTGGAGGCGTACGGATATGAATCCGGATAAGCCTCTTTTAGCTTTTTGAGTGCTTGATAGAATTCCTCCGTATTCGTCCATTCTTGAATGCCAAGCTTGTCTAAGATATCTTTCCGATACAAGAAGCCGTGGTTCACGTCCCTATTCAGGTTGAAGATCGGCCATGTATAAAGATTGCCGCTCTGATCGCCGTAAGATTTAATTACCCAAGGATTTTCCTCTACGTAAAGCTTTCTGAAATTCGGGAGCGCATCTACGTAATCCGTGATGGCCGCTACTCCCTTCTGCTGACCGATTTTCTTTAGCTCCGCGGATTTCAGTCCAGTAAAAATATCAGGCAGCTTTCCTGAAGCAACCACAACCTTCAATTTATCCTGGTACGTTTGCGGCGAATACGTTTGAAATTCCACTTTAATGCCCGTACGCTTCAGAATCTCGTTTACAACCAATTTGTTATCGTTCAAGTTCGCGGCATTACTCGGCAGCATGTAAGTAATCGTGGTTGGCTCTTTTACAATCGGAAGCGTCAAGCCCCCTGTGTCGCCGTATTGCTGGGGATCGGCAGCAGGCGTAGTACTTGGATTATTGCTGGGTGAATTCGTCGTACTGCCCTCGTTATTTTTTTCTCCGCCGTTCCCGCTGCATGCTGCCAAGCTTACGATAATCATCGTTAAGGCAAGCATGACCGTTAACCATTTCTTTTTCATTTACATTCCTCCCTTTTCATTTACCCGCCAATTGATAGATCGCGATAAGAGGCCATCGGAGTGCTAGAGTGTGAAGCTGCCAGGCGTCGATGATCCGCTCCTTGCATTTTTAGTTTAAAAGCGCTTCCAGGAAACGTAAACAGAACGAATTCCCAAGCTATCGTTTATTTTCGTCATTCTACGTTCAATTCACGAAAAACCTTGATAAATCAACCATTTTTGCCGTGTGGAAAATGATGAAGAGGTGGAAATATATAAAATCCGCTCATGAAAGTTCATTCATTGAAAGCCAATTTTACGGCAAAAGAAAACCGCCTACTGTGTATAGGCGGTTAATCTAACTTTGCTTTTACAAAATCGCGGTTTATTCATAATCTTCAATTCGCCATTCATCTTTCCAGTCTAGATAAGCCATCTTGCCGTCAAATCGGAACGGCAGTCATACAAAACCCGCTTTAGTCGTATCAACGGGTTGGAAATTATCTCCGTTGTCCTCATTCAGATCCCCGGATGGATTAAAAATACGTTCAAATACGGCTGCAGCCTCTTCATAGGTCTTGGGATTTCCCGGCGTGTGTTCTGTAACCCAACGGTCTCCCAGCGCAATGTACAGATCCTTCTTTTGCGGATGCTTGAAGACCGAACAAATCTGCGAACCAAAGGAAGTATTGGAATCATCTCCGGCATGCGGATTTCCAAGCACCTCGAATGGACCATGATAAAGCTTGGAGCAAGCCACCTCGGAAGGATTCGGGAAATAGCCGGTTGTTCCGGAGGTAACGAGATAATGCAGCCCATGCGATTATAAATGATATGCGGCCGGTCCAGAAATAAGTCTTAGGCTTCCGAACGATAAGTAATCGAATAGCTTTTGTTTCGCTCGATCGTGATTTCATAGCAGTTCCCGCCAGTGGCCCGGGCCTCGGCATTGACGCATAGCGGAGGTTCAGCGCTTATGAGTGCAAGCACTCCTGTTCCAATCGTGCTTTCCACGCGAATGCTCGTAAAGTCCATCTCGATAGACACTTGACCCTCTCCCGCCGGCACCTTCCCCTTCATATACGTCAGACCGCCAAGATTCGGCGAGATCCGATAGGTCTCGTAACCCGGGGAAATTGGCGTGACCCCAAGGAAGTATTTTCCGAGCAGATAGATCGGACCCGCTCCCCAGGCGTGACACAAGCTTTTACCGAAGGGCATCCCGTACATGCCATAATGCGCATCGTCCGCCAACGACGGATCGTACTCTTCCCAAAAAGAGGTCGCTCCGAGCTCGATCATACCTCCCCAGTAGGAGAGCATTTCCCTTCGCACATAATCATGCTCCCCGCTTTCGCATAGTACCGCTAGTTCGTGAAACCGCATATACGGCGTCCGGATTTTCGGAACGTCGGAATTCAGCATCACCTTGCTTATGACGCTTGCGCGTTGTTCCGACGATAAGTAGCCATAAGTCATTGCGAACATGCTGGCATGTTTCGTGAGCGTGGGCCTCGTTTCTCCATCGACCCGATGATGCAGCAGACCACCCTTTTCCTCATCCCAAAACAGCCGAAGCGTGGTTGACTTGATCTCTTCCGCGAGCGCGCCATAGGAGGCGGAGGCCGCGTTGTCACCTATTAGCGAAGCGAACAGGCTCATTGCTTCCAGCCCGCGCGCGAGTAAAATCTGCTCCGTGCTGACGGCGCCCGTGTTCTGGAAATCCGCCCAATCCACGAACACCCAGTCCTGCGGCCTTCCTTCGACAAGACCCTCTTCGTTCAGCTGCTTCAGACAGAAGTCCATCAGACTCACCGCCCGGTCATAGTACTGCTGAATGAAAGCGAAATCGCCGGTGTAAAGATAATAGTCATAAAGTGAGATAAACCAGTAGAACGAATAGTCCAGAATGGTGTTGATGTGCATCGTGAGCGGATCCTTGCCCCTAAGCGCAACCAGCGTTCTTCGCGTCACATCAAGGTCGAAGAAGCTGTAATAATTCATCAGGAACGCCTGGTAAGCGTCACCCGACCAGACCCATCGGTCCCGCTTGATCCCGTCAAGGAAGAACTCTCGCGTGTTCAAATGCAGCGTATAGAGAGAGATCCTGTAAATCTCGTTAAGCTTTGGATCCGAGCATTCGAACGAGCTGCGGTAAGTCACCGGCACATATTCGTACAGCATCGATACGCTGTCCCAGCGCACGTCAGGATCGGACTGGATCCATACATACCGAAAGGCTTTGCCGTCCTCAAGTGTGTAAATGCCTTCTTCTTCCCGTTCTTTCGCATCATGGGCATCAAACCGATCAAGCGTGACGCATTCATCCGGCGAGAGCGCTTCCGCAATGGACTCCCCATAGTACACTCTCACTGTTCCAGAGCCCGTCAAGTTGTGAAACCGAAGATACCCGAACGATTCCCGGCCAAAGTCAAGTAACGGATAGCCGTCCCGCAGCTCCTCGGATACCGGTTCCTGCGGAGTAAGCGACAGGCGGAAGTGCGACGGGGGGTTATCCGGCGAATCGAACGTCCAATTTCCAACCGCCACCCACTCATTCTGATAGGAGGTAACTTCCCAAGACGAGTCGGTCCGAATGTTGGGACCCTCGATGAACAGGGCCGGCGCCTCCATATCATGGTAGACGCTTATGTTAATCTCATGGCGCCCGGCCGGCAGCGTAATGGAGTAATCGGCCGAGCGATAGTTGTCCCTCCCGTCGATATAAAGGGAGAATGTCCCTTCCGCATGAATTGTAATTTGCTCCTCCTCCGGCAAATCGTATATATAGCGGAACTTAATGTTGGAATAGTGCCGGTCAAGGCGCCAATAGGCAGGGTACATGACTCCTCGCGCAGTGCGCTTAACCGACATTTTTTCGTGCAAACGGATTTCGAAATCACCGGGATACCAGATCCAGGTTGCCGCTTGTTTCTTCGTAGTCTGCTTCATGTATGGATAACCCCTTTCGCTTTTATAAGGTTGATTGTATAATAAGCGGGCAGAAGACAGAACAGGGAGAAGTGACAAAAACCATGGACAAAAGTGACCAGGAACAGAGTGTTCTATCTAAAAAGGCTTCCAAGGCGCCTATTCATCATTCCGCGGTCGCAGAGCATTTTCAGGGGGATTTTCCGCTGTTCATCAATCGCTGGGAAGAAGGCTTCGAGCTGAGGGAGCATGATCACGCTTATCTTGAAATCGTCTATGTTATGTCAGGAGAAGGCTACCATTATGTCGGTGAACAAATCGAGAGGACGACCAAGGGGTGTCTGTATATTTTGCCGGTTGGCACCTCGCATATCTTGCGTCCAAGCGGAGCGTCGGCCAAAAGCAAACTTCTCGTGTACAACATCTGCATCCTACCTGAATTCATAAATGAGCTTAAAAACTGGCTGTCCCCTTACGGCAATGGCGGCGAGGCATTATCCGTGTTCGATCGTCCCCCCGGGACTCATATCGCGCTTGTCGACAAAAGCCTGGAGTTCGGACAATGGTTTGACCAGTTGCATCGTGAATTTAATGAAAAGCAATTGGGATTTGAGGCAAACATGTTCGCGGGGATTATGCAGTTGACAGTACGCGTAGCCCGGCTTTTGAAACAGAATGCATCTACCGGCAACTCCGCTCATGCTGCCAGGTCGAGGCGCTCAGAGATAACGGCAGTTTTAGAGTATATCAACTCGCATGTGACCGATCGATTGACCGTGGAGCAGCTAGCTGTAGAAGCCGGTTTAAGCCGCCGGCATTTCATTAGGTTGTTTCGATTGTCGGCGGGGATGGGGTTTTCGGACTATGTACAGCTGAGAAGAGTAGAATACTCCTGCCGGCTGTTGCTGGAAACAGACCATAAAATTGCATATATTGCAAAAAACACGGGCTATCGGGATACGACGCATTTCCGCGAAGTGTTTCGCAAAATAATGGGCACAAGTCCGCACAGTTACCGGAGAAGCAATAGAAATTAAATGTTCCGCGCTCACTTCACAATGGATTGGTGGTGAATCAATGAACGAAAAAATTATGGTAATTGAAGATGAAAGAAAAATTGCGGATGCCATTGCCTATGCCTTAAGAAGAGAAGGCTATACCGTCGAGGTTGTTGATCATGGCGCAGCAGCTATGGAAAGGTTATATGCGTTTCGTCCAGATGCCATCATTTTGGATGTGATGCTTCCCGGCATGGATGGCTATGACATTCTAAAGAAGCTTCAGGATAAAGGGCGCATTGGCGTGATCATGTTGACTGCCAAAGAGGATATTGTCAACAAAATTTTAGGACTTGAGCTTGGAGCAGACGACTATATCACAAAGCCTTTTGATATGCGGGAGCTGCTTGCGCGTTTAAAGTCATTACTAAGAAGAATGCAGGCTGCAGGAGAAAAGCGAGAGCTTGACGAGATCAAGTTGGGTGAAATCGTGCTGCATGTAAGCAAACGAACGGCTTTGGCAGGCGATAAGAAGCTGGACTTTACACCTAAAGAATACGATCTATTGGCTCTACTGGTATCCAGCCCCGACAGGGTTTATACAAGGGAACAGCTTTTGGATTTGGTCTGGGGAATGGATTATATAGGCGGAACGCGTACTGTGGATATTCATGTACAAAGGGTGAGAAAAAAGCTGGGACCGGCTATCAGCGAAATGATACAAACCGTTCACGGTATCGGTTATAAAGCCTTGGGAGGTTACGGTGAGAATCAGCATAAAAATTAAATTCAGTATTTTTTTGGCTGCCCTATTGCTTCTTACTGTATTTGTTTTAAGCTTGCTGGTGCTGGAAGGCATTAAAAAAAATCAGCAGATCGAGGTTGAGCAGTATTTGTCCCAGCAAGCGACAACTGCAAACGTATATTTTATCCAGACCCTTATGGGCGAGTCTAATAAGGCGACTCAAACTTTTCTGGCATCGAAAGGCAAGGAATTTGCAGGGCAATTGGAATTAATTAGCGGGCAATCGGTCGTGTTGTATGATCAGCAAGGAGCAATCGTTAATAAAAACAGATCATATATTACATCCGATAGCATTAAAAAAACGTTAGCTTTTGCGCTAAAGAATAAAACAGCCTATTTGACGGCAAAAGATTCGTTATATTACATGACTCCCTTAAGAACAGGCAATGAGCAAGTGGGCGTTGTACAGTTCAATTACTCCCTGTCAAAGAACCTTGCCTTTTACAATCAGATCAAGCAATTGTTTATCTATATAGGAACGGGTGTATTTTTACTCAGCTTTATTCTGGCTTACTTTTATTTTAATTCGTTTGCCAGTGGAATCATCAGACTTAACGAAACGGTGGACAGGATTCGGGAAGGATATTTTGAGACTGACACGCTCACGCGTAAGGATGAAATCGGTGAACTAAGCGAGGGTATTCGCCTTATGAGCGAGCAAATTACGAAAACGATGCGGGATAAGGATCTTGAACGAGAAAAATTAACACTGGCGGTCCATAAATTATCCCTGCTTGATCAGCAGCAAAAGCAGTTTATTGGCAATGTCACCCACGAATTTAAAACGCCGTTAACTTCCATCAAAGCCTATATCGATCTGCTCGAAATGTATCCGGATGATGAGAAGCTGATGGAAACAGCAATCATAAATATCCAAAGTGAAACGCAAAGGCTTTATGAAATGGTTGAAAAGGTTTTACAGTTGGCTTCTCTGGAAAAATATGATTTTGAATTTAGCAAGGAAAAGGTCGATGTACGGCAGGCTATCCAATTGGTGCTGAACAGCCTGAAAGGTAAAATGGATAAGTTTGGCATACAACTGGAAACAGATTTAACTGAAGCTTATGTGGAAGCTGACAAAGACTGTATGACCATTGTGCTTGTCAATCTCATGGATAATGCCATTAAATATAACAAAGCAAGAGGCCATATTTTTGTGAAAAATGAATGGAAGAATGGTCAGGTGATCATTGAAATTGCCGATACAGGCATTGGCATCCCGGAAGATCTGGTGCACAAGATTTTTGAACCTTTCTACACCGTTGATAAAAACAGAGCCCGGGAAAACGGCGGCGCAGGACTTGGACTTTCTCTTGCTAGAAAGTATGCGGAATCCCAAGGAGGCTCTCTAGCTCTTGTGAGCACAGATTTGGAAGGAACCGTATTCAGAGTCTCCTTTCCAACTTATGGGCCAACGGAAACGAGAAAATAATTAACATTTTCGATGCTTTTGTTTACATGTTGGAAACATTCGTTTGTATTTTCGGAACAATTTCTTGATATTGTAGGTATCGAGGAGGCGATCATGATGAAGAAAACAAAAATGATAATTATGGGGTTAGCTATAGCGCTGCTTGCATTCACTACAGCCTGCAGTTCAGAAGAGGATGCTGACAGGGTGATCATCAAAGAGCCCGGGGAAACGATAACGGTCATTGATGATGCCGGCAAGGAAGCTGGCGAGCCTGGTGTATCCGTGGAAAAAATAGAGCGTTATGATAATGTCGAGATTTCGGACTGGCTGGATGAAGAAACTGTCATCGTTTCAAAAGAAAACACGTCGCTAGACAAAATGAAGCTGGAAGAATTGTCCGATTCCTATCCTAAAAGCTTGTATGTGTACAATCTAAATACCAAACAATACGAGCTGCTAAAAGAACAGGATAATGTGTTTTTGGGAGGTGCGGCCTTATCTCCTGATAAAAAGCATTTGCTGTATCATGAATTCGATTTAGGCGATCCTGTCTATCATGTGTTGAACCTGGATACGTTGGATTCATTCGGGATCATTGGCAATCCTATTGGGGGAGCCGTCAGTGCCAAATGGGCTGATAAAGAAACGATTATTGGCGCAGCTTACAGCGGGGGCGCCTATACGGCAAGCACAACAGGGAACATCGCTCCACTCGCCGGTTTAAATGAGGAAGCTTTGTTTATCGTTGAAAGAATGAAGGATAAGGTTTATTACAATACCAATTCAAATGAGTCCTTGATGGTGCTGAACCTGGCTACCAAGGAAAAGACAAGTTTGAATTTTGACCATGTATACGGGGTAGTCCCCTCGCCGGATGGGAATCAACTACTGGTTTTGCAATCAAACGGCTCCAAAAATGTTATGATTCTTTGCGACGCAAATGGAGGAAATCAAAAAACGATTGCAGAAGGCACGGAGCTTGGCGGGGTATCATGGTCGCTGGATCAGCGGATGATTGCATATAGCCAGAAGGCCGATGTAAACGGAATATCCGTCAAAGGGCTTTATCTCTACGATATGTTATCCGGCAAGTCCACCCAGTTAGCGGTAGATGTCGAAAATGCAGCGACCTCTTGGAGCCCTTCCGGCAAAGCGCTGGTATATACGGAATGGAATGGCAGCCAATATAACAGCAGTATTGTCCATTTAAAGTACTCGTTACAAAAATAAAAGTCTTTAAAACTGCTCTTTATATGTTCATCAATCGTTACCAGTTACGTTACTTCAATGAAGAAGCAGATTGCCGATGCAATCTGCTTCTTTCCAGTATCGTTACTCGTTAGTTTAATCAGACGATCATTTTTTTAAATGGTACGGTACAGTAGTGATAATCACATTTCTCCGATACAGCAAGTGTGCGCGAATCAGTAAACTGGATTGGTTGTGTAGAATGTTATGCCAACCTTTCTTTGGAATGAACTGTGGGATAACAACTGTAACTTGGTAATTTGATTCACTCGCCTTGCGTTGAACGGTATCAATAAATTTAGTCAGTGGCTGAATGATGCTTCTATAAGGAGAATGTAGAGTTACCAGTCTCACGTCAGGCTGCCACTTGCTCCATTTTTCTTCAAACGTCGCTTCATCTTCTCTTTCAAATGGAATGTGAACCGCAATGATCTGGTGGGCTGAGAGCGATTTGGCATAGTTTAACGAATTCTCAACCACATGTGTCATGCCTGCTACAGGAAGAATGATTATATTTCCCTCTATCGGAACAGTTGGCTCACAAGTTGTAGTTCTTAATTGGTCGGCTACCGCTTCATAATGCTTTCTAATGCGATGAAAGGCATAAATGATTAGGGGTAAAAATACTAAGACCGGCCAAACCTGAACGAATTTGGTTAAGAAAAACATGATGGTGACGATAAAGCTAATAAGAGCCCCTGCTGCGTTAATGATCAGTTTTGAAATCCATCCTTTAGGTTTTTGACGAATCCATTTTAAGATCATGCCTGTCTGAGACAGGGTGAAAGGAATAAAAACACCGACAGCATAAAGCGGGATTAAATGTTCGGTTTGACCTTTAAACACAATAATTAAGATAATGGATAAAATGCCTAGCATAATAATGCCATTGGAATAACCTAGCCGATCGCCTCTAACCGTAAACATTCTTGGTATGAACTTATCATTAGCAAGATTTACGGCAAGCAAAGGAAAAGCTGAATATCCTGTGTTAGCGGCTAGGATAAGAATCAATGCGGTTGTTCCTTGAATGAAGAAGTACATAAAATTTCGCCCAAAGGTCTGTTCGGCGATTTGGGAAACTACGGTTACCTCGAGGTTAGGTATAATTCCGTAATAATAAGCTAAATATACGATTCCCGAAAATAACAAAGCCAGCAAAAGCCCCATCGCCGTTAAAGTTTTAGCGGCGTTATTGGGTGCAGGTTTTTTAAAGTTCGGGATGGCATTCGAAATGGCCTCGACTCCTGTTAAGGCAGAGCTGCCCGAAGCAAATGCTTTTAAGAGCAAAAATAAGCTTATACCTGCTACTGGTGTACCGATTGAAGTATGTAATTCGGGAGAAACATTACCGGTTATTATGTTGTATAGGCCTGCTCCTATTAGAATGAACAATGCCAAAACAAACAAATAGACCGGATAAGCTAAAATAGAAGCGGACTCGGTTACCCCCCGCAAGTTCAAGATGGTTATGAAAATGACAAATAGTACAGCTATGATTACCGTATGTTCATGCAAGCTTGGAAAAGCGGAAGTTATGGCGTCCGTTCCAGCGGATACACTAACTGCCACGGTTAAAATATAATCAACCAACAAAGAACCTCCGGCTATTAACCCGGGGTACTTGCCTAGATTTTCTTTTGACACCACATATGCGCCTCCGCCATGCGGATATGCAAAGATGATTTGCCTATATGACAAAATAAGTGCTAATAACAAAATTAATACTCCAATTGCGATTGGTACCGAATACCAAAACGCTGCGGCACTCACTGTAATTAAAACGATCAATATTTGCTCAGGACCATATGCCACTGAAGATAACGCATCTGAAGAAAGAATGGCAAGAGCTTTCGTTTTATTAAGTTTCTGCTCGCCTAATTCATTTGATTTTAACGGTCGTCCGATTAAAAATCTTTTTAAAGAAAGCATTAGTTTCACTCCAAATTTTTTGTTTTTAAACTATCTGTACTTTAAATTACCCTAAAAATGAAATGAAACACACGATCCCATTGCTTTTTTTGGCAAACAAAAAACACAGGTAAGAACCTGTGTTTTAAACACATGTTACGACCCTCCCTTAATCAACGCTTACGAGGTTAGCTGTCGGATTCGGACGGTTAAGTCGCCCTACCTAATTGTAACGTGTACAGTCTACAATAGGATTCACCCCATAAGATGTATACCTGATGCTCAAGTATCTATCTTAATTGGTTCCCCCGTTTTCCTTTACGGAAATTAAGCGATAAGAATTGAAAACAATATTTATTTAGAATGCAAGTTGTATAATACGCTTCCTAACTAGTTTTGTAAAACATCCAATCGAACTGGGTTTCATCATTTATTATAAAAAGGATATCAAAAAAACGCTTACAACCCCTGTATACTTACCAAATCTCGTGTTATTACCATATTGCTTTCAAATTCATTATTTCGAGAAAACTCTCTGTCGCCCAGTCCAGTTCCCAGGATTATTAGAAACGAATAGTGAAACGTGTTACAGCAAAAAGAAGCACTCCCATCGATTATCAAGTGGGAGAGCTTCTTTGCTTTACTTATCCGGAACGTGATTCGCTACTATAAGCACATCCATGTGACGACCTGTTTGCAGCAGTTGGCGAACCATGTTACCCCACCGCAAGGACTGCCAAAACGTCCGATCAGATTGTCCGATGATCATCTGCGTCGCTTTCGTGCGGTTGGCAGCCGTAAGAAGGGTAGCGGCGATATGCGCTCTGCTTTCTGCTTTCGACATCTCGAATACTCCCCCAAGCCGTTCTGTTAAATGCAATAGAGCATCTTTCTTGGCCGTCATCTCTTCCGTCCACGGAGAGCCGTCTTGCACGTAATGAACATGCCATTCGGCCTTTAGCCGATAGGCTAGCCGGAAGCCGCGGCGGATGAGCCGTTCGGCGTTCGAGCGTATATCAATGCCTACGAATATAACCTCCCTCCTTCGCAGAGGCCCGCGTAATGACTGGTTGCGATCCCATGACTCCAACCGTTCATCAACATCATCCGCGATTTCCCGCAAAGCGAGCTCTCGCAGCGCAATTAAATTACCTGTCGTAAAGAAAGCGCCCAGCGCCTGGTCCACCTTTGCCATCGCGTATATTTTACCTTCGCGCATACGCTGCTGCAGCATTTGCGGTGTTACATCAATAAGCTCCACTTGATTAGCCAAACGTATGATGGCGTCCGGCACTGTTTCTCTAACGGTAACTCCGGTTATTTGCTTAACCGCGTCGTTCAAGCTTTCGATATGCTGCACATTCATCGTTGATATAACCGAAATGCCCTTTTCGAGCAAATGGATAACATCCTCGTAACGTTTCTTCCGCAAGCTCCCCGGCACGTTAGTATGGGCAAGCTCATCGACCAGCACAACGTCCGGATTACGGCGAATGATTGCTTCTACATCCATTTCCTTCAGCATTGTCCCGCGGTAATCGATCGTTTGCTGCTCGATGAGCGGTAGGTCCCCAATCTGCCTCTGCGTTTCATGCCGCCCATGCGTCTCAAGTAAACCAATCACGATATCGATGCCCTTGCGAAGCAGCGCGTTCGCTTCCGAAAGCATGGTGTACGTCTTCCCTACTCCGGGAGCCGCACCGATATAAATATGGAATGTTCCTCTTCGAATGGTTTCGATTTGCCTCTCCCGCTCCTCCGGGCTGAATCTGCGAAACAGCTCCCTCTCGGAATCTCTTCTTTGCTTGACCGGCATAATCCGTTCGCCCTCATGCTCTGCCCGATCCGCCATCAGAAACAAGTCCACCTGATTAAGCTTGCGCAGCACACCGTCGACAATCGATCCCTGCCACAGCTGCTCCCACCTGCTCTGCTTGGAATGGCCCATTACGATACGCGTCACGTGGTGCTCCTCTGAATACCGGACAAGTGCGGCAGGCAGCCTGCGGCGTTTAATCAGCGGAAGCTCCTCGAATTTCCCTTCCACCTTTTTAGTGAGTTTCTTAATCGATGTTCGGAAGGCTTGCTCTTCCTTAGATAAGCTCTTCTTCGGATTCACGAAGGAAACGACAACGATATCCCCGTTTAACCTTCTTGCGATTTGCTGACCTCGGCGCACATATAACGAGCCGTTCCAATGATATTGCGCTGTTACCAGAATTCGTTCTGATGCTCCCGATGGTCCGGTAAGCCCTAGCTCTTCACGGTGCTTCTCAAGCGAGTCGTTTACTCCCTCGGCAACGAGCCGAAGCGATAGCTCGCGCAGCACCGCTAAATTTCCTCGCATCGAAATAGCCGGATCTGGACGATCGCCAAGAATGCCGTCTTTGAACCGTTGCAGCATCGTCTCCGGAGATACATCGATAAGGCGGACCTCATCCGCCAGTTCGAGCGTATTGGCTGGCACCGTGCACCCTGCCCTTATGCCCGTCCATTTTAAAGCTGTCTCATCTGCTCCTTCGAGCTCGTATACATTAATCGTCGTGATGACGCTTATCCCTTTCTCTAATAGAAAGAGAACGTCCTCCAAGCGTGTTCCAAATCTCGCTTCCGTACGATTGCGATGAGCGAGTCCGTCAACCAGTACAACCTCCGGATTTCGTTCAATAAGCGCATCCAGATTTAAATCCTTCTGCTCTTGATTGTCCTTCCACCAATGGATGCTCGCTACTCTCTCAAGCTGTCCGACCTGTTCGAGAGTTTCAGGCCTTTGCAGCGTCGAAACGGCGCATATGACGACATCGATCCCATCCCGTTTCAACTGCGCTCCTTCCTTCAGCATGTGATAGGTTTTCCCCGAACCGCTAACGGCGCCTATTAATATTTTCAACCTTCCCCTATGAAGCTTGGAGATGGAAAGCAACAGTTCTTCCGGTGTTTTTCTGCGAAATGGAACCACGGCGGCTTCTCCTCCTAAATGCTTGAAGCCCACCCGTCATCGCGACGGGCGGGCATGCAAGCAGTGATAAAGTTAATTGCCCAGTTTTGCGGTTAACGCAAGATTCAGCTTAAGCACATTGACCCTTGCCTCGCCGAATACTCCCAAATCGCGGCCTTCGGTATGCGCCTTAACGAGCGTCTCGAGTTCATCTGGCGAAAGTCCGGTCAGCTTGCTGATTCGTGGTATTTGAACCGACGCTGATTTCGGCGTAATGTGCGGATCAAGGCCGGAGCCCGAATTCGTGATTAGCGCGATCGGAACCTGATCGATCGGAACCTCCGGATTGTTCGCTTTCCACTCTTCAATCGATGCTTTCGTCCGCTCGATCAAAGCAGGGTTGGACGGCGCAAAGTTATTGGAGCCTGAACCTGCTGCATTATGATCGATACTCGACACGCGGCCTTGGAAGAAGCTCGGATTCGTAAAGCTTTGCCCGATGAGCTCAAAACCCGTCACCTCGCCGCTGCTGTTCTTCAGCAAGCTTCCGTTTGCCTGATGCGGGAAGAGTAGCTGCGCTGCTCCCGTACTTGCTAACGGATATAGAATGCCGCAAATGATCATGAACACGATGCTGATGCGTAGGGAAACCGAAAGGATAGATAAGCCGTTACCAGAGCCTGATTTTGCTTGACTTTCCATATTTTATGCCTTCTTTCATTAATAATGAATTTAGATCCAAATGTGCACGATCAAGTCAATCAGCTTGATGCCGACGAAAGGAACAATGACGCCGCCGAGCCCGTAGATGAATACGTTACGGCTGAGCAGACGCGCCCCGCTCATTGGTGTGTACTTCACGCCTCTAACCGCTAGCGGAATGAGCAGTGGAATAATAATCGCATTGAAAATAAGCGCCGATAGCACAGCTGACAATGGAGAGCCCAAATTCATAATATTAAGCGCGCCTATCTCCGGAATAGCGAGCATGAACATAGCCGGAATGATTGCAAAATATTTGGCAATATCGTTGGCGATACTGAATGTTGTCAAGGCGCCTCTCGTCATAAGCAATTGCTTACCGATGGCTACAACTTCAATGATTTTGGAAGGGTCGGAGTCCAAATCGACCATATTCGCTGCTTCCTTAGCCGCGATCGTACCGCTGTTCATGGCAAGACCGACATCCGCTTGCGCAAGGGCAGGAGCATCATTCGTACCGTCGCCGGTCATGGCGACCATCTTGCCTTCCGCCTGCTCGCGGCGAATGACTGCGATTTTGTCTTCAGGCTTGCTCTCCGCTATGAAATCATCAACGCCCGCTTCCTTAGCAATCGTCGCAGCCGTTAACGGATTATCTCCCGTACACATGATCGTTTTGATGCCCATTTCGCGCAGCGTATCGAACCGTTCCTTCATCCCCGGCTTAACGGTATCCTTCAAATAAATAACGCCGAACATTTTATTGTCTACGGCCACGGCAAGCGGCGTTCCGCCTAATTTCGAAATCGTGTTCGATACCTGCTCTAGATCGGACGGAATTTCCCCGCCTTGTGCGGCTACCCATTTCTTAACCGCATCGACCGCTCCCTTACGTACGTGTCGGCCATCCTTCAGGTCGATGCCGCTCATCCGCGTCTCTGCCTTGAACTCTACAAACTCGCCGCCGCCCGCTATCGTTGCATCATAGCTCTTGCCTTGCTTCTTCATCCACTCGAGCACAGACCGGCCTTCGGGCGTCTCGTCCTTAATCGAGCTGATAGCTGCCCATTCCGACAGCTGATCGATGGAATTTCCTCCAATCGGAACAAGCTCGCTTGCCATCCGGTTGCCGAAGGTGATCGTTCCCGTTTTATCCAGGATCATCGTATTAATGTCCCCGGCCGCTTCGACCGCTTTACCCGACATTGCAAGCACGTTGAACTTCGTAACCCGGTCCATTCCCGCAATGCCGATTGCCGATAACAATCCGCCGATTGTTGTCGGAATAAGACAAACGAGCAATGCAATCAAGACCGGAACCTCTAGTTCAATATCGAGATAATTAGCAATTGGAGCCAATGTCACGACTACGATTAGGAAAATAATCGTCAAACTGGTCAGGAGCGTATTAAGCGCAATCTCATTCGGCGTTTTTTGCCGCTTCGCACCTTCTACTAATGCGATCATCCGGTCGATAAACGATTGTCCAGGCTCGCTCGTCATCCTCACTGTAATCCGGTCACTCTCGACTCTCGTTCCGCCAGTTACGGAGCTGAAGTCGCCGCCGGCTTCCTTAATAACCGGGGCTGACTCGCCCGTAATGGCCGACTCATCCACGGAAGCCAACCCTTCGATTACCTCTCCATCGCCTGGAATCATTTCGCCTTGGGACACGACAACGATATCGCCCTTGCGAAGCTCCGTCGATGAAATAACGGTAATCGAGTTGCCCATTAACTTATTAGCCGTCATTTCCTGCTTCGACTTCTTAAGTGAATCAGCCTGCGCTTTGCCACGGCCTTCCGCTATCGCTTCCGCGAAATTCGCGAACAATACCGTAAACAATAGGATAAAGAATACCGTTACATTAAAGCCAATGCGGTCTTGCGAGTCAAAATAATTCGGGAATAACGCCATCAGCAGCACGATGACCGTGCCGACCTCGACGACGAACATGACGGGATTTTTCATCATGGTAACCGGATTTAATTTAACAAAGCTGTCCATTATCGCACGCTTCACCGCAGCGGATGACAACGTTTTATTTTTCTCTTTTCTACTCATCATCGTTCACCTCATCCGTTAACGGAGTGTCAAATATTCTGCAACCGGTCCAAGAACGATAACCGGTAAGAAAGTTAAAGCGCCAATTAAAAGAACCGTACCAATTAGTAAGCCCGTATACAGCGCATTATCTGTACGGAACGTGCCAATTGTCTCTGGCACCGGCAGTTTGCGTACAAGCGAACCCGCAACGGCCAGCATTGCGATCATGGAAATATAGCGGCCGAACAGCATGACGAGCCCCGTGCTAATATTCCAGAAAGGCGTATTATCGCCCAATCCTTCAAAGCCGGAACCATTGTTCGCTGCCGATGACGTATATTCGTAGAGCACCTGACTGATGCCGTGGAACCCTGGATTTGTTATCGCGACGGTTCCTAGATCGCTCATGAAGGCGATCGCAGTCGGCACTAATATAATGAAAGGATGAGCCAATATGGCTATCGCAATCAGCTTCATTTCACGCGGTTCTATTTTGCGCCCAAGAAACTCCGGCGTCCTGCCGACCATAAGCCCGCATATAAATACAGCCAATATCGCATACATGAGCATATTGATAAGCCCGACGCCTTTGCCGCCGAAAACAACATTGAGCATCATTTCCGCGAGCGGTACTAAACCGCCAAGCGGAGTAAGCGTATCATGCATATTGTTCACGGTGCCGGTCGTTGCGGCCGCAGTCACCGTCGTGAACAGCGCGGATTGCGCGATACCGAAGCGAACCTCCTTGCCTTCCATGCTGCCTTGCGAAGCGTCGATGCCAAGAGCGTTCATCGCCGGGCTTCCGACCTTCTCCGATGTATAGGCAACGCTCAGGAAGACGAGGAACAGGCACATCATCGCTGAGAAAATAACCCAGCCTTGCTTTTTGTTCTTAGCGAATAGCCCGAACGTGTAAGGCAACGCAGCAGGCAGTGCCCACATACATAAAATTTCAATTACGTTAGTGAGTGGATTCGGATTCTCAAACGGATGGGCCGAGTTGACGCCAAAAAAGCCGCCGCCGTTCGTTCCCAAATGCTTGATCGATTCCAGCGAAGCTACAGGCCCGATCGCAATTTGCTGCATTGCGCCTTCCAGCGTCTTGACCGTTAACGTCGGATCGAGCGTTTGCGGCACCTGAAGCGCAACGAGCACAAGTGTAATAATAAAGGAAATAGGAAGAAATATTCTCGTGTGCGCCTTAACGAAATCCTCAAAGAAGTTACCGATCGTTTTGCCTTTACTCGTTATTCCGCGAACAAATGCGATGGCCGCAGAGAAGCCTGTTGCCGCGGAGGTGAACATCATCATCATGATGACCGCCATTTGCGAGAAATACGATAAGGCACTTTCCCCGCTATAATGCTGCAGGTTTGTATTCGTCATAAAGCTGATAACGGTATTGAAGGCAAGCGTTGGCTCCATGCTGCCCATCGCGTTCGGATTGAACGGCAGCGCATTTTGCACCCGCAGAATCAGATAGCTGAACGCTACCAGAACGATATTTGTCGCAATAAAGCTTAGCGTGTATACCTTCCAGCTCATACCCTCACGCCGTTTTAAGCCGATAAGCTTGTAAATGAACCGTTCCGTGCCTCCGTAAACTTTGTCCAAACGATTCTGTTCATTCGAGAACACATGGTAGACGTACGTACCTAGCGGCTTAACCAGCAGGACGAGAACTGCAATGACTACCAACAGCTGTAAAATATCCATCGTAATTCCTCCTGGGCTAAAATTTTTCCGGATTAATTAAGGCATAGATCAAATAGACGAACACGAACAACGCCAGAATGGCCACAATAATCATTCGTTATCGCCTCCCGATTGCTCAATGACATTGCCGCACCAAGTCAAAAAACCGTAAAACAAAGCAAAGCATGCTAATAAGACAATAATCATATAAACATCTGCCATGGGAATTCCTCCTGCATCATTTCCTGCTTCTGTTTAATAAAAATCCAACCTCGCCGTTTTGCGAATACACGATATGATCCGCTCCAAGACCTTTGTAAATGGCCCGCGGATTCCATTGCTGCGTAATCACATAAATGGACTTCGACGTCCAGGCCCTACAGCACTGTACAAAACGGCAGCTCAGCGCGAAACTGCTCTCAAAAATATAAACCTCACGAATGAAAAAAGGCGGAATATTCCAACTTTTTCTATTATTCGTATTCACGTAGAGTACATTAACTATTCCTTGTCTCCGGAGCAGCCTCTCCTCTTGCTTGCTGTTGGTCAGCACCATGAAAGGAAGCTCGCGGAACTCCAAAATTCTTATGAATGATTTGCCGGATTCGTTTAGGCCGGCGACAATAATATGCTCATTTTCCAAAGTGGTTCGCCTCCAAAATTTGAAAAAAAGGCAACAAAAAAGAAGCCTTAGGAAAAGAGGAACTTTCCCCGCAGCTTCTTGACCCGCAGCCGAGCATAAACGGCTTATACCGTCATTTGACGGCAAAGCTCGCTTTGCATAATAAAGCCGCAGGTAGCGCGATGGTTGTTGCCTCTCTCGAGTACGCTTACGAGGTTAGCTGTCGGATTCGGGCGTGAGAGTCGCCCTACGCTTGGCAAAGACCAAGTGATTCACCCCATGAGACGATTCGTATTGCACACGAACGCTCGTTGGTTCCCCCGCTCCTGCTGCTGCAGGACTCAGCGTTTTAGATCCTTTCTTACCAGCTACCCCTGTTTTGGACAGCAAAAAACCGCAGAGGCATATGACTCTGCGGTCGAAATTAATCGATCACAAGCTTCATCATTCCTCTCTCGATCCACGCTTACGAGGTTAGCTGACGGATTCGGGCGGTGAGAGTCGCCCTACTTTGCCTGGCATCCATGGTGCCGGGTCAAAGATTCACCCCTGCAATGCAGCCATCCGACTCTCACATCGAACATGCGCACTGCCTAACATTTGGTTCCCCCGCTTTCCGCCTTCACGGAAACTCAGCGATCAGTCAATCGAAACTTATTTATAAATCCTGTATCGAATCTTACTCCTCGCTAAACCTGCTGTAAAGAGGCCTCACAGGTCAAATCAAGTTATTACAGACACTCTAGAGCTGTCGTTAACGCTTTCATCAATTGCTACATTGATATATCTCACTATTTCTACGTATATCTCTCGTTTTCAATAATCATGACAGAGGCCTCTATACTGAAATACTTATCAAATAAACTGATTTCTTTAATTAAGAGAATGAGTAAGCATCAGCGTGATTTTCGAAGAATAAGCCTTTTTTAGCGTATGAAATGATCGTATTACTTAATAAATGACAATATGGCGTCAAATCCCCAAAAACCTATGTTTTACAAAAGATGGCTGCAGGTTTACTATAGACGGCAAGCCGACTAAGGCAAACGATTATCGCTGAATTTTTCGATGAAAAAATGGGGGAACCCACCGCGGGCGGCAGCATTGTACGTTTGCATGGGGTGAATCCGGAGCTTATGCCTCCGGTAGGGCAGCTCTCTAGTCCGAATCCGTCAGCTAACCTCGTAAGCGAACGGAGGAGAGATTTTATTTATGTTGACACAATCTGCAGTCCCTTTACCTTGTTTGGATGAACAGCTTTCTTCTATGTGTATTAAAAGAATCGAGGTTTTTGTCATCCCCGCTTTCGAAGCTGACTCCTCTGGTTTTCTAGTTCGTCTTCGTATTACAAGCAATTTGGGTCACGGTTGGAGTGAATTATTTATTAGCAGATCCGAGAAACCTCTCGACTGGATCAACTGGAGTAGCCTGCTTCTTCGTTTTATCGGGATTAAGCACCAAACCATTTTTACAGATCGTTATCATGATAAAGCCATTAAGGATGAGCGAATTTATCGTTTGTTTTTCGATGCGGCTAAGCGAAAAGGCATACAGCAAACCTCTCCTAATTATCAAGAGTACCAAGCAGAAGAATCTGTTCTTCTAGAACGAGCTGTCGCTTACGTATCTTTATTTTAAAAACCAACGTTTTCTCCTTACCCACTCATCATACGAGGAGGTTTTACCTTGAAAGTTATTAATATCAATAACTTGACCAAATCCTACGGGAATGCAAGAGGAATCACAAATGTCAGCTTTCATGTAGAAGAAGGCGAAATTTTCGGATTTATCGGTCCGAACGGAGCTGGGAAATCGACGACGATCAGAACTTTATTGTCCCTGATTTACCCGACAAGCGGCAAGGCCGAAATCTTCGGCAAGGACTGCATCGAGTTTGCACCCGAAATTGCCAAGCAAGTAGGTTATTTGCCTTCGGAGGTTTTCTATTATGACAATATGAAGGTGATCGACCTCTTAAAATACTCGGCAAGCTTTTACAAGAAGGATTGCGGCAAAAGAATCAAAGAACTGGCAGAGATTATGGATCTTGATTTAAAGAAGAAAATCGACGACTTATCGCTCGGCAACAAAAAGAAAGTCGGGATTGTCCAGGGACTGCTGCATGAACCCAAATTAATCATACTAGATGAGCCGACCAGCGGCCTTGATCCGCTGATGCAGCAAAGATTCTTCGATCTGCTTTTGGAAGAGAATAAAAAGGGCGCAACGATCTTGTTTTCATCTCATATTTTGAGCGAGGTTCAGCGTTTATGCGATCGGGTCGCCATCATAAAGGAAGGCAAAATCGTCACGGTCGAAAAGATCAGCACGTTAAAAGAAAACAATTATAAAAAATTCAAAATCGAAACAAAAGAAACAGCAGAACAGGATTTCTTCAACATAGCCGGCGTGGATAATCTTAACGTGGCGGATCATTCGGTAAGCTTCTTATTCAGAGGCGATATTAATATCGTCATGAAAAAGATAGCCGAAGTCGAAATCGCAAACCTATGGATTGAAGAGCCGGACCTCGAGGAGATCTTTATGCACTACTACGAAAAGGAGGTCTGACCAGCGATGAATATTTTTCTTCATGAATTAAACTTTTATAAAAAATCAACGTTAATTTGGTCCGTTTCATTAGCAGCCCTGCTCGTCTTGTTCATGTCCATGTATCCTTCTATTGCAGGAGATATCGATTCGTTCAAAAAGCTCTTGGAAGGTTATCCGGAAGCTGTGCGGAAAGCGATCGGTCTTGAAGTGGAGAACCTCGGGTCCCTGCTGGGATTCTATTCCTATATCTTTCTCTATTTATCGCTTTGCGGGGCCATTCAAGGAATGAATGTAGGTACGTCCATCATTTCCAAGGAAATACGAGACAAAACGGCGGATTTTCTTATGACAAAGCCTGTATCGCGAACCACGATATTAACGGCCAAGATTTTGGCGGCATTGACATCGTTAGTTGCTACGAATGTGGTCTTTTTAGCTGCAGCCGGCATGATGTTGTCCCAGATGAAAACGGAAGAGTACAGTACTAAAACTTTTTTCATGATATCCGTTACGCTGTTTTTCGTTCAGCTTATTTTTCTTGCCTTGGGCATTCTCATTTCGGTCATCGCTCGGAAAATAAAATCCGTATTGACTGTATCTCTTGGAACCGTGTTTACATTTTTCATCATCGGTATGCTCTTATCGACAAGCGACGAAGAAACAAAAAGATATTTATCTCCCTTTAAATATTTTGACACGGCCGATATCTCAAGAACTTCCAGCTATGACACCTCTTTCGTGCTCGCTGGAGCAGGAATTGTCGTCATTTCACTGGTTATTAGCTATATCGTTTACATCAGGAAGGATATCCACTCGGTTTAATTGTGGGGAGGAATTGGAATGAATATCTTTTGGATCGAAATGAAAGCATACAAGAAATCTCTCATTTTCTGGAGTATCGGAATCCTATTCTTAGTTACCTCCAGCATGGGGAAATATGCCGGGTTATCGTCCTCTGGCCAATCGATGAACGATTTAATGGAGAGCATGCCTAAATCTTTGCAAGCCATCATGGGGATCGGAACGCTCGATCTATCGAAGGCTAGCGGATATTACGGCGTTATCTTTGTCTATTTGGTTTTAATGGGAACGATACATGCCACGATGCTTGGCGCTAATATTATCGCTAAGGAAGAACGGGATAAAACGGCGGAATTTTTGTTCGTCAAACCCGTTTCAAGAAACAAAGTGATTTTATCAAAATTCATGGCTTCTCTTGCAAATCTCCTGATCTTTAACATCGTTTCGCTGATTACCTCCATCTCCCTGGTCGTGAAATACAGCAAAGGCGAATCCGTAGCTGGCGATATCTCAATCACCATGGCGGGAATGTTTATTTTGCAGGTCTTGTTTCTGGTCATCGGATCAGCGACGGCGGCCGTCAATAAAAATCCGAAGAAGGCGGCTTCCCTTTCTACAGGGATTCTATTGATCACCTATATATTATCAATAGCAATCGACTTAAATGATCAATTCGAAAACCTGAATTATCTTTCCCCGTTTAAATATTTCGAAGCAAAGAATGTGATGTATGGCGGAGGCTTAGAGGCAGTCTTCATTATATTGTCAGTGGTACTGATTGCTGCATTAACCTTAGTAACCTTTAAATGTTTCAAAAAAAGAGATTTAAGGTTGTAATTTCATGAGTCCATATATGAGCCGCATTTACTGCATCTATTGACAATGAAATACAACCCGTTCCAGCTTTGTAAGCCGGAGCGGGTTGATCAATCATTCGCAACAGTATTTTCAATCGTTTGGAAAATTAATTTCTACCGTAGTACCTTGCTGTAATTTGCTTTTGAATGACAATGTCCCTTTGTGTGCCTCAACAATACGGTGACATATAACTATACCTAAGCCAGTTCCATTTTCTTTCCCTGAATAAAATGGTTCTCCCAATCTAGCCAAACCATCCTCTGGTATTCCTTGTCCTTCATCCGTTACTTTAATACTAACATTTCCATCCCCATCACGATTTACAAATAAGGTAACAACGCCGCCATTTGGCATTGCTTCAATAGCATTTTTTATAATGTTTATAAATAATTGTTTAAGTTGGTTAGGCTCACATTTGAATTCATTAATGTCAACGGTAAAATCAACTATCATTGCCACTCCATGCAAATGAGCTTGAGGTCGCATAAATAAAACAACATCCTCAATGAGTTTGTTCAAATTTATTCTCACAAAATTAATATTATGGGGTTTTGCCAAGCTCATAAACTCATTTACGATATTATTAATTCGTTCAATTTCAACCAACATAATATCGACATAATTTGTGTTTCTTTCTTTCAATAATTGCATAAAGCCTTTAATAGCGGTCAAAGGATTCCGTATTTCATGTGCTATACCTGCCGCAAGTTTTCCGACAAAGGCAATAATCTCACCCATTTCATTTTTCAAAGGAAAGACAGATACATTTGCAAAGAAAGAACTGCCGTTTTTACGTAACATACTAATTTCGATACCAGATATTTCTTCCCCATGAACTATTCGCTGTAACATTTGAAAAATTCCCTCCCGAGATTCCTCAGGAATCATAGGAATGATTTCCCCAACAATTTCCTCATGTTTCCACCGATGCAATTCCTCAAATTTCTTATTTACTGCCAAAAGGCGGCCTTGTAAATCAAGAACTGCAACAGCACGATGGTGATTACATAGTATTTTGTGAAGATGTAAAAGGAGCTGCAGCGGCAGCTCCTTCATCGTTTGTATAGAGTCCTTCATAGGACTAATGTACCCGTTAACAATACTTTTGAGAGATAATTTCATCCCCCTCAATAATTTTTCACTCGATCCATTAGTAATGTTGATCTTATTCAGCAGACATGGCAATTGCTTTTGTTTCTTGAACTGTACCATATGGATGCTCAGGAGGCGCATAGATAACGTAAATTTTAAGTGGCGTATTACCTGTATTGGTTACATTGTGCCATTTTCCAGCGGGTATCATAATTGCATAGTCATCGTAAGCCATTACTTGAAAATCTAATTTATCATTGCTATCACCCATCTGAACAAGTCCCTGGCCTTCTTCAATACGAATGAATTGATCAGTTGTCGGATGGACTTCTAAACCGATGTCATCTCCAACATTAATACTCATCAGAGTCACTTGAAAGTGTTTCCCTGTCCATAAAGCAGTGCGGTAAGTATTGTTTTGCTTAGTAGCTTGGTCAATATTAACTACAAATGGTCTTGGTCCATAATCTCCTAATTCGATGTATCTCCAGTTGTTACTGGACCAATTGTAATAATGAGCATTCCAATTTTTATCCCAAATGTTGTTATTCATGCTGTTATGGAAAGGATTAGACCATTGATAGTGAAAAGTTGATTTACGGTACATATTCATTCTCCCTTCATGATTTCATTTATCCTATGCAGTTACCTACTTAAAGGAATTAAAATTGCAAAAATAGGCAAGAACCTAAAAACGACATGAACAAATCAAACAATTGATAACCTATCTGTCAGTTAGTTCAATGACACTCAATAAAACGAAATTATGACTGTTATCAATGATGTACTGAGGAATTTGCGCACATCGTTGTTATAAGTGATGAAAAGTGCTTGAGCCTGGAAATAAAAAAGAGGGCTGTCGACCTAATGATGTCGGCAGCCCTCTTCTGATGTTAATTGAACTATCGTTCCCGTAGACCTTGGTGAAGATTACTTTGATAGGCAGAAGCAACAATCTATTGTAAAGTATGCCGTTCGTAGATTGGAGTGTTTAGGCTACTCCGTGACAACTGCGGCTAATACATAATTCCAATTGGGCTAATCCGTAAGTTTTAGCTCTGTGGAGGTTCATTAAGCACCCCATCAATTAGCTTAATGTGGGTTTTATGTTATCCCATTGGCTCTACCCCAAAATATTCATGGTTGTAATATGATCTTTCGTTTCTTTTGTACCCAAACGATACAGGATCCGATAGGTTTCCTTGAGATAATAATCATACCCGTCATTTTCAGAATCATAATGGTATGGTATGGGATAATGTGCTCTGTAATAGGTTTCTGTATCAAAATCTTCAAGATATTTAAACACATTGTTAAGCTGTTCGATATCGTCCGGTGTAGCTTCGATTTCCAGCTCATAGGCAGCATCGCCTTGATGTTCCATGATATTTCTAGATTGAACGGATATATAATATTTTTTTTTATACATTCAAATTCTCCTCACTATTTTATAAATCCCCAGATTATGGCACCTACTACAACAACAATCGGAAATACTAAATAAAGAATCACAATAGGATTTCCAATTACCGGGTGTTTGACTGCATTTGGATGAATTCCTTTATCCAAAACGCTTTTTTGTCGCTGTTGCTTACGAATTAATGTAACAGACATAACAATTGAATAAATACCAACGACTACAACAAGAAAAATCAATATATTATACATTTGAGTGGACTTCTCCCCTTGGCTTTTTATTGTTTTTGATCTTTGTATTATTTGATTTCGGTGTAAAATTTATGCGCGAGACGCAATGGCTATACAAAATTGCGGTTAAGAGCGATCTGTTTCCGAAATTTCGACATGCAATATTGAAAATAAACATTAATTTATCTATTAACGACGTTATTCAATTGTAACAACAAGTTTCAGCAAGTTAGCCATCGAACTGAAAAAATGCTGCGAAGCGAGGCCACAGAAGAACTTACGTCTTTCCTTAGGAAGCCCTAGATAAGATAAAAAAGACATCCATTCCCGTATTTTGGGGAGTAGAATGTCTTTTACTTGTGTTTGAATTTGAGCTATTCACCTTGCTTATCAATCCATCTGTTTCAATATTCACTTAAGATTTACAGCGATTATGGTCATAGCTCCTTGCATCTTAACGCCAATCAGAACCGAGGATGTGGCTACATCATACCCGTGTCCATGTTTGAGTTCGCTGTTCTTTTCTTCAATTTTGTAGCGCTCCTTGGATCTTTTCTACAATACACCCATGATACAGAAACGGAAGCAGGCGCTGAAAATACCCGTACAGACTCGATTTCTCTCTGATTGGAGTCCAATCCAAGTTCCCTCCACTCGTCAGCATAGTTCGGTGACTCACAATGTATACCGACATCGATACCCATAGTAATATGGGCACGATTGTTTTCTCCTACTTCTTTTTCGTTTGGCTATGTTAAACTTTGTTGTTGATATTTGATACATGCGAACTAACGATAATGAGAAATGCTTTTTATTTTTGTCAAAATCAAAAGGAAATATCAAATAACAATAATAACATAATAAAAAACAATGAATATTTATTGTATAACGACAAATCATATGCTAAAATCATGTTGTTATTAAATAAGCGAGGTGTTTTAAATGAATGTTAAACTAGGTTCAACCACTTTCTTAAAAGTAATTATTTTTCTGGTTGGAATCGCAGTGCTTGCTTTGAGTATCTGGTTGCCTGAGATAGCCGTTAGAGATGCAAGGGTACATCCAGATACGGCTTACTTCCTAATCCCCTTTTTAGTATGTGCATACGGATTCTGTATTGCGTTTTCTGTTGCGTTGTCTCAAGCATATAAACTATTAACCTACATCGAAAAGAACAATGCTTTCTCTGAATTATCCCTTAAATCATTGAAGATTATAAAGAAATGTGCTTTTACAGTCATTTTCCTCATTTTGTTAGGAATAGTAAGCTTAAGGGTCCTTGCTCAAGTTACAGATAGTGATGATGCGGCGGGTCCTACATCATTATGTCTAATGGGTATTTTAACAACAAGTATCATCGCAGCCATTGTGGATGCACTTCAAAAACCATTAAAAAATGCCCCAGATATAAAGTCGAAAAATGAATGAATACCGGAGATTTAAAACTTTGGATTGACACCCAGATGATATTTTGGAGTACAAAAGCGACGAAGACACTCAAAAAAATCAGACAACTAATTTATTTAACTACGTGGACGATAGCTCAATGAACCGCCTTTTCACCAAGGCGGTTTTCTTATGGTCACATATCAACATTAGAAATTAACATAGCCTTTCGTTTAATGAACTGCAAGCCTGAAGCTGCTCCACGCTAAATAAATGCATATAATTGCTACAATGAAAAAGCTGGCGGAAGTATACCATTACAACCCGGACTATATAAGCAGGCTTTGCCAGAAAAGGACCGGCTTGAATATGTCCCAATACATCCAAAAGGTTCGGATTGAAAAATCGCTGGCTCTGCTTGAATCCACCGATTTATCCGTGGAACAGATCGCCCGGCAGGTGGGCTATAGCAACGTGGGGTTTTTCTACAAAAAGTTCAAGGAACATTACCACACCACACCTAATAAGATTCGTTCCGTCTGATTATCAGGTTCCGCAATGAAAAAAAACAAAGAGGCGGCTTCCCTCTTTGTTTTTAGCTTACTCCGTATGAAGCTAGAAACAGTTTCAATATGTCGTTATTTTAGAACTATTCCAACAGTTCTGCAATGTTTAGTGTAATATCGTTATAGGTTGCATATCCGTAACTTTTGGGCTTTCCATCTGCATCTGTATCAAATAACAGCCTGACTGGCTCAGGTCCTACAAGCGCCGAGAATGTTGCCCTGAAATTCATTTCCCCTTGATTGGAGCCAGTCAATTGAAGGTCAGTTTCATAGCGGCAACCTTCGTCTGCGTTATAATGGTTCTTCTCATATCCATTATAGAAATTTTCGCCGTCATCACTAAAGTTGACATACTGCGCCACCGTCTTACCCGAGTAACCGGTGACATTCCGGAAATAGTTCATGTATCCGGAGTGTTTCCCCGCAATTTTCCCTTCTATTTTTGGATTAACGGAATCCATTACGGTCAAGTCTTTTATACCATACGGGATATTATCAGTAGTTGTTGTAAACGGTACAGGAGATTCCGGCTTATAATCTGGCAACTTCGCTGTCTGGAGCCGCATTTGTGTGCCGTCGCTGCCTCTTAGCATCTCCGGCCACATGACCCGTTTCCCGTCCGGATGCCAGGACATGGGCGAGCTATAAACCCAATTCTTCTCGTCCGTTGTCAGCTGTATCCCTTGATATCCTGCTTCGTGCATGGAACGTTGAATGTCGATCAATACCGGACCAATATTCCCTGGCCTGAATTTACGTACTCCATCTACTGCATACATATATTGATAACTAATCATCCCCATCGTGGTATAGATCCCGTAGGGCCTAGGCATAAGTCCGAATATGGCCTGATCCGTATTTTTCGAGAACCTGGTGCTCATGACAATTCCCAATCGCTCATCGGGAGAAAAGATAGTGGTTTCATCATATCCTGGGGTATAGGTGATTTGCGTAAGATTGTCGGAAGTCAAATCCTGCACGATGGAATCGGTGGTACTGTTATGTTTTCCCCCAACGACGGATATGGCATTTCCTCCCCGCACAAACTGCTTCACTTCCCCTCCCCGTAAGGGGCTCGGAATGATAAAGTCAGGATTGGTCGGGTCATGCTCAAAGGAATGTATGTTGTTAATAAGCTGTACGTTTTCGATCGCATAGTGATCCGTTTTGCGTTCCAGTACGCCTATCGCTACAGCGGCACCAAGATCTGAGCGGAGTATCGTCCAACTCATATGCTTATTGTCAGGCGCGATGATGATTTCCGACCAGTGATGGGTTGTGCGCGCATCTTCCTCGAGAATCGAAGGATATGCGATGGGAACCAACGTTGCGCTTGTGCAGGTGTCAATATCGGGCGTGCATTCGAGCACGTAATCTCCCAGCAGCACCCGCTTATTATCCTGATAGGGCATATACCGAATCCCGTTGGCCTTAGGTTTTTGTGGAATGACGCCGGAGAAGATCACCCTGAAATCCGTTCCATCATCATTGAGAATAGCTAGGTTATAAAAATCGGCTGTATGAATATCCTTCTCTGTCTTATACGAAACTAGTACTTTCCCGGAGTATGTGTAAGTACCTATTAGCAGAATAACATCATCCGGCATTGGGACAGTACTTACCACTACTCTTCCGATTGAAGCATCTCTTTTTTCCACCAAAATCGCCTCCTGTTTTTTATATCATTTTCATCATAAGGTTAATCTTAAGAGATCACTAACACTCTCACGACTTTTCCATAACGGTTTTACCGACTTCCTATATTGGAATTCCACAATTTTCGTTGAAGGAAGTACGAATCATATGAATCCGCCTTTGCATTGAAGCTATCCTACCGGAATCTACAAGCGCGGACAGGTAAAAAAGGAATCGGTAAAAACTAAAAGGATACCTACTACTTCGATGTAGAGATTTTCAAAAGATGTCCGTTTAAGGATGGATGCTAATGTGGCGTCATCTTCGGGTCTTGTTGGTATGAAGTTACAAGGCGCTATGGCGATCTTTACTGTTAACTTGAAGCGAATATTGAAGCTAATGGACTAAGAAACCAAAATGAACAGTTAAGTAGACAGCAAAAAGACGGACTCTTTTCCCGAAAACTGGGAAAGGGGTCCGTCTTTTGCTTTGCATCTTTTTGCTGCTCCATCAAACTACGAGTTATTCAGTAGCCTCCAGCAAAACACACGGGACTTTTTGGATGAGCTCAACGCAGCGATGAGGACAAAGAGTGAGGGTTAGTACAACCGTCCCGAATAGTGGTTATATGTTTCGGGAAGGAAAGCCGGAAGAGTTCTTTTTATCTGGATCATCTTACCGTCGATGTAAAGTACAATCTCATTACTGATGTTTTCGTAACCGTAGGCAATGTTCACGATTCCGTGCCGTACCTCTCTCGATTAAATCGTCAGCGTAAAGGTTTGGCTTTGCAGTAGAAACACTCGCACTCGATGTCCGCTGATGGAGAAGTGTACGCGATCTCGTAACAAACGCAAGATCGTCACCCGGCACATCTGGGAAGACAGTTAAGAGCAAGTGCGATTAAACCGGCTCAGCAAGTCTGGCAAAAAACTGTACCGGAAAGCGCCCTGAAAAAAAAGAGAAACCCAACGTTTTGAAAGAAACTTGGGTTTCTCGACAATCTGACAAAGAGGCGTCCCTCTTTGTTTTTAGCTTACTTCGTATTTACATAACGCTCGCGATAAGCGCTACGACTGAAGTCCGATAGGCAAACTCGTTAAAGACTGGCCTGCAATCGACTCGGTTAAATGCTCGCCTACGTCGAACGCCTCCACCCGATGAATGCCGGCGAACCTTTTCACAAACGACGCTATAGCCATGTTCGCTTCCATCCGTGCGAGCGGTGCGCCCAAACAAAAATGAGGACCGGCTCCGAACGCTAGATGTCGTTGATTTCCCGGACGATGGATATCAAAAACGTCGGCACTTGCAAATTGGGATTTATCCCGATTCGCGGCTCCGATCCATGCCACGATCGCTTGCCCCTCCTTCATCTGGGGCCCGAAGACATTGGTATCTTGGGCTACCCTCCGATCCATCGAAGCGGGAAACCGGAAACGAAGCACTTCCTCGACTACATTGGGAACCAAGAGCAAGTCGGCTTTAAGTTCTTGATAGACGTTCGGCCCGTCGTAAAGCATGGAATAGAAAATATTGGAGAGCAGCGTGGTCGTCGTTTCGTTGCCCGCGCCGAGCAGGCCGATGGCCGACATGACCACTTCTTCATCCGTTAATCGTTCGCCATCCAGTTCGGCCTTGGTCAAGTCGGATATGATGTCATCTTCCGGGTGCTGCCGTTTCTTCAGGACAATGGGATACAAGTATTCCACGAACTCCTTCATGGCGATTCCTTTTCGCCTGTCGATATCGGCATATGCCTCCATGTTATACGGGAGGAAGAGAATATCGGACCATCCTTTGATCAAATGACGATCATTGGAAGGAACCCCCAGAAGATCCGCAATGACGGTAACGGGCAATGGAATTGCCAGCTTCTCCACGATATCGATAGTCGGGACGCCTTCCATGTCCGCAATCAACTCGTCAACGATACCCTGGATCCGCGGCTCCCACTCTTTGAGACTACGGGGAGTAAAGGCTTGAGAAAGGAGGGCACGCCGTTTCCGATGTTCCGGCGGATCCACCAAATTGACGTTGCTGCGGCTTTCAAGCCGATCGGGAATCGGAATCAAGCTTCTTTTCTTTTTGTTAGAGAACAGCTCATGGTCGAATAGCACGCGTTTAACATGGTCGTATAAGAACACGTTCCAAACATCTTGCTCGGCATCGTAATAGACGGGATTATTGTCCCTCATCTCCTTATACCAAGCATACGGTTCCCACCCAGCTTCCTTGGTGTTAAGCTTCGTGATTTCGTTCAGCAGGATCATCTGACGCTTCCCATTCATAATCGTTCCCTCCAAACCGGATTCATTTGCATGAATTGCGCGTTTTAATTTTACAATCGGCCTTCCTCTCATGATGATGTTTCTCAATAAATCATTAGAGCTCGAAAAACCTCCTTCCAGACGCAGCCATTATTGGCTTTGCCAAAATTCTATGTTAATCTTACATAGGTTAGTTTAACATATAATTCGAATTTCCGGTATTTGGATAACGCCGTTCACAAAAAATTCACTGAAGGAGGTCCCTATGTACGCGGACATCTTAATTCTGGGACAGTTATTATCCGGTCCGAAGCACGGCTACGAAATCAAAAAAAACGTTCAGGAAGCGCTAGGGGATTCGTTCGAAATCAACAATAATTTATTGTATCCTGCATTGCGGCGATTTTTGGAAATGGGTGCGATAAGCAAGAAGATCGAGAAAACGGAGGGTAAACCTGACCGGCATATCTATCTTTTGACGAACACAGGGGAAGAAATCTTTAATGAGCTCATTCGCGATTTTCCGAGGAAAACGGCTGCCAATTCATTGGATTTTATGGTGCGCGTCGCGCTGTTCGACCGATTGGACCCCAATGTGCAGCTCGAGATATTGCATAAACGGCTGGCGGTGTTGGAGGAAGAAATGGGGCGATACCGCAAATTCGATGAAATCCATTCGGAAAACCGTTTTGCCGCGGAAGTCATTCATTTCAGCAGGACGCAAACCGAGCATGAATGGACATGGGTGAAGAAGTTGATGTTGATCGCCCAATCGGCGGCCTCGGCTTCAGACCACGAAGATACATCCTTCTAATTGCTAACCAGTCAATCCCCTCCATGCAAACCATGCAGGAAGCACGCTATCGTTTACATGGAGGGGATATTAATACTGAACGATGTCTCTACTTTATTTCTTTTTCAATAAATCTATGAGTAGAGCAACAGGTTTGAACCGCTTAAAGGGCTTCAGCCACCGTTTCAGAACTACATTTTTTTTATTTGGGTGAGTTCTTTATTAATGGCGAATATGAGCTTGTCAGGGAAATTTTCCGGCGCCATACCTGCCAACATGTCAATCGTAAATCCTTGCATCATGGGGTATTGCGGCATGTCCCTGAAACTTTCTCCGAAATACTTATTCAGGACGATTTCCGCATCTTTGTTTGCAAACAGATCTTTAAACGTGCAGCGGGTGGAATACACATCGTCTGTAATCTGTAACTTCGCTAACTCTTCTGTACTCGTCTCGGGCAGTTCGAACCAGTTGTTAACTTCTTCGCCTTTATCCGCAACCGGCGGCGTTTCATAACTTACATTCGGTTCTTTCGCCTTATTAAACCATGCAAGATCTTGATAGGTTATGAGATTTTCACTTGCAACTGCACGGATTTCATTCATGCCCTCCGCCAGGACAACTCTCTCAAAGACAAAGATTTTCTCTTCACTGGATATAGATTGCAACTCTTCGCCATTCAAATAAAGCGTAACCTTATTGCAATTCGAATAGACCTTAACTTGTATGCTGTCCTCGGCCCGATCCACAAAGCGCTTGCTGGTAATATGGACAAATTTCTCGTTGGACCAATGGGCTTTGTACATATAGAAAGCATCCTTCTTAATCTTTCTATCGTAGGTGACCAGCCCTTTATTGTTTCTTCCTTTGACTCCGCCCTCGTCTCGAATATTGGCTCCAAAATCGAACATATTCCAAACATACGTTGCCCAAAGGAACGGCTTTTTCTCGAAAATTTTCCAAGCGACTTCATGATACAGCGCATGGTATTCTTCGGTGTAGTCTTTCACCTTCGGCTCAGCACTGTGGTATTGCACGATCCCTTCTACGCCGTATTCAGAAATACATAGCGGTCTGTCGGGATTAATCTCATGGAACTTGTCCAACCAAGGATCGAAATCTTCTGTCTTGCCGTGATACCAGCCGTAATACTTATTGTATCCGACCACGTCCGTCATGCGGTTGAATTCGTCTTTCTCGTCGACGAATAGAACGTTGGCCATCGTCGTTAGTCTGGTAGGATCTTCTTTTTTGGTCAATTCGTTTAACTCTTTAACGAGTTTTCTAACCTCCGGACGTTCTCCGCCGATTTGAATTTCATTCTGCAGCCCCCAGAATATGATCGAAGGGTGATTGAAATTCTGTTTGATCAATTCCAGCATCTGCTGCTTGGCATTGATCCCTTCCAATTCGTTCTGCGACATAATTGAAATGAAAGGAATCTCCGCCCATACCACCATGCCTTCTTTGTCGCACAAATCGTAAAAAGTTTGGCTGTGCTGGTAGTGGGCGAGTCGAAGGGAAGTCGCTCCGATTTCTTTGATCAATGCCATATCTTCGATTTGCTCTTGTTCCGTAATGGCCCAGCCCATATCCTTCCTGTCCTGGTGTCTTGATACGCCGTACAACGGCAGTTGCTCGCCATTCAAGAAGAAACCTTTCTCAGAGTCGACATGAAAGTACCTAACGCCGAACGGAATCGCGATTTCATCCACCGTGTCGTTAAAGCTAGTCATGGAAACGGTAGCCTGATACATATAGGGATTATTTCTTCCGTGCCAGAGAATCGGACTGTCGATGACGCATGCCAGCGTTTCCGTTCTTGACTCGCCTGCGGCCAAGACGACTTCCTTGGCGGCATAAGTTACGGAACCGCCATCGGCATCCTCAATATCTGCCCAAAGCCTGACTTTCTTCTCCTCGTCGCTGTCATTTACCAATCTGGATTCGATTTTGAGATGGGCTTTTTCTTTCGACACCTGTTCCTGTACGATATAAACGCCGCTCGAACCGTAATCCATCGCGTCGAAATGAACCGGATTCGTTATAAGGATGTTCACATCGCGGTATATACCGCCATAGAAAGTAAAATCCGCTTTCTGAGGATAGACGTCGTCCACGACCGTATTATCCACCTTAACAGTGATCACGTTCTTCGATCCAAAGGCAACGTCAGCTGTAATGTCAAATCTGAAGGTTGAGTAACCGCCTTTGTGCTGACCCGCATGCCGACCGTTCACATAGACATCGGTAATGCTATTGGAACCGTTGAATTCGATAAACACTTTCCTACCCTCATTGGAAGAATCAAGGACGAGCTCCTTTCTGTACCAGCAAGCGCCTTGGTAATATTCATACCCGTTCGCCCCATCGACCGCATTCCAGGTGTGTGGGAGACGTACTTCGCTCCAATGGTCGTCTTGGTAAGATACGGCTTCAGCCAGCTCATCGTTATGGCGTATAAAACGCCATGCATCATTTATCGAATTGATCTTTCTCATTCTACTCGCTCCCCCAGAGACTCAGTCTCAATAATTGGTGTTACCGTTATCCTCCTATGATAAAACGAATAGCTTCTCGCCTCTAACACTCTTACGACTTATCGACTAACGGTCTGACGACTTCTTATCTATAGAAAAAAAATCCCCTCACGATACAGGAGCGGATTCCGCGCCTGCCTTCGTTAAGGGGAACGATGTTCTTCGTTTAATAGGCCGTCCAGCCCGCATCCGCGGTAACCGTCGTGCCGTTGACAAAGCTGGAGTCGTCGGAGGCAAGGAACAACGCAACCTTCGCGATGTCTTCCGGTTGGCCAATGGCGGGGTTAATACCCATGCCGATCTGTGTACGTTCCGCACCGAAAGGATTCGGTGCCGTTATGGTCAACGCGATATTCGTTGCGACCCCGCCCGGCGCGATCGCATTGCAGCGTATGCCTTGCGTCGCATATTGGAAGCCGACGTTTTTTGTAAATCCGACTACGGCGTGCTTTGAAGCGGTATAGGCAGCGCCCGCCCGGGAACCGAACAAGCCGCCGGCCGAAGCGATATTCACGATGACTCCTTTCTTCTGGCCGATGAAGATAGGAAGAACCTTCCGCGTCGTACGCATTGGACCGGTCGTGTTCACGGCGAACACCTTGTCCCATAGCTCGTCCGTCAAGTCCCCAGCAGGAACAAAATTGTCCATGATGCCGGCATTGTTGACGAGAATGTCCACGGTACCGTACGTTTGAACCGTTATGTCGATCAAGCGTTGAACGTCTTCTTCGATGGCGACATTAGTTGCCGCCGCGATAGCCATTCCGCCTTTCGCTCCGATTTCCTTGGCCACTTTGCCTGCGTTATCAGCATTCAGATCGGAAACGACCACTTTCGCACCTTCTTCGGCGAAGAGCTCCGCGATTGCTTTGCCCATCCCCGATGCCGCTCCAGTAACGATCGCTACTTTGCCCTTAAGTTTCATCTAATCAACCTCCTTGGTTCCGACTCTTCGGAATACCCGGTTCTTCTATTTATTCTTCGATAGCAGCTAAATCAGAAACGATGAGTGCCAATACTTCCGCAGAGACATTCGCCTGCGGGAATGCTGCCAATTGACTGAGCGAAAAAGCTCCAGCCATTCCAGTCATTGGGTTAGTCGAAAATCCTTGGATATATTTGTCCAGCACGACTTTCGCTGCAGCGTTCCCCAGCAAGTCTCCTACTTTGGAATTTTGATCGAATTTCATTGTCGTATTCACCTCCTTTAAGTCATGCGATCGTATGCTTGCTAAGTACAATCATATCCTTTTGACCCAAGCTGGACTAACGGTTAGACGACATCTCGAATAACACTTTCACGACTTCTGCGCCCTCTTTATTGGTACCCGAACAATTTGATTTTCAGCAACGTAGGCTTCTCATACCGCATGATTGCGACCTCGTCCCCATTCAGCCGCCGGGTCATTTTCCAATTCCCTTGTTCAAACCGCCCTTCTTCCAGGGATAAGATATCCACGTTGGGCTTTGTCGGATTTGCGGAGAAAGGGAAGACGGCACAGCCACTCGCAATGATATAAAACTCGTCCGCGGTCTTCTTCAGCACAAGGCACACCCCATCTTTCCGAGTCAAAAGGGGCATATTCATCATTACTTTGAAGCCATACTCCCCGAACATCATCGTGTCCTGATCCGGACGTTCGACGATCGCGGCCTGCAAATCCGATGTCCCGTATTTTTCTGTCAATAACGGCATCATGCTGTTAATCGTTTTGTTATACCATGCGTATTCCTCTACGTTTTGAGGTGTTCTCAACATGGGGTCGGAAGTATCCACGCCGAAAAGATAGCTGTCGATAGCCGTAAATGGCTCTCCCATGTCCTCAAAACCGAACGGAGCAAATCCCAACGCATGATAATGCCCCACCACATAAACCAGCCTCGGGCCTGCGTAGCTATGGGTCGCCGTCTCTGGAATAAAGAGAGGGTTGTCCATCTTGACGTACTCGTCGCACACGTCGCAGAAATTTTGAACATAAATATCCGGTGCGATCACATCCACATTAGGCGCGCAGCATTTCCACACTTCCATCATCCGGGATACCGGCCCGCCGCTCGGATACTTCCCGGCCTTCTGCCCTTTGTCCAACCAGCAGTTGGACATCATAGGCAGGGGATAAATCTCCTTGCCAGCAGCAGCTACTTTATCTATATAACTTGCAACGTGATACGCACTGAATATTTCTTCCGCTGCATCTCCGAACACCGCCTGCCAGTTACCGCTCTTCGCGCCATTCTCGACGGCCTGGCGGACATCCGCGGCCATGGTTCCGGTGTGCGTAATCATATAATCGACAAATGGCTGCGGGACATTCGCTTCAAACAAAGCATCGGCCGTATCGGAATGTTCTCTCGCAGCCCCTTGCAGACCCGGTTCGTTCTCCACCTGAATCAAAATAACCGTTTGCTCTTTTTCGTCCGCTTTTTTAATATGCAGCATCAATTCCCGAAACGCTTTGGCATCCGCCGCACAGGTTGCTTCGCAAAGATAGGAAAGCGTTGTATATGACATCCCATGGAAATCTTTTAAATCTGTCCTATTGTTGCCTTTCTCAACTTCTGCTCTTTTGAAGCGTTCCAAGTCCGTCTTGACCCACGACGGCGCATAATAACACTGCGCGTTTTTCCAGGCGCCAAACCATAAGAAGCCAAGTTTCATCTCATGCCTTCTCGCTTGAGCAATCAGTTCATCCACGATTCGGAAATCAAACACGCCTTCTTCGGGTTCGACCATTTCCCAAGTCACGGGCAGCAATAAACTGTTCATGCCGAGCCTAACAGCTTTTTCCCAGATGGGTTCCATATATTCAGCGGATGATGAGCTTGAATTATGGACCTCTCCCGCCAGCATAATAAACGGTCTCCCTTGATCGACTAGAAGGTGTTCTTTTCTTTGCAGCACTTGATTCAACATGTAAATCCCCCTCTTAATGTATGTTAATGGTGTTTACGAATCCGCCATCCCGCGAAGAATCGCCAACAACTCTTGTTGCACAGCGGTATCTCTTGCAACACGAGGCAGAGCGGCAGGACGTCCGGACTCGAAGTACAATCCGCTCCGGCCGTCATCGGCCGGCGAGGTTGCCGCTTCGAATATGCGCATGGCTCCATACTCAGGCGGGACGAAGTACCAGCGAATCAACCGGAACCATACCGGCATCGAAAGCCGTTAGAACAGCGACCGGGCGTCTTGCGCTCGGATTGTCATTCATGTTTTACCCATCCCCTTTCGTACTTTGTTTCATCATATCTTCTTGCCCTTGGGCGGACTAACGGTTAGACGACATACTGAATAACACTTTCACGACTAAAAAAAGAAGCTGCCGCATTGAACGACAACCTCTTCATCTTATTTGCCGGGCTGGTTGCGAAATTCCGTTGGCCCTGTTCCCACATACTTTTTGAATATTTTTGCAAAGTGGGAGAAGTTCGTGTATCCAACCGAAGAAGCGACGGCGCTTACGGACACGTTCGTTTGGAGCAGCAGCTCCTTCGCTTTATTAATTCTTTCCAATAAGACGTAGTCCGAAATGGAGTATCCCGTTTCCTTTTTGAAAATTCTGGATAAATAATCGGGGTTCAAATAAACCTGCTCAGCGATTGTCTCTCTCGACAAGTCTTGATCCATATTGAGCGAAATGTACCGTTTAACGGTTAGAACGACAGTATCGTTTTCCTTGACCGCTTCCGCTTGATACATGGCTTTGTTAACGGCATGATGAACCCAGACAATCATATCGGTAACGGAACGCCCCGCCATTTCCGATAAGCGCCTTGACGGTTCATCCCCGAATAACTGGTGAGCCTGTATGCCATTCGTGTTCAGAAACGTATACAGAACCTGGATAAAGTTCTGACTGAATTGATGCAGCGTATCCGCATTGATCTCATGATTGGTAACGAGATCGTCTAGGTATTTCTCCACTTCGTGCTTGACGGATTCCTTCGTTCCGGTTTTCAACAACGAAGACAAAGCGCCGAGTTCAGGCAGCTGTGCCGGGTAATCCGCTTGCTCCGTACGGTCGAGAGCCAATACCCGATTGATGTACGCAACGTTGTTCCGGTCGCGATCCCGCAGCGCCGCGACTATTCCGGCCATCTCATGAGCTTCTGCTGAACGTCCCAAATAACAGGAAAGGTTGCAGTAGAAATAGCGATGGCAAGACTCCACATAGAGATCGGCGGCTTCCCTTAGCCTTTCCTCATTCCACGGGACATCCCTTTCCGACATCAAGATCACGAGCAGCAGCCCTCTGTCGAGCTGAAAACAGATTCCGTTATCATGGCTTCCGATAAGCATCTCTTGCGCGGAATTTTTAAGCGCGTATTCAAGAATTTTCTCGTCTCTGCTCTTCATCTCTTTGTTCCAGCGTTGGATGGAAATCAAGATCGGAAAGAAAACCGAATCTTCCGTAATCGGGATATGATGCTGTTCGACCTGCTCCCGAATCGCGGCTTGTTGGCTAGGGATCGAATGGTGGATCAAATCGAACCAGAATCGTTCGATGATGAACGATTGATTTTTCTGCCACAATTGATGGAATTTAACGTTACGATTGTTTTCGCTGTTCTTGTCGATTACGGCTTGGGCCTTTCGAATAGCGTTCTCCAGCTCTTCCGCGAGCACCGGCTTAAGCAAATAGTCAAGACTGCCGAGCGAAAGCGCTTCTTTCGCGTATTTAAAGTCGGCATGGCTCGTTAAAAAAATCGTGACCGTGTGAGGATAATGTTCCTTTACCCATGTCAGCAATTCCAAGCCGTTCCCTTGCGGCATCTCGATATCGCATAACAGAATATCGATTCTTGCGCTTTCGAACCATTCTTTCGCCTGCCTAATATTATTGGCGGTATACAATTCCGAGATCCCTAGTTTTTGCAAATCGAGATCCGCTTTTACGCCTTCGATGGCATGAATTTCGTCGTCGACGATGAGCAAATGGTCGTTCATTGCTTGTCCTCCATTAGGGGATTAATCGGGAGAATGATGAATACAGACGCGCCGCCGATTTCCGGATCGTTAGCGTAACGAATGGGTACCGAATCTCCATACAATAGCATCAGCCGTCGCTGAACGTTCCATATTCCGGTATGCTCTCCACGTTCGTTTTCGACGCTTCTGCCCGCCTGCAGTTCGCGAAGCACCTTTTCGCCGAACCCGCAGCCCGTATCTAGAATGCTGATTTTCACCCAGGATCCGCTGTCTTCGTCCACAAAGTCAATCCGTACGGAAATATGGACGGGTCTGTCCATCGTGACCGCGTGTTTAATCGAATTTTCGACGAACGACTGAATGACGAGGGGAGGAATCGGCGTATCCGTCAAGTAGTCCGGGACTTCAAGTGTCCACGTCAGTTTCTCCGGAAAACGCAAGGCTTGAATTCCCAAGTAGTTCCGGGTGTGCTCCAGCTCGTCTTTCAATGGAACGAATGACGTATTGCTTCTGAACATGTAACGGAAATAGTGAACCAATGACCGCGTTAATTTCATCGTTAATTCATAATTTTTAACCTTAGCCAAATTATAAACAATATTTAGCGAATTCAGGAAAAAGTGGGGGTTAACCTGCAGCTGCAGCCGCTGCAGCTCTTCCTTCTGCTTGTTTAACTGCTCTTCGTAAACGTTGACGCGAAGCGTTTCGATTTCAGTCATCATGGAGTTGAATGATTCTCCTAGTATTCTGAACTCCTCCGAACCGCCTTTGTGCATGTCGACCCGAATGCTCCAATCCCCGCCTCGGACCTTCTTCATCGAGAGAAGGACCCGGTATAACGGCACGAGTATGGCCTGCCTGATGGAATACAGCCCGATCGGGATAAAGAGCAGGGAAGAAGCGGTAATTATCCATATGATCCCTTGCAGGTACGGCAGTCTATCCAAGATGAGGTGATCCGGTATGACGGCGACCAGCTTGAAGTTGCCTCTGACGGAAGCCGAATCGACGATCAAATATTTCCGGTCGGAACCGGTCAAATAATAGTCGCCTTCGCTTTGGTGCAGCTGGATTCCGTTCTCGTCGACAAGCTCCGTGTCCGTAATTGGTTCTCCCTGGTCATTCGCGAGCAATACGCTCCCCCCTTCTCCGATCTGAAGAGATTGGAGGGGCGCCATCAATTGGTCGGTTCTCACCCAGCCCCCCAAATACACGCTGCCGTATCGGACGATATCGATAAGATAATCATTTTGCCCGATTCGGGCGTAATGCCATCTTTGCGCCGAGTTACCTTTAAAAATGCTGGCCGATCGGATAAGATCGGAGACATATTGTTGGATGAGATCCTTTTCCTCCAACGTTAAGTTTTGCGTCTTATTCACATCCATAAACTCTTGCCGTTTCTCCGCATAAACGAAAAAAGAACTCAGGGAGTCGTATAAAGCGATATCCTTGCCCAATTTGTTAAACAAAAACACCTTCGAATCGTAATAATCCGCATCCGATTCGGCCTGATCAAGAGAAACCAAATCAATACCCGATAACATGGAGTTCAAATAGGCATCGACATCGTTTAATCCGGAATCGATCTGTTTCATGTATAGTGTCAGCATGTTTTTATACGAATCCGCGACCTGCTCCCTAACGACATCAATGGCATAAAAGTTGTTATATAAAAGCATGCTTAACAGCGGTCCCGTCATGATCAGCACGCTTAAAATCAACTTGAAATTCAGGGAACCCCGTTGCAGCAACAATCCGGGTATCTTCATATTCCTGGCTCCTTAATCGGTTTCCTCCATCATATACGAAATGAAAGTCCAAGCGCCACAACCCTCTTGTGCTTGGTTGCGGCGTTTGGACCTCATTTACGATCCGTTTAACCTTTTACGGCACCGATCATGATCCCTTTGATGAAATACTTCTGAAAGAACGGGTAGGCGACCAGGATCGGCAACACGCCGATTACCGCAATGGCCATCTTAACCGAGTCAGTCGGCATCTGCTGCATGGCCTCGCCCGCGTTAGAGCTCAAATTCGTGCTAATAAACTGAATATCTTGCATAATTCGGTTCAGCAGATTTTGGACGCTGAACAGCTCCGGGTTGGTGATGTAAATCATCCCGTTCTGCCAGTCGTTCCAGTACATGATGCAGGTAAACAAGCCGATTGTCGCGAGGACGGGCGTCGACAGCGGCAGTACGATGGACCAAAGCGTCCGGTACTCGCTGGCACCGTCCAGCTGCGCCGATTCGATTAACGCCGGCGGCACGGTCGACTGGAAGAATGTGCGCATCATCATGATGTAAAAGCCATTCGTGAGCAGCCCCGGTATGATAAGCGCCCAAATCGAGTTCTTAAAATCGAGCAATTGCGCGTACACCAGGTACGAGGGGACGAGACCTCCATGGAACAGCATCGTAAAGAAGACAATGAACATAATCAGATATCGGTGCGGCGTTTCACTTCTGGATAGCGGATAAGCCAGCAAAGTCGTAAGTGCCAACCCGACCACAGTACCGACGACCGTAACGAATACCGTTACACCGTAAGCTCTCGCGATGTCTGATCCTCTATTCAACAAATATTCATAAGCAGACGTACTAAACACTTGAGGAATGAAAGAATAACCGTGAGCGGTGATCGCATTCTGATCCGTAAAGGATGCCGAAATGAGCAGCAGGAACGGAATGAGACAAACCGCAGCGAATAGGAACATTGAAATATGGCTAAACCAGGTTATAACTCTGTCTTCGTTTTTCATGTCAAGACCTCCTTAAAAAAGCGCATTATCTTTGTTGGAACGCCTCACGATAAGATTCGCCAAGATGACGAGGATAAAGCCGACGATAGATTGATAGACGCCCGCCGCTGTGGACATACCGATGTCGCCTGAGCCCGTCAGCCCTCTGAAGACATAAGTGTCAATCGTGGAAGTTGATTCGAACAGTGCCCCGGAGTTCATCGGAACCTGATAGAACAAGCCGAAGTCAGAGTAGAAAATCCTTCCAATGTTTAGCAGCGTCAACATGGTGATGACCGGCACAATAATCGGCAGAGTGATGTGACGGATTTGCTGCCATCGGGAAGCGCCGTCAAGTCTAGCCGCCTCGTAATATTCTTCGTCAATGCCAAGCAGCGCTGCGAAGTATACGATGCTGGAATACCCGATGGCCTTCCAGAAATGGACCAAGGTCAGAATCCAAGGCCAGTACTTATTTTCCGTATACCACGAAATCCCTTCCTCGATGCCGAGCCATGGCAGCACCGTCTTGTTAAGAAATCCCGTGTCCGGGCTTAAAAAAGCGAATCCGAGATAACCTACGATAACCATGGAAATCAGATGCGGCAGCGTGATGATGCTCTGGTACGTCTTCACCAAAACCTTGCTTTTGATTTCGTTTAGCAGAATCGCACAGGCGAGCGAAAGCACCGTTCCTAGAATAATGAACACAAGGTTGTAGAGAATCGTGTTACGCGTGATGATGTACGCATCGGAAGTCTTGAACAGGTACTCGAAGTTGGCGAGTCCTACCCAATCACTCTGCAGAATGCCTTTGGCAAAGTTCACGTCCTTAAATGCGATGACGATCCCGAGCATTGGGAGATAATTGTTGATCAAAATGTAAAGAAGACTGGGAATCATCATAATCAGAAGCGGCGCATATTTCCGATAATGGGTCTTCCTTTTCTTTTGTTTCTTTACGGCTTGTTGGGCATTTACCACAGAGGTTTGTGCCATAGTCGTTCCCCTTCCTGTTCATGTGTTTTCTAATTCTGACTATCCTTATCATAAGGGATGACCAAACGGCCAACTAACGGAATGACGACTTTTTCAATAACGGTTTAACGACTTTTCACCCCGCTTAATTATGAAGCCGGATCCTCTTCTGGATCCGGCTTCAACCGCTCTTATATCGAATTATCCCTAGCGATGCTTCCTAGATGATACGCGCTCGGTTTGGGCTTGCGCTCTTGGGTTGACCGGTCCACTTCGATCAATCCGAACGTCTTCGAGAAGCCGAGCTGCCATTCGAAGTTATCGAGCAGAGACCAATGCATATAACCAATGACTCGGATTCCTTCCGAAATACAAGCTTGTACGCCTTTCAACGCTTGATCGATAAATGCAACGCGGCGCTCGTCGTTGTCCGTCCCGATTCCGTTTTCCGTGATCATAATCGGCTGCTTCAGATGCTTGGAGACGAAACGAACGGCTCCCTCAAGCGCTTCCGGGTAATACTCGTTCCCCATCTGGGTTTTTTCCACATCCGCGGGAACTGGCAGAAGACCATCCGGCCCGTATACCATACGGGTATAATTTTGCAAGCCAAAGAAATCGTCGTCTTCCAGATAAGGAAGAAACTGCAGGAATTCTTCGTGAAAAGCTTCAGCAGCCAGCACTTCTCCGCCTGGGATCGATTGAATGTCATACAGCGACAAAGACAGTCCAATCCGGGTATTCGGACTCACCTGACGAATCGCGCTTCTCGCCTCCGTATGCGACTTGAAGATAACTTCCAGCCCTTGCTCCGTACGAGCACCGAGGAAAGAGTGCACCTCTTGCGGATGAACGCCGAATGCTTGCCCCAATGCCGTGAAATACTTTTGCATCTGGCTCATATTATCCGTATTGATTCCGACCTGCGCTTGGCCTCCCCCAGCTTGATGCCGCTTAATGATTTTCGCAATGCCGATGGAGATATTCGCTTCATTGATCGTGCAAACAAAAGGAATCAACTCGCCTAATTCCCTCATGACATGGGCACAATAACGGGCAAAACGGGCAGGCGTCTCAGCCGATTCCCATCCCCCCGCACGAATGAGCCATTGCGGCGTAGTGAAATGGTGCAGGGTGACAATCGGCGTTACATTCGAACTTTGGCAGGCCAACAATACTTCCCGATAATGCTCAATGGCTGCCGGGTCGAAACACCCTTCTTCCGGTTCAATCCTCGCCCATTCGAATGAAAACCTGTACGAATTCAATCCGAACGAGGAGAGCAGCGCGATGTCTTCCTTGAACAGCCGATAGTGGTCTACGGCGCTGCCTGAACGCTCCTTAAAAATCGATCCCTCCAAATTTTCCATAAGCCAGAAATCGGAGTGGGTATTATTTCCTTCAACTTGATGAGCGGCCGTCGAGGCCCCCCAATAGAATCCTTCGGGAAATTGACTTGCCATATTGCATTGCTCCTCTCTAGTTTGGTCTATAATCTCTCAATCATCATATTTCAATTGCCATAGGGCCAACTAACGTTATCGCGACTAATCCGCTAACGTTTTCAAGACTTCTTAAGCAGAGTCATCATTCCGGCAAAACAAAAAATTCCCGCTCCGTGAAGAGCAGGAATCAACGTTTCCTCAAGATAATGACATAATCGTGAAAAAATCCATCGGTTTATCTTCCAAAGGTTGATAGTCGAGATAATCGAAATGAGCAGGCGTTGTTGTGTTCTTCCCATTCCCGGTCGCATACATCGCAAAGAACACGCCGGTAAAGCCCCCCGCGACTTCCTTGGATAGGAAAGCCGTCTCACCCTTGCCAATAACGACGGGTTCCTTGCCGGGAGCAGCGTACGTAAAAGTATACAACACTTCGTTCGCTTGTACGCCTAGAATAACTGTCGGTTCGGCGTAATCCACTTCTGCTGCGACTTGTATGATGCTTCCGACCCGGCGCCTCAGGATAAGCTTTGGATTGCCGCCCTTTATCGTCCTAGCAACTTCGTAATGAAATTTTTCGTTCATGAATACGGTTAGTCCGGCCTCTTCGCCTTCTTCCGACGGCCCAAACTCCAGCAGGGTTTTGATCTCGCAATTTAGATGCTGCTGTCTGCGGCCGACGAACGCCGGCGAATCTTTGTCGTTCAAGGTGCAAGCCTGCCCCTTGAGCGTCAACCTTCCCGCCCGGTCTGTCAGAGACCACGAATCCGGGGCGGGGTTCCGGTAGAAATTCCAAGCCGGCTGCAGCTTGTCCGAATCAAAATCATCCCGGCTTACCCACTCAATTGGCTCTCCTAGCGGCAAACTTCCGGCATCGTGCTCAAGCTCGGCTCTGCCATGATTGCCGACAACCGGCCAACCTTCTTCGTTCCAAGTGACGGGCGCCAGATTCGTCTCACGGCCCAGGATATGGCGTTTCGCGTTAGCGACCGGCCGAATGCCTAGAAATACGCACCACCAGCTGCCGTCTGCAGCTTGTACGAGATCGGCATGTCCAGTCCCCTGAATCGGCTTCGGCGTACTTCGATTGGAGAGGATCGGGTTCGCCGGATTGCTCTCGAACGGACCGTACGGGCTGCGGCTCCGCGCGATCGTTTCCATGTGTCCGTATTCCGTTCCGCCCTCCGCCACCATGAGATAATACCACCCATTGATCCGATATAGATGCGGACCTTCGGGATGGCTTCCGCCCGTACCTTCCCATATCAACCGCCGCTCGCTTAATAATGTCCCGCTTGCGATATCGATCTCCCCTTGATAAATACCTGCGCTTTCCCCATAAAAGTTAGCCGTGCCCGTCAAATACACGTTGCCATCTTCATCGAAGAACAATGACGGATCTACGCCACCCCAGCCCTCAAGGTAGATCGGTTCAGACCAAGGCCCTTCTGGACTCTCAGCCCACACATAGAAGCTTTTCTGGATGGAAATGTTCGTCGTAATAACGTAGAAGCGCCCGTTGTAATAACGAATCGTTGGCGCGTAAATCCCTTGAGAATATCCCTGCGGAAGCATACCCATAAGCGGCAACTGGCTTTCTCGCGTCAACACATGCCCCAACTGACGCCAGTTCACTAAGTCCTTGCTATGGAAAATCGGAATGCCCGGAAAATAATCGAAGGAGCTCGTAACCAGATAGTAATCTTCTCCGACTCTGCAAACGCTGGGATCGGGATGAAAGCCCGGGATAACAGGATTTTTGAATGTTGCCATAGTTTACTCTCCTTATCGGAAAATAGAGGGCCTAATGAATAACGCTTCGAGCGACGCATCGATCCGATCAAGTTGCTTCAAATCGATGCGCCCAAGCGTCCCATTAAGCCCTGCGATGCCTTAGATGTAGAACCCTCTTGCCTTTATTATTTGTTCGATGCCGCCCACTCGTCCAGCTGCTTTTGCTTTTCCGCGATGACTTTATCAATGCCTGACGACTTCAGCTTCTCTCTGAGCTCTGGAAGTTTGTCTGCCGGATCGAAGGTTCCCGATTCCAGGGCTTTTCTATATTGTTCGATGACATTATTGAGAGCTGTAATTTCGTTCTTGACCGGCTCCGAATTGAATGCGAAGCCAAGCGCTTTCGATTTGATAGCTTTTTGATTCGCTTCCGCCGTTAATTCCCATACATTCGGCAAGTCAGTCGTCCGAATATAGCCGATGGATTGGTTAGGGACCATCCATGTTTGAAGGGAATACCCTACCGTCGTCGCTTCGACGCCTTCCGGATAATCAATCACGGTATCCGACACCTTCACATAGTGTTTACCTTCAATACCCCATAAGAACAAATTGGAAAGATCCTTATCCGAGTACATGAGGTCCAGGAACATCATCGTTCTTTCAGGATTCTTAGAATTGTTGGAGATTGCCCACAATCCCGCCGTCGCATCGGATGTTGTCGCATAGGTATTCGACGATATCGGTACAGCGATGAGTTCTTTGCCTGCAGCAGCGCTTTGCACTTCCCGTCCTCCGACCTTAAGGCCGTCGAAGTAAGCAAAGGCCTTGCCCGCCTTCACCATTTCCATACCGGAGACTTGGCTTGTAGCCGCGTCTTTGTTGATATATCCAGCCTTAAACCAGCTATGCATCTTATTCAAATAGTCTTCGTACTCTTTGGACTCAAATACGTTTTCAACCTTAAGCCCATTGTCGAATGCAGGCAAAACGCCAAAACGATCACCCAGTTTGTCATAATCGCCATACTTATCCGAAGGAACGGATAACCCTACCGCAAACGGTACAATACCGGGCTCGTTTTCTTTAATCGTCTTAAATACCTGATCCAGGTCATCGAGTCCTTTGATGGAAGCTACATCGATCTTATGTTTGTCCACCAGTGCTTTATCCATGAGAATCGAATTAGTTCCGGTTGTATAGTCCTTGTACACAGGTACGGCGTAAGTTTCTCCTTTAAGCTTGGCGCTTGCCAAATATTCCGGAGCAATCGCTTGTTTGATTCCCGCGCCATATTGATCCAAGAGTCCGTCTATCGGAATAATTTTCCCTGTTGCCATAGAGGCGCTGTAGCCCTGTCCAAATTGGAACAACAGGTCCAGCTTCTCGCCGCTGGATGACATCAAATTCATTTGTTGTGTCCATGCGCCAATGCTGATGGGTAAAATTTTTACGGTTGCGTTAATTTTCGCCTTCGTGATTTTGCTCATTTCTTCTTGAACCAACGCAAGATCTGGCGGCGTTGCTCCAATGATCGGCAGCGCAATCGCGATTTCGAAAGGATCTTTCGTTGCTTCGTCCGGACTAGCGCTTGGCTCCTGGCCCGAATTCGACGAATTGCCCGATGGGGCGTTTGTTGCAGCGTTCTCTCCGTTGTTAGACGACGAGCACGCGCTGATCACCCCCATCAACATGACCGCTGCAAGTGTCAAAACGACAAATCTCAATTTTTTTCTCATTGCAATCCCCCTCATTTAAACTTTAACTTACACCTTCATCGTATCGTTATGCCCCTATTGCCGACTAACACTTTGACGACTTTTTTGATACCGCTTTCGCGACTTGTTTGGGTCACTATATGTGTTCATTCATGAATTTTGCGCTTAGCTGCAACGATTTGATCGGAGAATCATCTACCCAGTTCGTATGGGATTCCAAGATAACGGCCTGCACGCCGTAACTTTTCGCCGTTGTCACGAGCGCTTCAAGATTCATATTGCCGTAGCCCAATTCCATGCTGCCCGACTCGATAATCGAAGCGGTAGGTCCATTGACGCGGAAGCCCCGGTCATTGATATGATAAAGCTTCATTCTGCTGCCAAGATTATTCATGAGGGCAAAAGCATCATATCCGGCTTCCGTAGGCCAATAGGAGTCGAACTCGAAATTCACATAACTCGGATCCGTTAGTTCAACCGCATAGTTCGATTCCATCGTATCCTGCCTCTTTTATTGCCTTGAGCGTATCTTGGGCCTGTTGTTCCGTTCCAACGACCGATCTGATTTGAAACTGCTGCACAGCCTTACGGACCATTAATACAACCTTTATTCAGTAACCAACTGCTTATTACATCGTAAATCGATATTCGCCGCTTCCCGCCGTAATCAGGATTCGGCCATCTTCGTAACGCGCATCCGGGAAATCCTCGAATCCGCTCTTCAGGTCATCTTGATTGCCCGGAAGCATGATCGTCGCCGTCGTATTGGCCGGCACTTCGAAACGGTAGTTGATCCCTTGTGCCGTCTTTTCCCAGCTCGATTGAATCGTCCCGTAGAGGGATTCGAACGTAGCGGACGCTTGCGTAATCGTTCCCCCATGCAATGGCTTCAAAATAAAATGCTTATAGCCCGGCACGTCCCAAACCGGACGGATTCCGGCTATGCCCGCGAAGAGAAAATCACATACGGCTCCGTACGAATAATGGTTAAGCGATCCCGAGAACTCGCCGTCAGGCTTCATTCCTCTCCAGCTTTCCCAGATCGTCGTCGCTCCCTTGCTGACGGCATACAGCCACGACGGGCACGATTGTTGCTCCAACAACCGGAAAGCGATATCCGCATGTCCGGAATCCGCCAACACATGGAGAATGAACGGCGTCGATAGGAAACCCGTATTCAGATGAAAGTCTTGCTCCGTGACCAGTTGCGCAAGCCTGTCGGCAACAGCTTGTTTTTTGTCGTCATCCGCTAAGCCGAATGCAAGCGTACGGACATTCGGCGCTTGCCTGCCTTCAACAATTTGACCGTCTTCTTTAATAAAATACTGATTGTACACGCGCTTGATTTTACCGTAGAGCTCCCGGTACTTCGCTTCCTCCTCGGCTTTTCCAAGCACTTGCGCCATTTCGGCAAGCAGCCTGGTAGAGTAAGCATAATAAGCCGTCGAAACGTCAGGGAAGCATCCGCCTGTTTTCGTCAATACCGCAGCCAGATCAGTAAATTCCGTGTCGGTTTCCAGCCACTCTCCCCAGTGGAACTTCGTATCCCACACGTAATTCGCGTCAAGTTCCCCATCGGTATAATTTAGATAAACCGGGGTAGCCTTAAATCGTTGATTCGATTCTTTCGCATTTGAGACCATATAATCTACCCACGCCTTTGCGGAATCGAACTGTTTCTCCAGAATCGACTTGTCGCCATAGCATAGGTACATGGTCCACGGGATAATGACGGCCGCATCTCCCCAACCCGAAGAACCGTCAAGCATGCTGGCTGCTCCAGGCTTGCGAAACGCCATCATTGGACTGGTGCTTGTCTTGGAAAGCCGCTCCCATTCGGCTAAGTTGTGGTAGCCGATGACAGTGGGCACCGTGCTTGCCACCGATCCGTCGGGGAACTGCTCGGCTGCCAGATCGGCCATCCACTTTTCGAAGAAAGGATACACATTCATGAAATCGGTCGACGTTCTGGAATAGACCTGCGCATCCCCCGTCCATCCAGCCCTCTCCCGTGTCGGGCAGTCGGTAGGAACCTCCATAAAGTTGCCCTTCTGGCTCCATTTGGAGTTGGATACAAGCTGATTGATCAACGGATGCGAACTAGTGAAATCGCCCGTTTCTTCCATGTCGGAGTACACAGCCACCGCTGTAAAGTTCTGCGGATCGGTTGTACCCGGATAATTTTTCAGCAGGACATAACGGAAGCCAAAGATGGCAAACCGCGGACGGTAGCTCTCTACCCCCTTCCCTGCCAAAATGTAATGGACCTCTTGGAAATCCGTCAATTCTCCATGCGCAAGATTTTGCAACGAGAAGTTTCCGTTCTTGTCCAACGCTTCTCCATGGATGAGAACGACCTCCGTCCCTGCGTCTCCTTGAACCTGCATGTCGACCCAGCCGGCGATATTTTGCCCGAAGTCCAGTACCGTTTCTCCGTTCGGCGTCTGCAGCACTTTAGGCGTGAAACGTTCTTTCGTTCTTACCGGCACGCTGTTCGTACCGATTAAGCTGTCGTATCCATCCTCCGTAACGGCGACTTGCTCCCATGCAGAATCGTCATACCCGGTCTTATTCCATTCTTCGATATCGAGAGTGGCGTCGTAGACCTCTCCCGCCTTCATATCCGTCTTCAGCAAAGGTCCGTGGGACGTCTTAAAGGAATCGTCGCTGGCGATGATTTCGCGACTGCCGTCCTCGTAGGTCAACACTATTTGTCCCAAAAAGGCTACTTTATAGCCGAAGTTGTTTTTCAGGCTTGCCCCGCCGGTAGTGCCTCTCCACCAACCGTCCCCGAGAATAACCCCCAGCGCATTCGCACCTTCGCGCAGAAGGTGAGTCACATCGTAGGATTGGACCTGCAGCCTCTTGTGATAAGAGGTGAATCCCGGCGTAAACAAGTGGTCCGTACCTTCGATCCCGTTCAAATAAAAGCTGTACAATCCTTTCGCCGTCAGATAGGCTCTTGCCGAGACGAGACCCTTCTTCACGTCAAACTCTTTCCGTATATACGGCGCCGGTTTATAGGCGTCGATGTCTACCTCTTTCTCCGGTTCGATCCAGCGAGCCTTCCAATCCGAACGGTGCAGCAGTCCGGTTTCGAAATACACCGGCTCGCTGAACGGCGATTCCTCTCCCTTGTTATTCCATACCTTGACCCGCCAATATACGCGCTGCATCGATTTCAATTCGGGACCTGCGTACAAGACATGCTGCGATTGGCTTGTCTCCATCCTCCCGCTGTCCCACGTCACGTCAGCGAAACTCTTTGTCACGGATGCTTGCAGCTGATATGCGCATTGTAGCACATTTTTTCCGTCGCTTCGAAGCTTCCAGCCCAGACGCGGCATGACCGAATCCAACCCCATTGGATTATCAAGATATTCCGTTCGCAAAGACACTGCTTCCAGCATATTTAGTAGCCTCCTATACCATTTCCGTTGTAGTTCGTTTCCTTTTCACCATACCATTTCGGAAATAAGCAGACTAACACTTAGCCGACTTTTTAGATGCCGTTATCACGACTAAGGTGAACCGTCTGCCGCCGCAAAAAAGTCGTGATAACGACATCCGTAAAGTCGTAAAAACGTTAGTGAAGCAACCCGAATTGTCTTAAGGTGGAGTTGATAGGTAAACGTTCCATATAGGAGGATGTAAAATGACGGATTTTTCCAGCACAAAAGGCAAAGTTGCCATTGTTACGGGCGCTGCCGACGGCCTCGGCAAAGCAATCGCATGGAGTTATGCAGAGAACGGCATGAAGGTCGTTGTATCCGATATCAATGCCGACAAGGGATCGAAGGTCGCTGAGGAGATTCGAGCTGCGGGCGGAGAGGCAGTCTTCTTCAAAACGGATGTAAGCAAAGAGGATGAAGTAAAAGGACTCGTCGATTTCGCTGTCGCGACGTACGGTCAATTAGATGGCCTCGTGAATAATGCCGGAATTGCAGCCGAGAGTAGACCTACGCATGAATTCTCGGTGGCTGAATTCGATAAATTAATGGCGATCGACTTACGCGGCGTCTTCCTAGGTATGAAGTTCGCCGTCGAAGCAATTCTGAAGTCCAAGTCGACTGGCGGTTTCATTATAAACGTTGCTTCCCAAGCAGGGATATTGGGCAACAGCTCCATGGCTACTTATGCTTCCGCTAAACATGGTGTAGTCGGACTTACAAAGAGCGCCGCCCTCGATTACGCGCCGTACAACATCTCCATCAATGCGATTTGTCCGGGAACGTTCCGAACCTCCATCTGGGGACAAGCACCTGAGGAAGTCGTTTCTCAATACGCGAAGCTCCTGTCCCCGAACGGAAGACTTGGCGACCCAAAAGAAATCGGCCATTTGGCCTTGTTCTTAGCCTCTGATTTGGCGCGTTATATCAGCGGTTCCGCTATTGTAATCGATGCCGGTTCTCACGCGGGCAAGGTGACTCCCGTCCAATGGGCTCATCCGGAAATTTTGGAGTAGGAATACGCCAATATCCCGTCCCCTTGTCCCTAGGTCACCAATAAAAAATGCACTCTTGTCATAAGATTAGACTTATGACAGGAGTGCATTTTAATTATTTATCTGTTTTTTTAATTTTGTTTAAAGCTGTGTTAAGCTCGAGCATCTTCTCTTTGGGAATCCTGCCTGCAAAAACTCTTCTAACTGTTAATCTATTGACCATCTCTTGCATTTTTGCATCCATCTGTGGCGCTGAAGAAGCCTGACTATTCTCAGAGCCATCACCCGTTTGAGCTCCAGCTGCTATATTACGTATTTCCTGTATGATTAACGCTCCCTGAGGATTACTCGCAATATCTCCTACCTTATCGTTGATTGAGAAATATCCATCCGGTGCAGTAAGCTCAAACCAGTTGATGATATCTCCAACTTCCTTCAACTGCTTCATACGGTAATCTTCATTAAATACATCAACTTTCCGGATCAGGCTTTCATCCTCACACTTTCCTGCTTTTGCAACCAAGCTTGTTTCTCCTGAGAGCGGTACGTCAAAATAGAAGAAATGCACATCACTATTTTGTTTTCCAAGACTTTTCCCATCGGCGAATAATTCAACTTCCGGCTGGTTGGAATAAACCGTTACCCTGGTAACCTCCTCAACCCTGTCGACATATCTCTTTCCGCAGATATGCACAAACGGTTCATCGGTCAGCCACGCTTTATAGGCATAGAAGGCATCTTTTTTATATTTTCTGTCAAAGGAAACGAGTCCCTTATGGTTTATTCCTTCCTTTCCGCCTTCTGCTCTTGCATCCGAGCCAAAATCAAACATATTCCAGACATGGGTTGCCCATATATAAGGCCGTACAAATAATTGCTTAATTAATTCCTCATGATAATAAGCCTGATAATCTTCTGTATAATCTCCCTTTCCCGGTGTTGAAGTATGCCAGTTACCTGCCGCCTCACAACCGTATTCACTTAATCCGATTGGTTTATTCGGGAACTTCTCATGGAACTCATCCATAAAAATGCCATTCTCGTACGTTTCCCCAACATACCATCCTAAATATAAATTGTAAGAAACAACATCCGTTATATGCACATATTCTTTATCAATTGAACAGTCTTTTATAACTGCTAGGGTCGTAAGTCTTGTTGGGTCCATTTCATGAACCATATCGTTTAAGATACGGTGGTTCTCCACCATATCCTCATCATCCGCTCCAAGAATGGTAATTTCATTCGACAACCCCCAAAACATGATTGAAGGATGATTGTAATTCTGAATGACCAGCTCCCTCATCTGTGAAAGGGTATTATCTTTTCCTCCCACCATATGGCACGCAATATAGGGGATCTCAGCCCACACGATCATTCCTCGTTCATCGCACAGGTCCAAGAAATACTGGTCATGCTGATAATGGGCAAGCCTTATTGTTGTAGCACCCATTTCGCAGATTAAATCCATGTCTTCGTTTTGGTGTTCCGGCAATAATGCATTTCCTATTTCTGGACGGTCTTGGTGACGATTTACACCGCGCAATGGGTAGCTTTCTCCATTCAGGAAAAATCCTTTTTCCGGGTCTACCTTGAAGGAACGGCATCCAAATTTGACATCTCGTCTATCTAATTCCTTGCCATTTTCAACTAATCTGACTTCCAGAGCATAGAGGAAAGGGTCCTTCCGTCCATTCCAAAGATGCGCCTTACTTATCGTAAATTTTACCCTGGTCGTATCCGCAGCTGTTATTTGTTCGGAGACGATCTGATCTGCAGCTTTTACCCTATAAATGATCTGCTGTGAAGGCAATGCGCCAGTAAGAAATACTTGTACATCAACTTCAGCATCGCTGCCATTTACAACAGGAGTAACCTCCACACCAGGACCGCCATAATAATCCAGGTCAAAATGGGATTCAGTTACCGTTATAACTGACACATTTCTGTAGAGTCCGCCATAAAAAGTGAAATCCGCTTCTTGAGGATAAACTCTTGCATTAGGAGCATTATTAACTGCAACCACAATAAGATTCTCGTCTGCCAGCAAGTCTGTAATATTTACTCTCCATGTGGAATATCCGCCATCGTGGTGTCCTGCATGGCGCCCATTCACATAAACATCCGCTGACGAATTAGCAGCTTGAAATTCAAGGTATACAAGCTTTTCAGCAGAAATATCTTCCTTGCGCAGCTTTTTGGTATAATAACAAGTTCCCCGGTGATAATCATTTCCGCCGTCCTGCCCGTCTTTTCCATTCCACGTATGGGGAAGGTTTACGACTTCCCAGTCAACCGGAAGGTCCTGAGGGATATCCAAAGCTGTTTTTGAAAAATGCCATGCTTTGTTCCATAGTTTAATCATTTTATTATTCCTCCAGTCGTTATGATCGAACAGCTCTAAAACCTTTAATCACCGATGCTTATTTACTCAACCGCCCTGCGCACTTCACCTTCGGTTATCCCTACTTCATTGAAACTATCCACTCGTACATATACCGGTTCGCCTTTGATCAACGCTTTAATGGTAAGCTGGTTGACACCGAATAGCATATGACTGTGATACAGTTTATCCGGCGCATACCCCCAGAGCACGTTATATCCGACGGCATCGTCAAGTTGAGTCCACGTTACGGATAGATCCAGTTCGCCTAAGCGTTTTGTTTGGACAGCGATTGCTTGTTTCGGCTGCTCTCCATGTCCGATCCCGAACACTCTAAGACCGGAAATACATGCGGACTGGTTATAAGGAAGCTCCTTTACCGTTAATCGAATAAACCTGGCTTTGACTCCCTCTTCCTTGACGATCAGATCGTGTGCCAAATCGGTTGCAGCTTCCGATTTATCTTCGATCATGAAATAGGAGTTGCCATCCGTCGAGCCCTCTAGAAGCCACCTTGTAACATGCTTCCGCTCGTCAATGTATCTTCTTATTTCTCCGACTTGCTGTAGAGTTGCTCCCTCAGGAAGCGGGAGGTTCATCTGATCATCCGCAAAATTAATTTGTACGGCATGCACATCACATACATACTTCAGATCCACCTCAAGCCATTCTCCAGGCTCATTGGTTGCTGCTTTCCACCAGCTTTGTACATTCTCATCCGTAGCCTTCGAAGCTTCTTTTCCATCTTCACAGGAAGACGCCTTGGCCGGCTTGCCATAGGAGAGAAGCATCCACTCCGGATTGTTCCATGGATTCATGGCAGCTTGGTCGATCCGAATCGGCCAGTCGCCATAGCGTTGATTGCAAAATAATTCCCCGTCCTGATCGAAACCCGCAGGCCATAGCCCAATCCGTCTTTCAAAAATATGGTTGACGCTCACTCTCATCGTCGAAGCATGCCACCAATTTCCATGCTGATCTTCCATGGTCGATCCATGTCCCGCTCCTGGCAGAAAACCTCCAGGCTTATAGGAGTACGGATTATTTTTCGCTAGCGTAAACGGCCCGAGCGGGTTGTCCGAAATGTAAACCCCGTCCGCATACACGTTATATTGCGTCCCGGGTGCGGAATACTGGAGATAGTATTTGCCGTTATGCTTATCCATCCACGCCCCCTCGATATACGGATCTGCATTCCCAAGGGACTTCCTGATGATTTGCAAGAACTCCTCCGTCACGCCGGGATTCATTTTCGTGTAGTTCTTAACCATCTCCTCGACCTGTTCAGCTGGTCTTGGTTCGTGATTTTCGCCATTTCTTTCATAGCCGATAACCGCAGTATTGCCCTGCACGAGGGCGACCGGTTCCCCGATGGGCTTCATATTCTCCGGATTCAGTTCAACGCCGTAAAGCGGCGTGACATTGGAGCATCCCCAGTAGAAATAAATCCTGCCGTCGTCATCCAAGAACAGATTCGGGTCCCAGAAGGGAAACGTCCCTTCGATTTCTTCAAACGCGCCGTCAATCAGATCTTTCGTTCTGAAGAAGGAACAGTTCTTGGATTTACTCGATGCGGAAAAATAAACATACTCTCCGATGACCCGAACATCCGGGGCATAGTCGTAAACCGGCACATCCTTCAGCGGGTGGAAGGTCCAATCCGTCAAATTATCGCTGACAAGAAATCCTGCCGTCATTGAAGGAAACAGATAATATTGGCCTTTGAACAAAATCATTGAAGGATCCGCAGCTTCCCTATAAGTGACATTAAGCCCTCTTAATTCGGTGAATTGATATTTGTATTCCATATTGATCGGGTTGCACATATACGTCATAGTCGTTCGCTCCTCTTCAGATCGCTACTTTTTCGTTAAATTGGCTATGATACAAATCCGCATAAAAGCCTCTATGTTCCAATAATTCAGGGTGGTTGCCCTTTTCCACGATATCGCCGTTGTTCATGACGAGGATCAGATCAGCATCCCGGATCGTGGACAGCCGGTGGGCGATGACGAAGCTCGTTCTGCCGGCCATTAATTCCTTCATCGCTTTCTGAATATTCATCTCCGTCCGAGTGTCGACGCTGCTCGTCGCTTCGTCGAGGATCAGGACGGTAGGGTCAGCGAGGATCGCCCGGGCGATCGTTAGTAATTGTTTTTGCCCTTGCGAAATATTCGAGGCGTCTTCTCCCAGCATCGTACCGTAGCCGTCCGGCAGCTTGCGGATAAAATCGTCCGCGTAAGCGCTTCGGGCGGCCCGGACGATGTCTTCATCCGTCGCTCCTGCGCGTCCGTAGGCGATATTGTCCCGGATCGTTCCGTTAAACAGCCACGTATCCTGAATAACCATGCCGTATCGGCTTCGGACTTGCTCGCGGCTCATGTCCTTATAATCGACGCCGCCTAGCAGGATGCTCCCTTCGTCGACCTCGTAAAATCGCATCAACAGATTAATCAGCGTGGTTTTGCCCGCACCCGTCGGTCCGACGATGGCGATGGTCTGGCCTTCCTTCACATCAAGATCGAATCTGCGAATGATCGGCTTGGCTTTCTCGTAACCGAAGCTGACGTTCCGGAAGCTAACGCTTCCCTCGATTTCGCCGACAGGGCCGATCGACGGCTCGTGTCGGTCTTCCTCTTCTTCATCCAAAACGCGAAATACCCTCTCGGCGGAAGCGATCGCCGTCTGGATCAAATTCATGATGCCCGCCACCTGCATCATCGGATAATTGATCTGCTGCGTATATTGGATGAACGCTTGAACATAGCCGATCCGCATATTCCCGTTCAACACAAGAACGCCGCCGACGATGGCGACCACTACGTAACCGATGTTGCCGACGAAAGTCATCAAGGGCATCATCAGGCCGGAAACGAACTGTGCCTTCCTTCCTGCTTCATAGAGCTTCTGATTCATCTGATCGAAGGATCGAATCGCTTCCTCTTCGTACCCGTACGTTTTCACGACCCGATGGCCGCCGAACATCTCCTCGACATGTCCGTTCACGTTGCCTAATTCCGCTTGCTGACTAACAAAAAATTTCTTGGATTTGCCTGCCATCCATCTCATCACGAACGCGCTCAACGGCAAAGTGATACCGATCACGATCGTGAGCCACGGACTGATATAGAGCATCATCACGACGATCCCGATGACGGTCAGGACCGAGCTCATAATTTGAGAGACCGCCTGCTGAAGAGAAGCATTGATGCTATCGACGTCGTTAACCGCCCTGCTGAGCAAGTCACCCTGGGAATTCCGGTCGAAATACCGAAGAGGCAGGCGCGACATTTTCTCCGTTACCTGTTGTCGCAACGTCGCGGTTACCCGTTGGGCAACGCTTGCCAGGACGTACTGCTGCAAGAAGGAAAAGAACGAAGAAGCGGCATACAGTCCGATCATCCCGATTAGCCATTTGCCGAGCCAAGTGAAATCCACACCAGTGCCTTCCCTGTAACTGTCGAACAAGAAATTCGTCGCGTCCCCGAGCAGTTTCGGATTGACGACACTGAATAGCGTGCCCGCGATAGCCGCGAACCCGACGAACGCCAGTTTGCCTCGATGGGGCTTGAGGTATCCCATCAACCTCCGGAGCGTGTTTCCTTTGTTTCCCGTCATGCGCTCTCCTCCTCCGTCAGTTGAGAAGCAACGATTTCCAGATAAATGCCGTTTGATGACAGCAACTCTTCGTGGGTTCCGATGCCGGCGATTTCTCCCTCGTGAAGCACGATAATCCGATCGGCGTCCTTCACCGTGCTGACCCGCTGGGCGACGATCAAGATCGTGGCATCCCCCGTGACCTGCTTCAACGCTCTCCTTAACTCGGCGTCCGTCTTATAATCTAGCGCCGAGAAGCTATCGTCGAACAAATAGATAGCGGGTTTTCTCGCGAGAGCTCTTGCAATCGACAACCGCTGCTTCTGGCCCCCCGAGAAATTGGCTCCTCCTTGCGCGACTTCTTCTTCCGAACCCTTCTCCTTCGAACGGACGAAATCCAATGCCTGCGCGGTCCGAAGCGCTTCTTCCAGCTGTTCCGGTGATAGCCGATCTTGGCCGAACGCCACGTTATCTGCAATCGTCCCCCGGAATAAGGACGCTTTCTGGGTGACGTACCCGATGCGCGACCTGATCGATCGCTGAGGCATATTCCGAATGTCCACACCATCGATGAGTATCGCACCGCTCTCTACGTCATATAAGCGAGGAATGAGTTGCAGCAGCGTCGTCTTGCCCGAACCCGTGCTTCCGATAATCGCCGTCGTTTCGCCCGGTCCGGCTTGAAACGAAATCGATCGAAGCGCCGGATTCGCGGCTCCGGGATAACGAAAGGTGACCTCCGCGAATTCGATACGGCCCTTGATCTCGTTTGCAAGCTCGTTGCTCCCGGCGTCCGCGATCGTCGGTTCGAGCCGCAACACGTCGGCAATCCTATTGGCGGAGGCTTGCGCTCGCGGAATCATGACGAACATCATCGATAACATAATCAAAGCAACCATAATCATCATCGCGTATTGCAGGAATGCCATCAGGTTGCCGATTTGCATGTGCCCTTGGTCGATTCGAAATCCGCCGAACCAGACAATCGAAACATTCGTTAAACTCATCACCATGGTCATCAAGGGAAACAGATAAGCCATTATTTTGTTCACCTTGATGCCCGTATCGCGATAATCTTCGTTCGCCTCGTTAAACCGCCCGCTCTCGTATTCCGTCCGATTAAACGCACGAATGACGCGCATGCCGCTTAACGTTTCGCGAATGATTAGATTCAAGCGATCCGTCTTCGACTGCAACAAATCGAATAAGGGAACGGCCTTACGCATAATTAAGAAAATAATTCCTACCAATACCGGCAAAACGGCGATAAAAACTAAGGAAAGCATCGAATCCCGATAGAACGCTAGAATGATGCCCCCCAGAAGCATGATCGGCGCACGGGTCATCGTCCCGAACAGCGAGTTAACCAAATCCTGCACTTGCCGGATGTCGTTCGTCGTTCGCGTCATCAGTGAAGCCGGGCCGAAGCGTTCGAATTGTTGCAAGGAGAACTTCTGTACTTGGATGAACAAATTACGACGCAAATCTTTGCCAAAACCGTGCGCGACTCCGGATGAGAGGTAATTCACGCCAACGGTGAGCGCCACCGCGAAGATGGAACAGAAGATCATCCACCCGCCTGTTTGAAAGACGTAATCCATATCCTCTTTCGCGATGCCGAAGTCCACCATGTTGGCCATCAGCGTAGGCAAATACAGTTCGAGCATGATCCCCGCGAACATCAGGATGAGAAGCGCCGCAATTGATTTCTTGTACGGCTTCAAATATCGAAATAATAAGGTCATGACCGCCCCTTCTCCGAATCGTATATTCGGGTATCTAGAAAATCGATCGATTTCTGTAGCAGATTGGACAACATGCGGCTTTCCTCGGCGCCCAGATGCTCTGCCAACCCTTCGTAAAGCTTGCGCGAATATTGGAGAACAACTGAGGCTTGCTGTTTTCCCTTCTCGGTCAATGAAACCCGAACGACCCGACGGTCTATCGGATCTTTGGCGCGAACGATCAAATCTCGTTCGACCATATCGTTCAACAGTTGGGATACAAACGGGGAAGTCACTCCCAAATACTCGCTAATCTCCATTACGCTCATACGGTCTTGCTCTCTTTCCATGAGGATCAACAACATCCGGGCTTCGTTTACTTTTTGGTTAAAAGTGTCTATGCGAGTTTCAATATTTTTGCGGTACAGACGCCCGAAAACCTTCATCAGCTCCAACGATTCGTGATCCATGTGACTCTCCTTTCGCGATAATATTTGAATAGGTAAGTTACTTATTTATTCGATCTGATATGATTATAAAAAATCGCGCATTTCCTCACTAACACTTTGAAGACTTTTTCGCTATCACTATTACGACTTCTTGGAACGCTTCGATAACAAAAAACACCTCTCGGATGTAAACCCGAAGGGTGCCCTTGAGGTGTCTCTCTTCCTGAAGGAATTGCTCTCTCATTCTTTTCCCCGACCCGTAACCAGATCTTCTTTTTTTCGTTCTTGCGTCGCTTTAGCCATCTTGCGATAGGAATTGGCTTGACGGATCGTAGCTACAGCAATTACCGTGAAAGGAAAATATCTTCATTGGGTAAACAATCTTGTGTCCTTGGCACATGTACCCTTGCCATCCAGAAATTCCTTCAAGTGTTCACTTTGAATTTAAACCGAGAATAAATTATTAGATTGGTAAAGCACCATGTTTTGAAGCCTTTTCTTCAGATCTGATTCCGACTCTTCGTATGAGTCAACCCTATCCGCCTTCAAGGATGATTCCCTCTACTTCCAAAAGAATAAGCACAAATGATCATAATACTACAATGAAAATGAGCCTCATGGGATAGCATCCATGTGGCTCATTTTCTTTTTAAATCATTACTTATGTGATTTCCACAAAACTTAATTTATAGAATCATCTTTTAGCCTTATAAGACTAATGATAAAGCTTCATAAGCGCTCTCTTCTCAATCCACGACACATAGCTGCGGCTAATCCCAGCTCCTTCGCGATCTCGCGCTGCGTCCGCTCATCCCCGCCATGCTCCAGTCCAAAGCGGCCGATTACAGCTTCCTTCTCGCGGTCATCGAGTATATCCAGATTCTTATAGATCTTCGATTTCTCAATCTTCAGCTGCACCTTATCCACGATATCATCAGCCTCAGTACCGAGGATATCGATCAACGTAATCTCATTGCCTTCCTTATCCGTGCCGATCGGATCATGAGGAGACACGTCCTTCCGAGTCTTCTTCAAAGAACGAAGAAGCATAAGTATTCTACCAACATTGGAACCAGCCATACTACGACGTCCTAAGATTAGGTTACTCACGTGCTGGATTTCCGGCTCTGCAGGTAAACCTACATATACTAGTGTTCCATTATTCCAACGCTACACAAGAAATTCTTAATCGGTCAGCTCGAAAGACGCTTCCTTAACGTCTCTTGCGTTTGGTCCGATGAATAGCTTAAACAATCCAGCTTCGGCCTTGAAGCTTTTGTCCGGCAAATAATATTCCAAATCTTCTTCCTTGACATCGAATGTCACGACTTGTATCTCACCCGGCTGCAACTTGGTTTTGCGGAACCCCTTCAACTCCTTGACCGGCCTAACGACGCTGCCGTGGAGGTCTTGTATATAAAGCTGAACAGTTTCTTCGCACGTAAGATCTCCGATATTCTTTACTTCGACGCTGGCCGACAAGGACTCCGTCCTTGACATGACACACTTGTCTAACAGAGGCTCCGTATATTCAACAGCGGAATAACTCAAGCCAAAACCAAACGGATAGAGCGGCTCGTTCGGGCTGTCTAGATACTTTGAGTTGAACTTCATATTCGCATTATCGGGTGTGACCGGGCGACCTGTATTGAAATGATTGTAGTAGACTGGCACTTGTCCCGCATGATGCGGGAAGCTCATCGTAAGACGGCCTGACGGATTGTATTCACCTAGCAGTACGTCCGTGATGGCATGACCGGCTTGCGATCCGGCAAACCAAGTTTCGACGATAGCATTGACGTGCTGATCAAACCAATCCAAAATTAGCGGACGGCCGTTTGTCAGCACAAGCACCGTCGGCTTGCCGAGGCCAACAATCGCTTCCGCAAGTTTTCGTTGAACGGCGGGCAGCTCAATATCGGCCCGAGATGCCGCTTCACCCGACATGTTGCTGTCTTCGCCGAGCGCCAGCACGACAACGTCCGCACGGGTTGCGGCAGCAAGTGCCTTGTCAAAGCCTCCCTCGATTTCGCTGTCGACCTCACACCCCGATGCGACAAACAATCGTTCGCTTGTGAATCCTTTGGCGACCAGACCGTCGCGCAGCGTGACCGTCTCCATCCCATAACGGGTAAACTGCCACGGTCCGAGCAGGTCTTGACTTGCCGCAAAAGGGCCGATCAGCGCAACCGTTCGCCCGTCATTCCGGAGCGGCAACACTCCGTCGTTCTTGAGCAGCACGATCGATTTGCGGGCCAAATCCCGACTCGCTTCAAGATGCGCGGTATTGAAGTGGTATTCCATCTCCTTCTCCGGCTGCACATAGCGAAACGGATCGTCCATGATGCCAATCTTAAACTTGAATGTCAGAATGCGTCGTACGGCCTCGTCTATCTGCTCTTCCTTGATAACGCCTTCCTTGATGAGTTCTGGCAAATAGCCGAAATATAGTCGTGTCACCATCTCGATATCCATGGTGGCCTCTAGCGCCAGCTTCGCTGCTTCCTTCCTGTCCTTGGCCGCGCCGTGGATATGAATCTCTTCGATAGCGCCGTAATCAGAAATTAACATTCCGTCGAAGCCGAGTTCATCCCGAAGCAGGTCATTTAGCAAATATCGGCTGCCCGCGACGGGCATGCCCTGATAGATGTTGAACGCGTTCATCACCGATCCGGCTCCGGCTTCTATCCCTGCTTTGAAAGGCGGAAGAAAGACATTACGAAGCGTCCCTTCGGAAATGTCGACCGTGTTGTAGTCCCGGCCTCCTTCAGCCGCGCCATATGCGATGAAATGCTTAAGGCATGCGATTATAGTCTCGTTGTCGAACAAGTTGTCACCTTGGAAGCCTTCCACCTGCGCCCTAGCGATGAGCGCTCCAAGATAAGGATCCTCCCCGGCCCCCTCAACGACCCTACCCCAACGAGGGTCTCGGGTAATATCGACCATAGGGCCATGGTTGAATGTCGTTCCCGAAGCGGCCGCTTCCTTCGCGGAGATAGCGCAAGCACGTTTGATCGCTTCGAGATCCCAGCTGCATGACCAGGCAAGGGGCACAGGGAATATCGTCTGGAAACCGTGAATGATGTCTGCGTTGAATAGCAATGGAATGCGATGCGGTGACTGTTCCACCGCAATCTTCTGCAGCTCGAATACGCGGTTAATATCAAAGGCTCCTAGAATCGAGCCTACTTTTCCTTCAGCGACCAGATTCTCCGTCGGCTCTGATTCAACGTCGCTGCCAAAGGAGAAATCGGAAGCACCACTCTGGGACATCTGACCGATCTTGTCGAGGAGAGTCATTCGATCGAGCAACTTCTCGACCTCTTGGCGTATGTCCGCTTCCGAACGCAAATTGACACCCGATTTCCGGTACGGCTTCACCTTCGGAATAAGATCCTCGCTAAGCGAACGGCCGCGCCCACGTTCACCTTCGATTTGCAGTTCCCCGATGAATGGTATCGTGACCGTTCCGCGGAACGTATCGCCTTCGAACGTTAGCGTTACGCACACCGGATCCGGGGTGAAGAATGAACGCCCCTCCGCGCAAAGATTATTCCCTTCGATTTGGGCATCCATTGGCAGAATGAATGCTGGCGTAGGTTCACTATTTACCGCGAGCTTATAGCCGTCCTTTTCCGTTATGGAGAATAACAGCTTGAAGACGGACCCGTTAACCGTCTTTATTGCATGCCATATTCCGATCATGATCTCAGACGCTCCTTCGACAAAAATACCTTTATTTGACGGCACCAATTGTAATCCCTTTTATGAAATACTTTTGGAAGAACGGATAGGCAATCAGAAGCGGCAGGACACCGACAACTGCAATGGCCATCCGGACCGAAGTGCTCGGCAATTCAGCCATCGTTTCGTTGGCAGAAGATGCCAAGCTGCTGTTATTCGACAGAAATTGAATATCCGAAATGATCCGGTTCAGAATGTTTTGGATGCTGAACAGGCTCGGATCTGTAACATACGTTAAGCCGTTAAACCAGTCATTCCAGTACAGAATTGCTTCAAATAGTCCGATCGTTGCCATAATCGGCATGGAGAGCGGCAGAACGATTTTGTAGAAGATCTTGATCTCACCTGCGCCGTCGATGCTTGCGGCCTCAACCAGTGCAGGGGGAATCGAGGTGATGAAGAACGTGCGGACAAGCAAGACGTTGAAGCCATTCATGAGCAGTCCAGGAATGAGCAGCGCCCAAATCGTGTTCTTAATGTCGAATACAAGCGTATAGATCAGATAGGTCGGGACGAGCCCACCGTTGAACAGCAAGGTGAAGAAGACGAGAAACGCCCAGAAGTTTCGTAACGGCATATCTGTGCGCGACATCGGATAAGCGAGCATGGACGTGATCGCGAGACTCGTGACCGTGCCCACGACCGTTATGAAGATGGTAATGCCGTATGCGCGGCCAAGTTCATTCCAGTGCGACCACAAATACTCATAAGCGGTCAGACTTAGTTGTTCCGGGAAATAGGAATAACCGTTTCGCACGATGCTGTCTTCGCTCGTGACGGATGAAATGATGAGAAGCAGAAACGGCACAATGCAAGCCAGCGCGAAACCCATCAGCAAGACATGGGGAATCCATTTTGTCAGATTACTTTCATGAGTCATCAGTTGTCACTCCTAGAATAATGCGTTTTCTTTATTATATTTGCGTACGATATAGTTTGAGACGATGACGAGCACGAAGCCAACGATCGACTGATAAACGCCTGCCGCAGACGACATCCCCACATCTCCAAGATTCATTAATGCGCGGTATACATACGTGTCGATAACGTTTGTCGTCTCTGCGAGAACTCCCGAATCCATTGGTACCTGATAGAAGAGTCCAAAGTCGGAATAGAAAATGCGTCCAATGGCAAGAAGAGTCATCATCGTAATAACAGGCATAATCAACGGAAGGGTAATCGTACGGATCTGCTGCCAGCGCGATGCGCCGTCCAGTGTAGCCGCTTCGTAATATTCCGGGTCGATGCTAATGATCGAGGCCAGATAAACGACACTAAGGAAGCCGACACCTTTCCAAATGTTAACGATCGTAAGAATATATGGCCAGTATTGTTTCTCGGAATACCACGAAATGTTATCCATCCCGAAAATCGGCAATACCGTATTATTGATGAATCCCGTATCGCTGCTGAGCATGGCGTAAACGAGATAACTGACGATAACCATAGATATTAAATGCGGCAATATGATGATGCTTTGGTAAAAACGCTGAAAAAACTTTTTGCGGACCTCGTTTAGCAGGATTGCAGTCGCGATCGCACCAACTGTGTTGATTAGTATGAACAGTACGTTGTAGAGGATTGTATTCCTGGTAATAATATAAGCATCCGTTGTTTTGAACAAATATTCGAAATTTTTAAACCCGATCCAATCGCTTCCCAATATCCCCTTCGCATAATTGATATCTTTGAATGCGATGATCATACCGAACATTGGCAAGTAATTGTTAATGATAAGGTAAGCCAGCCCCGGTATCATTAACAGAAATAGCGGCGCGTATTTTTTCCATTTCGCTTTCGTGTACATTTACAATCACTTCCTTGCTAAGACTGGTAGTTTGGAGATAGCGCAACCCAATCAACAACATGGTTAACTGGATTGCGCTTGCATGCTTGCGAGCTCAATCGATCCGTTTATTTGTTGGCAGCCGCCCACTCGTCCAATTGTTTCTGCTTCTCTGCGATAATCTTGTCGATACCCGCATCTTTCAGTTTTGCTATAAACTCTGGAAGTTCTTTCTCAGGATCAATCACGCCGGATTCAAGAGCGATACGATATTGACTTGCGACGTTGGTCACCGCGGCGAATTCCGTCTTGACAGAAGTGGAATCGAACATAAAGCCGAGCGCTTTCGACTTGATCGCGCGATCGTTGAATGCTTTCATATCATCCCACTGCTTCTCGTCGTCTCCTTTAAAGGTATAAGACAAGAATTGATTGCCGAACAACCAACCTAATCCCGTGTAACCAACGTTGCTCGATTCAACACCATTCGGATAATCGATAACGTTATCTGATACCTTCACATAGTGTTTGCCTTCGATGCCCCAGTCGAATAGGTTTACAATGTCTTTGTCGGTATACATAAGGTTGAGGAACTCCATTACTTTCTCTGGCTTTTTAGAGTTACTAGCAATCCCCCACATGATCTTGGAAACCGTGCTTGTGCTTGCGAATGGCGGCTGCATCTCAACCGTAATCATTTCCGTACCGGAGTTGCGCGTCTCTTGATGGGCGAAGCCAGGCTTCATCGAAGCCAAGTTGCCAGCGCCTTTACCAGCCTTGATTATGTCTGCCGACGACTCTTTAATGGTAACAGCATCTTTCGCAATGTATCCGGCCTCATACCATTTCCGCATCAATTTCAAGTTGCTTGCATATTCATCCGTTTCGAACCAATTGACAACCTTCAAATCATCTTGTCCGTAATTAAGCAGAACGCCAAAGTCGTCGCCTAGCGAATCGCGAGTGACGAACGAGCTGAACGCTGAAGCTCCGACACCGTTCACAAGCGCGGTCATGTTCGGCTCATTCGACTTGATTGCTTCAAGCACAGGCTCGAGATCTTCGATCTTTTTTACGCTGCTCAGATCGATCTGATTCTTGTCGGCAATATCCTTCCTCATTAGGAAGCCGTAACTTTGGGCAAGGTCGCGGATGCTCGGTACGGCGTAAGATTTTCCACCGATCATCGCCGCTTTCGAATAGTCAGGACCGAGTGCCTCAGTAATCCCTTGGCCTTTGCTGGCTAGCAGCTCGTCCAGTTCGACTAACTGGCCTTTGGCTACTTGATTCGCATAGGTGGTTCCGAACAACGGGAACAAATCGAGCTTCTCGTTGCTCGTCAACATCAAGTTGATCTGGTTATTCCAAGCGCTGAAACTAATCGGCAGCATTTTTACTTTAACGTTGATTTTCGCCTCTGTAATTTTGTTGATCTCATCCTGTACGAGTAGAAGATCTTTCGGAACGCTGCCAAAGCTGAAGTATGCCATGGTCAGTTCATAAGGCGGTTCTTGCTTGTCACCCTGATCGGTATTGTTCGCTGCCCCTGCATTGTCCGAAGCCTTGTTGCCTTGCGTATTGCCGCCATTCGAGCTGCAGGCCGTAACCAGCATCATGACGACAAGCAAAGCAGTCAACCAAGAAGATTTCCGTTTCATATTTTACTCCCCCCGAAATGTAAATATTTTTGATGCTTCTGCGATAGCTGATAATCGTACCGCCGAAGATCTTGAGTTCATCTTACAGCATCGGAATATACACGCTCTACCAAGATGTCGACTATTGCATATGAGGATATCGACCACTAGTTGCGTAATGAGAAAGAGGAGGGCCAGTGGCCGCTCCTCAGCTCTCATATATCCGGTCGATTCGCACTCCATGTCCATCAATTAATCAGTTCGGCTTGCTTGCCCCTTCATGCCGGAATTCAATCGGATTCTTATTGGAATACTTCCTGAACATTCGGGAGAAATGCGAAAAATTTGAATACCCAACCTGCGCGGCAACGACGTTGACCGGCAGCGACGTCTTGAGCAAAAGTTCCTGGGCGACTGCCATCCTTTCACGGGTGACGAATTCCGTAACAGAAATTCCCTTCTCCTTCTTAAAAACCCTGTCCAAATAGTCGGGATTCAGAAATACATGCTTAGCGATATCTTCCCTCAAGAGAGTCGTTCCGATATGCTTCGTGACGAATGCGATAACACGATCGACGACGGATTCGGATTGTTCAACCGAAATGACATATTCAGTCGCTTTCATTGCGACATGGCGGACCCAGGCTGTCATGTCCTTGACTGACCGTGCAGCAGAGACCGACATCTCGACCGACCGATCATCGCCGAATAATTGATGCGCTTGTATGCCCTTCGAATGCAAGTAGCCATAGACCAACTGCAGGAAATCCTGATGAAACTGATGCAACTTCTTGGCATCCAATCCGCCTAGGCGGGACAGCTTCTCCAGGCTCTCGGCCGCTTCTTCCGCAAGCTTGCCTGAGTCGCCTTCCTTCAGCAGCATCGTCCACAGTTGGGAATTTATGGTTTTATAGGCAGTCGTGACAGAAGAAAGCCCGTCCAGCCGTATAACTAGATTGTCGCGCGCGACGTTGTCGCGGTCTAGCATGAATAGTCGATCTGTCATTGTCGGCAGATCATGCGGGTATGCCGGGTCGCCGACATAACAAGATAGATCACAGTAGAAATAATTGTGGGACGACGCGATGAAGCCTTCGCAGCAATGAATCAAACGCGCCATTTCCTCATTCGCGAGCGAATCGCAGGATAGGATTGCTAGAAGTGCCCTTTGGCCGATTGGCAACAATTGGCCGTAATCCCCCACTGTGAGCAGCGTCTCCTCTGCTGAATTGCGGATCGCATACTCCAATATTTTCTCGTCGCGCAGGCTCAGTTCTTTATGCCATCGCTTTACGACAATTAAGACCGGCACAAATTGCATATGCTCAGAGTAGGGAATATTCCTTTCTTCCGCCGCTTGCCGGATTGCCTCTGGATGCGTCGGAATAGACCGGTTAAGAATATCCAGCCAGAACCGTTCGATCAATAACGGCTGATGCTGCACCCAGTATTGGCCATATCGGCTGTACTCTTCTTTCTTGGATGATTCGTCTCTCTTTGCGATCGCACGGGCAATAACGCCTTCGAGCTCGGGAATCGGTAAGGGCTTAAGTAAATAATCGAAACTTCCGAGCTGGACCGCTTGTTTGGCATAATGGAAATCTGCATGACAGGTAAGGAAGATTGATTCCGTAGTGGGATGATTTTCCTTAACCCATGCGAGTAGCTCTAAGCCGCTTCCTTGCGGCATTTCGATATCGCATAACAAGAGGTCTATTGAATGTCGGGCGAAAACGTGTTTCGCATCTTGAACATTATAAGCTGTATGTACTTCTGAAACGCCAATCCTCTCCCAATCAACGGCGCTCTTGACCCCTTCCACGGCATGAATCTCATCGTCTACAAGCAGAACCCTTACCATGAATCATTTCCCCTCTCTATGTACCCAAATGCAGTGGCAGCCGCATACGTATCTCTGCTCCGCCTTCGGGCGCATTTGAGAATTGGATGTGCGCCCGGTCGCCATATAACAAACCCAGCCGCCGCTTTACGTTCCAGATGCCGATATGTTCCGCGCCTTGCGCGTCCACAATGCGGTTCCCGGTACGAATTTCTCGTAAAACCTCTTCAGTGAACCCGCTGCCCCAATCTCGTACCACGATTTCGATCATCGGCGCTTCGCGGTTGTCATCAAGATCTACCCGAACGACAATCGCGACGGGTCCTTCCGATGATACAGCATGCTTAATCGAGTTCTCGACGAAAGTCTGAATAACAAGCGGCGGTATTCGCGCGCTTAACAAAAATTCGGGAGCTGATATTTCGAACGTCAGCTGATCTGGGAAACGCAGCTCCTGGATGCGGATGTAATTCCGGATATGCTGCAGCTCGTCCTTAAGCGGCAAGAACGTTAGATTGCTGCTGAACATGTAGCGGAAGTATTGGACGAGACTAATCGCCATCTCCTGAATAAGAGCATAATTTTTTACCAGAGCCAAATTATAAACGATATTCAGTGAATTCATGAAGAAGTGTGGATTGATTTGCAGCTGCAGATGCTGCAGCTCCGCCTTCTGTTTATTCAGCTGCTCCTCGTACACATGAATACGAAGTTCCTGAATCTGTTCCATCATTCCGTTGAATGTATGGTTCACCATACGGAACTCGTCAGAAGTAGGGAACGGTTCGATCCGTGCGTTCAAGTTGCCATCGCCAATTCGCCGCATAGCCGCCATGATCCGGTTCAACGGCCGCAGTACCATGTTTCGAAGCAGCAGCAGACATAGAGGGACTAAAATAACGGCACCGATCGATATAATCGCCACAATCCGCCGTAAATAAGGCAGGTTTCCCAGTATTTGATCGTCAGGAATGAGCGCGATCAAGCTGAATTCTCCCTTGGAAGATCGTTCACCGACGACAAGATGTTTCACTTGGGTCCCCGATAAATAATAGCTGCTCAAGTCGCGGTTCAAGTCGATGCCGAAGTCGGCTACCGTCTCTTCATGTGTCATCGGCACTCCGTTTTCCGTCGCGAACAACGATAAACCACGTTCGCCCAACTCCAGCAAGTTGAGCGGAACCGAAAGCCTTTCGATATTAACCCACGCGCCGACATAGGCGTCACTCGTCTGTAAGATACGAAAAAAGTAGTACGTTTCACCGATCCGTTTGACGTACCAGCTGCGCTTATCGAATTCCTTCGTATCCTCCAGCTCTCTAATGAGACTTCGAATATATGACCTGACATTATTTCTTTCCTGCGTGTTATTGCCAAAACCCCGGAATACATCGAAGTAGTCCTGATCGGCGATTGAATAAACGAAGATGGAATCGACCGTCTTCAGCGTGCCGATATCGGCCGTCATTTTAGCATCAAGCCTGACCTTGGCGAGCACCCTCTGATCGCGATTCATGTAACTCATCATTTGGAGATCCTTGTCGTTTACGATCAAGTTCGTCATATAGGCGTCGAGATCATTCAAGTTGTCATCAATCTGGTCCATGTACAGGGAGATTAGGTTCCGATTCGATTCGGCGACTTGATGGCGCACGACGGTGATGGCGTATAAATTGTTATAAATCAAAAATGCGATCATAGGGATCGTAATGAGCAACACGCTTAAGACCAGTTTTAGACGGATTGAATTCCATGAGATTCGAAACAATTGGCCTTTCATGTCAGACCCCCTCTAGTTGTATACATAGGCATGTATGATCATACTATTGTACCTTATTCTTACAGAAACATGTTTCACAAAGAAACGGTCGATCAAGGATATCCTTGACCCACCGTCTCTCTTCTTATTCGTTATGCAAACTTTTCAAGCTGAATTTAATCCTTCTGTATGATGTTCAACTCCCGGTTAATGATGGCTAACAATTCCGGAGGAATATTGTATTGTACGATTTGAGACATTTTCTGTATGGACATAACACCCATCGTCACCTCGAAGAACGGGTTGTTCGTATAGGCTTCGAAATATTTGAGAAATACTGCTTTGGCCGCTTCATTACCATACAAAACTTCGATCGTGTCGAACGTTGAAAAATATCCTTCTTTGATTGGGCTTGCTTCCGCATTCGTCAGATCGAATTTTTCGAACCAATTGACGACATTAAATACTTTCTTCGTGTTTTCGAGCACATAGCCGGAATCACGTTCGTACACACGACGAAGCGTCATTTCGTCCGTGAAGACGTTGCCATGGTCGTCAAATCCTTCGACCGTCACGTGATGCTCCCCGTATGCAAGTGCTACGTTTTTCAAAATTTTCATTGACTCATTGCTTTCGATTTCGATAAGGAAAACGCCGTTTTTATAAACTTTGACTCGTGACAGATTAGTCAGAATAACAATGTCATTCATTTCTTGATGCCGATTGACGAAACGACGTCCGGCCAGATAGACGAAAGGTTCCTGAGACCAATAGGACTTATAAAGATAGAATGCATCTTTTTTTAGTTTGCGGTCGATCGAAACAAGCCCTTTCAAGTTTTTCCCTGTTTCGCCGCCTTCCCTTCGATTGGCACTCCCGAAGTCGAACATGTTCCATACGTAACCGCCTTGGACGAAAGGTCTCGAATTGATCGTTTCTAACGCATTATGATGGAACATCAGTTGATATTCTTCCGTATAGTCTTGAACTTTAGGTTCATACGAATGAAACTTCGGATTCGTATCCACCCCGTATTCGGAAAGTATAAGCGGTGTGTTCGGGTTAGTGTGATGAAATGCATCAAATCGTTCACCGAGTTCCTTTATTTCACCGTAATACCAGCCATAATATAGGTTATAACCAACAATATCGGTATATGTGTTAATGACGCTATCGTCTTCGACTCCGTTGATGTTTGCTTGTGCGGTCAATCGATTGGGATCCAACTGTTTGGCCAATGCCGCCAACTTCTTGATTGTGTTATGGGTATGTTCCGTCTCAACGGCAATCGTAATTTCATTCTGTACGCCCCAGCAATAGATCGAGCAATGATTGTATGCCTGTTTGATGAGCCTTTCCAACTGTTCTAATGCGTTATGATTTTCAGGGTCCTTGGTGGAAGGAATGCTAATGTAAGGAATTTCAGCCCATACAAGCAAACCATAACGGTCGCACAAGCTATAGAAATAATCGTCATGCTGATAATGCGCGAGACGAACGCTGTTTGCTCCAATTTCCCGAATCAACGCCATATCTTCATCCATGTGCGTTTTCGTAATAGCGTTTCCAACATTGCCGTAATCTTGATGGCGGCATACGCCGTTGAGCTTGATCGGTTTGCCGTTTAAGATCACCCCGTGTTCGGCCGTAGCCTCGATCGTCCGGAACCCGATGGCGATATTACGCGTATCGCGCACCTGTCCATCACTGATGACGGATATAAAAGCAGTATACAGATATGGATTAATGATTCCGTTCCAAAGGATCGGACTGTCGATCTCGTTCTGGAACTCGAACTTGTTTACGCCGTCAAGCATCAATGGGGCTTTCACTTCGAAGACGGCTTGTCCCTCTTGATCCTTAAGCTGAAACAACACTTCTCCCTCATGCAGCACCTGGGCTTCATTGACGACTTGACCGTGAACAGACAACTCAAAAGAAGTTTCACTGGTTTTGCGTTGCGATAAATAAACGCCGTCCCGACCGTTGTCCATGACATCAAAATGGATATCGCCCATGACCAGAAGATTCACTTCCCTGTACAGACCGCCGTAGAACGTGAAATCTGCCAAAAGCGGTAACACCTCGTTGTCATAACTGTTATCTACCAATACGGCAATCAAATTTTCTCCTGCCATCAGGTATGGATTCAAGGCTACGCGGAACATCGCATATCCGCAACGGCTCTCTCCAGACAGCGAGCCGTTGATGTACACCTGACCGATATTTCCTGCAGCCCCGAATTCCAGGTATAACCGTTTTGTCAAATCTTCCTCTGAAATTGCCAGCTTCCGCTGATACCAGCATTTCCCGCGATAATAGGATTCGATGCCGCCTTGCCCATCGGTTTCGTTCCAAGTGTGGGGCAGTTCTACGGATTGCCCCTCCGGTATGGATTGAGTCGCAAACGAGGGGTCATTGTGTTTCGAGAACGTCCAGTCATCGTTTAGAGCGTTGATTTGCATCATCTAGATTACCTCGCTTTTATATTTGTATCGGACAAGTGAATCCGTTCTGAATGATTGGAAATCATCGCTTAGTCCAAATATCGAAATTTCTCCTCTGATCATAAACCATCTCATTTACAGTCACTACTCGGATGTCGACTTTCGCGTGTCATCAGGTCGACTATTTTCAGAAAAATTTTTCTAGGCTAGGCGATCCCAAAATCATAGAAAAGCTCATGTCCTACTGCAATAGGCATGAAAACATTGGTGAAGTTATATTTCCTTAACTGGGATAAAAAGAGAACGATCTTTATTTCCCAACTCATACACTCACCAAAGAGACCTTTCTCATACGCATCAACTTTTATTTTTATCGATCCCAGAGTAACCTTGACCAAATCGGAAACTAGATGATTATATATCGGGAATTTTTCGGGTAAGTATATATTTCGAACAATCAACTAAATACATACTCTAGAGGAGATGCACTATCAACACCTTTTGGAAGTGGAGCAAATATTCTATTACCCCATCAAACAAACGGGACTTGTATGTCAGATAGAATTCCTATTCCAATGGTCTCACTACCTGTAGCTTATTGAAACCCTTCATCTGCACGATAAAGGCCCAAGCACTTAATTACATCTTACAAATGTATCCGGGGAACCATCCGCGGTACGCTAGGAAACAGATTTGACGTCCCTGTCCCCTTCAAGAAGCGCATCGATTATCACGTGAATACACGTACAGTTTTAGAAGGTAAAATCTTATAACGCTGCTGAATACAGGAAAGGCCCACATTCCAAGGAATGTGGGCAGGGGGGGAATCCTATTTTCATTTCGTTTAAAGATCTGCAATCCTTAAGCTGCTCCACGCTAAATAAATGCATACTACTGCTGCAATGAAAAAGGCGCCAGATACCTTCTTATTTCTCCGCATTTTTATTCCATATGAACCGAAGAAAATTGCCGCAGCTAACTTGGAAAAGCTTTGATAATAACCATGATCCGAAAAATATGAGCTGCTAAATACAATCGATAGAAACAAAGCCGATAGAATCATTACTTTGAACCACATAGGCTCGCTTAAAAATTGTCTATATAACGCTTTAATTGGTTGCATGTAGGGAGGCTTCCTTTATCATTTGGTTTGACTGTTTCACTCATACCTATAATTCTCGATGCATTAACGATTAGTCAAAAGTCCTGTTATGCTGAAATAAAATATTCTTTAATATCGCTTCAATTTAAATTCAACTTTCTGCATGATCACGGGGGTCATTTCGGTGACAAATCATCTTATTTCTTGTGACATTAGTACGTCCAACGTGTGACAATAGTAGGTATTACCCACAGTAATTTACACAATTCTTCGGGCGTTGGGAAAAGACGAAGTGTGGCCAATGAACCGATACACATGATGTTTTTGAAAACTTGTCGCAACTCAGGAAAAACAACGTCGACCCAGCGATGAATTTGGTTCTTCGCACTAACGAGTCTCGTTACTACAGAGTCGCGGTTTGAGAGAAAGATACGTAATTCTTCAAATGCTTCTGGTGTGTCTTCATCGTTTGAGAAGGATAGAGGATTTCCGACCACAATTCCTAGGAAATTAACAGCACGAGCGACATGCGTTTGCTGTGCGATGTCGATCCCAACGACTAGATGTTGAGCGGTAATTTTTTCAATGAGTTGATTTTGTCTCGCTTGCGATTTTTTTTACAAAGCTGATAATTAATGCTCTACAGTAATGCTATCGTTACCCGTCCCTCGTTTTTAAGGGTTTATCTCACATATACTCACTCATTCGCAGGATTTCGTCACCTTGGATCAAGTCCATCTCAGGAAGCAACGCAGTTGCTGCCGGTTGAGGTGGTGGGCTGAGCATGCGGAAATAGAGGAATACTCAGGAAATATTCCCCAGGCGATCTCTACTGCACGCATACTCCACATGATCCCTGGAGGTTCACCCTCCCACAACTCAACGGGTCAATGCCCTTACATTCCTTCGTTATACCTGTCCAAGGTGTGGAGACCGATAGCGTTTAGCGGATGGGTCAGAGCCCTTTTGGGTAACGAACTCGGTCCTCCGTGCTTTCTTTGTGAAATCCTGCGAATGAGTCAATATACGTGATGCTGCTTAGCTTAAGCTGCTTCTGTCCAGCTCAGGACGGTTTTCTCTGGCGTGAACTTTTCTCCCCGTTGAACAATACCAACTAGAATTCGTGCCAGCTTTCCTATTAACTTAAATATGGATTGTTGCTTTTTCATTTTCTTTTCTTTCACATTATGCTCATGCAGATGGCGGAATACGGGGGTGTTCCAAACGAGCTGAACCGTCGCGAGATAGAGATATTTTCGCAGGGCTGAGTCTCCTCGTTTCGAAAGAACAATTCGTCCTTTTCGCTTTCCTGACGTACTTTCAGCCAAATTCAGGCCAGCCTTCCGTAATACCTGACGGCCATGCGCATACTGTCTTAAATCTCCTGTGCCTGCTAGTATGGCCGCGGTGAAGATCTTACCGAGACCTTTTATGGTGCGAAGTTGCTGTGCCATTGGAATCTCAGAAAGCAGGGATTCGATGTCCTTTTCAATCTGTTCAAGCATGGTGGTAACGCGCTCATATTCTTCAATGAGCCGTATTAAATCTGCCTTCGATTCTTCTACTGCGGTCCGATCTCCGACACTGCGTTTAGCATGAGCGATGAGCTGTGCAGCCTTCTCAAACCCCGTAGAACCCCCAGCGCGCTGCATATGAGTTCTCCAAGCACTGATCACATCCGGTATTGCATACGTCTCCAAATCCTGTGGGCAAGGGAATGTCTTGAGGGTCGCCAATGATCGCTTACAGGTCCAGTCTTTGAATACGGATGGATACTCAGGAAAGCGAATGTCCAGCCAGCGTATGATTCGATTCTGCAGGCGTACACTGTTCGACACCCAGAATTCGCGGTCACTCATTATGGTCCGTAAGCGTTAAAACACAAGCGATTAACGCGTGTACTCATAGTAGAAGCCCCGACTTACTGAATCTGCGATAATAAGTGCATCTTTTGGGTCGTTCTTTGATGGACTATTATCTCGATTTTCTTTATTGCGCTTCGTCGTAGCAGGGTTAACCATAACCACGTGTAATTCCTTATCTGCTAACCAGTTGGCCAGGTTAAACCAATAATGGCCGGTTGGCTCCATGCCGATGATGAGCTTCTTTAATCGGTGTTTCTGCTGTAACTCCGTCATCCAGCGGATCAATTTTTCAAAGCCTTCCATGCTATTTGAGAATGAGAGATGTCGTTTGGAAACCACGATCCCACGGAAATTCGTAGCTTGTGCTACATGCGTTTCTTTGGCCATGTCGATCCCTACGACGAGATGCGAGGTGGTAATTCGTTCAATCCGTTGATTTTGTGCGTCTGATTGCTTAAACTTCATAGTAAGAGCGCCTCCTTGATGGTGTATTGGACAAACCCATCATACCGAGGCGCTCCTTTTTTTGACAAAGGCTATTTCTTAGCCTCAACAGGAATGTTTACTACGCCTTATTTAAATTGCGAGAAATGTGCAAATAAAGAAGGAAGACATGTTCCAAAAGGAGTTTGTCTCCGTCAATCCCAATATTTCTTCTGTTTTTTATTTATTTTTATATTGAGATACATTGGTCATCTTTTAATCTTGTAACTTCACACTTTTCAAGGGCTTCAAACTCTTCTAGTCTATCTTCTATTGACTTACCTGTACCATCTTTAAACAAGTCTTCTCTATCGTAACGAGGAAAGATAAGTTTGCTTGTTAAATCTAATGCAGTAAAATCCTCTATATTTAGTGTATTCATTTGCGGAGTGAAGAAATGAACAATTTTAATGTTCGGTCCGAGTAGTATTGCTCCAGCACTTACTCCAACAATCACCACGTTCTGTGATGCTAATTTTCTTAAGATTTCATCAGCACCACTTTTCTTAGTATGGAATAACAAATTAAACGGATTTCCACCACTGATATAAATTACATCGTTTTGTGTAAGGATTTCAGGATTATCGAACTCTAAATCAATGAAATCAATATTCTGGAAGCCCATTCCTTTAAAATCTTCTTTTGCTTTTTGTGCATACCTATTATTCTCTTTTTGTGGTGATGCTGTTGTAATGATTGTTGCCTTCATCTGACTTTTTTCCCCGTGAATGAATTTTAAAAATTGGTTCTTAATAGCCTTTGTATAAAAACCGTTAGAGGTTAATAATATTTTAGCCATATGGGTCTCCATTCTTCTCACTTATTCCAGTTTCTATTTCCCTTATTTTAACAGAAACATATAAGAGGCTTAATCTAAATTTAAGTTATTCTGCTCGATAGTTTAGCGAAGAAAGCCGCGAGTCTATTGCTCATTAGATATTTAATATATTCCCGTTCAGTATGTACATGTTGATGCTTTAGAAGAATTGATTTTTATCGCTAATTAAACGAATTTCATTAAGAACTGTATGTTTTTGTATCCTCAATATCTGAACTATTTAGCCAATCTGGCTCATTATGCCTAATCTGATAAAACCGAGCTGTTACATTTTCACCATTAGGATCGCAGCTCAATAGAATCTTAAATGTTCTCTCAAGATGGTGGTTCTTGCGAAGTAACATTTCCCAGGTATAGATTAAATCCAATCCCAATGAGAGTCCTTCTACATGTATATGGTTAATTGAAGCCTCACAATCAGTCCGATCCAAATAGTTTGTTCTACTATAGTACTGCTAGCTTGCTTTGAATATTGGTAACCGTCATTTAATCCTCCAACGGTTTTTCCTTTTTTTTTCAATTAGATACTTAAAACAACCTTAACTGAAAATAAAAATTCACAGTCCAAAAAATATCAATTAGGAGAGCTTAAAATGACCCTCCTTGATGCACTGATAACGATTAAGTAACAAATCTAATTCTTGTGATTTCTTCACTACCTCTTTGGAAGAAAGTCCATACCGAGAACTTGCTTCTATCAGTTCTCTCCGCTTACGTTCAATGGCTTCTAGGGTACGTGCTCTCTTATCCATTGAACCCCTCCATCCCATTTATTGAAACAAATTCACATTATTCCATAATTACTTATCTTAGTTGATGTCGGACTAGCCACCTTGAGCGAACATCATTGAATGTTTCACGCTCGACGCCTTGTGGTAGGACCGACTAAACGGGTACCGAAGACCAAATAGGAATAGGTTAAACCAAGTTCAGCTAGCTCATTCCTCGAACCGGGCTTCGAACGCACGGGCGAATAATTCATGATCGCGACGCCCGTAGGCACCCCGCGATTTCGCATCGAGATAATAGGCAAGGAAACCGCCGGAACAAAGAACGTTGACTGAACTTCTCTGCTTTCGTCATGAAGCATTTGGCAGTATGTAAAATCTACCTCATTCAATTGTTTATCCGATAGCCAATATGTAACTTTCAATTAGCGAGCGTACATTATAATCGTGTCGCTCTCAGCACAACCATCTTGTAACGACTGGACGGCTGCGGTATTGAATCAGTCTGATATCTTTCGCTCCAAGTGCTTTTTACTGGCTTCTGATCAGTTGCTTTGGATTGGGGTTCTGCCTGCTTCCTATTCTTTTCCTCATCAGAAATGAAGACCTTTTGAAACAACTGATGGAAACCTTGTTCCTTACTCCGTTTGCCGAAAGACGAGAAAGTATGAAATAAAGCCCAAGACAGACTCTGTCACTATTACGATTATGTAAGCGTTTTCTTATATGAATTTACTTTACAACCTTAGTCCGGTTAAATACCGAACTAAGGTTGCTTAAGGCTAATTCTCTAGAGTTATCTTCTTGACAGGAGTAAGTTCAGTCCAGACTAACGGTAGTTTGTTATTCGAATCATTTATCGCCTAACAGAAATGAAAGATAGGTTTATTAATTCCGTCTTATACTGTTACTTCCGAATTAATGGACATCATTGGATAAAGAGCCAGAGAAATCACTTTAGCTTCCCCGCCAATAACATACAGTTCCAAATCTGTGCTATTCGCATCCGGAAAAATTTGATCGGTAATAACTAGTTCGCCATCATTTGCAAACACCTCAAGCGAGGAATGGTCCACAAAGATGCGAAGCTTCAAACGGCCGTTTTGAAGCTCAAAGTTTACACCATGCTTGCATGGGAACGATTCATGGAACCCGCTTTCTCCGGACTTTGTCCGGTCAACATCCAACAGCTGTAAAGCTACATTGTAGCTGATAACGGTTTCCTCGGAATCGGACTTCCGAAGTTTGAAGCCGACCTCTTCAGCATTGGCCAAATCGATTTCGCATTCCAGCTCATAGCTGCCCAACTTCAAATCAGCAAACAAATTTTGATTAGGGATGATCGTCGTTTCATTCCAGCTCTGCTCCTGCAAGCGAAGTTTGTTGAGTTCAGCAAACGGCTCCTGCACCAATCTGATGCCAGCTGTGCCGGACTTCAGACGCAAAACCCGCGGCAGCGTCATCGCACTTCTCCAGCTATCTGTCGGAGTAAGATTTGCATATTTCCAATTGCTCATCCAACCGATAAATAGCTTGCTATTATCCGATGTGTTTACATCAGACCATGTTACGCCTGCATAATTATCTCTTCCGTGATCCAGCCATAGCACAGTCTCAGGATAAGAATCGTTAACAAACGTATGTCCGTCGAAATCGCCGATGAAGTATTGAGTTCTTGAGCCTTCCGTAAAGTCCGGATTATCGCCAATACTGACAATCATTAACCACTTAGTTTGTTCAGTATTGCCATCAACCGGCAGTTCTATCAAATCGGGACATTCCCAGACCCCGTCATGCGATCCTTCCGATGCCCCAAATTCGCTTTCAAAGTTCCAATCTTTGAGATTGGTCGAATGATAAATTTGAATCCGGTCTGCCGCTGCAATAACCATAACCCATTTACGATTTGCAGCATGCCAGAATACTTTCGGATCGCGAAAATCTGTAATTTGCTCATTAATTAGTACAGGATTTCCTTCATACTTCGTCCACGTACGGCCTTTATCCGAACTATAGGCCAAACTCTGGCGCTGCCTTGGACGGTCGGAATCGGGATAGGTATCCGCATGAGTGAAAATAATAACCAATCCTGGCTTACCACCGAATAGACCGCTCGTATCTTCCCAATCCACTACTGCGCTTCCAGAGAATATTGCTCCATTATCATCCGGCTTCAAGGCAACAGGGCGATGCTCCCAGTGAACCAAATCTTTGCTAATTGCATGTCCCCAATGCATTGGCCCCCATGTAGTACCGTGAGGGTGATGCTGATAAAACAGATGGTATTCCCCTTCGAAATATACCATACCATTCGGGTCGTTCATCCAATTCTCCGAAGGTGTAAAATGATATTGTGCTCGGAACTTCTCAGTATGATGATTTGACAAAACTTTCACTCCCGCCAACTTGAACTGCCCGTTCGTACTCGTTAACCTCAAGCATACCCCGTCAGTTGTATTTTTTTGTTGTGTTTCATTTGAATACGTGCCCATTTTATTGTACTGATTGATACGGATCGTTTAACTGATCAATCCCTCTAGCACAATATTCTTTTCTTGTTTTTACAACTATCCAACCTTTGTCAAAGCCCAATCCGTTTGCTCTAGCTACGTTCTGGGTAAAAAATTGACTTTTCGTTATCAGCTGTCTATTACAATTTACAATCTAAATTAAATTATGTCAACATAAAATTGTGCATTTAACCTATACAATCATTCTTTTTTGCTTAAAAGTAAACATATTCACGATTACACTTAGAAAAACACTAAATATCATTCGTTTTTTTTGTTCATTAAAATAAAAATTACAATTAAAAAAAGTTACGCAATCACGTTATTGACTATTATATTTGCGCAAATGTAAATTTTGTAGTGATTTTTCAGATGGAGGGCTATAGCCCAAAGAGAGTGCATGATTGGTTCAACCATCACGCACTCTCTTTGGGCCGCAGATCTTCTTTCTTTTTCTAAAACGGACGCGCTTCCTTAACTCTCACGCTATACGCTCTCCGCTTTACCCTTTTCTTCAGCCTTGTAGTAAGACTCGATACAAATAATGGAGATCCGGAATCGATGCTCGCGCAACGGATCAGGAATGTCGTAGCCTACTCTTTCCGCCAGCAGGCATATGGCCTTACTGCAGTTACTGCCGGTCATCAGCCAGCTCAGAATCGTACGTGCTTGCATAAGCGCTATACGGCCGGATTCGGCAAGCGTAATAGGAAGCACCTGAGGTAACTGAAGCCTGCTCTTTATTTTTGCACAAGTGCTCACAGAAGGATCGGATTTCCCTTTATGACAATAAATAAGGACATTTAAGCCCTCTAGCCACTGACTATTCATTTCCATCAGTTTTATTATCGCTTCGTCCAGCGACTGTATGTCGTCAATATCGATGATATCCGAAAATAAAATCGTAACCTTATCTCTTAATGCCATACTGTCAGAACACCTCCACCTTGGCAGTTATTCATACTGATGCAAGGAGCAGCCATAATACCCGCCAAATCCTACAGTGATGGCCAAATATAAGTCACCCTTTCGCAGTCTTCCACTGCTAACCGCTTCCTCAATATTCAATAAAATGTCCGTATTATGCAAATGACCCATCTTGCCTAGCGTATCCGTATAAAACAACTCCATTGAACAGCCCAAGGCTTTAGCGAGTATACTCCATGTATCCAGACCCAAATTCGTACATAGAATAAGACTAATTTGGTGCATCGTTGTTCCGGACTCCCTCAATACCTGATTAACCACTTGCCTTACGGACAAATAAAAAGTCGAAAAATACATTTTGATCCGTTCTGGAGTTGAATCGTAGGCAATTCCATCAGCTTTCAATCCTGAAGCTAATACTTGGTGTCCGTGCTTAGCGTTGCTCTTACATAACGCCGCGCTTGCTGCGTCCCCGAAAATCATAAACGTATCACTACGTTCTGCACCATTTCTCGCTTTATCGGCCGTTACGAACAATATCGCTTCGTCCTCCGATGCCACCCCCGTCAGAAACCCTTTGGATAAATACACATATAAATGGAAAGTGGCACAACCGTATTCCTCAAGCTTAAGAACAGGTACCTCTTCAAGGGAAAATTCGTGCAGAAGTCTCATAAACAAGTTTCTCGCCTGTTCTATGGGATTCGTTACACTTGCAAATACGATGGCTTGCACCCGCAATCCACTCTCCGCTGCGCGCGTCAGCAACGGAGCGGATACCCGGTAAATCATCTCCTCCAGGCTACATATCTGTTCTTCCGGAATATAGCGAAAGCCACTTGTCTTGTACTCTTCCTCTTGCATACGCAGTGAAACTCCCTGGCAACCTAAATCCCATATAACCTGCTCTACCGGGGTCTGCTGATCCGGAATATATACGCAGCTATCGACAATTGTAATAGAAGCCGCCATCAGATTGAAGTCTTCTTGTACAAATGCAAAATTTGATACTTTCTTTTTCCCGTCCGCATGTCATCATAAAGTGGTGTGCCAGGAACGCCCATCGTCCACTTGATGGCCCCCTCGTCTTCGAGGGCCCCATCCAGCGCAACAAGACGGTTCTTTCTCGACAGATCGCTTGCAAGCAGGACATGCTGCGAAATGTCGCGTTTTATAATCGCTTCAAAACCAAGGCTTTCCAAATATCGTATACCTTCGTCGAATTTGTTCACGTGCAAATCATCCGCGTAAACAAACAAGCCCCCCGGCTTCAGGACGCGAAACACCTCATCATAGAAACGATTAATCTGCGGATATAGATCAGAAGCTTCAATATTTAACACCAAATCGAAGCATTCATCGGAAACAGGCAGCGCCTCCGCGTCTCCAATGCAGAAGAACGCATTCTCGTAGCGATTGCTAGAGTGGCAGAACGCGACATTCGCTTCCGTAAGGTCCAGTCCCGCTACGATGCGGGGGCGATAGCTTTTGCACAACGCACGAATATTACCGCCTCTGCCGCATGCAATTTCCAGCACGTCCTTGCCCTGTACCTCAATCCCGTCCATAATTTCCCGAAGCAGCTTTAAAGATTGTTCATTCACGCCTCCCGTGGAATTTCCCGCCGTTTGATCCTGAGCCTCTGCGTATCCCCAATTGATAAATGCAGAGAACCGTGATACCCCGTTGTCAGCCAGTGCTTGATTGAATGCAGTGAACATTTGTCTGACGGAATCCTTCTCCGCTTTATGCTCATCCTCCGATTCACTTGGCAGCAGGCAAGGAATGCCCCCATCAGCATAACGGTAGCTTTCTTTACATGTAACACACCCTAACAAACCCTCAATACTCATAAGCGGCTGCTTGCATCGCGGACATGCCCATGCCATGATTGCTGCCTGGGGCTTAAGGTTATTCATCGCTCGATTCCCCTTTCTATCCCTGACAGCTCTGTAGACCGCTCCTTCTTAATCAAATGGATGATTTTGAACACACGCTTGCCCGTTTGCATATCCTGATGGTTCTGTGTTCCGGGGGCCTCCAGCCACTCAAGTGTCCCAACATTGCCTTCAAACGAACCTCCGAGCGTGCTCATACGGGTACTAAGCGATTGTTCTCCCGACAGAAGCACATTACCAGTAATATCGCGATCCAGCGCCTTGAAAAAACCAAGCTTCTCCCATAACGCCTCGTAATGCGCAACATCTGAGGCATTCATAATATCCGCGTACAATAACGCCCCTTCGGGCTTTAATACCCGATGTGACTCGTAAAAAAAACGTTCGATGCGCGGGTATAAATGAGAGGACTCCACGTTCAGTACATAATCGCAGCATCCCGATTGAACGGGAAGCTCCTCTGCATCTCCGATGCAATAATATGCTTGTTTATAGCGGTTGTTTTTGTGGCAGAACTCAATGTTGGACGAAGTTAGATCAATGCCTACTACGCTGCCTGTCCCGTAATTTTTGCATAACTCGTTAACATTGCCTCCCCTACCGCAACCGACCTCCAATACGTCCTTCCCCCCAAGACTCATCGTCCCTACGATTTCGCTCAATAAATGGACAAAGCTCTCATTCACTCCTTGAAAACCGGAGCTTCCTGCCTTGTCCGAGGCGACATATCCCCAGTTGATAAAAGTTGAAAATCTGGATATCCCTTTTTTTTCAAGCGTACGGTTAATGGAGTCGTAAACGCCCTGTACCGCTGACTTGTGTGCCGCTTCCGATGCATGAGCACTATCCGCACCTTCAACCCCTTGCAACCAGTCTATTCGCATATTCGCCAATCCTTCCGTAAGCGGATACCGCAAACCGCATGCTGAGCAGATCAGGTGCAAATCCGCATGTTCCAGAGCCATCTTGCAATGCGCGCATGCCAGCTTAATGCCTGATAACGACCATAACGTATTCATTGCTCGAGCCCTCCTCATCTAGCCGCTTGCGCTGCTGTAATTTTTAATCGCTTTTTTCCAAATGAGACGAACAGCAATGAACAAAAGGACGGGCGCGCAAGCTCCCCATAACATCAAGCGTCCATCCATTCGGCCCATAACGCTCATCGGTGCAAAATTCGTAATGACAAGAAACGGCAGTACATAAACCCCAATTCTCTGGATCAGTTTGGAATAGATCGGCATCGGCATATTGTTGGCATCCCAAATCGCATAGAAAATACCGGCCAGCCCCCCCGTGTTGATAAACCAAAACGAAAGTATTGAAGGGATGATCATTAATCCGTACGTGATCATTAAGGCAGCCAGCAAATAAAACAGGAACAGACATATATTATTCACGTTCAAGTCAATGCCCATCGAGTTCCACCCGATCGATACCATCGTAATGCCAGCTATAAGATTAGGGATCGGCATCCCTAGATCTATATACCGTAACGACACCATAAACTGCAGGGAAATCGGCTTGACCATAAGCAGATCGAGCTCCCCAGTTCGGACATACTCCGGAATACGGACGAAATTAGTGAAGAACAGACCTGCGTACAAGCCCGTCATGATTGTATAAGTGCCCACGAACATCAATATTCCGTCAGGCGTAATATCACCGATATGCAAATCGGTCTCGTACACAACAACAACATACAGCAACTTCGAGAAAAGATAGGCGATTTCAACGGCAATTCCCAAAACAAAATTAGTGCGATACTCCATTTGCGCAATAAAGCAATTTTTCATAAACCGCAAATAAATGAGCAAATAGCTTTTTATCGTGCGCTGCCATCCCCCCACGGTTAGCCCCCCAAGCCGAGATACTTTTTCAAGCCGATCTTCCATATGATATTCGATATAATCAGCATGATAACAATCCAGAAGCCCTGTATCAGTAGGCCGTCCACGATTTCATTTATCGTCAGTTTTCCGTTAATGACATTCGCCGGAAAATATATCGTAAATTTGAACGGAAGATAGCTTAAAATCGCATTCATCGTTTTACCGAATACTTCAATTGGAAACACGCCACCGCTCAATATGATGACAAATAATCCAGTCATTTCAAAAAAATAAGAGATTTCAGCCAGCCAGAACGCGATTGCCGCTATCGTATAAGAGATGAGAAAGTTCAAAAGCAACGACATGACCATTGCCGATACGAAGCAAACCAGGTTCATAAAATGGATGCTGATCCCATATAGAAATGAAAAATAATAAAGAATGGAGAACAAAATAGCAATCATCACGCTGAAAAAAAACATTTTGTTTCCTAGCATTGTAAACAGCTTGAGGCCAAAATAATTAGCGGGCTGTATCAAATGCTTGTTCAGAGAGCCATTCTTAATGTCGGATGCGATTACATGGTCCATATTGGTTGATACGATCCTCGTTACAATTGCTGCCATGATCGTGTACAGAATCATCTCCCCGTAAGAATAACCGAAAAATTCGCCCGTTTCCGAGCGTCCGTAGACAGCCTTCCAAATGTAATATTGAATCATAATAGGAAAAAATGCGCTAATCAGTGAGAACAAAAAATCCAGCCTATACTCTAACGAAGCTTGTACACCCAGCTTGAACACACGCGTATACTTCATGTAAAAACTCATATCGGCAGCTTCCTGTCGTAGAGAGAAACAATAACTTCCTCGATGGGCATCTCCTCAATCGTTATGTCCTCGATGGGAAGAAGATCGAGAAGCTCTCTTGATAACGAATTAATTTGCTCCTTGGGAATTTCCAGCGTCGCCTGATAACCATCCGATTGGCGCACCTTCCCAAATATCCCGAGTCTGTCCGCATCGACAAAATCAGCAAATTTCAGCTTGACGATCTTGGACACTGCAGAAACGTCATTCACCTGATTCAGGTTGCCGTCAAATACCATGTTGCCGTCGTTAATAATAAGTGTCCTCTGGCATAAATCCTGAATATCTTTCATGTAATGGCTCGTTAAAATAATCGTCGTGTTGTGATGCTCGTTATAATATGAGAGAAACTCCCTCACTCTCTTCTGAGTAATGATATCGAGACCGATAGTCGGCTCGTCCAGAAACAACAGCTCCGGCTTATGGATAAGCGCTGCAATTAGCTCCATTTTCATTCGCTCGCCCAATGACAAGCGCCTGACCTGGACGTTTAGCACATGCTTAACGTCCAGGAGCTCAACCAGTTCATCCAATGTGCGGCGATAGACTTGTTCCTCAATCTGGTAAATATAGCGGTTCAGAAGAATGGATTCAGCAGCCGGCAAATCCGCCCATAGCTGGCTCTTCTGACCCATGACGATTGCAAAGCGCTTCTTGAATTCCTTCTTTCTCTCGTACGGCTTGTAGCCCAGTACGGAAATATTCCCACCTGTTGGATGCAGAATACCCGAGAGCATTTTCAACGTCGTCGTTTTACCCGCCCCGTTCGGTCCAAGAAATGCAACAATTTCTCCTGTTTCAATTGAGAAGGAGATATCCTTCACCGCATGCTTGGTCAACGTTTTTCTGTAAAATAAGTTTTTGAGAGATTGCATAACCCCTACCTCTTTAGTGTAATAGGTAAAACTTTTTGCCAGATTCTCAACTCTGATTGCTTCCAAATGCTATCACCCTGCTCTATAGTTGTGTTATTAATATTATCTTCCGTAATGATAAAGTAGGCCGCAGCGTGAACAAACCGGCATTAACCCGCAGGATAACAGTTCACGGTGCTTTCCGTAATTCTCGCCATGCCACACATCCTTGACATTCACCTCGCTAATATTCCCTACGGCTAGCTCCGGGAAAAACTTGCAAGGCGTAACACTGCCGCTCGGAAGCACATCCATGCGTGTCGATATGGCTAGGCATTGCTTGCGGTTCATCCCCGTCCTCTGGATGCCTCTTACGAAATCTCCAATCTCATCTTGCTCCAGAGCCGGCATAAAGCGGATTCGATTTTTCCAAGTATGTTCGGATATGCGCAAGACCTCCTCTTTAAGAGGCTCGATGTTTTCCGGCGAAATGTGATAGGTGAACGAATGCCAACTGCAGTGCTCCATCTGCACTGGCTCAAGCCAATTGAACTCCTTTACATACAACTCATCCATCTCTTTAGCCGATTCCGACGAAATATACCATGGATATACAAAGTAAACGGAGTCAACACCCATTTCCTCGAAATGCTTCATGAAGGAAAACAGCTTCGTAACCATTGCGTCGTTCATCGTAAGACTGATCGATACTTTTCCCTTGAAGATGCCTTGTTTCTGCAACTCTAATAGACGCTCGACCGCTTGGATAACTTTCTGGTAGGTTCCCTTGCCGCGAATTGCATCGTTCTCCGCTTCGAATCCTTCCAGACTGACAAGGATCACGAGCCCTTCACCTATCTTGAGAAGAGAATCCAGATGATGTTCTAGCAATATAGCGTTCGTACAGATCGTAACTGTCCGCTGATCCTTCTCAAGTAAATCTGCAAGCAAAGGAAACTTGCTGTAATAAAGCGGCTCGCCTCCCCACAAGTACAGCTTCGATTTCTTCTCCCGAGTGAACTCCAGTAACTTCTCGATCAAGGGAATATCGATCTCCCTCTTCTGGTCCTCCTTCGCCATCGCCCAATGAAAGCCATCCTCGTTCCATTCATAGCAATGCTTGCAGCGCAGATTGCATCCATTATTCAGTTTAATCCCGATATCCTCTGGAACTTCCATCGCATAGCGGCTGTCCGCTTCCCTAGCCCGGCTGGCTCGTGACATGTTCATAATAGTCCGCTTCAGGTCATTAAACACACGTTCATCAAAGGTTTTATTCGTTTTGGGCTGCATCATATTCCCCTCCATAATCAATGAGTTGATTGCTTGCCTGCACGAGGTTCTCATGCAGAGGTTCCAGCACATCCATGGCAAAATGTTCAGCTTTCCAATCCTCGTACCAAATACCGTAGCCTTGCTTAATCCAGAGTCTTGCGTTGCTCGCCTCATGCTTGCCGAACGGCTCCAGAAACACCATTGGAGTAGCAGCAGCCAATGACTCCATAAGTGAATAACCGCCCGGCTTGCTGATGATCGCGGCTGATTTGCGTATCACTCCAAAGAGCAGTGGATATTGCTCACAATTGTGGTAGCAAGGCGCTTGACCCGGCTCCACGCGGGCAAGCGGCGGAAATTGCATACGACCGCGCTCATCTCTCACCCAAGGACTCCACGCAGGATCATTTCTGTAGTAATGAAATTCTTCTTGCTCAATGAGGTCTTCGTCATAATAAGCGAGAACATTCAGCCGTTTACCCGACTGGATTAACTCCTGAGCTGCTGATCTGTAGGTTCCGATCCCCCAGCCTCCCCCGTGTACCAAATACCGCTCCTCTCGTTGACTGAACGGTATCGGCGGCTCTTCGGAAATCGCTATACGGTGGGTCATTCCGCTATTTTCGTTGCCGTAGAACCATATATGCCTATAAGGATCGGCACGATTCCCATACACCAAATAAGAAGGGGAATAGTCTGCATCCAGATGCAGAAATTGAACCCCCAGTGGCCTCGCTCCCAAGCGAAGCTGATACTGCTCGATAATCGGCAACCAAAAGCCCGTCGCAGCTATAAAGCTACTCCGCTTCTCTTGCTCCCACATATCCAACAACCTGTTGACCTTCGCAGGATCAAAGCTTCCCGCACTGTCACGGGCTAGCTCCGCTCCTTTTTTGGCTACGCCAAAGCTGTCATGGAAAGCCTTTTTGTATGTAGCCAACTTGTGCTGAAGAACATCGAAATACAAATCCTCAAGAACGCATACATCCACCGGTATACCTCTGCCATTTAGCTGGCGGCTCAATTGGATAACCGGTACGTATACGCCGAGCGAATTGCCTGAACCAAGCAAAGTTACCGTCCCCTGAGTACCGTTAGCTATACCATTTCCCTCCTTTATGCTCAAAGAGTAGTCTCATCAGCTCCAAATAGCGATCTCTCTCAGCTGCATTATCTGCAACAATCGTCATATAGAGCTTTCCTTTGCAATAACCAGCATTAGTCGAAACGACCTGATCGGATGAGTACGCATTGGCAAGCAGGGTTGCCGAAGAAAGTGGCAAAATGCCGTTCCCAGTGCGGTTCGGGTACAACAGATCACTCCCCTCCAAGTCCATTATCCAGCTTTCATAATCAAACCTGTCGCGGAAGCCGACTGAGCGGAACGTTAAAAACCCCTTCTTCCCCTTCCCCTCAAGCACGTTATCCAGGTGATGATTAATGAAGCCCATCGATTGCCGTGCATTGATTTCAACGATAGGAACAATCTTCCCATCCCGCAGAGACATTGAATCGATGCATACCGGACCGAAATAACCGTCCCGGTAGAGACTGCCGGCTACCTGCATAACGACATCGAAGTACCCCGCCCGCTCCAGCGTCGCTATGTCCTTTTCCTCCATTGACATCGAGCCGACATAGGCAAACTGCCTGTTCAAAATTTTCTGCATGCTGACGAGGTGGAACGTACCGCTAGGCGTAATTTCAAACTGACAGGAAAAATCGCTCGCTACATCCATATATGGCTCGAGAATGAAAGCCGCGCTGAAACCTGCCTCTTCCTGCTTGCGAATGTAAGCGACTAACCGTTCAAGAGCTTGCTCTGTTTGAATGAGCATATTGCCATTTCCCGAAACGCCATAAGGGTCCTTTACAAGCAATGATTCACATTCCTTCAGCATTTCCCCACCAGCAGCCCTCAGCTCATTCCAGGAATAAACCGGCTTACCTTGGCTTTTCCCAAGCAGCATTTCGGTTAAGAGCGTCGAATAGAGCTTTGAATTGACCCGTTTAACTGTTTCATAGGATGGAAGCTCGGAATGGTATCCGTAACGGGCAACGACCTTATGGACGGAGGGAACAATAGAGAAAGGAGATAATTGACCGTAGCCCGCAAATTCCTCTTTGTGTTCACAATCGCTTGCTATGGCTTCAAACACATTGTTTTCTGCGTCCTCCCTCTTCAAAGTGAAGTGCTTGAAGGAGAAGCCGATCCGAGCTAAGTAAGCCTTATGTGCTTCCTCCATTGCATATCGGGTCACGAGAGCGTCGCCACTTCCACATAGAGGAAACAAGAGCTCATCCATCGCCAGAATGATTTTCTCCCTTCCCCTGTCGCGAAGAGCGGGCAAGCGCGCCGATTGACTGTCTCTCCAATACGATTCCGAGTCGAATGTTCCAGCAACAAGCGCTCTAGCCAACCTTTTTCTCCATACCTTTAAGAAATTCCATGAAATTCTCGATGGAGAGCAGGTAGCTGTAATCGAGGTCCTCATAGACGATTTCCACGTTAAAACGATCCTCAACCTCAAGAATGAAATTGATCATCTGCAACGAATCAAGGCCAATATCATTTATCAGATCACTTGATGGAGTCAGAGTTTCTTTTATGGATTCATCCTCTTTAATCTTGCTCACAATTTCTTTGATCATTTCAAACATAACTAATCATCCTCTCACTTAAATTTTCTTATTTAAAGGAAATATAGTGTATAATTAGAAAAAAAGAGGTGAATTGTATAAAAAAATATCATTTATTTATTTCCGCTCATTTGGATGATGCCATTCTATCTTGTGGTGATTATATAGACTGGCTGATACAGAGAGGCACCAAAGTTACAGTGGCTACCGTCTTCACTGGTATGGGAACGGAATTATCCATGCTGGCTAGAATTATTCACAAAAAGTTCGGACTGGGCTTAAACACGATGGATGTGCGCCGTCTTGAGGATATGCAAGCTGCGAATATGCTTGGCACAAATGTGTTGCATTTGGGCCAGTTGGAAAGCATATATCGAAAAAACAAAGATGGAAGCCCCATTTACAACAAGCTGCAGGATCTCTTCATAACAGAAGGGGGAGAAGAAGCCGAGGTGATGGAAGAAATCGTAACCGCAATGATGAATCAAATTAATTTCAGAAACTATGACCGTATCTATTTACCGCTTGGCATCGGCAGGCATATCGACCACTTCCTGGTTCGGGAAGCGGCCGAGCAATGCATGGTTAGATCTGCACCCTTGACGAATAGCCGATTGTACTACTACGAAGACCTGCCTTACTTGTGCTATAACCAGGACAAGCAGTGGAAATCTGAACTAGCAAGCGGGCTATCTCCCATTTCAATCATGCTGTCCAGAACCAACCTTAGAGCTAAAATAAACGCGAGCTTGCAATATAACTCCCAGTTAAGTCTGCTTTGGACATCCAGATACAGCATGCTTAAGCAAATGGTCGGTCATGCTAAATCTATTCATTCAGTTGGACAGTCTGTGCAAGTTGACTCTGGCGCATATGTTTTTAGAGTATACTCCACTAGTAATGAAAAATCCGTCTCGCTTAGCAGTCCTGTCATGTAAGCTGTTCGGAAGTCTCTTTTTCGATTACGTCAGCTAGAATCGCTACCGTATATTCGATATTGTCGACGTTCCCAAGCAACTCATCCGGCAAGGAAATCCCGTATTGGACCTCAAGCTGCACAATTAACTCGACGATCTGCACGGAATCGAGCATTAGCCATACATCTCGCAGCGGAGTGTCTGCTAGGATGGACACTTCGTTCGCAGTATCAGTCACTTTGTGCTGTATTATCTCAATCACCTGCCCTACGACGCTTAACATGCTCATACTTATGACAACTCCTCTCCGAAATCGATAGAACTTGATAGTGGGAGCATCCTATTCTTATCATCGCTGTTGCAGCTTAGATAACAACAGCTCGATAAACTCCCTTTCGTTCTTAATCATTTGTCTTAATTTTGAGATCATTTTGTCGATGATGCGTGAGTCTTGCGTAATCTCATATTTAATCAGCAGATTACGGCATACCAATGCCGTATTCTCCACCTCACGACATCGCTCTACGAGGCCGGAATCAGGCTCAAGATAACCTCGGCGTTCCAGAAAGACGATGCGGCGCAGCATTAACGTCTTATGGTCGCAGATGACGTGAAACGGCCTAACATCAGGCAACTGCTCGTTGACGCGAATCTTCCCTAAATCCTCGATCAACTTCTCGTATACCTCAAGACCGGATACGAACGGCTGAGTGTGGTACGTCAACTCTCGGCTTTTCTCAAAGCAGTTTTGCCCGCTCAAGAAGCCCTCCAACTGCTCTATCACATTCGCTAGACGAAAATCATAGTTGGCTCGCGCATCGAAGCTGAGTAAGGACACGCCTCCCTTACCTGAATACAGCCAATCATGCTCGCGTTGTATGGAGTAATAAGCCTTCTCTAGTTCAACGAATGGCACTTTCGCAAATGAATATTTGCCTGTAAAAGTGAAATCGGCCACATAAAAAACTTTTTTTCTCAGATCGTATCCATAAATAAACAAATCATGCGGAACACCGTGTTCAGGCAAAAAGTAAGCTTGATCAAACAAGCCGTAAATATAATGGTCCCGATCTATGGCATCAATGAAGAACGAGCAAATATCCTCATTAATATAATGCACCGTTTCCCTCTTCAAATGCTGATGGAACAGCCACGGGCAAAACTCGAAGGTGGGCGTGCGATAGAAATCCACATACGAGCTGCCCGGGTTTGAGGTTAGCTGAAGCTGAATGAAATGACTCATCATCCAGGGCTCCGTTTCAGGATAATTGTCAAGCACAGCAAATGTATTCGCTTGCCATTGCCATGAAGTAATCGTCGGATACCGCATCGGTAATATTTTTTCAATCACTTTCACTCTAGCCTCGTTGATATACATCACATCCCAGCTATTATTGAGCTTCATTTATCACATCTTGGCTCTGGATTAACTTAATAGATAAATGTCCAATGAGTGTAGAATAGCGTTATGATCCTCGGAGACGATCCCTAAGCCCATGGCGTCAGAATCAGGAAAAATCAAATTCGTAAATACAGCTTCTCCATCACTTGCGAAAACCTCCAAGGAAGAACCGTCCACATAGATGCGAAGTTCTACTCTATTTGGTGATGTTGTTGTCAACTTAATCGGATTTCCGCCGGAAAAATCTTTGTGAAAATCCGTCTTGCCAGATCGCGTTCGATCCACAAACAGCTCAGTGAGGTCAGGTCTATAACCCACAACGGTCTCCTGCTCAGCCGAGGTGCGTAATCTGAGACTAAATGATTCATTTGTTTGGATATCACAGACTAGCTCATAACTGTCTAGGGCCAGTTCCGCCAATCGAGCATTCGCATCCGCCAATGTACTATCCTTTAGTGATAAAAGCGGCTTCCTTAAGGTCGAAAATTCCCGTACAGGCCGTTGGATGAGCTTGATTTCACCATTTCTGCTCTCAAGCGTAAGCTCGCGTGGTGTCGTCATTGCTCCTCTCCAACCTTCTGTCGGCGTTAGGCCTGCATATTTCCAATTGCTCATCCACCCGATAAAGATACGCCGCCCATCCTCGGAAGGAATATCCGACCAGGTGACACCAGCATAATTGTCCCTTCCAGAATCCAGCCAGCGCACCCGCTTCGAATCTTCGTCATGTACAAACGTACGTCCGTCAAACTCCCCAGTAAAATACTGCGTTCTTGAGCCTTCCATAAATTCCGGCTCGCTACCGATGCTTACAATCATAACCCATTTTGTTCTGGAAGAATCTCCATCAACAGAGAGCTGAAATAAATCCGGGCACTCCCACACTCCATCATGCGATCCGATGTTTTGGCCGAATTCGCTTGCAAATTCCCAATCTTTTAAATTCGGCGATGTATAGATGCATACAGTCTGCCCGCAGGCCAGTATCATGACCCACTTCAATGTCTCTTCATGCCATATAACCTTGGGATCCCGGAAGTCTATGAATCTGTCATCTGAAAGTACAGGATTACCCTCATATTTGACCCACGTTCTTCCAGAATCCGCACTATAGGCAAGACTTTGGCGCTGCAGAGCATGCTCCGTTCCCGGTTCATGATAATGATGCGTGAAGATGGCTACCAGTCCCGGTTTACCGTCAAAAAAGCCCGTAGTATCCTTCCAGTCAACCACAGCGCTGCCCGAGAAAATAACCCCAAGCTCATCTGGCTTTAACGCAACCTGTTGTTCTTCCCACCTAACCAGATCGGAACTGATTGCATGTCCCCAGTGCATTGGCCCGTTAAATGTACCATAGGGGTGATGTTGAAAGAATAAATGATACTCGCCGTTAAAAAACACCATTCCATTAGGATCATTTAACCAATTCTCCCGAGGCGTGAAATGATAAGATGGCCGAAAATGTTGTTCAGAAATGACATTCAATTTTCATTGCTCCTTTATCCGGTTATTAGATTTACAAAATGATTGCCTGAATGTTCCATATTGTGCATTAGCATTCATTTGCTCAATAATTTATCAAATTAATCCAGAAAAGTCAACTGATAAATGTAAATGTATATTTGTCATTTGAAAACTTATAATTGTCATTATTGTTGTTTTATTGCACAAAGCACGGATGTGAAAACGTATACTTAAAAATTTCATTCTAATATTTCAGTAATTAGCATAGAAATTTAAAATTATCATATTACATTTGTAAAATTATTTTTAACATTTTTAGCCTTTTCACTAAGTATAATTATTTACATCATTTCCAACGACCATTCCACCAGCAAGCCAAATATCATATCCCTATTGACACCGCATCCCCGGAGTTTACATGCCAAACTGTTAGCTCTTGCATTAAGCTCAGCATAGGTTAAACTCTCGTTCCCAGAGGTAATCGCAACTGCATCCGGAATTCTTTGGCTTGTTCCTCGAATAATTGTTGAAGGGTCTCTTGCTGTGGGAATTCAGCCAAAGTCTCATTGAATGTAATCAAATGTAACTGCTTCTCGTCCTCGGACATCATTTCGATCGTTCTAAGAGGCACCACCAAGGCTATTACACCCATGCCACTTCTGGTTCCTAAGGCGCTCCCCTTCTTGTCTTTCAGTCCTTACCAACCGGGCGAAATCTTGCGAATAAGCGAGTATTCGCGAGAAAAACATATCGTACCAAGGGAGCTTAATGAAGCATCGTCAGTCTAATATATTATTTTCTGAGTCATTTAGTTTCATAGTTTTCTGCAATCAAAGGCAAAACATGTAATGAAACTCTTCTGCCCTGGGGGGAGAGGAATTGAATAATATAAATATTGCAAGAACATATTAAGGTGATTGAGACTTATTGGAATTAATATGCCTGTGCTTAATGCATAATCGGAGAGATTATCCGTGGAAATTCGCAATGAAGATAATATTGCATCCTGCTTTGATAAAACACAATTATTTGAATGGAAAACAGCAAAGGCAACGGTATCTCTCCGTTGCCTTCATTATAAAAACTCATTTAAGATACAGTTTGTGCTATCTGTGCTTGTGCGGAAACAAGCGAAGGATACACCCGTCCCAAAGATATTAGCTCGTCATGTGTGCCTTGTTCCACAATCCGTCCGTTGTCCATAACAAAGATTATATCCGCGTTGCGAACCGTTGAGAGTCGATGCGCAATAATAATCGTCGTTTTCCCTTGGCGAAGCTGATCCAGCCTTGCCTGCAGCAGACGCTCCGTCTCCAGATCAAGAGATGAGGTCGCTTCATCGAGAATCAGGATTTCAGGATCATCCAGTATCGCACGGGCAAGAGCCAGACGTTGCTTCTGACCGCCTGACAATTGCACTCCGCGTTCCCCCACCTCTTCCTCGAAGCGGTGCGGCAACATGTCAATATCGTCGTACAGCTGCACAACACGGCATGCCTCCTCCAAATCAGAAGGCAGAAACACATCTTTTCCGAATGTCAGATTCATTTTTACCGTATCCGACATCATATAGGGATCCTGAAACACAATACGAACACGCTTGCTCCATTCCTCTCTTTTCACCTCCTTCAACGACTGTCCATTGACGAGTATCGCTCCCGAATCAGGTTCATAGAATCGTACAAGCAATTGCGCGATGGTGGATTTACCGCCGCCGCTAGCGCCAACAAACGCAATTTTCTTCCCTGCTGTAAAATTAAAATTCAACTGCTGTAGAATTTGATGGCCATTGGACTCATAGGCGAAATCCACCTGATCGAAGCGAATGGTCTCTACCGGTTTTTCAAACGAAGCCGTGCCAGGATCCACCTGTTGCTCATTCATCAGTAGTTCCATTCGGTCGATATTAGCCAGCATGCCAGATACGCCCATAACATAACGGAACAACCTGTCGAAAGCCTCCATCAGTTGATTGGTAAACTGGAACAAGATAACGAAAGCACCTAATGACAAATGGTTCTCGAACAGCTGATAGCCCCCGATGCCAAGTAGCGCCAAGGTAATTGTCCAGCCTAACGGGTCAACAAATAGGATCTGTTTATTCTGTTGCTTCGTTTCCCGGATCACAGAGTCAAAATATTTCTTAAATAAAGTCTGATATAAGACCGCCTCCCACGAGGTGCGATGATAGGCGATGATCTCACGTGTCGCAGCTACACTCTCCTCCAAATGAACCATCATGTGGGTCCTATTGTCCTCCACCTCACGACGAACAGCCTTAATGCGTTTGCCAAAGTACTGAATCCCGACTATGTAGATCGAACTAAAAACGAGGATACAGACTAGAAGCATCGGACTGTACCAACCGATAATCCCCATTAGGAGTAGAATCTCAAGCGCCCGCTGAACACCGATTGGCGTCTGATACCCGATCATACTTCCTCCCTGGTGGAGATCCATCGTAATGTACTGCACATAACGTGCGGACCTTTCATTCTGTATGAGCGACATCGGCACGCGGAAGAACCGGCGGAGCATACGTTGCAGTAATATATCATCCATTCTGTACTCATTATAAACGTATCTATAAGGTGCGATCGTAAGAAATGCAGCATTAATTATGATAGCTAATGCAAATAAAGGAAGGTATACCACTAACAGATGGTACTTCCCATTCATAAAAACATCATCGATAATAAATTTCTGCAAATAGGTCATGGCGAGGCCTGAATTCGTTTCTATCAGCATGAAAAGCAGAGCGAGAACAAAACCGCCGCGAATCGAAGCGATATGTTCCCATATCCATCTAATATACTTCAAGTGAATCACCTCCAACGAGTATTGAAGCGGTTCCACCGTCATGTTTAAAGCATCTTTCCCCTTCTACAAGACTATAAAACAGCCCTCGTTGTTCCATAAGTTCCTGATAGCTACCCTGCTCAGCTACCACTCCACCGTCCAGGACAACAATACGATCGTAATCGATAATGGTACTTAATCGATGCGCAACCGCAATTGTAGTGCGACCCACAAACAAATTGCGGAGTGCTGTACTAACTACATGTTCGCTAACATTATCAAGCGCCGAGGTTGCTTCATCCAACAGAATGATCTTAGGATTTTTGATCAGCATGCGGGCGATAGCAATGCGCTGCTTCTGTCCTCCGGACAGCTTCACGCCTCGTTCGCCTACAATCGTATTGTAGCCTTCAGACAATTCGGATATAAAAGCATGAATATTCGCGGCGATAGCCGCAGCTTCCACTTGCTCGTCTGTTGCGTCAGGATTGCCGAAACGGATATTGTCCCTCACAGAGCTGCCGAACAAATAAGTGTCCTGAAATACGTATCCAATCGCACCACGCAGCACGTCGAATGAAAGATCGGACAACGGCACTCCATCGAGCAGAATCAGTCCTTCTGTCGGATCATAGAAACGGTTAATCAGCTTCAGCAGCGTAGACTTGCCGTTGCCGCTCGTCCCCACTATCGCAACGCGTTCGCCTTCACGTATATGAAGTGTCACTCCTTTCAACACAGTGTCTCGACCTGAATAAGCAAAATGGACATTGTGGAACGACAAGGCCCCTGCTATCTCATCCACCTTCACCGGATCTAATGGACCCTCCAAAAGCGGCTTTTTCCGAACCATATCATGCAGCAAGGACACTTCCAGCAGCATCATGTTCTGATCAATATAGACCGAGATCAAAAACGATAATCGAAACATAAACATGTTGGATACAAGTAGAAAAGTAATAAATTTGCCAACCGACATATTGCCCTGCTCGATCAAATAATACCCTAGAACAAAAACCGCCATCGTGCCAATCTTAAACAACAGGCTTCGAAGGCTCCATCGAACATGCGCATAATAAACCCAGGAAAGCGTCGTCTTCGTGAGGGCGCGAAAAAAATTACTGTTTCTCCCAATATCCCATTCTTCGGCGCCGAATGCGCGGTATTCTTTCGCCCCAGACACTGATTCATACATCTTTTTCTCAAACGCTGTCCGATCTTCCGCCATACGACGAGACAGCTCACCCAATTTCCGGTCTAGCTGTGGTCCAAACAAGTAGTAGATTAAGAAGCAAGGGATTATCATTGCCGACAACAGAGGGGATTGAAACAACATTATGCACGCTGCTACTATGACGAACACAGTCTGTTGAACAATCAGTGGAAAGAACTCGCGAAAGATCCTTTCTGCCGATCGAACCCTTTGATTCAGCAGTGACAGCGTTTGACCAGTAGGGTTCTGCTCATAATAGGCAAACCCAAGCTTGCGAAGATGCTTCAGCGCATTAAACTGCAAGTCGCGCGCAGCACTGACACTGACTTTGTTTTGCAACGTATTGCGAATGAGGTTGCATAGCAGGATGACAACGAACGCAGCAGCCAATGTGCCAATAAGTTGGAAAAAAGCCATCTTTTTATTGTACGGAATAATATCATCTATCAATTTTTGGATTAACAATGGCGTTACCAATTCGCCGCAGGATACAACGACTGCGCAGCAAATGACAAGCAACATTTTCATTCGATAGGGCTTAAGGTAGCCAATGACCCACCGATATGTTCTCCAATTACTTGTTGCATGTTTGGTTTGATTTTTCAAAAAGAACAACTCCCCAATATAAGACCCTATCTTCCGTTATCTCCAAGATGTCTTTAAAGGGCAAACTTGTAATGACTTCATTGAAAAGAAAAGATACCTCCTTTTAAGCCTTAGCTGAAGATACCTATCCCATCCCGTTATTTGAAAATGCAAATTTCACTTCATTGTTCCGATAAATAAAGCCGAAGCATGGTCAGCTTATCGCGACACATGCTCCGGCATTATAAATAACTCTTATTTTGTTGCGCGGTCATAGCCTGCTTGTTTGATTTTCAACCATTCTTGCATACCTATGCGGTCAAGCTCTTTAATAAAGGCATCCCACTCATTATCGACATTCTTACCCAGTATCCATTCTGTGCGTTTTTTCAGAATGTAGGGCCACAAGTCCGCTTCGATTTGTGCCAATCTTTCAGATTCTTCAATGGAGTAGAACACTCTTGGATAGATATTATTTGCCTTCATATCAGGCACATAAACTTTCTTTAAGATATCCAAACGGTATGCTGCATCATCCGGAACAGTAGTCACGTTTCCATAGTAAGAGTCAAGAATTGCAAGCGGTCCACCAACACTTGTCTTAGCTCTAAGCTCACCAGGAGCAACACCGTTCAAAGGCAAGTGCTTCAACATTTTCGCAGATTCATCGAATTCAAAGATGTTTGGCTGTGTTTCATCACCATATGTTCCCCAGTTGTTTTGGACAGATTGAGTTGGATCGTAAAGAGCGTCGATCCACTTAATCGTACTCTCAACATCGTTGTTTTCAGCAGTGATAACAAATCTTGCCCGGTCAAACCCCATACCGTTTGTTCTCGCTACATTCTTCCAACCATTTGGACCTTCCAGAGCAGGCATTGGCTCGTAAGCACTGTCCATACCTGAAACATTCGCTTTATCCCATGTAAAGTACAGGCCATATCTATCTTCTTTTCCTTTTGCGATAAATTTGTTCCAATCTTGTGTAATAAATTCTTTGTCAATCAAACCTTCTTTATGCAGATCTTGGAAATACTTCATTCCTTCTTTGTAGCCTGGCGCCAACGCAGAATTATTAACTTTTCCATTATCGTCTACAAGCGTAAGATCCCAGTTAAAGCCAGCGCCGAAAGAGCCAAGCAAGAAGCTCAAGTCTTCGTTGCCGCCGTCATCGTTAACAAAGGACAATGGAATTTCATCTGCTTTGCCGTTACCGTTAGGATCTTGCGTTTTGAATGCGATCAGAACGTTCTTCAGATCTTCCGTTGTTTTTGGCATTTCAAGGCCAAGTTTCTCCAACCAAGCTGTATTAATCCAAGGAATATTATTGACAGAATGAATGCTGTCTTTGCCTTCACCAAGCTCTTCAATCCAAGGGAAAGAATAAATATGTCCATCTGGAGCTGTAATCATGCCTTTGTATTGTGGCGCTTGCTCCAGAACCTTCTTGAAGTTAGGCATTTGATCGATATAATCTTCAACCGGGATAATCGTACCATCCTTCGCATACTTCAATAATTCAAAGTCAGTTAATCCCGAGTTAAAAATTGCATCAGGCAACTCCCCAGTAGCAAGTGCCAAGTTTCTCTTATCATTGAAAACATCCTCCGGGTTCGCAATCCAATCAATGTGAACACCTGTTTTTTCTTCCAATCGCTTAAAGATCAGCTTATCATTAGGATTTTGGGGTGCAAGCGGATGGTTCGGAACCATGAATGACAAGGTTACCTTTTCAGTACTGCCTTCCCCTGCGTTTTTCGGCTGATTGTTACTGCCACTGTTACTGCCGCTGTTATTGCCACAAGCGGTAAGAGCCATGATTGCTGCCAAGGAAATAATGGATACTGTTTTCTTTACGTGTTTCAAAATTAAACCCCCCTTTTTTAGTTGAAAAACATATCAAACTATATATGTCAGGCTGCACCCTATTTAAGGGAACCCACCATGGCACCTTTTTCAAAATACTTTTGGACATAAGGATAAATTATTAACAATGGAAGACTGGATATAACAATTGATGAGTATTTCATTAGCTCTGACAAGCGAGACAGTTCTGCTTGTTCTTGAATATCGGAAACCACATTCGGGTCTACCTTATTTAAGATAAGGATCCTTCTTAGTACCATTTGAAGCGGATACTTGTCTTGATCCTGCAAATAAATCATCGCTTGGAAGAAGTCATTCCAATGGCCCACAAAATTGTATAACGCTAATACGAAAATAATCGGCTTGGACAGTGGAACAATCACTTTGAGAAGAATTTGAAACTCAGATGCTCCATCGATCTTGGCCGCTTCTTTCAATTCTTTTGGCAAAGTATTAAAGAAAGTCCTTGCCAAAAAGACATAATATCCACTTACAGCGGAAGGAAGCGCTAGTGCCCACACCGTGTCCAAAAGCCCCAAATTTTTCACCACTAAATAGGTTGGAATTAATCCACCACCGAAGAACATGGTAATAAGAATTAACGTACTAAAAAACTTCCCGCCTACTAAATCACGATGCGATAATGTATAACCCGCTAAAACAGTTACCGATACAGCTGATATCGTGAATGCCAGTGAATAATATATCGAATTTCCAAATCCTCGGATAATGGATGGATCTGACAATATGAGGTTATACCCTTGTAAGCTATAATCCTTCAAATCAAATGAAAAACCTTTATTCAGCAGAGCTGTCGGTTCCATAAATGATCCCACAACTATATAAATCAAGGGCACAACGATTACCAATACCGCGAAAATTAATAATGCACTATTGATTCCCAGAATCAAACGATCTGCTTTAGTTGGTTTTATATAGTTCATCACAGACACCTTCCCTAAATAAGGCCTTCTCCATCATTCGCTTTCTTCACGAAGAAGTTCACCAGTAATAATATAGTAATATTGATAACCGTATTGAAAAGTTCAACAGCTGCAGAGAATGAATAGTTCGCCTGTTGGAAACCAATTCTGTATACATAAGTGGAAATTACATCTGAAGTCTCCATATTCATGGGATTCTGCATCAATAACGCTTTATCTCCAGCACCAGCCATTATGCCCCCTGCCGCCAGGACAAGCATTAATGCAATAACAGGCTTAATCGTAGGTATGTCAATATTCCTAATTCTTTGCATCAGACTAGCTCCATCAATTGTTGCAGCATTATGAAGCTCTGGATCCACACCCGCTAATGCAGCCATGTAGATGATCGAAGCCCAACCAGCAGTTTGCCAAATACCTGAGAGAATAAAGATCGATCGGAAGTAACTCGGATCAGACATAAACTGAATCGGCTGACCAGTGATCACTTCAATAATTTTATTAACTGGCCCGGTTGGCGATAACAAGACGAATACCATACCAACCATGACAACAACCGATATGAAATTCGGTGCATATAAGAATAGTTGTATTCTCTTTTTGGAAGAGGCTTTACGCATTTGATTCAACATCAATGCCAATAATATTGGAACAGGGAAGCCTAACAAGAGTCCATATAAATTAAGTTTCAACGTATTCTGTAATAATAGATCGAAATTCGGCCCGCTCATAAACCTTTCAAAATGATGAAACCCGACCCAATCACTTCCCCATACCCCTTTTCGGAAGCTGTAGTCCTTGAACGCGATTAGAATACCGTACATCGGTACGTATTTAAAAACAATAACCGATATAAGCGCAGGAGCGATTATCAAGTATAGCCAAAAATGCGTCTTTACATAATTAAGCTTCTGCATGAGGGCACCAGATCTAGGTGCACTCTTTCTTTCTACTTTTTCTACTGTCTGCAAGGTTTTCCCCCTCCTAATTTCTTAAGAAATTTACATATGCACACATTCTCTGTTTATTCGGACATATTATCACCCTAAAAGAAAGTGCTTACACGTTTCATTATGCACAACTCACAATTACATTTTATTAATACCAGCCATAATTGTCAATACATTTTTTTTCGTAATTTGTTCATTTGAACATTTAATTGTTTCTAAATAAGGTGAAAAGAGTTATTTTAAACTATTTTAAAGTCATTTATTTTGATATACGGCTCTCTTCTACTGGTGAACAACATTTTTTCTGAAAACACAATTTGTTCAAATGCACAAATTTGTATATAAATTTTCAAATTATATTATCAATACCTGTTTATTTTTGTCTATTTTATAATTCATATCATTTCGTTTGACCTACACATTTCTAGCAAGATCATCGAGCTCGCGCTACAATATACACACAACTATCCACTTAATTTATTTATTTATAACCATCTTGTTGAAATTTCCGTAGGGTATACATCTAGATCGAACTCTCCATGAAATGTTTAAAAGAATAACTCTGAAACACACAGCCAAAAGAGCACTCATTAGAGTTCAGCATTCTTGAAATAGAAAAGCTTATTGCGGAGTTCAAATGGCTTTAACAGAGGTTTGATCACAAGGAGCCCTTCCATACGCATTCGTTTACGCCAATGATTTTATCGCTATTAACGTTTTGAACATTCTAAAGAATAGAAATCAATTTCCTGAGGATGTGTAGCTTCGATGATTTGCCTGGATCTCAGATTGTCGAGTCCCATTTATCTAACGTTCATTTCTTTTATGATGAAATGGGCATCCAGGCTGCTGAAAATACTGCAGTCGAGAATTCACGGCCTCATACGCCTCATAAAGTGAGGCATGTGAAAAAACACTTAATACTAGAAACACAAAAGGCGAACGTTCTTAAATAAGGAGTCGCCATTCATGTCTACTATAAGAAAAGCCGAGGAATCAGGTTTGTTCACTGATTCGCACGGCTTTTATATTGTCTATGTCACTGATGGTGATCCAGCGTTTCGCATATCTGACTAATATCTCAGCAGATTATGCTATTTCATGATTCGCCTTGTCAGTCCCTCTCTACTTTAGTTCTAAAGCTGCCAGACCAAGCGCAAGGGAACCGCATAAGCCGGCATTGTCTCCAAGTCCCGGTAATACGATGTATTCGTTAATTCCTGTTAACAGCTGCTCCGCACTTACGTAACCATTTAAATTTTTGCTCACCTCGGCACGAATCATAGGAAGCAACTGTTTCTGATGCATGACGCCTCCGCCTAAAATGACCCGTTTCGGCGAGAGCATCAGTATCGCTGTCGTGACCGCTTGGCCGAGATAATAGGCCTCAATATCCCAAGCAGAATGATTCTCCCCAAGTTCACTGCCCTTCATACCCCAACGCTTTTCAATTGCAGGACCTGATGCCATACCTTCAAGGCAGTCACCATGAAAAGGACAGTTTCCCTCAAATCGGTCCTCGGGGTGACGTCTAGGCAATATATGTCCGCCTTCCGGGTGTACCAAGCCGTGAACGAGCTTCCCCTCAGCATATACGCCTACTCCGATTCCCGTACCGATCGTGAAATAAACGCAACTATCAAGTCCCTTGGCAGCGCCCCAGACTGCTTCACCGTAGGCAGCTGCATTAACATCCGTATCCCACCCAAAAGGTACATCAAATTCACGTTTAAGCGTATTCAGGAAAGGGAAGCCTGACCAGCCTGGCTTCGGCGTCGTCGTCACATTCCCGAAAGTTGCACTTTTACGGTTAATATCGATCGGTCCGAACGTCCCGATGCCGATCGCTTCCGGGTTCTTTTCTCTAAAGTAAGAGATAACTTGCTCCAACACTTGCTCTGGGTACTCAGTCGGAAAGCTAATCCGATCCTCAATTTCTCCATACTCATTGCCTATTCCACATACAAACTTCGTGCCGCCTGCTTCAATTGCTCCGATTCGCATTTGTTAGTTCGTCTCCTCTGTCTCATCTTTAAGTAATCGTTTACGTAATAAGAATAAAAACGCACTGTCGTATAGCATTGCCTCTCTTCCACATCAGAGAAAATCTTCGTCTCGATTATAGAATCTTGTATTAATTCTAGTCAAGCTTCAATGTTCTCTCTCATCATCCTATTTAAACCGAGACGCGATCGAAATAGCTGATGGCGCCAGCACAATAACTGGATCTGATTTCACTTAATAGCAAGGGCATGTTAAAACTAAATGTTGATTATCTTATAAAGAAAAACCGCCATCATGAGCGGTAAATTGGTTCAGTTTACATGTATCATTATCACAATGAATTACATTACCCTTCTGCTCTATCACAGCGCTTGAATTTTATCCAACAATTTGTTTATTTCACGCTTGTTTATCGGATGATAAGTTAATAGATTGCCATCTAAAAGTACATTGAAAACACCATATGCAGAAGTTGCATATTGTGCATCTTGGGAGCTTTCTAAAAACCCGAAACCCTTCACCAGTTATATTTATGTTCAATATTATTTCATCTAAATGAAGTGAATTGCCCATTGCACAATAGTTCAACTGTAAGCCATCGTTCGAAGCGTACATTATTCTAAGTTGTGTTTTCGTACTCCTTGCTGTCGAGGTAACGAATCTACACATCCGGTAGTATTCTTTTTCTCACCTTAACCTTATTGAAAAGTATCTTCCCATATAACGATAAGTTGCCCCTACTATGGTTTAATCTAAGCTTTGCCTGACTGTCAACACAGCGTCTAAACGATGCTTTTGACTACTTGCGGTCGAATTATCCTGTCTCATTAGAATAACCTCTGCCGCTTTCGCCCCAATCTCAAAAGCCGGCTGATTAATTACATTAAGCGAAGGAGAAGTAATGCGGATCCAAATAAATTCATCGTAGGCAATGACCGCCAACCGCTGGGGTATGCTAATATTATGTTCTTGTAGGTATAACATGGCACCCATTGCCATTGAGTTATCCGTGATGAACACGGCAGTAGGATTGTGTTTTATTAAAGAGTCCATTAACCTGTACCCACCGTCAAACGATACCTCCCCTATGCCGATAAGGTTCGTATCGACTGCTAGTCCCGCATCCAATATCGCTTCTATATAGCCTTCATATCGCTCTTCCGTAGTCGTAAGATACTGAACAGGTCCCGTTAGCAAAGCAATTCGTTTATATCCCTTGTCCAGAAGCGTTTTCACCGCTTCATTTGATATTTTTTTATTTTCGATAACGACACAGTCCCTTTTGCTGTTATCTGGCGTCCTATCCAAGTAAACGACGGGATATTCCCCGAATAATGACTCGTAATCAAATTTTCTATTTGTTGGTGCCATAATGAGACCATCAATCATTTGGGAGCCAAGTACTCTTATTTTTGCCGCTTCAACATCTGGATCCTCATGCGAGTCGCTCAGCACAAGGTGGTAGTTATTTTGCTTAAGAACGCTCTTAATGCCCTCAGCAACCTTCATAAAGAAATAATTGGATGTCTCCGACGCAAGAATCGGCGCCACAAAAGCAATGACACGAGACTTCCTGCTTCTTAAAGATCTTGCGACAGCATTCATTCGATAATTCAGTTCATTCATGGCTTGCCGAACTTTAGCTTTCGTTATCTCCGACACAAATCTTGTATCGTTGATGACATGGGATACCGTAGATGACGAGACATTAGCGCGCCTCGCTACATCTTTGATACTAGTTATCTTGCTTGGAATCATAATCTCACCTATTCTTATTCGTGAACCTGCTACTTTATATGACTTAAACTTGATCTTGATTACCGGTTGCCCAGCTCATATATGTCGAGAGAACGGAAAATGCACTCCTTATCCTCCGAGAAAAACGAGAAGCCCGTAGAGTCCGAATCATAGAATATCAAATTCGTAAGCATAGCTTGGCCGTACTCTGCAAATCTTCAGCGGAAGAGCGATCCACACAGATACGAAGCTACAATAAATTAGATAATGTTTTCAGTTTCCTTGTTGGTCTACAGGGAAAATCAGCATAAAAAAACGTCTTGGCGGACCGCGTCTAATCAACAAACAACTCAACTCAGTCAGGCTGAAAGTCAAAAATAGTTTCCTGGTCAGACTTAGTATCATTCACCCACACTTCAACTTGGGCGAAAAATGATAATCTGGACGCTAGCCTTTTTTAGATGTCTCGCACATCAAAATCGCTCCTTTCCTTATAATATTATGTGGCACAAACAAGCAAACGAAAGTGCTCACATTGTTCATTTGCACTATTATCTCCCTGAATTTATCAAAGCACACTAAGTAAGTCAATATTAAAATGTAATAATTAAAATGTCATTTGAAAACCGTTTAATGCATTTGCATTTAATTTGTAAACGAATCACAACTAAAATCAGAAATAAATTTATAATTTAAATGATTTTATCTAGAACCCTCATTCGGTATCCAAATTAGCACTCTTCATTAATCTTACATTTGAAAACTGAACAAGTGTTACTCTTCGTAAGAGCAAATGTATATATGGTTGTGCATTTGAAACTTTTTTATTGCAATGGAAAGGTAAATATTATACATTTACTATATATATTCACGATAATAGAGGACTGCAAGGCTCTGCGCAAAGATTAAAGCGGACCTAAACTACGCAGCTATGGAGAAAACAAGATGGGTAAAGAAAAAATCACGATACAAGATATCGCGGATTCACTGGGGATTTCCAGAAATACCGCCTCTAAAGCCTTGAATCATAACAAGACCATTCCAGAGGAAACACGAAATAAAGTCATTAGCCGGGCTATTGAATTAAAATACAAACAGTTTGCTTATATGGATACAGATACGATAAATCCCAAAAACCCGGGCAATATTGCTTTATTAACGAGCAGCCTTCTCACCAGCTCGCACTTTGGTTCATTTTTACTTAGCGGCTTAGAGAAAAGAATAAGCTCCGAAGGCTATAATTTGTCCATCCACATGGTCAGGGAAACAGAAATTAATGCTTTGTCTTTACCCAGCAACTTCGAAATTTCCAAGGTAGACGGGATTATTTGCATCGAAATGTTTAACAAAAGCTACAGTGAACTAATTACCGATATGGGTATTCCGACGATTTTTATCGATTGCGCCGCGAATATATTTTACCCCGATTTAAAGGCAGATGTTTTATTAATGGAAAATGAGCACAGCACGTATTGTGTAACCAAAACTTTAATCGAACAAGGTTGTACGACGATTGGTTTCGTCGGGGATTACAATCATTGCAAAAGCTTCAATGAACGATGGATTGGGTTCAACAGGGCATTGATCGAGTCCAATTTACCACTGGATCCGAATCACTGCATTGTGGACAAGGATCGCTACTTTTTTATGGAGTCCGGCTGGATAGATAAGCAACTGGAACGCATGAGCACGCTTCCGTCAGCCTTCGTTTGCGCAAATGATTTTATAGCCATAAATCTGATGAAAACGTTAAAAAACAAAAACATTAACATCCCTAACGACATTGCCGTTTCTGGATTTGACGACGCGCCGGAATCTCGAATCGTTGAACCGCATTTATCGACCGTTCATATTTTCAACGATGAAATGGGGATAACTGCTGCCGAATTGCTTCTATCCCGGTTAAAAAATCCCTCAAAAACGTTCCGGATCACCCATGTCAGAACGGAGCCCAAATTCCGAGCATCGACTGGGTCGCTCCAACATGTCCACTAAGCCCCATTAACAATAGTAGTGAGCTAAAAATAATATTCTTAAAATAGGACTTCCTAAAAGTTATCCAGCTTTTAGGAAGTCCTATTTATTCGTTTGCAGTGCTTTGCACATAATTGCTAAATCCAGCACATGATTTCGGCAGAAGAACGCTACTGTAGGGATCCACTGCCTTAATAAATAATCGCAAAAGATCTGTGATTTTATTAAGAGACGTTAAACACCAATAAAGCACATGCAAAATAGTATAAAAATTCATTTAGTTTGTTTATGAAGGATAGGAAGACAACCGAGCTTTCACCACGGCTTGTCTTCCTTAATTGATTTAACTCAACTTAATTAATTGACTGCCAGACTCTATAAATGATAACCGCTGCTTCGGCCCGAGTTGTTCCACCAAGCGGATTCAGCTTACCTTCGTCCCCCATTACCAGTTGTTGTTTAAGAAGTCCCGTCACTGCCTCCTTCGCATAGTTAGCTATGCGATCAGTGTCAGTAAACGTATTTATTTGGACATCATCCGAATGTTTAATCTTGCCGGTCACCTGTAGCGCACGGTATGTCATAACCATCATATCTTGTCTCGATAAGATTCCCTTAGGGTCGATAAGATTGTCTCCCGTACCCTTTACTATACCCAGTGCCATAGCAATCCCAACTTCTTCAGAGTAATCATCCTCCTTGAAGCTTGAATTCGCCTGACCCTTCAACTCTAGCAATCTAACGAGAAGCGCACAAAAATCTGCTTTTGTCACGAAAGAAGAAGGATTAAAATTCTCTTTGGAAACTCCATTTATTATCCCTCTCGAGGCCAAAGCTTCTATCGGCTTCTGCGCCCATAGAAAACGGTCCAAGTCAGTAAATGTCCGTTTCACATATGCGATGGCATAGGTACTAAAATGTGTGCTATTAAATATGACTTGATTTGATGCATTATCATATCTTCCACTCGGAATGGGAACTTCATTTCCAGATTCATCTATATACAGCACGACGATATGTTCTAAATCTAGTTGCTCCGCCGCACTAGGTGAATATGGGATTGTTACCTTAACCGGCGCCATTGGATTGTTCCATGGTATTTCTTTTCCATTTATGCTAACCGTGAAGGAAAGCACCGGGCGGTTTCCGATTCGACTACTTGTTTCCGCATCGATATGAGACACCGAAGCTTCTTTAATTGAGAGAGTAACCGTTCCTTCAGCTTTCAGAAAATGATTGGTCAACATATGACTTGGGACGGTAATAGCTCCAAGCGGCGTAAAGATTTCAAAACTTGTCAACCACTTGGATGTAGACAGATGGGCAGTCGGAAGTTCCAACGAATAACCTTTAGATCCGCTCGCTTCAGAAAATGTAATGACGATCTGCTTCCTACCTGCGTTGTCGTTTTCAGCCAGATCCAATGCTTGCTTAATTAAAGCATCACTGACTTTCGCATTTGCAACTTTATTCAAACCTTGCTTCGCTGGAACCGTAATACGAACCGTATTGCTCTCCTTTAGTACACTACCTTCATTTTGAGGTATTGCACTGGAGAGTTCATTGTCGACAACCTTGACATTTGCTGCTGCTATATAGCCTCCATATTCCGCTTGTATCACAGAAGTACCTGCATGTAGACCGGTAACCAATCCATTTTGATCTACAATTGCCACCTCAGGATTGCTCGATGTATAAATCGCTGACTTAGTAATATCCACAATAGTAGCGCCCGAGTCAGCTGCTTCGTACATTACGGAAACCGCACCTACGCTCGTTTGATGCGTTTGAGAAACATTCAACTGATAATTCCGATTGTCCATTCTAATTTTATTATAGGATTCATCTCTCCAAATACTCTTTATTTCATTGATTTGCAAATTGACTAGTTTCACCTCGCCTCCTATGGCAAAAACGGATGCCTCTTTGCTTTGCGGATCAGGAAAAATAAGATCGGATATGACTGTTTTACCATCCCCACCAAATACTTCAATAGACGACCAATCTACGAAAATGTGCATTTTGATTCTGTTACCGTTCGGTTCAAGTGGTGCTTCGTGTTTGGTCGCGAAGCTTGGATGCACTGCTGTTTCTCCCGACTTCGACCTATCCACAAATAATTGCTTGGATTCTGCATTATAACCAATGACCGTTTCCTCATTCGCCGACTTACGCACCTTAAAGCCAAACGTCTTTGCTGAACCCAGTTCAAACTCAGCAATGATTTCCATCTTGTCAGCGGATATTCCGTCAAGTAGATTATGATCCGAACCAATCGTAACGTTCGTTTCATTAATAATGGAATTCGTAATATTTTTCAATTCGTCAACAGGCGATTGAACCAGACGGATTGTATCATTTGCCTCTGTGATCAGCTTCAATTCGCGAGGAATAGACATCGAACCACGCCACCCTATACTAGGCGTATTTGATGCATACGCCCAGTTGCTCATCCAGCCCAGCCATATCTTCCGTCCATCCGCGGCTGCAATACCGCTCCATGAGACAGCAGCATAGAAATCTGCGCCATAATCGATCCAATTCAGATCTTCGGGAGATTCAATCGAGTTGTCCGGCGTAAACGTAGTACCGTCAAATTCCCCGATAAAATAAAGCATGCCTGATCCACCTGCCGGTGGTTCCGGAGCAGTTGCATTCACACCGTTCTTGTCCCCCAAAGAAATAATAAGCACCCATTTCTTATGATTTGGGTCTCCGTCAACGCTAATTTCGAATAAGTCCGGACATTCATAGATACCACGATGAGTGATGGCATATTCTGATCCAAACGAGCTGGCATAGGACCATTCCTTCAGGTTAGGAGATGTATAAAACTCTACTCTGTCCTTAACGGCAAGAGACATAATCCATTTTCCGGTTTCCTCATGCCAGAATACTTTCGGATCGCGGAAATCGACTGTATCCTTAGGAAACAATACAGGATTCCCTTCATATTTTATCCAGGTTCGCCCTTTGTCTTTGCTGTAAGCAATACTTTGAACCTGTGGCTTGCCGGGCACCTTACGATTATCGTTGTTGGTGTAGATAGCAACTAACCCAGAACCTTCTTTATCGAAGAAGCCACTCGTATTATTCGTATCTACGACCGCGCTGCCAGAAAAAATCGATCCATCCTCATCGGGTGCAATGGCCGGCGCCAGTTCTTCCCAATGCACAAGATCTTTACTCACCGCATGCCCCCAATGCATTTTGTCGAATGCAGGCTGCGCTGAAAACGGCGTATGTTGGTAGAACAAATGGTATTCACCCTCATAAAAAACCATTCCATTAGGATCGTTCATCCAGTTTCGTTCAGGTGTATAATGATACTGCGGACGGTAAGTGTCGGCGAACCGTATGCCCGAAGTACTGACCTGAATGTCATCGACGTTGATATAGCTGTGTGGCCCTTTGGCCTTTTGATCCACAATTTCCAAGTACACCTCTTCCCCTAAATACGATGAAGCATCCCACGTCACTTCTCCGAAAATATCCGAATCGGAACCAGTTGCCTTAAACAGTACCTCTTTATCTTTTGACCGGACAAGTGCCACATAGAGCCGATTCAGATCATTCCCACCTGCTATTAAAAACGATAGATTACCAGTGCCGTCCAATTCGAAGCTTCTGCTTCTTAAAGAGCCTGTAATCGTATCGTCTGTCCTTGATTTACTGGACAAGTAGTAGGTTCCCTCATGTCCGAAGCCACTTACAACACTAAAAGCTTGTGTAAAAGCTTCGCCCTGAGCCGTCCAATCCGATAACGTTCCGGTTTCAAAGCCTGAATTTGCAATTTCCGCCAAAGGCGTCACCGTCCGGAAATGATCGACGTTTAGATGTCCATATCCATCTGTAGCATAGTCCACGATTCGGAAGTAGAGCTCTTCTCCGATGTAAGCCGTTGCATCCCAATCGACCTTCCTGTATGTTTCATCGTCATGGCCAGTTTCCCTGAAAAGTGTTTCTCCCGTCGAATCTCTAACGAGCTCGACCGCCATCTGGTCCATGGACTTCTTGCCTCCGCCGATCAGGTATGTTATTCTGCCGTCTCCAGGTATGCTCTTGTCCCCTTCCAGAATAAAGTGAGATGACTCGAGTATACCCGTACCCCCATCGCCAGCGCCTAGGTAACCCCATAAATGGTAGTTTCCTTGCTGATGAAATGGCTGCGTTGTGTGATGAAATTTCTCGGCAGTGACCACGCCATTAAAGGCATTTCCGGACACAGACCTCCAGCCGCGCATATCACCTGCTTCAAAATCAGCATTTAATATATGAGGTGAAACATAAAAGTTAAAATCATCGACAAGAATATTCCCGGAGTTTGATTCATCCGCTACTTTAAAATAAAGCGTCTCATTAAGATAATCGGATACGTCCCACTCAATGGTCTGGAAGCGGCTTGACCCGGTTGAACCCTCTTTTCTTAATTCCTTCCCATCGCTTGCACGAATCAACGCCACGTAAAGCTCTTCTGCCGAATCTCCGGATATTTTGAAATTCACCATGCCGCTTCCTGACAACCTGAATTTGCTAGAAATCATCTGTCCGGTACCTTCCTTGGTGCCCATCGCATACATGTCACGTTGATACCCGGAAACTTTGCCGTTTATACCCGGTATTGCGGAAAATGAGTTACCTTCAACGGTCCAGCCGTTTAAATCACCCTGTTCAAAATCTTCATTTTCCATTAGATAAGATACTGAATTACTCTTGCGAACTTGTAACTCATCAATATTAATATGTCCTTCTCCGAGATCCAACACACGTATGAAAACATTCTCCCTTAAATACGCCCTAGTATCCCAAATAACCCGTTTATAGACTTCCGTGCCATCCCCCGAAGCCCTAAACAAGGTCTGGCCATCCTTGGCCCGGACCAGTTCAACATATTGCTTTCCGGAATTGCTCCCGCCAACCAACAACTCGATTTCACCGATTCCGCCCAGCTTGAACGTCTCCGATGTCAAAGTTCCGCTAGCACTGTCGCTGTTACTGCTAGACAAATGATACGTGCCGATGTGGCCATATGAGGTTCCGTTCACAGCAGCATTATTGGTCACTGCATCTTCAAAGGCTTCCCCTTCCATCGTCCACCCACTTAGATCACCCGTTTCGAAACCCGGATTGGACAGCTGGATCAAATGCTCTTGATAAACCTGGAAATCATCAACATTGATATGCTGCCAGCCGCCAGCCGCCACATTGTCTGCCACAAGTACGCGTAAGCGCTTTCCTAAATGCGCAGAAGCATCTAACGATACTCGCGTATAAGACTCAGATTCGGAAAACCATTCATTCCTGGTTCTCATCAGCTCCGTTTGATTCTCTGCATCAATCAGTGAGACATATTGATTATCCTGCTTGCCGCCGCCGATCATAAAGCTAATCTCCCCAGAGCCCCCTAATACAAATTCAGAGGAAAGGATGCTGCCTTTGAGCATATCATCTCCCCAAAAATGAAAATGCCCATGCTTGTTAATAGGATCCTTATGCCAATAATTCACTTCCCATTTCACTCGGCTTCTCATGTCATCCCCAATGACTGTCCACCCGGTTAAATCACCGGTTTCAAAATCAGGATTTACAATCTCGTGGATCGAATTATTAACATGAAAATCATCGACCCCGATATAACCGCTTCCATTATCTACAATTTTCAGATAGAGTTCTTGACCGAGATAGTCTTTCGCGTCCCAGATCACCCTTTTATAAGTCTTAGGGTTTTCTTGCAAATTAGCGCCAGAGGTCTTAAAGAGTTCCTCTCCATCAGAGGCGCGAATAAGTGCAACATACTGATATTCAAGCTGATTATCCCCACTAATAAGAAAATTGACTTCACCTGTACCGTCGAGCTTGAAGGTTGTGGATTGCAGTGATCCCACCGCGTCATCCGCTTGTCCGCTCAAATGATAATCTCCCTTATGATGATACGGCTTTTTGTCTTCTCCATAAGTGGATTCAGAAATGACCCTTTGGGCAAACGCGTTTCCAGTTTCTGTCCATCCATTCAAATTGCCCGTTTCAAAACCGGGATTTTCAATATTGAAAGCGATTTCAGATGTTTGAAGAGTACTCATTACTAAATCTTCATTTTGATTGAATGTCATCGTCGCTTCCGCCGATAACTTGTTCATCCAACCATTGATATTAAACACGCTTGATATAAAAAGAAGCATGACCAGAACTCGTGCTATTCTTCGTTTGCTGTTTCGATTGAACATCAACATATTTTGTTATCTCCATTTCTATAAGAATATTTGGTTGCTATCGGTTGGAATCTATATTATATAATTGGCATAAGGATTAGCATGATTTTGGGCAGAATGATTGGTATAACTAATACCCTCACAATATTCTGCCCATGTGTAATTATTTGCGGCTGCGAATGCGGTCAAGGAGAACGGCTACAACGATTACTCCACCCATTATGACCTTTTGCCAATACGAATCAACGTTTAAGAGTGTCAATCCGTTATTTAATACTGCAATAATTAAAACACCTATAATTGTGCCCTGAATTCGCCCGAAGCCGCCGACGAAGCTGGTTCCCCCAAGAATTACCGCTGCAATGGCGTCTAATTCCGCCATATTGCCTGCAGTAGGCTGCCCTGAGAATAGCCTGCCGGCAAGTACGACACCCGCAATTCCGGCTAACAGCCCGCTGATGGAATAAACCTTGATAAGCGTTCGCTCAACCTTGATTCCCGTTAGCCTAGCAGCCTCTTCATTACCTCCTACTGCATAAACATGACGACCGAACATAGTATATTTCAATACAAAAAACATAATAATGTAAACCAATGTCATAATGTAAATCGGGGTTGGGATACCAAGTATTTTTCCTGCGCCGAAAAATTTAAAAGTCTCATTTGTCAGTACAAGAGGGTATCCCCCACTAATAACAAGCGCCAAGCCCCTTAAATAAGTCATACTACCCAACGTGACGATAAAGGACGGAAGTTTTGGGACCGCAGTTAAGTAACCGTTAATCGCACCCGCTACAAGTCCGATAGCCGCTCCGGCCAGCATCGCAATTAATGGATTCACTCCGGCATTCGTAATCATGACCGAAATGACGCCCGACAAAGCAACCGTAGAGCCGACAGAAAGATCTATACCACCCGTTAAAATTACAAGTGTCATTCCTGCAGCTAGAATAGCCGTAATCGATACCTGCTTAAAAATATTCAGCATATTACTCGTTTCCAAAAAATGGGGTGCAAAAATCGCCATTCCCACGGACAGTAGCACTAATATAATGACCATGCCCATTTGATTAAAGGTATAGCTGAACTTATTTCTGATCAACTGGTCTTTGCCCCCAGCTGGTTGAAGGTTAGTATGCATTTATTTAATCTCCCCTGTGGCGTAATACATAATTTTTTCCTGCGTTGCCTCCTGCCTCGAAAGCTCCGCTCTGATTTTCCCTTCTTGCATGACCAAAATACGGTCGCTAATGCCTAGTATCTCCGGAAGCTCAGAGGAAACGACCAGCACAGCAAGGCCTTGCTCCGCCAGTTTGCTAATAATTTTATGAATTTCTGTTTTAGCCCCAATGTCAACGCCCCGGGTCGGTTCATCAAGCAGGAGTACCTTAGGTCCAATCGAGAGCCATCTTGCAATAATGACTTTTTGCTGGTTTCCACCACTGAGTCCCATTACATTTTGATCCTTGGACGCAGCTTTGACCCCTAAATCCTTTATTAATTTTTCGGCATCCATTTTCATTCGGCCATACTGCAAAATACCGCTATTGCGATAGACATGCATCTGGGCCATTAATATATTTTCCTGGACGGACAGATTTGGAAACAAGCCCTGCTCCTTCCTGCTTTCCGGAACATGAGCAATCCCGTAATGGATGGCGTCGGATGGCGATTGAATGTTCACTGGCTTTCCATCGATATTGATTTGACCTCTGCTCAACCCCGATATACCGAATATGGTACGAATGAGCTCAGTCCTGCCCGCTCCTACCAAACCGGCCAAGCCGACGATTTCACCCGGATACAAACGCAGTGAAATGCTTTTTACCGTTTTTTTGTCGGAAATATCGATTAACTCCAGAACGGGCTCACGCTTCGTTGTTGCAGCAGCCACCGCATAAGTTCTTTGGAAAAGGTCCTTAATTTCCCTGCCGACCATAAGCTTAACAAGATGATCTGGGTTCGTATCCGATATCGGACCGCTAGTAATCCATTGCCCGTCACGCAGAACTGTGAATCGATCGGAAATACGAAAGATTTCATCCATGCGATGTGAGATATAAACGATCGCGACGCCCTTGCGTTTAAGATCATCGATTATTACAAACAGCTTATCGATTTCTTTATCGGTTAATGATGCCGTAGGTTCATCCATAATTAAAACTTCAGAATTAAATGACAATGATCTGGCAATTTCCACCATTTGCTGCTGAGCTATGCTTAAAGTCGATACCTTCGCCCTCGGATCCAATGTCGAACCGATCGACCTTAGAATCGCTTCCGCTTTCTCATATATAAGATGCCATTTAATAAATCCAAATTTGTTCCTTGGAAATCTCGTGCCCATCAAAATATTTTCGCCGATCGTCAGGTTGGGGGACAGGCTGATTTCCTGATGGATGACACTAATTCCCCCATCTCTTGCGGCCATCGGACTAGGCCACTCTGCGATTTCATCTTTATACAGAATACTGCCGGAATCCGGGCGATAAACGCCGGCCATTATTTTCATCAAGGTAGACTTTCCTGCCCCATTCTCCCCCATAAGAGCATGAACTTCTCCCTTATACAAATCAATTTTGACATCATGAAGAACTTGGACACCTGAAAAGGATTTATTAACTGAAACCATCTTCATTACGGGCTGCACCTCGGTTTTTGGTTCCGCAGCGTTTTTTTTATCTAGGACACTCTGCATTGTGTCACCCCTTGTTACTAGATTACATCCAAAAATATGAGTAAAACTTGGATGAGATGCGTTATCTGTTTCAGATAACGCACCTCGTTCTCTAGCTATTACCAGCCTTTGTAGGAATCAACATTATCTTGTGTAATCAATTCCGTCGGAATCAGTACTTGCGGCTCTACCGTCTCCCCGTTAATAACCTTTATCGCCAACTCGATTCCTTGAATAGCCATCTGGTTTGGGAATTGAGCGGATGTTGCCGCATAGCTTTTCTTTTCTTTCAAAGCGTCCGCAGCACTTGGCGCACCGTCGACCCCTACAATGAAAAATTCATCCGAACGTCCAGCCTGCTCTTGAGCGATCTTGACGCCTACGCCTTCTTCGTCATTGATACAGAATACGGCATCGATCTGTTTATTAGCCTGAAGTATGCCTTCCATCAGCGTCAGCGCTTTTTCACGATTACCTTCACCGTTCTGATTGGCAACTACTTTAATGTCCGGGTATTTGGCCAATACTTCTTCGAAGCCCTTGATGCGGTCGGTAACGGCAGATACCGGTGGTCCGTCGATAACGACAATGTTTCCTTTGCCTTCCAAGCGGTCAGCCAAATATTGACCTGCCAGGCGTCCTGCTTGCACATTATCGGACATAACGACGGTATCGATACCGCCTTCTGCGCTTCCGTCTAACGCAACAACCGGAATGCCAGCAGCCTTCGCTTGCTGTACCGCACCGGCAATTCCCTTTGAATCAAAAGGACTGAGCAGAATCAGATCCACTTTTTGCGTAATAAAATCTTCAAATTGCTGGGTTTGCTTCGCCAGATCGTGATCCGCCGATACGACGATGACTTCCGCGTTGTATTTGGCGGCCACTTCTTGAGCTCCCTTGGACATGGCAACAAAGAATGGGTTACCCAGTGTCGGAACTGTCAATCCGATTTTCATTTTTTTCTGTTCCGACTGCTCATCCGTTTTACCCGCATTCGCATCTTTATTCGCCGCTTCATTGGTCGCAGCCGTCGTATTATTATTCGAACCTGCTTTGCTGCTGCCGTTATTGCCTGTACAGGCAGAAAGCACGAACACCAGAGCCAACATGATAAGACACAACACTTTATATGATTTCATTGAGTACCCTCCAATATTTTTTAAATAAATATAAACACCGATTACACTTGGTTTTTTCCGGCAAATTTAAGACAATACAAATAGACTTGCTTTTTGAATCTTCACGATTTTTTAAGCATGTTCAAATACGGGTGTGAACAACTGGGCTGCAACCATTCGCCGTGGACTAAGCCGTTGTTTACACTCGTTCCTTTATCGTATTATGCTCTAACATAGATCAACTCCTTGCGGCTCCAATCATAATAGGAACCTAATATACAGATGAGCCCCCCTCTGAAGCAGTTGCATCGGCATTTCCCCATCCTCGCTAAGCACCACCTCCTTTAAATTTCCGTTTCAAGAAATTACGAATACTATTCTGTCATTATCAAAGCTGTTTACAGCACGTAATTAGTGAAAACTTTAGTTTCTCTATATATTCAGCTTGATTAGTTTTGATGAAAATACCAAAACTAATTTTAACCAAGTATTATATCACATTACATTGTAAGCACTTACATTGAAGTGTTTGTAATATGCTATAATTTACAAATTAACAGACCAGCATCGTTTGGTCAATAGTTAAGTAAACCTAATTTTGTTCATACGTAAAATAATGCTTTGTTATTATCGAATAAATTTGTTCAATTACTTACTGTATGACCATAACCACAAGACTTCTCGGTTGATTTTGCAAGTAAATAAGCATTAAACTTATATATTGCATTGGACGTGATATTTTTCAGATAGAATTCACTCTTTCGTTTGAACTTAAAATTTTTACAAAACATATTTATGTTTACACTTAAATTATTTTTTTGTAACTATTAATAGTGTATTTTCTGTTCTAATGGGTTGATTAGTTGGCATAATTCTCTCTCGTATCTTTTTTAACCAACTAAGGAAGGTTATGATTAATTTTGCTCAATTTAGCTCCTAGTTTTATTTCGTCAATTTCCTCAATATTAAAACTAGAAAATATACAAATTCAGTAAACCTATATATCTGAGTTTCTATTAGTTTTTTGGCTCGCAATGATACTAACAATGAATCAATATGATTGTTGTTCCTGTTTAAAATCCATAACAAAGCCAAATTTCAAATGATCCCTCGCAGATAAAAAAATTCGTAAAGATGTGCTTTCATATGCTAAAAAAGCTGGGTTGTCTTTGAAAAAAGGAAAAATAAAAGATGTCCACTTTCATGGACATCTTTTATTTTTTCTGCAGATAGGCTAACCTCTTCAACTTGGTGTCCCTAACTATACTTCCGCATTTCTGGCAAAGGTGAAATCCCGCGAATAAGCGATCATTCTTTAGAAAACAAAATCATACCGAGGGAGTTTAATAAAAAGAACAGGCTACCGTAGCGCCTGCTCATCCATGTGTGTTATTCAACTATCGTTCCCAGTTAGTTCAATGATTCCTCCTCACGTCACTTTAATGACGTATGGAGGTTTATCTGGCTTCAGTATACGAGCGTTATATACACTCGTCATGCAAATTCATCGATGATCAGGTGATTACACGGTACAGTTTTGGAGGTACAAATCTATAATGCTGCTGAATACAGGAAAAGCCTACATTCCAAGGAATGTGGGCACGATGGTTTACTCCTACTCCTTTTCGTTTAAAGATTTGTAGCACTTAAGCTGCTCCATGATAAATAAATGCATATTACTGCTACAATGAAAAAGGAGCCAGATACCTTCTTATTTCTCCGCATTTTTATTCCATATGAACCGAAGAAGATTGCCGCAGCTAATTTGGAAAGGCTTTGATAATAACCATGATTCGAAAAATATGAGCTGCTAAATACAATTGAAAGAAGCAAAGCGGATAAAATAAGTACCTTAAACCACAAAGGTTCGCTTAAAAATTGTCTATACATCGCTTTAATAGGCTGCATATGGAATTATTTCCTTCCTAAACTAAATGTATTTCTACTTCAGTTACCTATACCTTCTGTGTCCTAGCTCTTCTTTACCTTAACTTTCTTATTCCTCATAATAAACTTTCCATAATTCCCATCTTGCTCACACCGAAGTAAGTCTCACTTATAATAATAAATTTTAAAAATTTCATATTGAGACTTACTTCTTATATAATACTCCACGATTTGAGGCTAAAACGAAAAAAGCCTGATATATCAAAGATCTTGACCATATCAGGCAACTTTTAGTCTAACTTATAGATATAACTAGTCTCATTTATAGATATAATCCACATTTACCAAACGACAACCCCTAAACCTTATAAGCCTTCATCGCTTTGCGAAGCTCCTTAAAGCTAGGACGCTTGCCGTACATCAGTACGCCCGTGCGGTAGATCTTCGCCGATACCAATACCGCAATGTAAATGGTAACCAGCAGAATACCGATGGATGCCCATAGCTGCCATACCGGCGGATCAGCCAAACCAAGACGGAGCAGCATGACGAATGGCGAGAAGAACGGGATGAAGGAAGATACCTTCACCAGAACGCTGTCCGGGCTTGAAATGCTGAATATCGAAATATAGAAGCCCGCCAGAGAAAGCATGGTGATCGGAAGCACCGCTTGGCCCAGGTCCTCCGTACGGCTGACAATCGATCCAACCGCTGCGAATAAAGTGGCGAACAGGAAGTAACCCGTCAAGTAGAACAAGACGGCATAAAGCAGAAGCATCGGATCAATTTGGGTTAAATCGACATTGAATTCATCCATCACTTTGTTATTATGCGGCAAGCTGATATTCACGATAATGACAATGACATAGATCGAAATTTGAATGAGTCCCACCAAAAACATCCCGAAGATTTTACCGAACATCTGCTTAAGCGGCGAAACGCTTGTAATGAGCAGCTCCATGACCCGCGAGCTTTTCTCAGCCGTAATTTCCGATGCAATCAATTGGCCCGTAATCATGATAGCCATAAACAGAAGAACGACGATGAAATAAACGAGTCCCATATTCATAGCTTGCTCTTCCGGTGTTTTCCCGTCTCCTACATTGCCCGCGCCTTCGGTAGCGGAAATCTGTACCGATGCGATTTCAATCGGCGCGTTCAGCAAGGCCAGCTGTGAATCCGTTAAGCCTGCATCCTGCAATACGGTAGCCTGACGAATCGCTGCAAGGCCGTTTTGAATCGAAGTGGTTAGATTGAATGCAAGCAGCTTCTCGGATTTATACGTGATTGCCGGAAAACCGCTGTCGGTCATTTCTCCAAACGCTAAGTAGCCTTTCACCTTTTTATCCGTAATGGCTTGCTTCAGCTGTTTTTCATTCTCGGCCTCTGAGCCTTTATCCTCGTAAGGGATAAGCTCTACGCCCGGCTTCTCCTGCATTTCGAAATACGCTTTAAGCTGATCGCCTGTGGCAGTTCCTTCCGCTTGCTGCGTCTGAATATATCCGATTTTCGTAGCTTTGTCTCCGCTTCCGAACTGCGAGAAAATATAAGGCAGATTAATAGCGATAGACATAATAACCGCAATAATGATCGTTGTAATCATGAATGCTTTGCCTCTGAATTTATTTCTCAGCGTAAACCCCACAACTGTCCAAAACTTATTCATGGCTATCACCGCCTACTGTTTTAATAAAAATTTCGTTTAACGTCGGTTCCTTGATCTCGAATCTCGTAATCGTCGTTTGTTCTAAAGCATGGCGTAAAATCTCGGCGCCCGCCGCCTCATTCGCAATGCCTACCTCATAGCCGTATTCATGCCGGTTAACGCTCGTAACGCCTGCAATCCGCTCAATGCCGGTTACTTCCTTCTCCGTGTTCAAAATAACGCGTTCCTTCGGGAATTGTTTTTTGATTTCCTTCAAATTCCCTTTCAGCACGGCGTTTGAGCGATGCAAAATCGTAATGTTACGGCAAAGTTCCTCTACATGCTCCATGCGATGAGTAGAAAACAAAATACTCGTGCCGGAGTCGCGCAGCTCCTTAACCGTTGATTTGAGCAGCTCGACGTTAACCGGATCCAGTCCACTGAACGCTTCATCGAGAATAACGATTTTGGGCGAATGGATTACGCTTGCGATAAATTGAATTTTTTGCTGATTCCCTTTGGAAAGCTCTTCGACCTTCTTGCTGTAATACTCCGGAACCTCGAAGCGATCCAGCCATTTCTTCAAGCTTTGCTCCGCGTCCTTCTTCGACATGCCGCGCAGCTGGGCCAAATAGATAAGCTGGTCGCAGACGCGCACTTTCGGATACAAGCCTCTCTCCTCAGGCAAATAGCCAAGATTGCTAAGCTGATTGTGACTGTAAGCCTTACCGTGATACAAAATGCTGCCTTCGTCCGGATAGATCAGACCAAGCACCATTCTCATCGTCGTTGTTTTCCCTGCCCCGTTGGCGCCGAGCAAGCCGTAAATCTCTCCCTCGCTCACCTCAAAGCTGATGCCGTTGACGGCCGTTTTTTCCCCGTATTGCTTAACGACTTTCTCTACTTTTAATGGATTCAATTCACTCATCCCCCTCGATTAATTGCTTCGTATGCTTAAACGGTCCTGCATAAGCAATGCGCTCATAATTTCATCCAGCTCCAGTGCTTGCCTGCTTACGATTTGATACCCCTCAGCTTCGCACCACACTTCTGCGGCTGCTGCTTTATTCGTTGTGATGCGATAGGTTGTCGCACCGGCATGCTCTACCCCGCATTGGCCCGGCATGGCTGCCGCCTTCTTCGATGACAGGTCGGAGCCGCTTACGAATAACGTAAACCAGCTGCTGAACAGCTCATCCTTCTCGTATACGCCAATTACTCGTCCATGTGCCATAAATACGATAAAATCAGCTAGCCTTTTTACTTCTTCGATAATATGGGAGGTCATAAGAATCGTACGGTCTCCTCGATCCATATACCGATGCAGCACTTCAATCATCGTCTTCCATGCAAGCGGGTCGAGTCCGGAAGAAGGCTCATCCAGCAAAAGCAGCTCCGGCCCATGTGCCATCGTTAAAGCAAATTCGAATTTGCGGCGCATGCCCTTCGACATTTTGCCCAGCAGCTGGTTATCATCGACTTCAAGGATATGCAGCAGCTCGCGATAGCGGTTCACGTCCCAGTTGTCGTACCAGAAACGATGAAACTCAGCCTTTGCTGTCCCCTTCATATTGTCCTCGTGCGAGGAGGACTGATCATGCAAATAACCTATTTTTTTCTTCAGCTCCGTATCGATGCCTTGCTCTACACGGTGACCAAGCAGTTCGATTTTCCCTTCGTCCGCTTTATCCAAATCAAGCATTAACCGGAACGTTGAGCTCTTGCCGCAGCCGTTCGGGCCGACAATCGCCGTGATATAACCCTTTGGAATGCTCATATGGAGCGGTCCCAGCTTAAAATTCGCACGATTCTGCACAACTCCGTCTAATTGAATCGCCATCGTCTCATCTATCATGCGGTACTCTCCTTTAGTCAAAATGCTTATTCATCGCTTCCTTAAACATCGTCTCCAGCTCTTCCTCCGTGCACTGTACCCTTTTTCCGGCAATGACCGCTTGTTCAAGCGCTTCAATCACGGCAGAAAGCCGATGCCGATCACGCTCCTGTTCTCCAACCTGTGCCACATACGTCCCCGTTCCTTGCCGCGTCCGCAGCAGGCCCTCTGCTTCCAAATCGTTATACACTCGCTTAACTGTTATGACACTGCATTTTACCGTCTGGGCAAGCTCTCTTATCGACGGCAGCAGCATCCCTTCCGCAAGCTGTCCGCTGACGATTAAAGCGCGCAGCTGCACTTCGATTTGATGATACAGCGGTTCTGCGCTTTGCTCGTTGATTTGTATCGGCAGCCGCATGGCCTTCACCTTCTTCCATTCCTGAATAGATCTATGTTCTGTAGGTGCGACTCTCTAACCGTTTCTCAATTCGATTGACTCCGATGAATATTGCCACGGCGCTAACTGCGATAGCAGCTAACGATATCCACCAGAAGCCGTTCTCAATCGCTTCAAATGACGTAACCACAATATTTCCAACCTTGAAAATAGCTAAGCTAGCTGAAATCGCGAGTAACACGACGATATAAGCCAAATTAAAAAAGAAGTATATTTTTCCGGAATGGCCTACTTCCCAGTATACATATCCAATCGCCATCGTTAGGGAGTAACCGTACCAGAATAGAGCATACAGCGCAAAATGCCCGACTGATAGGTCTGCACCCATATTACGTACAAGAAGGAACTGTAAGATAAAGAAGAGAAGCTGAGCGCAAAACAATACAACCGCCAACTGAATGATTCGTCCGAGCGCAATTTGTCTCGAGGAGATGGGCAGCGTTCTCCACTGGGCCATCTTTCTTGTGTATGAATTTTCTTTCCATGAACGCATCATCGTTTGATTGATTATAAAACCGAGACAAGGCAGAATCGTTAAATAGATAAAGTCCGTCGCCCAGCTAATCATATTTTTGTCTTCCCCATCAACCACATCATTTAATAACGGAACCGTGAATAGCAATAAATAACCAACAAACGCTAACGTGTAAAGACTTTTCCATCGATCCTTAGCCAGCTCATGCTTTGCTAAATACCAAGCACCCTTCCATAAACCCACGGCATTTGCTCCTTTCGAACCTTCACTCAACATACTGTATATATCTTTATACACAGTATATTCACTGTATACACAGTTGTCAACCATTCCCATGAATTTAATTGTTAAATGTTGGATAGCCTCTCCTTAAGCACAAAAAAAACCATGCAGTCAAAAGAGTCGTCTCTTTCGTAAGCATGGTTTCACTGTGTACATTGAATAGTAGGTTAGCCAAAAATAGCGTCGATGACCGGTTTCGTATGACCGCCTGGATACATCAGGTACAACAAAATATAAACCATTGTACCGGTGATTGCCGTTACAAACCAGATCAGCGAGGTTACCTTCCCCCATTTGCGATGCTTCGCAAATTTCTTCTTATAGCCCAACGTGAGCGTTGTAATGCCGAAAACGGCCGCAACCGTAGCCAGCACGATATGGAATAACAAGAAGACAAGATAGTAAGGCTTCAAGCCATCCGGTCCGCCCCATGATGTATTGCCTACGAATATCGTACGCGATACATAGACGATAAAGAAGATCGTTGCGGAGACCGCGGCATAGAACATCACCTTCTGATGCTCCTCCAGCCTGCGTTTAATGGCCAGTCTCCAGCCCACAGCAACCAAGACCGCACTCAGTACGATGAAGAAGGTACTTATTGTCGGCATAATATTATAACTGTTCAACGTTACCCCACCTATAGTTAACAAAATGATTAGTACGGATTAAGCCGTACCGGTATTCGTATTCGGCAAATCGTCTTCGGTATGTTCACGTTTGAACCATTGCTTAAAAATATAGGCGAGAATGATTCCGTACATAAGCTCTTGCACGAGCTTCATCACAATACCGCCAAGCTGCTGGTCCTCAACGACATCCATTATATTAAAAAATTGCGGTCCGCTGAAGCTCTCTAGCAGCCTTGTTGGATCACCAGATACGCAATAGCCCATAGCAGTCACCCAAACGTTGGGATCACTATATATCGCATACATAGAGCTTTTTGCAAAAATAATTAATGCGCACGCCGGCGTCAACAGCATCCCGTTTGCAAAAACATAGGCCATCCTCTTTAGATCCGTCAGCTTGGCCCACTCCGGCACGGGAACAGCGATTTGCCACCACATCATAAAGGATGTAATCAGCAAAATAAAATAATAAAGACGATGCACCGCAAAGTGCGTCATCACATAGTCATGGACAATAGGAATATGGTAAACAGAAAACAACACATTAAACAGAACGAGACACATAACCGGATGCATCATAAAGCTCAGCTTCTTCCAAAAAGGAGCCGAAAACGTCATTTTCCATAGGAAGCTTGGAATGCCAAGCAGCACAAGCGGCGGCACAATCAAGTACGACACCGACATATTGATCATATGAAACGTAAACATCAGATGGCCTAATAGATTAAAAGGCCCGCCATGCACTAAATAAAACATAACCGCAGCCGAAACAAACATCGTTTTTTGTTTTGCTGTCGCAGCAGGAGCCTGCGGAGCATGCTTCTCACGCCATGGACCGATCAAATAGAAATATAGAATGACTATGGCAGCCATCCCGAACATAAACATGGGGGTCCACAATTCTTCGAAGCGAAAGTATTGTAAGCCAAGCATCGTGGAATCTCCTTTCAATTGCGATAACCTTTTTTACAAAAGAGGAGGGACCCAAGCCTCGGGACCCTCCTCTCTTCCAATAAACAGTTGTCTTACCACCAAGCCCAGTATTCAGCCATGATGACGCATGTGAATACGATGAATACACCAGTCAAAATTCCGATAATGGCGAATGTATGACCACGATCCTTCATATGCATCCAGAATGCCATCTGAACGAATACTTGCAAAACCGCTAAGCCGACTAAAATAATGTAGATAAAGTCTTTATTGATTTCTCCGCTGATTACGGTCGCGAATGCGATAAATGTAAGCAGGATCGAAAAAAGAAATGCGATGATATGCTTCTTTGGCCCTTCGACCCTATGACGCTTGGGGCTTTCCTCTGTGGCTGTATGATTGCTTGCCATGGATTAAACCACCTTTCCCATCAAGTAAACGACGGTGAAAATGAATACCCAGACAACGTCGATAAAGTGCCAGTACATACCGGCTACATATACCTTCGGTGCGGTAACGACAGTCAAACCTTTTCTTGCCAATTGGATAATGATCAATGTGATCCATGTAATACCAAAAGCTACGTGAGCGCCGTGGAAGCCTACAAGCGTGTAGAACGATGAGCTGAATGCGCTTGTGGTAAAGCCATGGCCTTCATGTACATAGTGGTAGAACTCGTAAATCTCAAGACCGAGAAACCCAGCGCCTAGAACCACGGTAATAATCAGCCAGTTAATGAGCGCCTTCACTCTATTCGTGTGCAAGGCATGAACAGCGAATACGCTGGTTAAGCTTGACGTCAACAATAGCGCGGTCGCTAGAGCGACGAGCGGCAGCTGGAACAACTCATGTGCTGGAGGACCATCCAAAACTTGATGGCGCAGTGCAAGGAACGCAGAGAATAACGTTCCGAACAATACCGTCTCGCCACCTAGGAAAAGCCAAAAGCCTAATACTTTATTGCGTCCCTCGAGGGTCGCCTTTTCGGGCTCATGAGGCAATTGCCCCTCTACATGCGAATGCGCACTCATGCTTTCCCCCCCAAATCTCTAAGGATTTCGTCTTCTTCAATGTGGAAGCCATGATCGTCGATTGTAGAACGAAGGAACATGCATCCGAACAAGATAAGCAAACCAACAATACCGACAGCGTAGCCTGTTTTGAATGAACCGAACAAGTTACCCCAATCATGAGCATACATAAAGCCTAAACCTGCGATGAACAATCCAAGTCCCATAAAGAAAGGCAGGATTGAAGGCGATGGCATATGGATAGGACCAATTGGTTCTGCAGGCGTCATACCCTTATGACCATCCGTTTTTTCTTTCCAGTATGCATCATATCCGCGTACAAGCGGCGTTTGAGCAAAGTTGTACTCCGGAGGCGGAGATGGAATCGTCCACTCCAGCGTACGGCCGTCTTCCCAAGGATCTGCTGGCGCGTTTTGCGGCTTGAAAGCCGTCACGACAACATTCAGCAAGAAGAAGATTGTACCAAAGCCCATCAAGAATGCGCCCACTGTACTGATCATGTTCATTTCGTTAAAACCTAGACCGTCCAGATATGTCCAAATACGACGCGGCATACCGAGCAAGCCAAGGAAATGCTGAATAAAGAATGTTAAATGGAAGCCGATAAAGAATGTCCAGAACGTTAGCTTACCAAGCGTTTCATTAAGCATGCGTCCGAACATTTTTGGCCACCAGTAGTGAAGGCCCGAGAAAATCCCGAGAATCAATCCGCCTACGATAACGTAGTGGAAATGCGCTACGACAAAGTAAGAATCATGATACTGGAAGTCAGCTGGAGCTGCTGCAAGCATAACGCCTGTAACGCCGCCCATTACGAAGGTTGGGATAAATCCGACTGCAAACAAATTCGCTGTCGTGAACTTGATCGAGCCGCCCCACATCGTGAACAACCAGTTAAAGATTTTGATACCCGTCGGAACGGCGATAAGCATCGTTGCAATGGAGAACAGCGCGTTCGCAACCGGTCCAAGACCAACGGTGAACATGTGATGCGCCCATACCATGAAGCCCAAGAAGCCGATTAGGATTGTAGCGAAAACCATCGAACTGTAACCGAACAAACGCTTACGGGAGAACGTACTTATTACCTCGGAAATAACACCGAAGGCCGGCAGGATGAGGATATAAACCTCAGGATGCCCGAATATCCAGAAAATATGCTCCCAGAGGACTGCGTTACCGCCGCCTGAAGGATCAAAGAAGTTAGCATCAAACAATCTGTCAAACATAAGCGCCGCAAGACCAACTGCCAAAGCAGGGAAGGCGAACAGGATAAGCGCAGAAGTAATGAACGCTGTCCATGTAAACATCGGCATCCGCATGAAAGTCATGCCAGGAGCACGCATGTTAATAATCGTAACCAGGAAGTTGATACCGCCGATTAGTGTACCGATACCTGCTATTTGCAAGCCTAGAACATAATAATCGACGCCATGGTCTCCGCTGTAAGACGTGCCTGCAAGCGGTGCGTAAGACGTCCAACCTGCATCTGGAGCTCCGCCTGTAAACCAGCTGACGTTAAGCAAAACGCCGCCGAACAAGAATGTCCAGAAACCTAATGAGTTAACGAAAGGAAAGGCTACGTCGCGAGCGCCGATTTGAAGCGGAACGACCGCATTCATAAGCGCGAACAACAGCGGCATCGCTGCGAGGAAGATCATTGTCGTTCCGTGCATCGTAAGCAGCTCGTTGTATGTATCCGCGCTAACAAAGTTATTTAACGGCTTCCATAATTGAACCCGTATCAAAATGGCTTCCAAACCGCCGACAAGGAAGAAAAATCCGCCAGCGATCATATACAATATTCCAATTTTCTTATGGTCAACCGTAGTCAGCCAGTCCATCAGACCGCTGTAACGTTTGACCGTATGCGTATGCGCATGAGCCAAAGTAGGTACCTCCTTCAATCACCGATAAATTATTGTTCGTAGTTAAGTTTCAGTTCGGATAAATATTTAGCAATACCTTCAAGTTCTTGTTCAGTCAGATCAACTTTTGGCATTAGGTTACCCGGTTTAACTTCATCCGGATTTCCGATCCAACGGTGCAGGTTGTCGTATACTGAACCTTCATTGGAATATTGCGGATCATCGGTGTTAACAAGTATACCTCCGACAGTCTCACGGCTTCCGATCCCCGTCAAGTTAGGGTAAGCCGGTCCGCCAAGGTCTCCCACTGCGTGGCAAGATAGACATTTGCTCTCGAATGCTTTTGCAATTGCCGGGTCGCTCGGAAGAGCTACTGGCTCTTGAAGCGCTGCTACCCAGCGATCAAATGAAGACTCGTCCACTGATTTGACCTTAAAGTCCATCAGTCCGTGTGAAGGTCCGCATAACTCGGCGCATTTGCCTAGGTAAACGCCTTCTTTTGGAGCCGAGAAATACATCGCATTTACGTTCGCGCCAGGATTGGTATCGATTTTACCTGCAAGCGACGGAATCCAGAACGAGTGAAGCACGTCAGCGGATTTCGCTTGAACCGAAATCGTTTTGCCTTTTGGAATAATTAGCTCTTGGGCTGTTTTGATTCCGTATTCAGGATATTCAAATTCCCACCAGTATTGATGCGAAGTAACGATGACCTGAACCGCTTCCGGATCTTTGCTATAATCTTTAGCTAAGTTAAATACGGATTGTACGGTTGGAACTCCCAAAATGATAAGCATGATAATTGGAATTACGGTCCAAATAATCTCTAGCTTATGGTTTCCTTCTACTTGCTTAGGAATGGTTTTGTCTCCTTGACGTCTGCGAAAACGAATAATGACATACAAAGAGATACCAAATACGGCAATAATCACGATTAACATGATTCCAATTGCCAGCTTCATCAGTCCGAATTGCTCTTCCGCTACAGGTCCCTGAGGATTCAGCGTCGACAAATCGCTCCGCCCGCAGGCCGTCAGCACCAATACCATCATGGCCATAAGCGGCGCAAGCCGTTTTACAAATCGCCACCGTTTCATCATTAATCAACCCCACTTTTGACGTTTTCGCAGCTGCCTAATTTTCACGTGGCATGCGGCTGGCTGCGTGTTTCACAGATGTTATTACAACTCCTGCAACTTAAATCACTTTATTAAATATAAAGTTGAAGACCCTATTTGTCAATGTTCCACAGAGAGTTCACAAATTGTTCTCAAAGCTGTCAAAAACGCATCATTACAACGTTTTTCCGCTTTCTTTTTCATTGCGTTACGCCTGTCAGCATGGCATTCTCTCTATCCTACATTGTGCACCAAACCCATGGTCAATTATGTATACCCCCTTAAACGTATATTTAAGCTTCCAAGACAAAAACTAAAGCCATTATCGATGAATGGGGGTCCTCACTTTATGGTTAAACGAATAGCTGCGCTGCTGCTGTCAGCTGCAGTGCTCACTGCGGCAGCAGGCTGCAATTACGAAGAACTCGCCCAGAGAAGCGACAGCGACTACGGCAGCCGCCAGGCTAACGATCCGAAAATGCTGGGCGGTAAATCCTACGGCCCGATGTCAACGAATCCACATCAGCATGATAACTCCTTCTTCGAATACAGCTCTGTCATTTCACGAAAGGTAACGGATCTGAACGGCGTCGCTTCCGCAATCGTTATGCTAACGGACAAAAATGCGTATGTCGGTCTTATGCTGGATTGGACAGCCGTGGGCACACGCAATTCAGGCAGATTACGCGAGCAGGACAATACCGGCACAAACGAAGGCGTGTATAATCAAGACACAGGAAGTCCGTACGGAAACAGCCGGGCGCTTGTCTCGCCTTACAATTCCTATTTTTCGGTGAACGATATTAACGACTTATCCGATGAACTGAAACAGACCGTTGCGCTAAAAGTCCGGGAGCTTGCGCCGGCCGCACAAGAAGTGCACATCTCGGCTAACATGGAATTCGTAAACTACTTTAATCATTTTGCTAAAGAAGCTTGGGGCGGACGTTCGCTTATGCCTTGGATCGATCAATTCAATACCGTGGTGAAATATCATTTTGCCGGCGGCAAGGAAATGCCTCCGCCCATCACGCAGCCAGGCACCTACAGCCCTTCCGAGTCCCAATTGGACCGCTAAAAAAATTGCTTCTATTATATATAGCAAAAAGGCTCTTCCGAGGAAGAGCCTTTTTGGCTATCAGCAATATAGAGATCAGCGCATTGGAGCGAAGCCTTTTACTTCCGCTAAGATCGCTTCTGTTTGAGCGAGCAAATCATCCGTAAGAACAAGATCTACGGCTTTCACATTTTCTTCCACTTGAGCGGGGCGGCTGGATCCGATAATCGCCGAGCTTATATTGGGCTGACGAAGCACCCACGCCAGCGCAAATTGTGACAATGACGCGCCGATGCTCGCTGCCAACTGCTCGAGTTTCTCGGCCACCTGCAGCACGTCTTCACGCAAATAGCTGTTAATAACGCCGTTTGTTTTATCATTTGCTGCGCGGCTGCCAGCCGGCACTGCTTGTCCAGGCTTGTATTTACCGGTCAATACGCCTTGTGCAAGCGGTGAAAAGACAACCTGGCCAAGACCCTCCTGCTCGCATGCCTGGATTACCCCTTGCTCGATATATCGTTCAAACATATTGTAGATGGGTTGGTTGGATACGAGCGGTCGCAGGCCAAGCCGTCTTCCCGTCTGAGCCGCATCCGTAATTTGCTGCGCTGTCCATTCGCTGATGCCGGCGTAGAGCACTTTCCCTTGCGCGGTCAAATCATCGAGCGCCCTTAGCGTTTCTTCAGTCGGTGTGTCCGAATCATAGCGATGGCATTGATAGAGGTCAATATAATCGGTGCCGAGACGCTTCAGGCTCGCTTCGCATTGCTCCACGATATGCTTTCTGGATAACCCTCGGTCATTGGGGCCTGCCCCCATCGGGAAAAATACCTTTGTCGCGAGAACGTAGCTGCTGCGTGTATACGCTTTCAAAGCATCCCCCATTACCTTTTCCGCTGCGCCATTATTATAAGCATTGGCCGTATCAAAAAAATTAATGCCCAGGTCATAAGCTTTATGTATGCATGCTTGAGCCGTCTCCGCCTCCGTTGCCGTTCCGTAAGTCAACCAGCTGCCAAGTCCGATTTCACTTATTTTAAGCCCGCTGTTGCCAAGCCTTCTATATTTCATCTTCTAACACTCCTTTTTGGCTTTTCCATCGCTCTCATGTAGTAGTGTATAGCAGATTGTGTTTTAATGTAAGTAGTGAATGTTTTTTCATTTTATTATCTTTAATATATATACTATACTCATTGTTAGTAATATACGAAAAGGGGTATAACGTTTTGAGCGTACAAAATTACATCCCGAAAGAACCCGTTCATATTGAATGCAATATTGAGAAGACATTGGATGTTATCGGCGGCAAATGGGCATTTCTTGTACTGAGAGAGTTATTTTGCGGCACCAAACGATTCGGGGAAATTCAGAAGCTCATTCCTGCGGTAAGCCCGCGAGCGTTAACAAGCACGCTCCGTCATTTAGAGGACAAGGGCGTGCTTGAACGCAAAGTTTTTCCTACCGTACCCGTGACGGTCGAGTATACGCTCACCCCGAAGGGAGAAGACCTGCATCATATTTTGAAAGAGATGAAGCTTTGGTCAGCGAGATGGAACTAGCTCTGGCTTAACGCTTTAAAAGCCGATCGGGCATCGCATTTATGCTCGCTTGAAACCGGTCGCGCGCCGTCTGATATACGCGGCGATCATTCTCGTTCCGTGATAACCGTTCAAGGCGGAGCAGCTCCGCCTCAAACTGTTCCATGAGAATGGCAACTCGCTCCTTCGGCTTAGATGAGCTATTTTGCGGATGCTTGCCCTCATCGCCAGTCTGTAGCAGCAGTTGACCGGTGCTGTCCATCTGAGCGATAAAAACATCCTCCTCTTTCAAATTCCTAGTCTTAAGCTCATGCAGCAGCCAGTCGCGATTACGGCCTAACCTCTCCAATACCTCATCTTGAATATCTCCATCCATCATGACGGTTTGCGCTTCATGCTCGCTTGCCACCTTCCAGCCAAGAAGATCAGCGGTTATAGGCTGATATTCCTTTTTCAGCAGCACGTTAACCTCCCCGCTTGATTCCATGACCGCAAACTCCACATCAGCTACGCGGTAAACATCCTTTTTACGCAATTGCTCCAACACTTCATCTATCGTCAGCCGTTCTTTATGCAAATTCTTTTTGAGCATTTGGCCATCTTTAATGAGAACCGTACCCTTGCCGTCAACGAAATCGCGAATCTTCTTGCTTTTCATCGTAATAAACTCCATTGCAACCGATACGCTAACCCACACCGCTAATGACACCATACCCAAATACCATAGATTATCGAGATCCAGCGACACATAGGCGGCAATATTACCGATCGATATGCCGGTTATGTACTCGAACAGCGATAGCTGCGATATTTGGCGTTTGCCCAGCGCCTTTGTCAAAGCAAATAAAATGACGATAGCAGCCAACGTGCGAATAACAATTTCCAACCAACTTGGCATCTCTATTCCCCCTTCCGTCCTATAGTGTCCAGAATGGCTAAAGTCATTCGTTTTTCTTTAAACTGTTGCAATTCATAAATATATGTAGTACAATATGAAGAATGTATTATATTTAACCCCAGCATATCCCCAGTAAGATTCAATGTTTTTCCTCAGATTTTGATTTCTTTGCTGTTAATCCCAAACCTGTTTCGTGATGTATTTCTGATTCACACTGGCGCGGTCATCGGAGCCGCGAGGACGGAAGAGAGGTAGGGCTTTCGTTGTTTTAGGATGCGAGTTTTAGACAACTTGGTACACATGCTGTTTGCTGTTAACAAGGGGATTCCATACGGCCTTTCATCATAGAAGAGGTCCGGTTAAATATACGATACAATTAAGGGCTGCCCTGCTAACGCATTTATGCGTTAACGGAGCAGCCCTATCCAATTTGCATACCTTTATTCGTTAGGGCAAGCACTTGCCGCGAAATGCCCTGAACGTTTTATTTTGGTATCCAAATAACGTTCATTATGCTCGGACCGGTCTCCCCAAAGCGGAATTCGACCGGTTACATCCAGCCCCTCCGCTTGCAGCGCATCCAACTTTTTCGGATTATTCGTGATCAGCGCAACCGGCTTCGACCTCAGCGATTTCAACACGCGAATGGCATCCCCATAGTTGCGTGCATCATCCACAAAACCAAGCTCCACGTTTGCCTCCACCGTGTCAAAGCCCTTTTCCTGCAGCAGATACGCCATTGCCTTGCTGAATAAGCCGATGCCTCTTCCCTCATGATTCGCCAAATAAAACAAAGCGCCTGAGCCCTTATCGACGATCATACGCATCGACTCATGCAGCTGATAGCCGCAATCGCAGCGCTTGCTCCCAAAGATATCTCCCGTGTGGCAAATGCTGTGCATGCGTATCCAGGCCTCATCGGCTTGCTCGAAATCGCCGTATACAAGCACGCTGGATTGCTGCATTTCCGCAAGATTAATGGCAGAGAGCTTCTTAATAATTTGCTCCGCATCATCCAGCTTTTCTTTGCACAGAAGCCAGCAGTACCAGTCAAAAAGCGCTTCGCCTTCATCCAGCTTAACTGGCAGCTTAATCGGACCCACCAAATAAATAATGCCTTTTTCACTTTCGATTACCTTTATCTTATTGTCCATTACGGAGATAGCTTCTGTGTACATAAGGGTATGCTCCTGACCTTAGTATAATAGTTGTTTGGACTATTATGTTCGGTAAGCATACCCGCTATGCTCTGCCTAGGTTCATGAACTTAATATGGCTATTCACCGGATGGCAAAGGGATCTTTGTATCGACAGCAACAGGGACGCCAAAATCCGGATAACCTGACTCATTCCAGCCAAAAGCTTGAATTCTCGTGCTTCGTGTTGCCGTCGGTGCGCCTGATTCAGAAAGGGCATGATAAACAATCCAATCCTCTGTCCCGTCAGGCGATACGGTGAAGCTGTTATGTCCTGGCGCAAACACATTTCGTTCCGGCGATTTACTGAATACCGGCAGCGGAAGCTTCGTCCAAGCAGCGGCATCGGTCGGCTCGCATGCTTCGTCTGCTATTAACATGCCTAATCCATAATCATCCGCCCATGTCGTACTGGCAGAGTACACGAGAAACAGCTTGCCATTCCTCTGTATAACAACCGGTCCTTCATTAATAGCCATGCCGCCCTGCTTCTCCCATTCAAACTCAGGTTTCGTAAGCAAGGTTTCCTTGGCAGCAATCGTCCAAGGGTTTTCCATTCTGGCGATATAGATCGCAGAACCGTAATCGGGAAAATGCCCATATCCGGCATACAAGAAATACAGCGTCCCTTTATGGTGAAATACCGTTCCATCCAGTCCCGGCAATTGCGTATTAATGGCGCCGCGCTCTATCCACGTTCCTTCAAATGGATCCTGATGCTCGTTCTCAAGCACATAGACTCGCCTTGTATCATCTCCTCCGCCATCATTAGCGGTGAAATATACATACCATTTGCCGTTGATCACATGCAATTCCGGCGCCCATAGATTCTGGCATCCGGGACCCGAGGCAGGCGGCGTATAGATAACCTCATGCCGTCCTTCAGCGATTCCGGTCATCGAAGCAGCCGATCTTAATTCCAAATGGCTTCTTTTGGTTACCATCAAATAATATTTGCCGTCTGAATGCTTCATCATCCACGGATCTGCTCCGCCCATCAAAATAGGATTCACAAATGTTCTATCCATTTCAACCCGCCCCTCTATGATTATTCCAATCCGCCCGTTAACACCGGAGTCGCGCCCGTTACAATTTGTCGATAGATTTCAATCGGAAGCTTAGGCACGCGTTCGAATGACAGCAGACCGTTTTTCTCCTGTTCGACATCGGTCAGCTGCGTATAGCAGTAGCCCTGTAATCCGCCTGCTGCAATAATCGGACGCATCACTGCGGTCAAACGGTTCAGGAAGTCCTGATCATCCTTCGCCGAAGAATACCCCCAGCCTTCGCCACTGCCTTGAATGTATGAAATTCCTCCGAATTCCGATAGCTGTACCGGCTCGCCCTGATAGGAGAATCCGGGAATCATAATTTTCCTGCCTTGCGGGTCGCTTTTAACGGATAATTCAGGCGTAGCATATCGGCCAGCTAATACTTCTTCTCGGCATTCATAGTCATGAACCGTATAGATATCCGATTTCACATGCTCCCAGCCGTCATTCGAAATAACCGGTCTAGTATCATCCAGTGATTTGGTCAAATAATAGAGCGTGGAAGCATGATGCTGCTGTCTTTTATCGATTAAAATATTAGGTGTTCCCCAGCTCTCATTCAGCGGAACCCAGACAACGATACACGGGTGGTTATAATCACGGTGAACCGCTTCCTGCCACTCCTTCGTAATGCGGCTTACGTATTGCTCCGAGAATTGATAGGCATTCGCCATCTCTCCCCATACCAGCAATCCCAGCTTATCGCACCAGTACAAGTATCGCGGATCTTCGATTTTCTGATGTTTCCTCGCGCCGTTGAACCCCATCTGCTTCGTCAATTCTACATCTTTGCGCAGCATTTCATCACTAGGAGCCGTAAGCACGCCGCCCGGAAAATAACCTTGATCCAAAATCAGCTTCATATAATAAGGACGGTTATTTAAGCAAATAACACCATCTTCAATCGATATTTTCCGCATGCCGAAATAGCTTTTCACTTGATCTAATTCTTCTTCGCCGTCCAGCAGCTTAAATTCGACGTCATAGAGATGCGGCTTCTCCGGCGACCACCAGCGTCCAAGGCCGTGATCGTTAAAGTCATGCAGCTTAATGGAAACTTCCTCTTCCTGCGCCATGACACGAATGACATCCTCGGCAATCAGCTCGCCTTCAAACGATACTTTTATGCTGAGCCGTAAGCCATTGTATAATTCCGTGCCCTTAATATAACTGCGAATATGAATTTTATTGGAATCAATATCGGGCGTCAGCCGCACGCGTTCCACATGCGCAGCATTTACCGCCTCGATCCATACCGTTTGCCATATCCCCGTCGTCCGTGTATAGAAGACCTGCTCCGACTTCTCCTTCCAGTACTGCTTGCCTCTTGGCAGCGTGACATCCTTGCTATAATCCTGTGCGCGCACAACGATGATGTTCATCCCGCTTGCCTGAAGGGCTGCCGTAACATCGGCTTGAAAAGGGGTATGGCCGCCCTCATGGGATGCAACCAAATGCCCGTTCACCCAAACCTTAGCTTCGTAATCAACAGCTCCAAAATGAAGAATAATGCGTTTACCCGTATATTCAGAGGGCAGCTCGACATTTTTCCGGTACCATACGATATCGTGAAAGGCTTGTTCATTAATGCCGCTCAGCTCGCTTTGGTAACAAAACGGCACCTGGATCTTACGGTCAAAATTTTCTCCCTCATACCATCTATTATCGCAGCCGGCATTCGTATCATCGTACGCAAATTCCCACTCCCCGTTTAAGTTAAGCCAAGAAGCCCGTTCAAACTGCGGTCTAGGGTATTCATTTCTTGATGGTATAATCATGTTCCCACTCCAGTCCTATTGCTTATGTTTATATTATTTCTTTATTGGTTTTACGATTAAATCGTAGAATGATAAAGTTGAGCGTTCGGCATGAATGCCTACCTTGCCGTATAAAAACGGGTTCGGATCCGTGTATTGAATTAACGGCTTCGGATCATCATTTAGAAACACTTGAATATTCCCGCCTTTTGCTGATGCCTTCAGCGTATAAACGCGTCCCGTTTCCAGCTCTACGGTTTCACTGGCTATGAGCTCGCTATCATAGTTCAAACGATGTAAGGTCAGCTGCGAAGAAGAAATGCCGATATAATAGCCCATCGCCGCATCTCTGACTTGAGCGGGATGATACGATTCATTCGTCTCGCGAATAAAGAATCCGCCAATATCGGTGTCGGAATTCAGCTTCACGCCAACCGAAAACGTATAGTCATCCCATGCGTCGCTGCCCGCAAACAAGCGGTCATCCTCTGTCCCGCTGCCTATATAAGCATCACCGTTCTGGCTAAATAATCCAAATCCCGATTGAACAGGCAATTGATCAAATGATAGCTGCTCTTCCAGCTTCTCGGCGGTAAACAATTCAAACGATTGAATATGAGCTGCACCGCTTTTCAATTCAATCTTCAGTTCATGAAAGCCAGCAGGCAAATCCATTGTTCCGATTCGAAGCGTGGCTGTTGTATCTTCCGTAAACGCCTGATCATCTGCGTTAATCCTCGTTTTTACCGAGTCTCCTCCGTCAATGGACCATTCCAGCACGCTATCCTTCTCCGGCTTCCGGAGCGTTAGTCCGATTCCATACTTCGCATCCGCCTTGGCATTGAGCTTATACTTCAACCAATCTCCGCTTTGCCGTAAGCCTACGGAGTAGCTGCCGTCATCGAGCTTCTGGATAGGCACGCCGTCTCCCGCCCGGTAGGCGCTAATCTCTGATGATTTCTGCTCTACGTGGAAGCCTCGTTCCGCTTCCTTCAAATAATGAACCGCTTCAACCGTTCCAGGCACCGGCTTATAAGCCTCAAAATCGCTGCTGCCGCCTGCATCATTCGTAAACGCCGTATACTCATAGACCGGTTTCGCATTTGTCGCGATATACCCGATTTTCCCTTCGCCCGGTCCAGCCGTTTCTTCCTCCAGCTTCTTCATCCCGTCAAAGAAAACAAGAACCCGGTCGTCACGCCGCTCCACCCGGATCGCATGCAGCTTCGAATAATCAAACTCTTGGGGAAGCACGGCATAACCGCCATGCTGCTCGGTCCCATTTTTCACGGTAATATAGTGAAGCTCATGCTTGGATGGCAGCAGGATAACCGCTGAATAATTCGATGCATCCGTATATGAAAATACCGCTTCAAGCATACCTTTATCCGATACTGCGTCTGCATCGAGCAATCGGAAATTATATTCCGCAATAAAATTCGTTTCCGTCGTTACTTTGCTAAGCATCGTCCCGCCTTTAGCCGAATCCGTCTTGTCCCATTGTTCGGCTGCAATCCCTTCCGACAACCAACTATACAACGCCGGCATCGCGGGTGCAGGCTGCTTATAGTCATGCGTGGGACCAAAAACCACCAGCTTATCGCCATTATAAGCAAGCCGGTCAATATTAAGCTCGCGTACCGGGGGGCCTTCCGCGGAATGCCCGACCAAATTATGATAGGTCAAATAATAAGAGTCCATATCCGGACCAAGCACCGTCGCGCTATGGCCAAGACCCTTAAATTCATCCTTTACGCTGATGACGATCGGATTGTTCGCAGGCAATGCATAATCGCCGAAAGGGCCATCCTTTGACACTGCATAGTTGACGCGATAGCCATTGCTGAATACGTGATTGCCCGTATACGTCATGTAATACAAGCCGTTTCGCTTCCATATCATCGAGCCTTCCGTCCAGTGCCCAAGAAAGGCGTTAGTCGTTACACCGACATCAATCGTAAACGGATCAGGCATCTCATGGGCAACAATGCCCTGCGTGCCTGCATTCGTGAAATACCATTTTCCGTCATCGTCGATAAATACGGAGCCATCAATGGAATTGCCCAGATTTTCTGTTTTGACGACGAACGGACCCGTTGGGCTGTCGCTCTGCAGCACATAATGTCCTTGTCCGGCGGGCGATGTGTATAAATAGAAGCTGCCGTTCCAGTAAAAGACTTCGGGAGCATAAGCGCCTGTCGTAACCGGATCCTCTGTAACCAGCCCTTCATAGCTCCAATCCACGAGGTTGTCGGAGCTCCATGCCTTAATGCCTGGCCGAAAATCCTTTGTACTGCAGTATAAGTAAAATCTTCCGTTATGGCGCATGATGAAAGGATCGCCGATTCCGTAATCCTCCCACTCTTGATCCAGCTTAAACGAATTCGTATACACTTTCGCATCCTCCTTTAACAGGGTAATCTCTTTCTCATCCGGGCTGGATTCGCAACCGCTCAGCATGAGACCGAATGCTGCGGCAAGGAGGACGACAGCCTTCATCGCCCTCATTTTCCCTGCTGTAACTATGCGCATCCGGTTAACCCTTCAATCCGCTAATCGCCATCGACTCGATAAAATAGCGCTGGCAGAAGAAAAATACGAGAATAACGGGAACCATGGATATGATCGACGCCGCCAAAATAACCGGATAGTTAGAGGAACCCATATATTGTGCTTGCATAGAAGCGATCAGCACTTGAATCGTTTGCTTTTCCGGCGAGCTTAAATAGATAAGCGGACCCATAAAGTCATTCCAGATGCCCATGAAGCTCAATGCCGCTTGGGCCGCAATCGCCGGTTTGGCGACTGGCAATGCGATCGTCCAGAAGGTGCGGAAGAAGCCGCTGCCATCCAGCTTAGCTGCTTCTACCAGCTCATTCGGAAGACCGCCCGCCAAAAACTGCCGCAGGAAGAAAATAACGACGATATTTCCGAAGAGGCCCGGTACAATGAGCGGCAGCAGCGTATCGATCCAGTTAATCTTTGAGAAACCAATGAACTGCGGAATCATGACGACCGAGAAAGGAATCATCATCGTTCCAAGCAAGGAAAGGAAAATCGTATCCTTAAACGGAAATTCGATCTTGGCAAAAGCATATGCCGCCATCGTGGAAACAAAAAGTCCAATAACAAGAACAAATACGACGATAATCATGCTGTTCATAAAGCCGCTAAGCAACGGAGAATCGTTCCAAGCCGTGACATAGTTTTTGAACGTAGCAGGATCTGGAATCCACTTTGGCGGAATTTCGAACACGTTTCGTTGATCTTTTAATGAAGTGGAAATCGTCCATACGAACGGTGCCAGCATGACAACCGAGCCGATACAGAGAATTAAGGCCACCCAAAGGTTTGTCATTCTTTTTTGCAGCATGTGAAATCAAACTCCCCTCGCAAACTGTGACGCTAACGATCAATCGTTGTACACCCATTTTTTCGACAGCCGGAACTGAAGGAGCGTAACGATGAAGATAATAAGGCCAAGAACCCAAGCAATGGCACTGGCATAGCCCATATTGAAGTACTTGAACGCATTTTCGAAAATGTAAAATACTACGGTCGCCGCACTGTATTCCGGACCGCCGTCGCCTGCCAATACGTAGATCTGGCTAAACGACTGGAATGCGCCGATGACGCCCATAACGACGACGAAGAAATGAATATTCGTGAGCAGCGGAATCGTTATCAACCACAGCTTCTGGAACGCGTTCGCGCCGTCTACTTCAGCAGCTTCATAATAGGTGGACGAGATCGACTGCAATCCAGCCAAGTAAAGCACCATCGTACCGCCAACGCCGCCCCATAGGCCCATCAGAATCATGGAAGGCTTAATCCAGCTTGCATCGCCGAGCCAGTTCGGACCTTCAATGCCGAACCAGTTCCACATCGTTTGATTGAGCAGACCAAAGTCTTGATTCAAAATCCACTGCCACAGCAGCGAAACGGCGATGATCGGGGAAATGACCGGCAAATAATAAATCGTCCGAAGATAGGATATGCCTTTGAGCGGCCGGTTCATCATAATCGCCAGCAGCAGCGCGACGACCATCCCAATCGGAATGCCAAGCATCATAAACACTGTATTATAGAGAGATTTGTACACCTTCTCGTCGTGGAATACTTCCACATAATTCTCAAAGCCCACAAATTCAGGCGGTGTAACGAGATCCCACGACGTGAAGCTCAGCCAGGCCGAGTAAAGCAGCGGCGCGACTCCAAAGATGAGAAAGCCGAGCACCGGCGCTGCTACAAATAGATAGGCCCAAGCGTATTCTTTGCGTATATAACTAGGTTTTCTTTTTTTCATGCGTACACATCCTCGCACTAGCTATTCGTTATTTCATTTCTAAAATCGGACTTTATTTCTAAAGGTTATTTGTTGCCCTTGTCATACAGCTCCTGGAGCTTTGGCTGCATTTCCTTCGCCCAGTCGGCTGCCGTCATCTTGCCGTCCCATACCTTGCCTGCCTCTTGCCACATCGTATCGATCCATTTCGTATCCTTCGAGCCAAACTCTACCGGCGGATGCCCGTAATCCTCGATGATGTCCAGGAATACCTTGCGGTTAGCCGGCGCTTTATCATAGGCCACAAACTCGCCTTTTGCCATATCCACTAGGTTTGGCACCGCTTGGCCCAGCTCGTAGTTTTGCTTCTGGCCTTCCGCGTCCAGCGCCAGGAATGCAGCCAGGTTAAACGCTTCCTGCGCATGCTTGGATTTGCTCGATACCGAGTAGCCCATCGACCCGACCCATGTTCCCGCTTTGCCTGTCGCCGGATTTACCGGCCATGCCGCAATATCCCATTCGAACGGCAAATCCCAGAAGCCCGGTTGATCCCACGGGCCCATCGGGAACATGCCTACCTTGCCTGCCACGAAACGCGAGTAAGCATTCATTGCTTTCTCGTCCTCCGGCGACGGGGTTACGTTGTGCTTCAAGCGAAGATCCGCTACCCACTGCATCGCGCTTGCGAATTCAGGCGTATCGATGGTAATCTTGCCTGTGCCGTAGTCGATGAAGTCTCCGCCGTTTGCCCATACGGCACCTTCCAGCGTAAAGTTCGCCCCGCCGTAAATGTCGACCTTGCCGTCGCCGTTATCATCCTTCGTCAGCTTCTTCGCCGCGTCCAGCCAGTTATCCCATGTCCATTTGCCAACCTCGGCCGGCGGCAATTCCACTCCGGCTTCCTCGAACATCGTTTTGTTGTACGCCATGGCCCATGGACCTACATCCTTCGGCAAGCCGTACAGATCGCCTTGTCCGAGCTGCTCTCCGTCATAGCGGTAACGGTCGAGCGCCTGCTTCCATACATTATCCTCTTGGAACAGCTCGGTCGTTTCTAGAAACGGCTGCAGGTTCTGAATCGTGCCAGCCTCAGCGAATTTATAAAATTGCGGGCCCGATACGTAGAATACATCCGGCGTTTTGCCCGATGCGACCAGCGTGGACAGCTTTTGGTTATACTCTGCCGGAGGCACGCTTGTATATTCAACCTTTACGTTCGGGTATTTCGTTTCATAGGACTTAATGAGCTTCGTGAATATATCCTTCTCCTGCGGGCTGCCATGACCCATAAACGAAATCTTCACCTGCTCCTGCGGCGTATTTCCCGCGCCTTCTTCTTTATTGCCCGCGCTGCCGTTCGCGGCGGAGCCGCTGCCATTATTGCCGGATGAGCAAGCCGACAGCAGCATCCCGAAGCATAATAGAAAAATAAGTCCAAGCCTTGCCGATTGTTTTCTCTTCATTTCGTTTGACCCTCCCTCGTAATTCAAACACGCTCGACGCAAACTGTAAGCGCTTAATTCAATAAACTCATTATAAATTATATTGTTATATGTTTATATACTAAATACAATATAAAAAAGCATCCCTGCACAAAAGCTGTGCAAAGATGCTTTTTATAGGCTAAAGCTTATTTTTCACAAAACTTCACGGGTACGACGATTCGCTGCGGCGTATATTCGCCTTGCAGCTGCGCATGCAGCAAATCAACCGTAACCCTGCAGATTTCATCCTCATTTTGCTGCAGATAGGATACATCCTGGAAATCCGGCTGGTCGAAGCAGACAAGCTCGATGTCGTCCGGCACTGATTTTTTCAACCGTTTGGCGGCGTAATAGGTATAGTTGGTCAACTCCACATTGACTACGAAAGCAGCTGAAACCGCGGGCCTCTCTTTCATGAAGGCTTCAATAATAGGCTGCGCGTTGCCGCTTGATATATCCTCGATTTTTAATATGCACCACAGATCTTTATCAATCGGAAGCTTCTTGGCCAAATAGGCTTTCTCGAAACCGATCAACCGCTCCTCGGTCGCCGTATTCGTAATTTCCGGGGTAATTAGCGCAATATGCTCGTGACCGCTCTCCAGCAAATGCGTAATCGCCTGCTCCGTGCCGTTCACATTGTCCGAACTGACGCTGTACGTCCGGATCTCTTTTAGGAAGCGGTCGATCAGCACATGGGGAAATTTATCAAGCGACAATCGCAAAATACTATCATTATAGCGCTCCTCTTCCGTTGGAAACACAATGAGTCCCCGTACGCCGGAAGCGACCATCGATTCAATCGCCGCGCTCTCTTCGATTTGAGACTCCCGCGTAATGCGGACCTGCAAGCTGTATCCGCCAGCCGTCACGTATTTTTCAATGGAATCAAGGATCTTCTGATCCACCTTGGTCTTCATGCACGGCAAAATGAGTCCAATCACGTCTCTCGCATGGCTGGATGCAGCGGCTTCTACAGTGGATTCGCCATCCTGCCGCACAAACGTCCCTTTGCCCTGCACGCGAACGAGCACGCCTTCATCAGCAAGCCCGATCAAAGCATTTTTGCTCGTAATTTGGCTGACCCTGTATTGCTCTGCCAGCTCTTTCTCTGAGGGGACACGGTCTCCGGGACGCAGCTTGCCTGTTTGAATTTGTCCTAAAATATCAGCTTGGATTTGTTTATATAAAGGATAATTTTTCACGTCGCACCCTCTTTTTATATTAATATATTAAGTATACTAAATTAGTTATGATTTGTCTTTATAAAAAAAAGCTGCGCCTCCGAGGTTAATAACCTGAAGGCACAGCTTTTAATCTTTCTTACTCCGCTTATTTGTTGCCCTTGTCATACAGCTCCTGAAGCTTTGGCTGCATTTCCTTCGCCCAGGCGGCTGCCGTCATCTTGCCGTCCCATACCTTGCCTGCCTCTTGCCACATCGTATCGATCCATTTCGTATCCTTCGAGCCAAACTCTACCGGCGGATGCCCGTAATCCTCGATGATGTCCAGGAATACCTTGCGGTTAGCCGGCGCTTTATCATAGGCCACAAACTCGCCTTTTGCCATATCCACTAGGTTTGGCACCGCTTGGCCCAGCTCGTAGTTTTGCTTCTGGCCTTCCGCGTCCAGCGCCAGGAATGCAGCCAGGTTAAACGCTTCCTGCGCATGCTTGGATTTGCTCGATACCGAGTAGCCCATCGACCCGATCCATGTTCCCGCTTTGCCTGTCGCCGGATTTACCGGCCATGCCGCAATATCCCATTCGAACGGCAAATCCCAGAAGCCCGGTTGATCCCACGGGCCCATCGGGAACATGCCTACCTTGCCTGCCACGAAACGCGAGTAAGCATTCATTGCTTTCTCGTCCTCCGGCGACGGGGTTACGTTGTGCTTCAAGCGAAGATCCGCTACCCACTGCATCGCGCTTGCGAATTCAGGCGTATCGATGGTAATCTTGCCTGTGCCGTAGTCGATGAAGTCTCCGCCGCTTGCCCATACGGCACCTTCCAGCGTAAAGTTCGCCCCGCCGTAAATGTCGACCTTGCCGTCGCCGTTATCATCCTTCGTCAGCTTCTTCGCAGCGTCCAGCCAGTTATCCCATGTCCATTTGCCAACCTCGGCCGGCGGCAATTCCACTCCGGCTTCCTCGAACATCGTTTTGTTGTACGCCATGGCCCATGGACCTACATCCTTCGGCAGGCCGTACAGATCGCCTTGGCCGAGCTGCTTGCCGTCGAAGCGGTAACGGTCGAGCGCCTGCTTCCATACATTATCCTCTTGGAACAGCTCGGTCGTTTCTAGAAACGGCTGCAGGTTCTGAATCGTGCCGGCCTCGGCGAATTTATAAAATTGCGGGCCCGATACGTAGAATACATCCGGCGTTTTGCCTGATGCGACCAGCGTGGACAGCTTTTGGTTATACTCTGCCGGAGGCACGCTTGTATATTCAACCTTTACGTTCGGGTATTTCGTTTCATAGGACTTAATGAGCTTCGTGAATATATCCTTCTCCTGCGGGCTGCCATGGCCCATAAACGAAATCTTCACCTGCTCCTGCGGCGTATTTGCCGCGCCTTCTTCTTTATTGCCCGCGTTACCGTTTGCGGCGGAGCCGCTGCCATTATTGCCGGATGAGCAAGCCGACAGCAGCATCCCAAAGCATAATAGAAAAATAAGTCCAAGCTTAGCCGATTGTTTTCTCTTCATTTCGTTTGACGCCTCCCTTTTGTAAGTGCTGCATAAAATACGTTTCACCATCAAGGATTTTGCAAGGGAAAGCTTCAAGCAATGAGCCATCCTACTGTTGCTTTCGATGCACGCTTTATTTTTGCAAGCGCTTCCTTGATGAGCTTATTCTAGTTTATATTGTTATAAGTTTAAATACTGTATTTAGTATAAAAAATAAAAATATTTTCTTTATCCGTCGCTTCACGCTCCAATTTTGATCGTTTACTCCTAAAATTTTGTATGTATACACCCTTCAATCCGCGTTTCCGTCCTTTCACTTTATTAGAAAGACTTTTATTATACTAAGTTCAGTATATATTTAAATACTAACATACCTTATAATCCGTTTTGAAGCGCTTACATTATTTAAAAGGAGATGAATTCACTTGTTCTTAGCCAAAAAAATGAGCATCACTGCAAGCTCAACCGCTTTACTGCTTGTGCTTACTACCCTGTTAGCCTGCTTTCAAGCTTTTGCAGCACCAGGCTTAGCTTGGCCTTCTAACACCTCCACTGTTTTTGCTCCATCTAACGGAGGGGTATGGTATCCGCGTTTGCTTAAGCTAAACAATAACGATATTCTTGCTTCCTTTGATACGAATGCCGGCGGCGGCAAAACAAAAATCATGACTGCCCGAAGCAAGGACGGCGGGCACAGCTGGTCTCCTGCCATACAAGCTGCGGCAGATGCGAGCGGCGATGTTGGCAACGGACAAATGCTTCAGCTCGCGAACGGCGATATTTGGTTATCCTACCGGCTTGTCGTGCAATCCGGCTCCAATTACAGCACCTATCTCAAAACAAGAAAAAGCACGGACGGAGGGAATACGTGGTCCGATCTCGCAAACGGACAGATCGGCGCAGCTACTGCCAGCTCCTTCAAAGGCTTATGGGAGCCGCATCTGCAAATGTTAGGCAATACTATCGCTGTTTATTATGCGGATGACAGTCCTGCGGCAGCCGGAACAACGGGTCTTCAAAAGCTCATCATGAAAACCTGGACCGGAAACGGCTGGAGCGCCGAAACGGTTGTCAGCGATGGCGTTGCCGCGGGTTCGAGAGACGGCATGCCCGTCATCACCCAAATGGCGGACGGAAGATATATGCTTGTTTTCGAAGCGACAGACGTTGCCGGTCATCCCTTCGTCATCAAATATAAGATTTCAGCTGACGGCTATAACTGGAATGTGCCCCGTCAAACTTTGTATATTCCATCAAAGGCCGGCAAAAAAGCCGGCGCTCCCTTTGTCGTGAAGCTCGGGGACGGTCGTCTTCTCGTTTCCTTCCAAACCGATAATGACAGCATTAACACCGGCGACGCCTACTCCTCCATGTATACGATGATCAGCGCCGATAACGGAGCGACCTGGCAGTTCCGCACCAATATTTTTCCGGTAAGCGACTCGACCAGCTCCAATTGGAATGCCTTGCTCCCTATAGACGCTACGCATGTGCTGGCGGCAACTAGCTCGAACTATCCCGCCAGCGGCGTTTATGTTCGCTTCGGCCATGCCGTCACACCCTCCAATACGAATCTGCTTACGAATTGGAGCTTCGAAACCGCCAATGTAAGCGGCTGGACAACGTTCGGCGATGATTATCCCGCACGAATTAAGGTTCATGGCACAAATGACGGCGTTGGCGTCCCTGCCGCGCATGGCAATCATTTTATCGGATTAGCCGGAACGAGCGGCCCTGCAACGGCTTATGTCGGTCAAACCATCAGCGGTCTAGATAACGGCAATTATACGATGCGCGCGTATATGCGAAGCAGCGGCGGGCAAAGCGCATGCGTCATGGAAGCCAAAGACTTTGGCGGTACGATGCAGCAAATAACTTGTCCGGTAACGACGGCTTGGACGCCGGTCACCCTTTCCAATATTGCGGTTACGAACGGGCAAGCAACGGTTGGTTTTTTTGCCTCAAACACGCTTGCAAGCCAATGGGCCGATATAGACCGGGTTGAATTTTATCGGAATGACGTTTATAACGGTGTGGTATCCGGCGGTGTGTATAAGCTCGTAAATTCGAACAGCGGGAAAGCGCTCGAGGTTGACGGCTGGGGAACGGCAAACGGAGCCAATGTGCAAATTTGGACGGAAGGCGCGAGCCAAGCGAATCAGCTCTGGCAAATCACGCATGTGGGAGGCGGAGCATACAAGCTTATTAATACGAATAGCGGCAGAGCGCTTGAGGTTAACGGGTGGGGCACGGCGAACGGAGCAAATGTACAAATCTGGGATTATAACGGCACCCCTAACCAGCTTTGGAAGCTCGTCGATACGGGCAGCGGTTATATGAAGCTTATCGATTCAAACAGCAACAAGGCATTAGACGTATCAGGCTCAGGCACCGCGGATGGAACCAACGTGCAAATTTGGGATGATCTAGCCAATGGCGCCCAAAGGTGGAAGCTCGTTAGGGTGAGTTAATCGAAGAATGCGTGGTCCCGTAAAGGTTATATACCTTGCGGGACCACGTTTTATTGCGCTTTATCAAAGCACAGGCTATTCCTCGTATATCATCCTTCTTGTCATTCCGCCGTCCAGCGTAATGTGGGTGCCCGTCACAAAGTCATTTTGGGGATCGGTCAAATAAAGGCATGCACGCGCAACATCCTCCGGCTTGCCGACCCGCTGCGACGGATGCTGCGTATGGTCCGCTTCATCCAGCTGGCTGTAATCGCCCGTTTCAATCCAGCCTGGGCATATCGCGTTGACCGTAATGCGATCCGGACCCAAAGATACGGCCATCGCATGCGTCAACGACAAAATCCCTCCCTTGGAGGCGGCATAAGCTTCCGAATTCGGCTCCGACATCATCGCCCGGGTGGATGAAATGTTCACGATGGCTCCGCCACCCGTAGTTCGCATAAGCTTAGCTGCTTCCCGCGAGCAGACAAACGTTCCGCGCAAATTCGTATTGACGACGCTGTCCCACTCCTCGATCTCCAAATCATAGGGGGACTTCCATATGCCAAAGCCGGCGTTGTTAATGACAATATCCAGTCTGCCAACAAGCGTCTGGATATCCTGCAGCAGCCGGGTAATCTCCTCAGGCTTGCTCATATCCGCCGTAATGGACAAAGAGTGATAGCCGGCCTCCTCCAGCAGCAAAGCCGTTTGCTCCAGCCCTTCTTCGTTTTTATCCGCAATAATAGGAAGAGCGCCTTGCTCGGCGTAAGCCAGCGCAAGCGCCCGGCCGATTCCGGCTCCGGCTCCTGTTATGAGTACATGCTTATCCTCGTATGTTAATTTCATTTGAACTCCTCCTCAGGCTATTCCAGCTTTACGATAGAGTTTATAGCAAAATAAATGAAAATGGAAATGGTTAACTCTAGGCATTCCTATTAAAATAGAGATGCGACTACTATTTCCCGCCAGTCCCCTAAGGAGATGATTATTTTGCGTATTCAAGCTGTGTTTTTCGATTTGTTCGAAACGTTAATCACCGAGTTTGAAGATGGACAGCGTAAAACCGTTCGTTCCGTCGATTATTTTGAATTATTCGGTTTGCGCAATGAAGATTTCTTGCTTGAGTGGGGGAATCGGCAGTTGCAAAGAATGACCGGCTTATTGCCTAATTATATTTCCGCAATCCAGGACATTTTAGAAAGCCGACATTTAAAAATAGACTCGCAAGTGCTCGGCCGCCTTTATCATGATCGTATCCTTGAAAAAAGGATTCCCTTTCAACAGATCCATCCCGAAATCATAAAGACCTTAGATCGTCTGCGAGCCATGGATGTGAAGCTTGGAATCATCAGCAATTGTTCGGAGGAAGAAGTAAGGCACTGGCATGAAAGCGAGCTTGCCGGATATTTTGACGATGTTATTTTCTCCTACGAGGTTGGAGCGGCTAAGCCTGACGGGCAGATTTATAAGCTGGCTTGCGAGCGGCTGGAGGTGGCGCCCGGGCAGTCCATTTTTGTCGGTGACGGCGGCTCAAAAGAATTGGACGGTGCAAGCAAAGCAGGATTGCTGCCTTTTCATGCCTTTTGGTTCAATACCTACATCGAAAGTTCTTATAAGAAGCTGCTTAATCCCGAACAACTGCTGGATAAGCTCGCTGTCTTAAGCAACCAACCGGGACCGGGTTGATCAAACAACCGGCCTTCGTTTCAAACACGCGTCATTATCTTTACTAGGGCAATGATCCTACCTCGTGTGCACGTTTTCGACGAGTCAGCTCACGCGCATCTTCCCGGTTTAAGGTTGTTACAAAATCGTGTCAAATAGTCTGAAAATTTAATTTAATAGGCTGGAAATGGAGCAAAAGCCCTTGCCATCCTATTCAAAAAGGCATATGATAAAAGCAAGAAAAGGTTGTGAATGTTTTCACATAATACCCTAGGTTGTGAAATAATTCACGTTGTAAAGACAGCTGCCGATGCAGCTTATCCTCTTTACATCTACTATAGGAGGCGTTCAAAATGACAATGAACATCGCAGTTATCGGTTGCACACACGCAGGTACCGCTGCTATCACCCAAATGGCAAAGCTTCACCCAGACGCTCGCATTACGGTCTATGAACGGAACGACAACATCTCGTTTCTCTCGTGCGGAATCGCCCTACACGTCGGCGGTATCGTAAAAGATGCTGAGCAATTATTTTATGCAACGCCCGATCAGCTCGCAAAGCTTGGCGTGACGACGAATATGCGTCATGATGTGCTAGCCGTCGATACGGATGCCAAAACCATTCGGGTCCGCAATCTCATCACGGGCAGCGAATTTACGGACAGCTACGATAAACTCGTCGTAACGACAGGCTCGTGGCCGATTATCCCGCAAATGGACGGAATCGAGCTTGAAAACATCGTGTTATGCAAAAACTACAACCATTCGCAAACCATTATTGAGAAGGCCAAAAATGCGAATCGGATCGCTGTAATCGGCGCCGGTTATATCGGTATTGAGCTCGTCGAAGCCTTCGAAATGTTAGGCAAGCAGGTAACCTTAATCGATAACATGGAGCGCGTTTTGTATAAATATTTGGATCGTGAGTTTACCGATTTGACGGAGCAAGCGCTTCTGGATAAAGGAATTACGATCGCAACCGGGCAAACCGTCACTTCGTTCAAAGGCACGGAAGGGAAAGTAACGACCGTCATGACGACTGCAGGCGAATATGAAGCGGATCTTGTTGTCCTTTGCATCGGCTTCCGACCAAATACAGAGCTGCTTAAGGGGCAAGTCGACATGCTGCCAAACGGAGCCATAATCGTTGATGATTATATGAGAACGAGCAAGCCTGATGTATTTGCCGCCGGCGACAGCTGTGCCGTCCATTACAATCCAACGGGTCAAAATGCCTACATCCCGCTTGCGACAAACGCTGTGCGCATGGGGACGCTTGTAGCCAAAAACCTTATTCAACCCACCGTTCGCTATCTCGGCACGCAAGGCACATCGGGAATTAAAATTTACGATTACAACATCGCGTCGACAGGCTTAACGGAAACGGCTGCCCTTGCCGCGGGCATGAATGTGAAAAATGTCACAATCATTGATAATTACCGTCCCGAATTTATGCCTACGTATGAACAGGTTACGTTAAAGGTCGTCTACGAGGCAGAAAGCGGCAGAATTGTCGGAGCGCAGGTGTTATCGAAGGTAGATTTGACGCAATCGATCAATACAATCTCGGTTTGCATCCAAAACGGCATGACGATGGACGAATTAAGCTACGTCGACTTTTTCTTTCAGCCGCATTACAACAAGCCGTGGAATCTTCTTAACCAAGCCGGCTTGCAGGCCGTATAAGGTTCGAAGGAGCAGCGATGCAGCTTCACGCACAATCATTCCACCTTTTTCCACCGAAATTCTGCGCGAAACTTCTCCTATAAAATATATGCGTTATTACAGCTAGCGAATCCCGTCTTTTATCGCATTAAAACTGCCGTGACCATACGCCGAATTAGCAAAGAGGAGCCACCTTTACCAGGGTGGCTCCTCTTTGCTGCCTGCTAAACCGTATCTGCCGGAGGTTTTCCGAAGTCGGGCGTTCCATCGCTGTTCCATGTAAACACCTTCGCTCGGGCATGACGGTTAGGATCAAACAGCGGGTCGCCTACAATCTCTTTGTAGCTGCGGGCATGGTAAATCAGAATATCCTGCTCCCCGTCCTCCGAAACCGTGAAGCTGTTATGCCCTGGTCCATATTGACTCGTTTCCGGACAGCTCGCAAACACGGGGGACTGCGACTTCGTCCAGGAAGCCGGATCAAGCAGGTCGCTTGATTCCGAAGCAGTTAGCAAGCCCATCGCATAATTATGGTTCGTGGCGCTTGCAGAATACGTCATATAGATCTTTCCGTCCCGCTTCAGCACAGCCGCCCCTTCGTTCACCATAAAGCCGATGACCTCCCAATCCAGCTCCGGCTTCGTGATGAGCACCTGCTTGCTTTTTAGCGTCCAAGGACTGCTCATTGCAGCGATGTACAAATTGGTATTGCCCTGAATGGCAGGATCCTGCTGCGCCCATACTAGATACTGCTCATCATTATGCCTGAAGGTCGTTGCATCCAGCGAAAAGGAATCCCAGTCCGTTATGATCTGGCCTTTCTCGGTCCAGCTTCCTTCAAGCGGATTGGCCGATTCATTCTCAAGGACGTACATACGATGCCGGAACGGCGCATCTTCCCTTGCTGCGGCAAAATAGATATACCATTTATCATCGATAAAATGCAGTTCCGGCGCCCAAATATGCTTGCTCATTGGACCTTCATCATGCTGCACCCATACGACTGCTCCAGCAGCATCACTTAAGCCGGAAATCGTCGCCGCCCTGCGCAGCTCGATACGGTCATACTCGGGAACGGAGCCCGTAAAATAATAATAGCCGTCCGTATGCTTCAAAACCCAAGGATCCGCCCGCTGTTCTACCAACGGATTTCGCAGCTGCGCCAGCGACTGCCCGGATGTTTGTGTACTTGTCATTTCTCTCAATCCTCCAGCCTATAATTCGATATGCAAGGAACGCATCAGGTCGTAATCATTAATATATTTATGAATGACTTATTCTGTGCTAAATATTATTTGTCAAGCAATCTTTTTACCTATAAAATAAATGAATAGATTATGTAATTTTTAGCCGGATTTACTTCGATAAAAAAGCGTTATCCATCATCATGCAGTTTAAGCTGCTGTTCGGTTAACATTTTTGTTAACCTCAATCAATCCTTTGATTTGACTTGAAATAGGCAGCTATTATTTTGTTAATTAGCGAAGCGGAGTGAAAGCATGAAAATCGATATTTCAGATACTCATTTACCCATCTATGAAGCGTTAGCCAGCGATGTGCGGCTTCGAATTATTCAACTGCTTGCCCTGCAGGAAATGAACATCAAGGATCTTGCCCAAGCGCTCGAGCTCAGCAGTCCGATCATGACCATGCATGTCAAGAAGCTGGAGAAAGCCGGACTAATCAGCTCAGAGATGGTCTCAAGCAGCGGCGGCACCAAAAAAATGTGCAAGCTCATCACCGACAGCATAGAAATTGATTTCCCTTCCAAAAAACGTCCCGCGCTGCGCACCTATCACGAAACCATCGTTTCCATCGGCCATTACACCGACTTTGAAGTGGAGCCGACCTGCGGCCTCGCTACGACCGTCAAAGTCATCGGCATGTTCGACGAGCCACGCTTTTTCCTTGACCCCGATCGCATGAATGCTAAAATTTTATGGTTCAGCAGCGGCTTCATCGAATACAAGACGGCCAATTTCCTGCTCAAAAGCGAGAGGCCTACCGAGCTTGAAATTTCGTTTGAAATCTCGTCAGAGGCACCTTTTGCCAATGAAAATTGGCCATCCGATATTTCATTTTACTTAAACGGCACGAAGATCGGCCTTTGGACCAGTCCCGGTGACTTCGGCGGAAAACGCGGCAAGTATACACCTGACTGGTGGTGGGACGAGATTAATCAATACGGCCTGCTTAAGGTGCTGAAAATAACGCCAAACGGAACCTTCATCGACGGCCAGAAAATTTCCGACGTCACTTTAGATGAAGTGAATATCCTCAGCAAGCAATGGAAGTTCCGCATTGCGGTCGAAGAGGATGCCGAAAACGTTGGCGGCGTCACTTTATTCGGATCCGGCTTCGGCAATTATAACCAAGACATCGTGTTCAAACTTTATTACGAAAGAAACGAGTAGAACCTGTGGCGTTAACCGCTAACTCTTCAGCCTGTAAAACGTCACCGATTGCTTGGGAAGGTCCAGCGTAAACGGATTTGATAATCCGTAAATGGATTGTTCTTAAGGCTGCATCCCATCCGGCCGGCTCGACAAACGTACTTTTCATCCAGGATCCGCAAGGAGCGATAGCATCGTTCCTTGCGGCGAATCGACAGCCCCAGTATATTAATCGATTCCTTCATAGCACGCCCCTCCGCATTTAAAAGCTTCCGTATCATTTCATTCATCCGTCACTCGTCCCTGCCTGCTATGTAGTAAAACGGTTCCCCGCTTATGTTCCACACCGCGCATATCGATCATGCAGCCAGCATCAGTAAGTTGGCACCCTCCATATTTGCACAACAATCAACCTGGTGGGCATCATGCATATCAAGTAAAACTAACCTCTTCTTAGCACTGCATCATCTAACACGGGATTCGTGTTGGCTTTCAGCAAATTTAACTGGAAAAGCTCCCGATAATTTTGATGCAAGAAGATACTCCGTTAAATTAGATGGAATTTCTCCCGTTAAAATTGTTGTTTTAAGCACTTGGAAGCATATTTGTTAAGATTAACGGGAGTTTTTCCTGTTAAATGCTCCAAAACAACCAATTAAAGAAAATTAACTGGAGTTTTTCCCGTTATCTTCGCACGACTGTTCGAGCTGCTAATTCCTCACTATGGAGATATGAAAGGCGAGTTTGCCTAAATTAACGGTAGAAATTCCAGTTATATGCCGATTCTCCCGCTAATTCATAGAATTAGCGGGATTTATTCCTGTTATTTTGTATCAATGGTCTGCTTCGGCGGTTATAAGCGGCAATCTGCTGCCTTTGACGGCTTCGACGGTCGGCGACGCCGGTTAGCGTAGGAAGTCAGCGTTCGGCTTCGGCGACCGACAGTCACCATCAGCTAAAACAGGCTGCCCCGACGAAAGCCTCCTGCATCTCGCATAAGAGCAGGAGCTTCTCGGTCTTATTCGCCCGCGATACCGGAACGCTCGACGCTTTCCACGAAATAACGCTGCGTGAACATATACAGGATCAGGACTGGCAGGATCGTAAGCATAACCCCCGCCATGACTTGGTTTTGCAGCGTAGGCGCCATGCCGAGCGTGCCCGCGGATACCGAGCTCGATGCCTGCTGGAGATCCAAATTGGCGTTTCCGTTGAAGAAGGCCATATTTTGTGCCAGATTGAAATATTCCGGGACGAGCAAATACATGTTGGGCTCGAACAAGTCATTCCAGTGCCATACGACCGAGAACAAGAAGACGACCAGCATCGCAGGCTTTGCGAGCGGGAACATGATCATCCAGTACGTACGGAACGCGCCCGCGCCGTCGATTCTCGCTGCTTCTTCCAGCACATTCGGGAGCGTCCGATAAAATTGGATGAAGATGAGCACAAACAACGAGCCCTTCAGGCCATGTCCGAGCAGCGCCGGCACCACGAACGGCAAATGCGTATTTACCCAGCCCAGGTCGAGGAAAAAGGTAAACAGCGGGACTACGATGGTTTGCGGCGGCACAAGAAAAGTAAACACCACCATTGCCAGAAACAGCGATTGGCCGGGAAATCGGTAGCGCGCGAAGCCGTAGCCTACGATCGAGCAGCTGATTACCTGCAGGACCGCGCTGCCGAACGAAATAATAACGCTGTTCAGCAAGCCCGGCCAGAAATTGATCTCTTCCAGCGCGATCGAATAATTCGTCAGGCTGAACTGCTTCGGAATCCATTGAATCGTAGCATCTGCCACGTCCTCCGGCCGCATAAGCGATTTCGATACCATGTACAGCAGCGGATAGACGAACACAAATGCCAAGCTAAGAATAACTAAATAGTAGAAAAACGTTCCTGCAACGCCCCGGCCGCGCTTCATCCACGTGATCTTCCAGACCGCTTCCGCTTTGCCTTGAAGGTCGGCATATTTTTCGGTCATACTAGGTGAACTCATGCCCACTACCCCCTACCTTCGGTCGCTGACAAGCTTTTGCGGAAAATAAAGAACACGACCGCCAGCACGACCGAAATCACAATAAAGTAAATCCAGCCCATCGCAGAGCCGTAAGCATAATTATTCGTTTTGAACACGTTATTCATAATATGGTTCATAATTTGGTTATCCGTTTTGGTGAACGAGTTCACGACGCTGTACAGCGTGTTTACGAACATCATCGGCATAATCATCGGGAAGGTGATTTTCCAGAAGCTTTCCCATTTTGTCGCTCCGTCACATTTGGCCGCTTCATATAAAGCAGGGGAAATGGTCTGTAAGCCCGCGATGAAAATCAAGATCTGAACGCCGGAATCCCACATGACGAGCGTAAGCGAATCTGCATACTGAAGCAGCGGTTCCAAAATACTTTCCGGTATGAAGGCGTTCAGCTTGCTGAACAGGTCATACTGGTAGAAGATCGGGAGCTGGGCAGCGCCCTGCTCCAGCAGCTCCCTCAAAATCGCGCCGGATGCGATGATAACCGGCAGGAAAAATATGCCGCGAAATAACGTACGGCCGCGAAATTGGCGATTGAGCAGCAAAGCGCTGAACATCGCAAAAATTAGAATCAGCGGCACCTGCGACAGCATCGTCGTAATCGTGGTTTGCAGCAACGGAACAAAATCGATGTCGGTCGTAAACGCAGCCCGGTAATGGGTTAAGCCAGTATAGGAAGCTTTTAGCCCTTCCTTCGTAACCTCTAGATTATTAAGCGAGTAATAGAGAGACTTACCGAGCGGAATGACCATAAACAGCAAGAAACCGACAATCCATATGGAAATGAACGAGTAGCCCTCAAAGATGTGACGGCCCCTCATCGAGAGTCCTAATTTTTTGCCCATGCTCATTCCCCTCCGTTCTGCATGAGATAGCCTGCCGCAGGAACAGAAAGACCATCGACCGTCGCCGGTGCACCGCCGTAATTGACAATAACCTTCGTTCCGTTCGCGTAAGTCGTTCTGTATACGTCGCTGCCCAGATTCTCGTGATCGGCAATCGCTTGATTCGAGATTGCTTTATAAATGGGCTCAAGCTCTTTATATTGCTCGGCAGCATCATCAATCCATGTCGTATACTGCGAGCTCCACAGCCGGTCCTCCAGCGTACGCTGAAGCTTCGTCGTCGGCTCATAGGTCAGCTCCAGACTAGGCAGCGCGCCGTATTCAACCATCCGCAGCAGCTCGTTTTGCGCATCGTTACGCAGATTGATCGGGTTAGCCGCATAAGGCACTAAACCGCGCACCGCGATTTGGTAGAAAGGCACGGTCTCGTCATTGTAAATAAAATGGCTGGAATCCAGCGGCACATCGCTTATGCCGTCTATATGTCCGAGCATATAAGCAAAGCCGTAATCGACCGATGCCCCGCCCGTCGCTTTGCGTACGTCATCAGCGGCTTTTACCCATGCGGCTGCCGTTTCGCCGCGCGTCGCGAGCGATTTTGAATCGATATCGGAATACAGCGTATCTCCCCAGTAGGCAAGATGCACGCCTGAAATGCCCAGCTTCGCATAATCCTTCAGCTCTTTTTTCAAGTGCTTGCTGATGACGCGCTCCGGCTTCATCCAGTAGAAGAGCCTGCTGTCGTCATTCCATCTGCTGCCGATAAAATAATCGGTGCTCGGCGCAACCTCCCGGTCCATGCCGCGAATCGCGTCCTTCCCCTTCTTCATGCCGTCGCTCTCCGAGAAAGCGCGGGCATAATTGGCTTCCAAATAAAGCGAAACGCCTTTATTAGCCGCATAGGCGGCAAGCTCCTTCAGATCCTTCGCCCCGCCCAGCTTCTTCTCTACCGGGAAATGATCGGGCTGATCGCCATATAAGCCGTCATCGGACCATCCTGCAAAAGTAAGCTCTAAATCCGTTATCCCTTTTTGCTGGAAAGCATCGATAATTTCGCGCGCTTGCTCGAAGGTCGTCATGGGAATGAACGTGCTTCCGAGTACTTCATCCCGCGAAATTCCGCCGAGAAGTTTCACCTTCACAGGCACGGTCGTTTGCTCAGTAGACTTAACCTCCTGCTCATCCTGCAAGTACTTGCCGTATGCCTGCGCCATGCCGACATAATCAGCCTGCTTATCCTGCAGCAGCACGTAACGCGTTTGCCGGTCGCCTTTGATCCAGTTTCCTTGGAAAAACGGAATCTCGCCCGATGTTCCAATAAAGATCACATCGCTCCAGCGGTATACGAATTCCGCGGACGTCCGGTAATACGAAATCGCGCGTATGCCCGATGGCGTACCGTTGATCTTTGCATCATACTGTCCCTTCGTTATGATTCCGAGCGAGCCGACTTCATTTCGGTAGTTGCCGAAAACAGGCAGCGCGACTGCTTCCTTCGGCGCGAGCTTTTGTCTCCACAGCTGATCGATGTTATCATGCGACTGCGTGACGTAAGCGGGATCCGCGCCGTAAATCATTTCCGAGTAGCCTGCAAAAAATTGCGGATGCTTCGCGCTGTATTTCATAAGCGCGCCCGAGCCGTCCGGCAGGAAGATTGCGCCTTCCTCCGTATCGGCAGCCGCGTTCCAGAACGGCAGCGGCTCAATGCTCACAAACTTTGCTTTGCCGGATTCTTTAATCGAGGATTCCGGAATCGTCAGCTCGAAGCCGTTTTCCACCAAGCGGTACTCCATAGCAAACTCAAGCTTTTCCTTTACGAATTGGAAGGTAACCTTAGCCCCGCCATCGATGGTTTCGATCTTCAGCTTGTTTTCCTTTTCCTTCGTTAAGTACGTTTGAACCGTATCGGAGCCCTCTGTGTATTTCACATGAACGGCTGCGTCCATAAACTTCTTGTTATTGGGCATCGTCGTGCGAGGCAGCTGCGGCGTGCCCAGCCACTCCGTATCCGTTCGTTTATCAACGAGACGAATATTGCCCGACTTCTCGTCGATGTACATTTTGTAGCCGTCGTTTTCCGCGATCTGCTTCGTCGCCGTGACGGGATACAGCTTCACATTCCCCGCGGCAGCAGGTACCGCCGTCTCCGCAGCAGCTTCGGCAGCCGTCGCTTCCGCAGCATCCTCGCCGGATACGGCATCCGCCTCCGCCTCAGCCGTGCTTCCGCCAGCATCTTCCTCTGCCTGCACCTCGTTAATCCCTTCCGCGGTCCCGATTGGAGGGAATATGCTGACAACGAGCAGCAATGCCGCGATAATAAGCCATTTTCGTTGTTTCCTCATCTCGTCCACCTACCTCCGGAAGTTTATTTCTTTGAACATGTCTACTACAAAGTTAATGAGTTGATTGACTAAGCCGAACATGAGAATACCGATAAACCAGATGATCAATATGCCGATGATGCTCAGCACCGTGATCCATATCATTTTCATCAACTCGAAATCATGAACGATTCTGACCTTCAGCAGCAGCAGCCAGCATACCCAATAAACGGTGAAATTGATCAGGAACGAATAAATCGAGCTTTCATCCAGCGCCAAAATATTCGTAAGCAGCGTAATCGGGATAATGAAAATTGCATACGGCACCAGCGCAAACGCGCTGCCGACGAATACTTCCTTGAACTTCCCTTCTCCCTCAAGAATGGCGCTGACGCCCCAATTGGACACGGTCCAGGTTAACCAAGGCACAACGATCCAGATCAGCTCATGCACGAACGAAATCTCGTAGGTTTCCCTTGTCTCAAATGCGTAGCCCGTAATTAGAATCGCAATCATTCTCGCCAAATAAGCGAGTGCGACAATGAAGAGCGCCTGCCCCCACTTAATGCGGCCCGGCTCCTGGATGTCATGGTAGAAATCAATCGGGTGCACGAGCACCTGCCGCATCATTTTAAACGTTGCGATCATGGGGCACCCCTCCCTTCATGCCAACCGCTCTTGCGGTATTGCGGGCTGCCAGAAACGCAGCTGTCCTTCTCCACAGGAATGGAATGACATAGCGCAAGGCAACGATAAGCACGATAATGGCTAAACAGATCCATGCAAAATGCTCCCTGATATATTCCTTCCGATATTCCTTGAACGCAACCGAATAATCGAAGCGCGATCTTGCCAGCTCAAAATAAGTCATGGCATCCTTATAGTTCTCCGCTTTATAGAGCGATTTGCCGATGGCCAGATAAGCGAGATCGAAGTTTGCATTCAAATGCAGCACCTCGTTCCACATTCCCTCGGCTTCCTTATAGCGTCCGTCAACGAACAGCCGCGAAGCATCATGCACGAGATCAGCAAAGGGAGTCGTCCGAAACAGATCGATCCGGTTACGTCCTTTGTCTACCACATAAACCGTGCCGTCCGCCGACTGCGCAAGGCTCGACGGCGTAATGAACAAGCCGTTCTGATCCCCAAGCCCGCCGAACACGAACAAAAAATTGCCCAGCTTATCGTATTGGTACACCTTGCTGGATTGCAGATCGAGCGCGGTAATCACGCCGTCCTTGTCGACAGCCAGATCAAGGAACGAAGGAACCTCAAACGGGCCTGCATCGAAACGTCCGCCGTACCTTTTCGGAACGACATTGAGCGTATCGACGCCGACAGGCGACAGCCGCTTCAATTGATTCATTTCCGTTCCGAGTGTGGACGTGTAAATAAAGCCTTCCGCATCCTGCACCGCATTGGAGAACTCAAGCGGCTTCACCACCGACAGCTTTGCCTTCTGCTCATCCGTCGCGACAAGCTTCACGAACAAGCGGCTCCAGCTGAAGCCGACGTGATTCGCGCCGTAAAAGCCTTTGAATTGGCCGTTTGGATCAATTTGAATGAGTCCCTGCGTGTTGCCATCGCTCACGACAAACATATAATTACGCTTATCGACGAGCAGCTTCGATGGTGAATAGGAGAAGGTTGCTCCCAGCAGCGGGCTTTCTGGCTTTCCGTACTGCTTTACGAATTTGCCGTTTTGATCAAAAATCGCGATCCGCTGGTTTTTCGTATCGGCTACATAGACGGTACCATCCTGCTTTACATAAACGCCCTTCGGCTCGTTCAGCATGCCGTCCCCTTCGGCATCGCCAATGATTTTCAGCACCTCGTGATTCGCATCCAAATGCACGACGCGGCTGTTGCCGGTGTCAACGACATAAATCGTTCCGTCGTCCGCAAGGAAAACATCCTCGGGTGCGTTAAACGGCCCCGACGACAAGTTATATCCATCAATCGAGCTCTCGTACATGTAGCCGTTAATCGAATGAACGTCTTCGCCCAGCTTGTTCCTCGTATATCCCTCGTAAGGAGAGGCGGCGAACGTTTGAACCGGCAGAGCTGTAACTAACATCAGTAAAGCGATAGCCGTACTGACAACGCATCGGAATATCGTAACCTGCTTCATCCCGGTTGTCCTCCTACTCTTTCAGACCTGAATGCGCCATCGTTTGCAGCACCAAGCGCTGAGTGACGATAAAGACGATAATCGTCGGCACAATCATCAGTAAACTTGCGGCCGCCAATGTTCCGACACGCGCGACCACGCCGTATCCGCCGCTTAATGTCTGGATCGCAAGCGGCAAGGATTTCATATCCTGATCGGTCGTATAGACCATCGCCGGATACGGATCATTCCATGCGGATATAAAGCTGAATAAAGCAAACGTAGCAATGGCCGGCTTCAGCATCGGCATGACGACAACCCAGAATACCTTCCATTCGGATGCGCCGTCCATGCGGGCCGCCTCCAGCAGAGCATCCGGAATTTGGCGCAAAAACTGCGTCATCAAAAACATCCCGATCGGAGCGGCCAAATACGGCAATATCATCGCCCAATACGTATTGATCAGGCCGATTTTGCTGATAAGCAAATATTGCGGGATTTGAACGACCATCGGCGAGAACATGATCGCGAGCACGACCATGTTAAAAATCGCGCTGCGGAACGGCATGTTATGCTTCGCGAGCGGGTAAGCCGCCATCGCCGATACGATAATGCCGAAGCCGACGATACAGGAGCTGATCAGCAAGCTGTTAAATATAAACCGCGAGAACGGAACGCTCGTCGTTCCCGTAATGAGCAATAGATCGCGAAAGTTGATCAACGTCGGGTTGTTCACGAAAAACCGCGGCGGGAATAGGAACAGCTCGCTTGTCGGTTTAAAGGCGGTAGATACCATGTAAACGAGCGGTGCAAGCATCAAAAGACCGAACAACGTTAGAAATAAATAGAGGAGAAAGCCGCCCCAGTCCTTCCTGCCTTTTACTGCGCCAGTCATATCGGTTCAGTCCTTTCCTAGCCATTTGAATATGAGACGGTTCAGTCCGATCATCATGACGAACAGCACGACCGCGATGGCCGCAGCATAGCCCATCTCAAACTTAATAAAGGCGTAATCGAATAAATGCGTCAAAATCGTATGGCCCGCGTACAGCGGACTCGGCAAGCCGACGAGCTGGACACTGACATCGAATACGGTCAGCGAGCTAACGACCTGGAGCACCGCGCCGAACAGCAGCTGCGGCTTAACCGACGGTACCGTAATATAAATGAGCTGCTGCCATCTATATTTGATACCGTCAATCTCTCCTGCCTCATACAAATCCTTCGGTACGTTTTGAAGACCGGCAAGGAAGGCCAGAAAGCCTACGCCCATCGACATCCACAAGGAAACGATAATGATAACGGGAACGATCGAATTAATATTTTGCAAAAACAAATACGGCTCGTCGATAATGCCCAGCTTCGATGCAAAATAGTTGAGCAGTCCTTTGCGGTCGCCCGCAAACAGATAGAGCCAAACGACCGACATCGCCGTTGCGCTCGTTATCGATGGCGTGTAGTAACAAAGCGTATAGAAAAAGCGGTATTTTTGCGGGATTTGGCTGATGAGCCAAGCCAGCAGAAACGCCATGACATAGCCGACCGGCCCTGTTATGAACGCGAATTTCAAGGTAATGCCAATCGCTTTGAGGAAGATATCGTCATCTACGAACAAGAGCCTGTAATTGGAGAGGCCGATAAATCTCGGCGCCTCCAAAATGTTGTAATACGTGAAGCTCAGAACGACCGATGTGACGACCGGAACGATCGTAAACAGCGTGAACAGGATGAGGAACGGGGCGAGAAACAAGTAGGATACCTTGTTTCTCTTCATTTCCTGCCACAGCAAGGACATTTTGCCCGGCTTGCGGAGGCGCTCCGCTTTTGGAGTGTCCACGGTTATCGCCGCCGGCTCTGTGTTCATTTTCACGGACTATCGCCTCCTTTTGAAGCTGCCTGATCGGCGGGTTCTTCGTTTAAGCCAAATTCTTCGCGCTTCTTGCGCAGTTCCTTATCGATTTCCTTAACGCCTTCCTCCACCGCTTCACGCGGTATTTTGCCGTTCAGTACGATTTGGTTCCAAATATTCGCGATATGCCTTGTCGTGTAGTAACCGCCGATAACGACCTCGCGTTCCTTGAACCATTCCCACTGCTCCAGGATGGCCTCGATATCCGAGGACTGCCAAGGCATACGCTGCAGCGCTTCGATATTGGCCGTATTCCATCTCGCCTCGACGCCGAGCAGCGCTTCCAGCTCAGAGCCGAATCTTTCCTGCGTATCCGCGCTCGTCCACCACTTCAGGAATTCCCATGACTGTTCCTTCATGTCCGTGTCTTTGAAGATCATGCCCGTTTGTGCAAGGCCCCCGGTCGAACGGTTAATTTGTCCGTCCTCCTGCTGAATGCCCGGCATCGGCTTCATCCCCCACCAGCCCGTCAGCTCCGGCGCTGCCGTAGACAGCAGTACATAGGTCGAGTAATCCGCTACCCCGATCGGCATTTCACCGGAACGGAAGCGGTTATAGAAGTCCGCTTGCTTCGAGATTTTAAAGTTCGTGAACAGACCCGTCCACAGCTTGAACGCCTCCATCGCTTCCGGCGAATCGAGGTTCGAGAATTTACCGCCTTCACGGTAGAACTCGCTGTTCTGCTGGAATAGGAACGGAGCGAATTCATTGATTGCAAGGGCCGGATTGTTCGGCGCATGCGGGTAGAAGAAGTCCATCCCGTTCTGCTGCAAGATAGGGATAAGATCCATCACTTCCTGCCAGGTGTCCGGAATTTCTTCCTCCTTTATGCCCAGCTGCTGCATAATATCCTTGCGATAGAACAGCATGTTGAAGTTTTGATTCTCCGGCAGGGCATAGCTGCCGCCGTCATATTTGTAAGGAATGAGCGCGCCTGGCCTGAAGCGCGCGGCTACCTCATCGTAATCTTCGTACTCCTCGAGGTTAACCAGCCCGTTCCGGACGGCGTAATCGATCGGAATTTCGCCCTCTACGCCTAGCGCGACATCCGGCGCGAGGCCGGCTGTGCTCGCAAGCAGAAGCACTTGCATTTGCTGTGCCGGTATAACGTTGACGTTTACTTTAATGCCCGTCTCCGTCGTGAAATCCTCGTCAATCATCTGCTTGATGATATCGACCCAATCACGGCCCCTGGCTACCCATACGTCGAGCACCTGCTCGTCTTCGTAGACATTGCCGATACCGCCGTAATTTTTCGTAAAGGAGCTCGTAAAGTCGTACAGCATCGTGCCCGTTCTCGCCACCCATCCGGCGGCAGGCTTCGGCCAAGCCGTATCCGGGGATTTAATGATGAGATAATCAAGCAGCAGGCTTTGCTTGCTCAGCCCGTTCACCCATGTCCCGAGCGATGCCTGCAGATCATTGAACTGCGGCATTCTTCCCGGAATGGAAGAGGAATCCTCTGCCATGCTCAGCAACACATCCCGGACTTCATAAAGCGTGCTCACCTCCGAGCTGCCTTCATCGACGCCAAGCGCGTACAGCCCCTTGATCGTTTCATCGAAGCTTTTCGCCATCAACTGCAGGCGCGGCACCAGGTTCGCAATATTTTGCTCCAAGCGCCAGTCGCCGTTCGGGTCGGGATTCGTCCCGGTTACTTGAATGACCTCGCGTCCCAGAAGAGACATTTTGCGCGTCGTATCCGTAACCGTCTCCAGCATCCGGCCAAGCGCTCCGACCTGCACTTCCATGCGAATCGTATGCTTGCCCTTCTCCAAATAATAGAGATAAGGCTCATTGCTCTCGCTATTGCCGCCAAATTTGGAAATTTGGAATTCGGACTTGTAAGGAAAGGAAATTTCATTCATTTCTTTAAAGGGCAGCTTGCCATCGATCGTTACCGTTCGTTGTGTCGGCATGCCGTTCAGAAACCATTGCCCGTAACGGGCGCCAATCTCATACAAGCCGCTCTCCGGCACCTCGACCTCCCACTCTGCCCATTGTCCCCCCGTCCGCCAGCTCGCTCCGCCGAACGTGTTGAGCACGATCGAATCTTTCTTGAACGGCTCCGTTGCCGGCTCGCGGTCCTCGATCCGTTTGAGCGTGGGATCTGACTTCAAAGTCGAGAGCTCCGCTTGTACTTTTATTAGCTGGCCCTCGGTTTTCTTATAGCCCTTCTGCTCATACGCGGCAGCCACTTCTGCATAGGTCGGCAATTGTACCGGCGAGTAAATATCGATCTTCCCGATTGCAGCCGGCTCACGCACTGCTTGTATGCGAAGCGTGTGCTTGCCCTTCGTCAGGTAGAACCGGAACGGATCGTACGTTTTCCCTTCCGAATCACGGAATTCCCGGTACTGCCAGCCTGCAGTCTCTTCCCTGCGAGGATTGAATTCATTGTTTTGATTATCGAACCAAGGCTCGCCTGCTTCCTTCCACATCCTCTGGAATTCCAGCTTTTTGGCCTGGTAAAAAGGATACTGCCCGTCGATCTGCACGCTGCGAACAACCGATGAGCGTTTGCCCTCCATAGCGTAGTAGCTCATCCCCATCTGATAGTAGCCGTCCTCCGGCACCTCAAAGGCATAATCCGCCCAGCTATCTTCATCGATTAGCGCCAATGCTTGGCCGGCTTGACCGCCAAGGCCCGTTTCAATTCGAGTCCCCGCCTCGCTGATCGCTAAATAATCAGTTGAAGCCAGCGTCACGTTGAAACCCTTCGTATCCGCTGCACCCTGCTCATTCCAGCTGTCCGCATATTTATTAAAAGACGGCTCCAGCTTGCTGCTGGCGTCTTCACCTTCCAAAATTGACGATTCATCGATTCCCGCATCCAGCGCAATTCCAGCCATTGCATCATCGTTGTAGCCCCTTGAATTATTCCACCACAAAAAGAAGCAGACTAATGCGGCAATGACAACCAATGTTACCTTATACTTACTTAGCCAACGAATCACCAAGGAGCACCCCCTTGCCATACTAGCGTAAACGGCTGCCGTCATTCTCAGGCGGTTCAGCTATCGTTTCGCGATGAAAGTTAAATTTCCGGTCGTGCTGAAATGCCGAATCATCCTCCGCTTGGAAGGATGATCCGGATCTGAACGGCACTGATTACTGTAAGAGCTATTGCGCAAGCTCCTTCAACAATTTTTCTTTTTCAGCCTTCAGCTTGTTCTCGATATTTTCTTGCGTTTGCTGAATCGCTGTTTTGGAATCGATGTTTTTATCAAGCGCAGCGAGCACGCCTTCTACCCATAGCGGCCATGCCAAGCCGTCAAGACGAGTGTAGCGTCTTACCGGAATCAAGCTCGCAAGCTCATTGTAGAACTTGTAATCCTCTTGGTCGCCAAGGTACGGGTTCGTGTGGTTGATGTACCATTCTTGGCTAGTAATATGCTTGTAGTCCGGTTGAACGGATTGCTCAATCCAAAGCTTCCATGCTGCTTCGGAAGTCGTAATGAATTCCACGAATGCCCATGCCGCGTCTTTGTTTCCGCTTTGCGAAGGAATAACGAAGGTCGATCCGCCCATGCCTACGTTCAGGCCGAAAGGCATTGTGGTTGCTCTCCATTTGCCCTTTTGATCCGGGAAGTTGATTTCCAGGTCACGCGCGCCGAAAGTTCCCGCTACGTACATCGGGGATTCGCCCTTTTTCACGCGCTGCTTGCCTTTGTCGCTGTAGATGCCGTCATGAGGAGCAATTTTCAATTGGTTAACTTGCTTCGAAATATCAAGGAATTTCACGAATTCGTCCGTATTCCGTATCCAGTTCATTTCGCTGTCATAGTAGCCTACCGAGTCACCAAGCCAGTGAACCGGTGAATCGCGCCATTCCATCGAGTACTTTCCGTTTGCTTTCAAGGTTTGAGCAAGCGTGAAGAAATTGTCCGGGTCTTGAATGTACTCGCCAAGCTCGGCTGGATCGGAAGGCAGGCCCAGCTCTTCGAAAATGTCTGCGCGGTAGTAAGTGACGGCAGGCGTAACATCCCACGGCATACCAAGCAATTTGCTGCCGTCGATGGATGACCAGCGGTTCCAGTTGTACTCGGACACGAGGCTTTGGTATTTGCCGGCGTCATATTGCGGCTGAAGCAAATCCTCCAGCACGTTGCCAGTGCTGTAACGGGTAAATTGGCCTTGCTCGACCAGAGCTACATCCGGTGCGCCTTTTCCTGCTGCCAAAGTCGTTTGCAGCTTATCATGCAAATCTGCAAACGGCACAAAAATCGTTTTCAGCTTAATGTTTGGATAAACTTCGTTAAATGCCTTTTGGAGAGCTGCATCCTTTTCTTTATTGTCGAGGAACGTCCAGAACGTTACTTCTCCGGAGATGGATGGATCGACGGTCGATTTGGCAGCCGCATCCCCGGATTCCGCATTTTCTGCTGCCGGCTCGTTCGTCGCCGCTTCGTTCGTGCTTCCTGCATTCGCAGGCGTATTTTCCGTGCCGTTGTTGACCGTGTTCGTTCCGGCACCGCTGGAGCAGGCTGTAACGAGCATGATCAGTGCCAACATAAAAATGAAAGTGCTTGCCATCTTTTTCATCTAAATTCCTCCTTTATTTTTTAGAAATAAAGCGTTTACAATTCATCTCTTAAAAGATATAGTCATTAGTACCTGACACGTTTTTCGAGTTTGATTCCATTCCTTTGATTAACTAATTTATTAATCGCCATTCAAGCATTGTTTTAACAAAATGATTTCTTATGCCTATCATGCTGTCCTGACTCCCCTTGATTAGCAGCCGTTACTAACGCGATTGGATCATGCAATACCCTATTGGCAGCAATCCCAATTTACGAATACGATAAGCAGTGATAGGATTCACACTCCCAGCTGCTTCATAAATCGTTAATTTATTAACCGTAAAGCGCGGCATTGGATTAGAGAACCAATAATCCCGCATGCTGAATCGGCTCACGCTCACCTCCAAAAGAAATAGCAATTATATTAATCGATTAACAACTTTGTTACACGATTAGTTTAACACGTATTCCCATCTTTTCAAGCCCCAAAATTTCATTTTTCAATATTTTTAGTAAGCGTTTTCTATTCCCGTCCCCTCATACCTGCTCAGAATCCGCATAACAAAAGGGTTTTCCATGCCTGCGCTCCGTAAAAAAAACATAAAAAAATCACCCGTTTCCAGGTGATTAGCATTTATATAAAGGTTATCGGACTTTCCTTTATCATTCGGCCTCGACCGTAAACGGAATAATAAATGTTTTTCCGTTCCGTTGAAATTGGCCCCATATTTTGTATAAGCCCGGCTCCGGGAAACTCGTTGAGAAGTCGGCGGTCGGCCCGCTGCCATTCCCGTCCTTCGGATGAACATGCAGATAGCGTGTCAGATCCTTATTCAAAATAACGACATGCCCGATCGCGCCTAAATAAGGCTGCAAATCGGTAATCGGCTGCTTCGTTGCCGCATCGTTAAACGTAAAGGTCAAATCCGCCTCTTCGCCCGCTTTGAATGAGGATACCTTTAATGCTGCCGTAATGCCGTCAACGCTTTTGGTCAATTCCGCATCCTTCTCCAGCGGCTCTGCGGTTTCCTTCGTCCCTGCAACCTTGAGTGTCGATGTAATCGTCGTCTGGGCGGAGCCTGTAGGAATAAAATCCGCAAACAGCTTGTACGCTCCGCTCTTGGCGAAGGAAGCCGCAGCCTCGAATTTGCCTTCGCCCGCATATTCCGGGTGAATATGCATGAACTCAGCCATATCTTCGCTAACAATGATCAGATGCATCTGCTTTTCATGGTTGACCTCATATTTCTCAATCGGCTTGCCTGCGTTGTCATACAAAAACAACTCGATATTCGTCTCTTCTCCCGGCTTCGGGTTCTGCGGCGAAAAACGCCATTCTTGCGACAGATCCGCGGCTGGCTTTTCCGAGGCGTCACCATCACCATCGCTGCCGTGACCGCTATGGCTGTCGCCGCCTGCATTCCCGTTCTCGCTGGCAGGATGTCCGCTATGCTCGTTTGCCGCCTCTTGATTATCCGAAGCATGCTCTGCATGCTCGTCGTTAGATGCGCTGCCGCAGCCGGCAGCAAGCAAGCTTAGCACGATGATAGCCGCAGCAGCCGTACGCTTTCTATATTTCATTTTTCCCGATGCTCCCTTATTCATATCGTATTATCGCATCCTTTGCAGCCTGAGCGCGTTCAACACTACGGATACCGAGCTTAATGCCATAGCTGCTCCTGCCAGCCATGGAGCAAGAAAACCGGCTGCGGCAATCGGTATGCCGATGACATTGTAGGCGAGCGCCCAGAATAAATTTTGTTTGATATTAGCCATGGTAACCTTGCTCATTCGAATGGCGTCCGCGATGCTGTTCAAATCGCCGCGCATCAGCGTGATGTCCGCGGCCTCAATCGCCACGTCGGTCCCTCCGCCAATCGCCATCCCGATATCGGCCGCGACGAGCGCAGGCGCATCGTTCATGCCGTCGCCGACCATAGCTACCTTGCGTCCCTCCGCCTGCAGCTCCTGAACCGCCTTTGCCTTCTGCTCGGGCAATACCTCGGCAAGAACGCGTTCAATGCCGACAGCCTTCGCTACCGCCCGTGCCGTTCGTTCGTTATCCCCCGTCAGCATAATGACCTCGAGTCCCATCGCCTTCAGGCGGGCAACGGCAGCCGCCGACGTTTCCTTTACCGTATCCGCTACCGCAGCCATGCCCGCATATTGTCCGTTGACCGCGATAAGCATGACCGTTTTTCCTTCCGATTCCAGCTCCTGCTGCTCTGCTTCTGCCTTTTGGACATTCACGCCGTGTTTCTCCATCAGCCGCCGGGTCCCTACCAGCAATTGTTGCCCGTTAACCAGCGCCTCAATCCCAAAACCGGGCACCGCTTCAAAATGCTCCGCCTCCGGCAGCGCAATCGAGCGAGCCTGGATCCCTGTCACAAGCGCTTCGGCAACGGGATGCTCCGAGTTTTTTTCCGCTGCTCCGACCCAGCTGAGCAGCCGTTTTTCCTCAAAGCCTGCGGCAGTCCTAACATCGGTTAATTCAGGTTTGCCTTTCGTGACGGTACCCGTCTTATCCAGCACCACCGTATCAATATGATGCGTGCTCTCCAAATGCTCTCCGCCCTTGAATAAAACGCCGAGCTCGGCCGCTCTTCCCGATCCGGCCATAATCGAGGTCGGAGTCGCCAGACCAAGCGCGCACGGGCAAGCAATAACGAGCACCGCAATCGCCTTCTCCAGCGCATTCCCCAGCTCGCCAGGCTCAATAATCAAATACCAAACCGCAAATGCGGCAGCCGCCAAAATGGTCACGATCGGCACAAAGATCCCTGAAATCCGGTCGGCGACCCGCTGAATAGGCGCCTTTGAGCCCTGTGCTTCCTCAACGACCCTGATGATCTGAGCGAGCGCCGTCTCTTTGCCGACTTTTGTGGCTTGCATCCGCAGCGCGCCGTTTTTGTTGATCGTAGCGCCAATCAGCTCATCGCCTTGGCGTTTCTCGACCGGCATGCTCTCTCCCGTGAGCATCGCTTCGTCGACGGTTGACGAGCCGTCCAGCACGATACCGTCGACGGGAATTTTCTCGCCCGGCTTTACGAGCAGGATATCGCCCGCGATTACGTCCTGCGCGGCTATGCGCTGCTCTACTCCATTCCGAATCACGAGCGCCGAAGCGGCTTGCAGTCCCATCAGCGTCTTGATCGCTTCGGAGGATCTTCCTTTCGCCAAAGCCTCCAGCAGCTTGCCGAGCACGATCAAGGTAATGAGCACCGCGCTTGTCTCGTAATAAAGCTCCGCCTCATGAGCGCCGTGCCCAGACGGGTTTAATGTCCGGAACGTCTCGTATAAGCTGTAGAAGAATGCCGCTGACGTTCCCAGCGCTACGAGCACATCCATATTGGCGCTGCCGTTCCGAAGCGCTTTGTAAGCACCCACGTAAAACGGCCAGCCGATAATGAACTGAACCGGCGCAGCCAGCGCAAGCTGAAACCAAGCATTCATAAACAGCTGCGGCACCGGCAGGAAGCTTGTGAATGCGAAATGTCCCGCCATCGCCCACAGCAGCGGCAAGGAAAGCGCGATGGCAGCGGCAAGCCGCAGCTGCTGCCGTCTAATTTCTTGCTTCTTGTAATCACCGGCGTTCTCGTTTGAATCTGCCGTCTGCTTAATTGTGCCATAACCTAAATCAATAATTTTTTGCTCCAGCTTAGCATCATCTACCACAAGCGGATCATAACGAACCGACGCCCGCTCCAGCGCCAAATTTACATTGGCCTCGACGCCTTCCATCCGATTGAGGCCTTTCTCAATCCGATTCGCGCAGGCCGCGCAGGTCATTCCCGTAATTTGAATGGTCGTTTGCGCTTTATCCATGCATGCTCACCTACCGGCACTATACCCTCATGGGGTATATATTTTTGTAAAAAAAGAGAGGCTGGGCTCAGCCTCTGCTTGCTTGATCATTACGCGATGCCAAAGGCTTAAACCACATCGTAGCCTTGATCCTCGATGGCTGCTTTGACGGCTTCAAGCGTTACTTTGCTTTCATCAAACTCGACCGATACCTTCTTGCCCGCCAAATCAACCTTGCCTACGGCACCCGCATTGCCGACTGCTTTCTCAACTGCACTTACGCAGTGCCCGCAAGTCATTCCCTCTACTTTCAATACTGCATTAGCCATTTTATAATTCCCCTCTCCGTCTATTTCATTAATTTGTTAACCGTAACCAGCAATTCATCAATCACTTCGCTCTCGCCAGCTTGAATGCGTTCAATGACGCAGCTTTTCATATGCCCCTCAAGCAGCAGCTTTCCTACGCTGTTTAGAGCGGATTGCGCGGCCGCGATCTGATTCAGCACATCATCGCAATACGTATCTTTCTCAATCATGGCTTTTACGCCCCGAATTTGTCCTTCGATTCGATTAAGGCGTTTCGTTAAATTGTCTTTCATCTGCTCCGAGTGATGGCTCTTGCGAGGAGCAGCCGAATCGCAGCATTCTGCGGAAGAATCCTCGTGCACTTCCTTGTTTGCCGTGCTTTTATTCATTCTACATACCTCCATGGGGTATATGCTTCTGAACTCAGTTTAGCATACCCCCATAGGGTATGTAAACACCATTTTTAATTTTGTGTTTTTATTCCATTCCTGGCACTTTTATTATGGTGGGCAATATGCTACGATCCTCGTAAACAACTGTAAACCACATCTAATCGGAGGAATAGCAGCTTATGGATTATTATGCACATGTCAAATGGTTCACAGACGTCGTCCCGGAGAAAGTACCGATCGCCGCCGTGCTCTCACCTTTTTTCATGACACTGGCCCTGTTTGTTGCGGTTCTCCTGGCGGTACTGACCCAGCTATTGCCGGCGATTTCCAAATCGAAGCTCTCGACGCGAATTGACAGCGAGCTCGATAAGCTTAGAAAATATTCCTTGCCGATTCTCAAATACGGCACTGCCGCATCGCTGCTCATTCAAGCCGCTTCGGGAACGCGCTTCGCGCTTGAGTTCGAGCTGACAAGCGGTTGGCAGACCATCCTCATGTGGACAGCAATCGCGCTACTGCTTATTCCGCAGCATTATGCGACGAAGATAGGAGCGCTTGCCATGCTCGTCTTGTTTATTGACACGGGCATCGAAGCCGGACTGTTCCATATGCTCGATTACGGCTTTTATCTAGCCATTATCGGCGTCCTTCTCCTCGAGAGAACCAAGGAATCTGAGTGGGGCTTCCCGCTTCTCTACTTAGGAACCGGGCTGTCGCTTAGCTGGGTCGCCGTGGAAAAATGGATTTATCCCACGATGGCAGAGGATATTATCGCCAACCATAACGTGCCGACGTTCGGCTTCGAGCCGGCGCTGTTTATCGTCATGGCAGGGTTCATCGAATTTATTGTCGGTTATTTGCTTGTCGTCGGCATTTTGAACCGGCTGTTATCCGTCGTGTTGACGCTTATTTTCATCTCAACGACGATGCTGTTCGGCATGATGGAGCTTGCCGGTCATTTTATGATCCATATCGTGCTGATCCTGTTTATTATCGAGGGCGCCAGCTTCTATAAGCCGCCTGTCTCGATGCACCGAACGGTGATCGATCAAATGATATTCGTATCGCTCAACTTTATCTTTGTGCTGGCTACCTTCGTGCTTATTTATTATCGCTTCGCTTAACTTGAAAAAGAGAGGATTAACCCTTATGAAAAACGTGATCAATTTCGCCCACCGCGGCGCAAGCGGCTGTTGTCCGGAAAATACGTTAGCTGCATTTCAGAAAGCTTTAGAGCTGGGCGCCACAGGTATCGAGACCGATGTTCAATTAACCAAGGACGGGCAGGTCGTCGTCATTCATGATGAATCCTTGGCAAGAACCGCAGGCTTAAAAAAGCTTGTAAAAGATACCGAGTATGAAGAGCTTTCTTCGCTGGACGCAGGAAGCTGGTTCGCCCCAGCATTTCATAATCAGCGGATACCCACGCTTGAGCAGCTGCTGGAGCTGCTCAAGCCAACCGACATTGTTCTCAATATCGAGCTCAAAAACGGTTCGATCCCCTACCTCGGCATCGAGGAGAAGGTTATCCGAATGGTTCGGGATTACCGCATGACGGAACGCGTTATTATATCGAGCTTTAATCATTATTCGCTTGTGGCCTGCAAGCAGCTTGCGCCTGAAATCCGTACCGGTATTTTGTACATGGAAGGACTTTACCGTCCATGGGATTATGCGGCGTCGCTCCAAGCCGATGCGCTGCATGCCTATAAATTAGCGGTAACGCAGGAATGGGCAGCAGAGGCTGCTGCGCACGGCATCGTCTATCACCCTTTTACCGTCAATGATCCATCTGAAATGGAGGCGCTGATCGACGCCGGCGCGGCAGGCATCATTACCGATTATCCAGATCGGCTGGCAGAGATTCTGGCAAGGAGAGGAGCAAGCGCAGGGTGAAAAAAACATGGCTGCTCGGATTCGGTTTTTTCAGCATCAGCATCACATGGGCGCTGTACAACGCCTTTGTCCCGTTTTTCCTCGATAATTTTTTGAAAAGCACCGCACTTATCGGGTTTATGATGACGATCGATAACTATTTCGCTTTATTTTTACAGCCATGGATCGGCAGCCGCAGCGACCGCACAAACAGCCGTTTTGGCAAAAGAATTCCTTACCTGCTTATCGGCATGCCGCTCGCCGCCCTGTTTGGCGCGTTGATTCCATGGCATACCAGCCTACTAACGCTGGTTTTGTTCATGGTCATGATGAACCTGTCGATGAGCTTGTACCGCTCTCCAGCCGTTGCGCTTATGCCGGATATCACGCCTGACAGCAAACGGACGCAAGCAAACGGCATTATCAATTTTATGGGCGGCATCGGCTCCATCATCGCTTTTGGCGGAGGCTCGATTCTTTACGAGAAGCACGCTTCGCTGCCCTTCCTTACGGCATCCGTATTAACGCTGGGCTGTCTTGTCATTCTCTTCTTTGCGATTAAGGAACGGCGCGATTCGATTGCCTACAATGCGAACGAAGAGAAGACCAAAATCTCCTTTAAAGGACAGCTGACCCGCTCGACTCTCTTTCTGCTTGGCGCGATTTTCTTCTGGTTCCTTTCCTATCAAGGCGTTGAAGCCTTCTTTACCTTATATGGCAAAAACCACCTGCAGCTGACCGAAGGGCAATCCTCCTTCTCGCTCGCTTTCTTCTCGCTCGCCTTCGTGCTTGCCGCGATTCCAAGCGGCCTGCTAGGCAACCGCTTCGGCAAAAAGCTTATTATCACCCTTGGCGTCATCGGCCTCGTCTTGATTTTCGCCGCCATTTCATTCGTTGATTCGCTGCTCCCGCTTCGGGCACTGCTTCTAATCGGCGGCATATGCTGGGCTATGATCAACATCAATTCCTATCCCTTTATCGTTTCACTCGGCAAGGAGCAAAGCATCGGTACGCGCACCGGTATCTATTATTTGATATCCTCGCTTGCAGCCATCGCTTCTCCGCCGCTGATGGGCGCCTTGATTGACCTGTTCGGCTATTCGGTCTTATTTTATTTCTCATCGGGGGGTATGGTTATCGCTTTGCTCTTTCTTCTCGGGGTTAAGGATAAAGGCTTGGCAAGGACAGCGGAAGATACGGCTGCGACGACAAGTTTTTGACCCCAAAAAAGCGCAACAAAAAATCCGGCTCCGCGTCGTTATATGACGCTGCCGGATTTTTTTGTTGGCGATTAGTGGATGCTGCCCTTGCTGAAGCCGCCGCCCATGACGTCGGAAACATGCTCGATGGCAATAAAAGCATTCTCATCGATGGATTGCACAATAGATTTTAGCTTAGCCAGCTCCAGACGGGATACGACGCAATAGATCATTTGCGTCTCATCCTTCGAGTAACCGCCTCGGGCCTGAATCAACGTTGTGGTGCGGCCAAGCCGATCAATGATCGCTTGCGATACCTCTTCGTATTCGGATGAAATAATCGTAACCGACTTGGATTCGTCGAGACCTTCCACGACGATATCGATCAATTTAATGGCGATATAGTATGTAAACATCGAGTACATAGCCGAATCCCACTCAAAGACGAAACCGGCGACTACAAAAATAACCACGTTAAAAATCATGATAATCTGTCCGACCGGCATGCGCAGCTTCTTCGAAATAAGAATCGATACGATCTCCACGCCATCCAGCGATCCGCCGAATCGAATCGCAAGACCGACGCCCACTCCGAGAATAAGTCCGCCGAACAATACGGCCAGCAGCTTCTCCTCCGTGAATGCTTCAACATGATGGAGCAGCGAAGTTGTAACGGACATGACAATAATGCCGTACAACGTCGAGATCGCGAAGGTTTTCCCTATTTGCTTATAACCGAGAATTAGAAACGGTACGTTTACAATGAACAAGAACACGCCTAGGGGAAGCGAAGTTAAATGCGCCAGCATAATCGAGATTCCGGCAATGCCTCCGTCGATCACGTTGTTCGGCACTAGAAACAATTCCAAGGCAACGCCCATTAGAACCGAGCCGATCGTAATGAATATAAACCGTTTAAAAATTTCTAAAGATGATAACCCCTTATGTACCTTTGCCAACAGCTCAACCTCCGTTTTTTCTTATTCTATCCTTTAACCTTAGCACAAAATTGGAATTTTCTCAAAAATGCATGTACCCCGTTTAGAACATATGCCGCATACTCACGTCCCTATTCCGCCACAATAACGAAAAGCGTTTCCCTGCAAAAAAGGAGAGTTCAAATGAAGCTGCCGTTCATTATTATCGGGTATGCCATATCCAATTTGATCTACGATTACGTCATGAATCTGTTTGACGGCATGACTTATCTGGAAGCCTGGTTCAGCCTAGGCACGTATTTCATCATGCTTACGACCGCGGAATACCTAATGATCTTTATAAGCCTGCTGGTGCTGATCCTAAGCCTGTTTCCCCCGGCCCTCAAGCAGCGCTTTGCTTCTTTCTCCGCGCCAAAGCAACGATTAATAGAACGACCGGGATCGCAGTCTGAAAAGGAAATGCCACGTAAGGGTTGATGATGTAGCCCTCGATATAGTTTTCAACCGAATTTTCCGCAACCATAATCGAGGAGAAAAAAATAATAATGCCAAGCGGAACCACAACAGCCTGAATCCCCTTCAGCTTCCACAAATCGGTCACGGCCATGACGGCCACGTAAAAATAAACAACGGCCTTAAAAAAATAACTGATGACCAGCGTAGATATCGATATGCCATCCATTTTCTGAATAAAATCCCCGATGTTGATCTTCGAAGTGGTCGCCAAAAGCGGTATCGTCGATCGGCTAAGCAGATCCGGGCCAAGCACCGAAGCGTTAAGCGCCATCGTATAGCTCAGCACCAGACCCGAGAAAATGGCGGCCATGACGCCAATCTTCACTACCGAACCCGGTTTTCTGGTATCGACATACGGAAAAAACATCATGACTACGACCAGCTCGGCATAGGGCAGGAAATAAGTAAGCGGAATCGAGTTAATGACCGTTTTCCACCCATTTTCGAGTAAAGGCAGCATGTTGTTCACATCAATGATATTCGAGAAAATGACGAATAAATTCCCGAGTACCCCGAGAACCACCATAACGATTAAAAAAGTAACGATCGTCCGCGTCATGGCTTCTATCCCCTGATAGACGATATAGATCAATGCAATCGCCATTAAACACAGCAGCGCAATAAGCGGTGTTTCGTCGTAAACAGCAATGGACATGACATTGCCGATTCCGCGAAAGTTACGCACCGATTGATACATGAAGTGGACGCTGTAGAGGAATACAACCGGTTTTCCAATGTAGGGTCCGAGGATTTTGGGCACAAACGTTGTGAAGGGTTCTTTCGGATAGAGCATATAGAGCTTCCCGTAAACAAGCAGGATACAAAGGCCCGGAATAAGTCCGAATAAGATGGCTATCCATGTATCCTGTTTAGCGGTCCCGCCAACGCCAAGGGCTATTACCCCGCCTAACTCAAACATGACGATGATGCTAAAAAATTGAAGCCCGCTGATTTTTCCTGATTCCATAGGCAATCACCTTTTGGCCTTTTATTTCGATATGTTGCTCAAATAGGATTTGTTACGCAAGCCCTGATGGCGAATTTCGGTATGCACGGTTACCGTTACTTCGCTTTCCGCAAAAGCGCTGCTCCAATCCATCTTCAGCTTGCGCCACTGCTTGGGATGCTCCCGCCTAAACAACTGGCCCAGCCCCAGCATATCCCGCTTGTCGGACTGCGCCTGCTTAAACGCCGACATCACTTCCTCGCGGATCGCATCCGCCCATTGGTTCTCAAGCTTGTCGATGGCCTCCGGCTTGCTCAGGTCCAGCGGAACCTGCAGCTCGCTTACGGAGCCCTCGGCATTGATCATATAGCGGAAGCTAAGCTTGTTGCCGGAGAGCTGCGATTTGACCTTCGTTTTGCCCTTCAATACCTCTATACTGACCGCTTTCGGCTTACCCATTGCATCAATCGTCATAACGGAGCTATCCATCTTATTGCGCGCCCAGATGACCCCTCTGGCCAAACTTCCGTCCAGCCATTTCTTTAATTTCCCATCCTGCATGACAGCCATTCCGCTTATATTGATGCTCGCGGCCGGACTCGTTCGCTCCACGTTGCGCTTCGCAGCCGACTGATTCAAGTCTCCTAGCAGCCTAACGCCGCTTACAAGCAGCACGTTCTCTTCCGAGACCATCATTTTGATTACATCATCGATATAGACCGTCAGGTTCTCCGACCAAAGCCTCGTGCTGTATTCCACCTTGCCCATGACCGCGTTCGCGGGGATTTTCTCCAGCGGCGTCAGCGTGCGAACGACCTGCTCAGCCTCTCTGCCCCGCGCGACAAGAACGATAGCCGTAAGCCTTGTCTCCCGTGACCGGTCAAAGAAATCAAACAGCTCCTGCATCCCCGCCTTGGCGAGCGATTCACCAATGACGACAAGCCGGATATGGGCAAAAAATAACTGGCGCGGCACTTTGCGGGAGGTTTGGCGAATCGCCTCATAGATTGAGCTTCCTGTCCCGGTGTAAACCGTAGCCGGCGCTCCGTATGCGCTGCCTCCGGCGACGATCCCAGGCGCCACCTGGCCGGAGTTCGCAACCTGAAACGAAACCTTGTATTTATTTCCCGGCGCTTTGTCTATGCCAAGAGCCATTACGATGGCCAGCTGTTTCGGCTCGCGGCTGTTCCAGCAGCCTGTTAAAGGCATTGCCGCAGCCAGCAGGAGCAGCACATAAACGAGACGTTTCTTCATCCTTTTCCCTGTCCCCGCTTTAGATTAAATGCAAAATAAGGCATCCCAATCGACTTCAAGCTGGATAAATGCGCCACTAATATAAACAATCCGATCAGGATGCCGAATAGTCCGAATACGCTGGCCAAAATCATCAAGACAAAGCGTAAAATACGCACCGATATCGCAATATTAAACGCCGGCGCCGTAAAGCTGGCAATGCCTGTCGCCGCGACAATAATGACCATGGCTGCAGATACGATGCCCGCCTGTACCGCTGCTTGCCCTAATATCAATGCGCCGACGATGGATACGGCTTGTCCGACCGCCCTCGGCATGCGGACCCCCGCTTCCCTCATCAGCTCAAAGCTAAGCTCCATCAGGAGCGCCTCGACAATGACCGGAAAAGGCACGCCTTCCCTCTGGGCGACCAGGCTGATGAGAAGCGGCGTAGGAATCATTTCTTGGTGAAACGTAATTGCGGCTATGTACAAAGCGGGCAGCATAAGCGAGATAAAATAGCCCACGTATCTCAAGAGCCGGATCAGGACGCCGATATCGGAAAGCTGATAAACATCCTCCACCGATTGAAAGAACTGAAAAAAAGTAACCGGTGCAATAAGCACAAAAGGCGTACCGTCTACAATAACCGCAATGCGCCCGTCCATTAAATGCCCGACGACGCCATCTGGCCGTTCCGTATCATAAATGGTCGGAAACGGCGAAAGCTTTTTATCCATCAGATGTTTTTCAATCGTCCCGGACTCCAGGATCCCGTCCTCGCGAATAGCGTTAAGCCGCTTCCGCATCTCCTGAAGCACTTTCTCATCGGCAAGCCCGTTAATATACATCACCGCAACATCCGTTTCCGTCAAATCCCCTACGGTAAACATTTCAAGCCAGAGGTTCTCGTTTTTAACCCGGCGGCGAATTAAGGAAATATTGGTGCTGAACGATTCCGTAAAGCTGTCTTTTGGCCCGCGAATCGTTACCTGGGTCGTAGGCTCCGTAATCGCTCGCCATTCCATCCCCTGGGTAAAGACAATGACAGCCTCGCTGCTGCCTTCCACAAAAATAATCAGGTCGCCCGTTACGACCGCCCGAATAACCGTTTTCCAGTTCATTGATTTAGCTGCGCTGCCGATTAGCGATGCCTGGGCCATTACCCAGTGCAGCGGATTTAGATGCTCGTCCCGCTCCTGTTCGCAGGGCCTGCTTTCATCGAATAAATGGGTGATCACATCATCGATGGCTTGGCGATTAGAGAGATTGGCATTGTAAACGACTGCGGCAGTCAAGCCCGGCTCGACGCTTCGCGAGTAATGCCGGATAACATAATCAGGGCTTTGACCAACCGTTTGATAGAGATGTTCGATATTCAGTTTCATTTGCTTGACCAGCAAGGTCTCGTTTCCAGCTGTGGTTTGAACATCCGCTTGCGCCATTCCATCACCCCATGTTGAAGTATTCCCGGGAATAAATGGGAGTATGCACCGTACCAGCTCGCTGCGTAAGCAGCGGGCCCAATCATTCATGCCGCAGCACAAAAAGGGACTGCCTCCGCAAGCCATAGCTTGGAAGCAGTCCCTTCGTGAACCGGCATTTCTTTCATTCAAACAGCCTTCTAATCGACGTAGCCGGCAAGACCCTTATCCATCAAATAATCCATCTCTGCGTCCAAAATTGATTCTACGACCAGTTCGTTCGACTTCACGTCAGGGCGGCTCAGCACATAATCAACCAAATCATCGCCGTCGATATCGACCTCGCCGTTTTTGTCTTCCTTTGCACTGTTGATATAAGCCTGCTCATGCTTCAATACCAGCTTTATCAGCTTCTCGTCCGCATTCGTTTCGCCTGCTATATACTGCACCAGTTCTTGCTCGTTTAATTGTTCGCTCATCGTTTGTCATCTCCTAATTGCAGCGCTCGTCTCATTGTACCACATTCATTCCGCACGCATGAACGGAACGGGGCAAGCTAAGCGTTTTGTAAAAACTGATTGCCGTGCAGCTGATAATAAAGCCCTCTGCCTGCAAGCAGCTCCTCATGGCTGCCGCTCTCCGCGATTTGGCCGTCTTTAATATAAAGGATCTTATCCGCATGGCGGATCGTACTCAACCGGTGGGCAATGACGAAGCTTGTTCTTCCGCTAAGCAGCTTTTTCATCGCCTCTTGGATCTGAAGCTCAGCGAGCGTATCGACGCTGCTCGTCGCTTCATCCAAGATGAGAAGCGCGGGATCTCCAAGGATCGCGCGCGCAATGGTGATAAGCTGGCGCTGTCCATGGCTGACGTTGCCGCCCTCGGCTGTCAGCTCCGTGTCATAGCCGTCAGGGAGCTTGGCAATAAAGCTGCTTGCATTTGCCTGGACCGCCGCGGCTTCCACCTCTTCGTCCGTCGCATCCAGCCTGCCGTAGCGTATATTTTCACGAATGGTTCCCGAGAACAAGTGGGCATCCTGCAGCACGATGCCGAGCTGGCTACGGAGACTGTTTTTGTCCATGGAACGGATATCTTCGTCATCAATCAATATCTGTCCCTCTTTGATTTCGAAAAAACGGCCGATGAGATTAATGATAGTCGTCTTGCCCGCTCCGGTCGGCCCAACCAAAGCAATCGTCTCACCAGGCCTGGCGGTAAAGCTGATGTCGTTCAGCGCGGCCGTTCCATCCGTATATTCAAAGCGCACATTCCGGAATTCCACTTTGCCGGCAATCGACGCTATCTGCTTGACCGCTCCCTCTTCTTCATATTCGGAAGGAACATCCATCATGTCGAACACCCGCTCCGCTCCCGCGACGCCGGACTGGATCATGTTGTACTGGTTGGCAACTTCATTTAGAGGGCCGCTGAATTGCCTCGAATAACCGAGAAAGCTAATGATCACGCCTACGGTTGCTTGATCATGGACGGCAAGCCAGCCGCCGACGCCCGCTATGATTAAATAGCTGATATGGCCGAACATATTCATGAACGGTCCCATCGTGCCGGAGTAGATTTGTGCCTTGATGCCGACTTTCTTCAGCTTCGCGTTTGCCGCGCTGAACTGCTCCGCCATCCGTTCCTCCTGATGGAACAAGGCCACAACCTTCTGGCCGGATATCGTCTCCTCAATAAAGCCGTTAAGTCCTCCCAGCTCCTGCTGCTGTCCTTTGAACTGCCGCTGCGTCGCCTTCGCGATTCGTTTCGACACGAATACGATCAACGGAATGACCACAAGCGCAACCAGCGTAAGCCAAACGTTGAGGAGGAGCATCATCGTGAAGGAGCCGATAAGCATAATCACACTCGATATAATTTGAATTAAGCTTTGATTTAACGTATTCGTGACGTTGTCGATGTCGTTCGTTGTACGGCTCATCAGCTCGCCGTGGTTTTTGCTGGCAAAGAAAGGAACAGGGAGCTTTTGCAAATGATGGAACAAATCCTTCCGCATGCTCCAAACCGTCCGCTGCGATACCTCCGCTAGAAAAAAAGCCTGCAGCCAGCCGACCAAGCTGCCCGCCGCGTATACCCCGAGCATGAGCAAGCAAATGCCAAGAAGGCCGTCGTATTGCTTGGCTATGATATAGTCATCGAGCGCGGTCCCCAGCAGATAAGGACCTGCAAGAGTTAGTCCCGCTGCGGCAAGCGTAAGCAACATAACCGTCAGAAGACTGGTTTTTTGATGAAATAAATAATAGCCGATTTTTTTTAATGTCGCCAAAGTAGGATTCATCTGATTACGCTCCTTGCTGGGATAAGGCCATTTGCCGATAAAGCTTGCTGCCTTGAAGCAGTTCGCCATGCGTTCCGATTGCAGTTATTTGACCGTCCTCCAGCACAATAATCCGATCCGCCTGCTGAACCGATGCGATCCGTTGTCCGATAATGAGGCAGGTGCTGCTCTTCATGATGGTTTGCAGCGATTTCCGGATGAGCAGGTCCGTATTGAGATCAACCGCGCTTGTGCAGTCATCGAGTATGACGATCCTCGGCTTCAGCAGCAGGGTGCGCGCTATCGATAAGCGCTGCTTTTGCCCCCCGGATAGATTGACGCCCCGCTGTCCGAGCTCGGTATCGTAGCCTTTTTCCAACTTCATAATGAAGGAATGGGCTTCGGCAGCTTTAGCTGCTGCTTCAATTTCTTGCTGCGTTGCATCCGGCTTGCCGAAGCAGATATTGTCCCGGATCGTCCCGCTGAACAAATGAGCCTGCTGCAGCACCATGCCGATTTGGCTGTGAAGCTCATAGGGAGCCATCTCGTTAATCGGAACCGAATCGATGCAGAGCTGGCCCTCCGTCGCTTCGTAAAAAGCCGGAATTAAGCTGACCAGCGTCGATTTCCCCGCTCCGTTCACGCCGACGATCCCTATCGTCTCTCCCGGCTCCGCCGTGAAATCAATGTCGCGTAATACGGCTTTCTCCAAATTACCTTCATAGCTAAAGCTTACTTGCTCAAACGAGATTCGGCCTTCTCGAATTTGCTTCGGCTGCTGAAGGGGCTGCTGCTCTTCCTTTGGTTGGTCGATCGAGAACTCCAATATTTCATTAATGCGGTCGGCGGAGGCTTTTGCCCTGGATATGGCCATCAGTTGATTGCCGAGCCCTAAGGTGGAGAACAGCAGCTGCGTAATATACGTTAAAAATGCTGCAAGGCTGCCGACCGAAAGCGTGCCCTGCTCTGAAAGCATGCCGCCGTACCATAACGCCGCTACGATACTGAAATTCAGAATAATCGACATCAGCGGCGTATTGAGCGCAACGATTTTTGCCGCCCGCAGACTGGCATGCAGCAAATTCGAATTCGTTTCATTAAACCGCTCTTCCTCGTAATCGGCGCGGACGAATGCTTTGACAACGCGTATGCCCGACAAATTTTCCTGCATCACCGTATTCACTTGATCAAGCCGCTGCTGCATTTTCGCGAATAACGGAACGGTTACCCGCGTGGTAATGACGAGAAATGCAGCAAGCAATGGGATCATCGCCAGCAAAATAACAGATAAACGCGGACTGATCAGGAATGCCATGACCAGGCTCCCGATGATAATGAACGTATCCCGCGCAAAAACACGGAGAAGCAACAGCACCAAGCCTTGTATTTGCGTGACATCTCCAGTCAAGCGGGTTACGATGGACCCTGAACCGAAGCGGTCAAGCGACTGAAGCGACAAGCCCTGTATCTTTTGAAACAGCTCTTGCCTCAGATCCGCTCCAAAGCTTTGAGAAGCTATGGTCGCAAACACCGTACAACCGACGCCGGCGACTAAACCGATAAGCGCCGCCAGCAGCATTTTCGGCGCGGTGCCGGCAATCGCTCCCAAGTCGCCGCCCATAATCCCGTCATTCACGATGCTCGCCATAAACCGCGGCTGCAGCAGATCCATGCACACCTCCAGCAGCATGAACAGCGGCGCCAGCACGGCAGGCAGCTTATATTTCCCCAAAAATCTACCCAGCTTTAACACGCCTGCACCCCAATCCCTGTCGTTTTGTGAAACGGTAATAAGAGGGCATCGTCTCCCGCACCCTCAAGTTAAAGTAATTATAGCATCCCGCCAATCGTTTCCCCACTACTAAAATTGGAGTAACTGAGCGTAATGACTCGTTTTTTTACGCAGGAGCTGTTAGAATGAAGCTAACAACAAAAAGCTGTGCGTAACTGGCGGAGCATGGGGAACCATGAGGAAGCGCGCAGATCATTAGCCGTACGCCTGGGCAAAGGTAAGGGGACATTCCCCTTGCCTTTTTATGTTTTTCGACAACCATTCGAAGGAGCTGGGTAAACATGACGGACAAAATGATTTTAGACGGCACACGCGTCGCTGACGCAATGAAAGAGCAGTTGAAAGCTAGAGTGGAAACGCTTGGAGCCGCAGGCATTGTGCCCTGTTTGGCGACGATACTGGTCGGAGACGATCCTGCTTCCGAGACTTATGTCCGCATGAAAGGAAATGCATGCAAGAAGCTTGGCATCGAGTCGAAACGAATCCATTTGGATAAATCCATTTCGACCGAGGATTTGATTGCGGTCATCTCGCAGCTTAACCGCGATCCGCTCGTTCACGGCATCCTGCTGCAGCATCCCGTGCCGCATCAAATTAATGAACGCGCAGCTTTTGAAGCGATAAGCATCCACAAAGACGTGGACGGGGTGACCGCGCTTGGCTTTGCCCAAAATGCTTTCGGCTATGCGGACTATCCGTCCTGCACGCCTGCTGCCATTATGGCTATTCTCGATTATTATCAAATCCCGATTGAAGGCAAGCATGCCGTAGTCGTCGGCCGCAGCCCGATTCTGGGCAAGCCAGTTTCGCTGATGCTGCTGAACCGCAATGCCACCGTGACAACATGCCACTCCAAGACACAAAATTTAGCCGAAATGCTGAAGCCCGCAGACATCGTCGTCGCTGCGGTCGGCAAACCGTCGTTCATTCAAGGAGAGTGGATTCGCGAAGGCGCCGTCGTGCTAGACGCCGGCTACAATCCAGGGAACATCGGGGATGTCGATTATGAGGCTTGCCTTGCGAAGGCCAGCGCCATCACCCCTGTCCCCGCAGGCGTCGGCCCCGTCACGATCGCTATGTTGCTGAAGCATACGGTCGATGCCGCGGCAAAGGTTGCCGCAATCTAGTTCGTGCAGCAGAATCGCTCGGACGAGTGGTATTCTGGCTACGTTGCAGTTTGTGCAACGTAATCGTACTCATACGTGACGAATCTCAGCTACGCTGCACTTAGTGCAACAGAAACAGCCGATCCAGACTCATTAGAGTCTTCATCGGCTTTTTCTGCTGTATTTTCTACACTGTAGCGCTCTACTGTCTCTTTATTTCGTATTTCTATTGCACAAAGTGCAGTGTAGCTGCCCAAAGCGCATCTGCGCGGCTGTAAATAACGTTTACTCTTTCGACTCCCTACCTTCCACCACGCGACTTCTTACTACATTCCAGTTTGTGCAGTAGAATTGCGCTACTCATCTCGCTCCAGCAAATACCTTCCCGTAAACTGATCGGTAATCAGCACGTTCGTATAGCCTCCGCGCAGCGCGCCGTAGATGCCGTTCACCTTTTTCGCTCCGCCGGCCACCAGAATCGACTGCTCCTTGCGCTTCAATTCATCGAGACTAATGCCAATTGTGCGCTCATTGAGCTCCTCCGAACAAACGGCCCCCGCCGTATCGATATAGCGCGAGCATATGTCGCCTGCGGCCTTCGAGCGAATAATATCCATATCCGAATCGGTGAAATAGTTCGCTCTTATTAGTACCGAATCCTCGGTTGGCGCTCCCACGGTGACGACCGCAATGTTGGACAGCTTTCCCAGCTCCAAAATATTGCGAATATGGCGGTCCGACTCAATCGTCCGTTTCACCACCTCATGATCAACAAGCGCGGGAAGCGGAATAAAGTAGGGAATCGTATGAAAAGCCTTGCCGAATAAATGAACGATTTCATAAGCATACGTATTGGTCTCCGAATGGCTGACCCCGCCGTTTAACTGAACGACCTTAACATCGCGGACGGGCTTGTCCTTGAGCTGGGTCGCCATTTGAAAAAGCGTCGTTCCCCAAGTCGTCGCAATAATATCGCCATCTCTCACCGTATCATATAAATAAGATGCCGCCGCTTCGCCAATGTAACGCTTCACAATACTGTCCTCGTATTGCGGCACGGAGACGATGACTGCTTTTTTCAGCCCAAACTTGGACTGCAGCCGCTCGGCGAGCACAAAATTGTTCTCATTAGGATGAACGATTTTTATTTGAACATACCCTTCATCCTTCGCCTGCTGAAGAAATCTGGAAATCGTTGGACGCGAAACGCCCAGCTTCTGCGCGATTTCCTCCTGATTATAGTTTAATTCATAATACAGTCTTGCCACATCGATCATTTTGCTCAGCTTATCGTCCATTCGATCATCCGCCATCCGAACTCAACTCTTTCTATGTATGACTACCGCTCTCCATAATTCCACAAAACTATAGCAAAGCAGCATTAATAATACAACAAGAGCACGGCCCTTTCGATAGGCAAAATAAAACGTCCCATCCCACTCGTTGCAAAGTGGAATGGGACGCTTCTACTTCTTTAAGATTTTTAGCTCTGCTCGTAATCTAGCGCCGCCAATATTAGCGTAACGACCTCTGCTCTCGTTGCCTTCACATCCGGAGCAAACTGGTTGCTGCCAATGCCATTAACAAGACCTGCCGTCTGTGCCGCAGCAATATACGGTCTTGCCCATACCGGAATGTCGCTCACGTCCGCAAAGGTTGGCTTCGCATTCGGATCAATCTCAATACCAAGCGCGCGAACGAGAATAACGGTCATTTCCGTTCTGGTTAAGGAACTTCCCGGCCTTATTGTATTGTCCTCGTAACCTGTTATGATTTTATCTTCAATCAACTGGGCAAAGAAGGAACGAGCCCATGCAGGAACCTCACCCGCATCCGCAAAATCCAACTGGCCTGCTGTTGATTCCAGCTGAAGCGCTCTGCCGACCATCGTAATAAATTGCGCTCTCGTTGCTGTTTCTCCAGGGTGGAACGTGCCGTCTCCATACCCTTTGACAAACCCGACTTTCACGGCTTCTTCAATAGCCTTCGCTGCCCAATGGCTGCCTACGTCACTGAACTCGATTTCCGAACCACCTCCGCCTGGCGTCGGTGTCGGTGTTGGTGTTGGTGTCGGTGTTGGCGTTGGCGTCGGAGTTGGATTCACTCCGCCTTCACCCGGCAGCGGCTGGCCCAACAAATCTGTAATGCGGCCTTCCGTTCCAATATTGATCGTGCCAAGATTCGTCAAATGCTCCCAGAACACTTCATAGTCAACGATATTCAGCTCATGCTGGCGTCCAGCATCCTTTGCCTGCTTCATCGAGCGGTAGAAGTCGCCGCCATTTGCCATAAAGGAGTTCGTGGCCACAAAATAATAGCCGTTCACATCAATTGGGCTGTAGCTGCCGTCCGCATTTTTAATTTCCACCTTGACGATGCGGCTGCCGGCTTGCGTCAATTGTCCATTCAAATCCAGCACCTCTGGCTGCTTCTTGGAATCGTAATAATAACGCAGGCCGGACACTTGCGGAAAGCGCCCTTGTCCCGATTCAACTCCACTCACGCCGTTCTCAAGCGCAGCAATGATTTCCTGCCCCGTCATGCGAAGGGCCGTAAGGTTATTGCCAAATGGCATGACCGTAAGCAACTCGCCGAGCGTAATGTCGCCTTCCGTTTTGCCTTCCGCGGTTTTCTTAATGGATGCGCGAATGCCGCCTCCGTTTTGAATCGCAACAAAGCCTTTTACTTCATACTTCTGCAATTCCGGATTGCCGCTGACGAGGCTTTTTACTTTAGCGACCATGCCGTCTGCCATCAAATTGCCGAGATTTGTTTCCTTGGCGCGAACGTTGGTGCGTTCGCCATCCAGCAGCACATTCGTTTTACCGATGATTTGACTCTGGATCTCAGCTACTCCTGCTTGGTATGGCTTCAGCATCTCCGTAGCAACCGGGTCTGCCGCAAATGTGGCAATATCCAGCAGCTTGCCGTTCCATTTGGTGAGTACGCCTGTTTCGTTAAATTTCAAATCCAATCTGCCTAAATATTTGTTGTATTCCTCTGCTTGCACGACCAGCGTAGGTTCGCCGTCAGCATGAAGTACCTTTGGCGCATCCACTTTCGTGTGGCTGTGTCCGCCTACGACAACGTCGATGCCTGGAACTTTCTCGGCAAGCACGAGATCAAACTCATGCCCCAGGTGAGTCAACGCTACGATTTTGTTGATGCCCTTGTCCTGCAGCATCTTGACCGTTTCCTTCGCCTTCGCGATATGTTCCTCGAAAACGATATTATCGCCTGGCGATGCAAGAAACTTCGTGTCCTCGGTCGTCAAGCCGAATACCCCGATTTTCTCGTCGCCCTCTTTCAAAATAACCGCGTCGTAGATTTTTCCTGCTTCCGCCGATTCACCGATTGCTTGTTCGGATACTAACCTGTTTATCTCGGGTTCCTTACTGAAATCAATGTTCGAGCTCACGAACGGGAATTTAGCTTTTTCCACAAAATCAGCCAGTACCGAAGGCCCTTTATCGAATTCATGATTACCGAATACCATGGCATCGTACCCGAGTTTATTCATAAACTCCAAATCCGCTTGACCTAAGTATTTATTGAAGAACAGCGTACCCGAGAATACGTCGCCGGCATCGAGAAGGATCGAATGGGCCGTTTCTTGACGAATCTGGTTAACCGCCGTAAATCTTTTTGCTACGTTCGCCAAATTGGCATGCGAATCATTCACATGCATAATCGTCATCGCAAACTCCGCATCCTTCTTCGCCGACAGGTCAAGCTGCGCAAGAAGCGGATCATGGTCACTTACTCTGCCTTGCTCGGTTGAGAAGTCGGCATTGACATGAACGACATCAATTTCCGCGTTCGCTTCATTGCCTTTGTCTACCAAAATATGATCCAGCGTTTGCGAGTTCCCGTCATAGATATAAGAGTAGCGCTCCGAGACGGGCAGCTTGTCGACAAGGTTAGTTAGCTCTACGCCCTTCAGCTTGTTCAACGTACCGGAGAACTGGAAATCGTTAAAGTCTCCCAGCACGACAACGCTTGCCTCCGGATCCTTTGCCGTAAGCTCCTTGACGAAGCTGTTAACGGCTTCCGCTTGCTTCGCGCGCTGGATCTCGCTGCTGCGCACAACCGGTTGAATATCGCCCCACGGTTTGCCGTCGCCGCCTTTGGAGTTCAAGTGATTGGCGATGGCTACTACGCGTTTTCCTTCAAAAAGGAACTCCGCAACCAGCGGCTTGCGGGATGAAGCGAAGGTTGCGGCATCCGCGGATCCGATTCGTCCCGGATTTTGCGTCAATCCGCCCAATGCATCCACCTTCACCGATGTTGAAAAACTTCCCTTTCTGTCTGATGCCAGCTTTACGCGATCGGCATTATACAAGAAGCCGACGCGGATATTGCCGCCTGGAGCCCCTCCGTCTTTATTATTCTCCGGAGCTACGTCTGTGTAAGAATACGCAGGTCCGCCCTTCGCTTTGATTTCATTAATTAACGTTTGGAAGCTTTGGGAAGCGTCCGTAACAGCCGTATCTTTCTCGCCGTCATTATCTTGAACCTCCATCAAGCCGATAATGTCCGGTTTCTTCATGTTAGTCACAATAATAGATGCGATTTTCGCCGCTTTTGCCGTTTCTGCCGCATTGAAATTTTCCACATTAAACGTCGCAATAGTCAGCTTATCCGCTGCCGGTACGATACTCGTCACCTTCTGCGTATTGCCGCTGCGGATAATAGCCGGCAATGCCTGCGTCGGCATCAGCTTGTAAAGATCGCTTGCGTAATTAATGACGCCGACGATGCTGCCGTCAAAAGCATCGCCTGTTTTGATCTCTGCGCCCGCCGGTTTGGAACCGCCGATAAACAGCTTTTGAGGATTCAGACTGCTGTCTGTCGGATCTAATCCGTCACCCTGCAGCACGATGCCGCCTGCAGCCGTTTTTACCGGATTATTCGCGCCGTTATCCACCGTAACCGGAGTTACAGAATTGGCATACGGTCCCGTAATCGTCGGCTGATTGAGCTCGACAAGCATGCTTTCCAAACTTTCAAAGAAATCAATCGCATCGACGGCTGGATTAAACACGCCAAAACGGTCTGAATCGATTAGGTTTGGAATAATGCGTCCGCCTGTCCCAATCAAGGCTGCGGCTGGAATGTCATTGCCGCTTGACAGCTTATTGATCGACTCGGCATTAATTTGAGTGACCGTAAGCGATGGGCTGTTGCCGTATTCCTGCACCGTACCCGATACGGATACAGCATCCTTTACTACCAAGCCATGCGCCGGCTTATAGATCTGAATGGCTTCCGACGTGTTAGGATTGTTATCCTTTTCCGCATCAGGCGCTTGCATATAGAAGGAATTCGTAGTTACCGAAGTTATGATGCCCGTGACATTGGAAACCTGTACATTGTTGTAAATCGACTTATGTGATTCGCCTTGAATTTTGTTAATTGCGATCCCATTGGTGTTTTCAAGCACGGTATAGGCAAAAGCGGACACTTCGCTTGTCGCTCCGCCTGCCGTAACGACGGCTTTGATGACTGTATTTGCATTTACGATGATCGGAGCCGTGTAAATCGTTCCAGTAGCAGCACTTGGATTGGTTCCGTCCGTTGTGTAACGAATGACGCCGCCTTCGGCCAGCGTACTAAGCGCTACCGAGCCGCCTGCGTTAATGCCGCCAGACGGGATGCTTGCTTGAACGGCTAGACGCTTCTCTACAATGTCCAGCGGAAAGCGCGGAAGAATCTCCAGCCCTACGCTGGAATGGTACGTCATGACGCCAGTAACCTGCTCAAAGGTTTTCCCTGCGACAAAGGAAGCATCAGAGGAATAGATAATGATTTTGCCGCCGCTGACCGTATCCGTTGCCGTAACTACGCCGCCGACAGCACTTTCAACGGTCAAGCTGTTCGCTTGTACCAAACGACCCTCGAATTTATTGCGATTGTCGACCGTTTTGCCAAAGCTAGTCGAATCTACTAGGATAGGCGAAGGGACAGGAACTGAACCCGTTACCTTCGTATTTTGTACGGTTGCTTCCAATTGAAGCAAACCCGAAAATTCGGTCAGCTTGCCGTAAGCCTCAATCTGATCGCCCGGCTCCGCGGAGACGCTGTTCGGCACTCTAACGATGATGCCGTTATTCGCATCCTGAACAAATAGATTGACAAACCCGCCGGAGTCCGCCCTGTGCGTAACTACGCCGCTTAGGGTGACGTTTGTGCCAACCGCGGCAGCCCGTGCCTCAGCAATTGTACCTAACTCCGAGAGGCTGTACGAAAATTCGCGAAGCTCGCTATTCGTTAAGCCTTCTTTCTTCGCATACGCATGGACCGTCGTTGTTCCCGTTATGACAATGGATGAAGTACCCGGTTGATACCAAGTGAAATTTTCGGGAGCAACCTGCGCATCGCCTGCGCCGTAGACGCTGTAGTAAACGCTGGCGCCAACCGTTGGCGTCGAGAGCTTAATGACCGTGCCCGATTGCACGGCTCCAGGGCTTACATCCGCTGCGACCGCTTCTACTCCTACTGCAGTATCTCCATAAGAAGAATTGCGCGGATCGGGCGTCCCGATGGTAAAGTCCGTGCTATTGTTATCCGTATCGAGAGCTCTTTCTACTTGATCAAGCGATTTGCGAATCGCCGCTTTCGTCGAGTTTAAAGCGCCGGCCGCTGTGGTCTCCAGCGTCTCAGGCACGCTAGCCGATCCATAGCCGACTGTATCCACAACAGCAGAAGAGCCATTATACAGTCGTATCTTCCCGTTCGTACCGCCCATATCGATTGCTGCCGAGCTCAAATCCGGTGAGCTCAATTCAACCGTACCTGCGGCTCCTGCTTTAAGCTGAATCAAATAATATTTGCCTGCGCCAATCTTCCCGGAAAGCGCAAGCGTATTTGAAGCATTTCTTGCCGGATAGGCTGTCGCTCCTGCTGATGCATAAGCGATATACCATTCGTCTAACGTGACATCGAACGGAGTAGGGTTGTACAATTCAATAAAATCATTTTTGAATACGGCCCCGCTGTTGCCACCTCCGCCATACACCTGCGAAATCACTAGATTATTATTGGCAGGCGCTGCATGTACCGTGCTCCCGATGCTTCCGAGCGTGCTGCCAGCAACCAGAAGAGCCGCAAGCAGCATGCAGGCTTTTCTTTGTGTTCGTCTAATCAAATTCTGCATTCCCGTGTTCCCCTCTCCACAACTATAAATAGCATTACTTATCTTGGTTATCTTAGTAAAAATTTGTCATCCCCATATCAAATTGAAATAAAGTTCTAGTAAACATGCACATTTGTTCATACGCGGCCATAAAAAAATCCCTTTGCTTCAATACATGCATGCCATCTGAAAGCAGACTATTTGCATTGATGAAGGAAAGGGATCCTAGCTTTGGGCCCAAAAGCTAAAGAGCCGCGTAAATTAAATGTGATGTAAACTGACATCAAACTTATTGAAGAGTATACATTGGAATGATTTTCCTGTCAATTGGTAGAAAGTAATAGAAAATCAGCCTTAAAAAAAGCGTAAACACAACCAAAAAGGCTCCGCACACATGACTGTTTATGTCATATATACGGAACCTTAGCCTCTGTTTTATTTGAACTATGCTTCTTTTGTCACGCCTGCCTGTTCCAACACGGCCTTCTCGCCCTTCTGAAGCTGATACATCTTGAAATACCTGCCTTCAAGAGCCATTAATGCATCATGATTTCCGCGCTCTACGATCTCGCCGCGATGCAGCACAAGAATTTGATCCGCCTCGCGAATGGTAGACAAACGGTGCGCGATCACCAGCGTCGTCCTGCCTTGGCTGACCACTCGCAGCGCCTGCTGGATAAGTCCCTCCGTCTCGCTATCAATGCTCGCTGTTGCCTCATCCAGAATGAGAATCGACGGATCGAACGCCAGCGCTCTGGCAAAGGAGATAAGCTGCCGCTGTCCCGATGACAGCGTACTGCCGCGCTCAACCACCAATTCATCGTAGCCGTTTGGCAGCTGTTCAATAAACGGAGCTGCGCCGACATCCTTCAGCACGCTTTTCACGCGGTCGATCGAAATCTCCTTGTTGTACAGACTGACATTAAATTTAATGTCCCCCGCAAACAAATAAGGATCCTGCAGCACAATCCCCATATGCTTGCGCAGCTCTTGCTTCGAGTACGTCGCAATATTGCGTCCGTCAATTGAAATGCTTCCTTTATCCGGCTCATAAAAGCCGAGCAAAAGGTTCATAATCGAGCTTTTACCCGAACCGGTATGCCCGACCAAAGCGACAGTCTCTCCCTTGCGCGCTTCGAATGATATTTGCTTCAATACATTTTCACCCGGCTTATACGCAAACGTCACATTGTCGAATTTCACGGCGCCGTCCGGTTTTTTCGCCTGACTGACCTCTTCCACCTCCGTGCCTTCCATATCGAGGATGGCGAACACCTTCTCCGCGGAAACGAAAGCGCGCTGCGCATTCGTGAGCTGATCGAAGATACCGATAATCGGCTGAAAAATACGTCCTAAATAGTCAATAAACGCATAGAATACCCCGTACATAATAGCCGTTTCCAGGGAGGCGCGCCCAAAATACCAAATGACCATCGCTGTAACCAAGCTGCCAATTGTGCCCACGATATTTCTCGAGGATAAAGAGAATACCCGAAATTGTTTGATCTGGTTAACATACCGATCCTCATTGAGAACCTCAAACTCCTCCAGCGTGACCTTCTCGCGGCGAAAAGCTTGAATAATCGGCATAACGACGATCGATTCATTGATCATGGCATTCATATCGCTAAGCCTGGCCCGCATGACCGTAATGTATTTCTTCGAATATTTCAAATGCACGACCATAATGAGCGCGAAAATCGGCGGCAGCAGCAGGCAAAACAACGCCAAGCGCACATCTAATATAAACAGCGCCGTAAAAATGCCGATGAGCTGCACGAAGCTCACAACGAAGGTCGCCATGAAACTCATGAACAAATCACGCACCGCCTCCGTATCGTTCGCGATTCTCGATACGATCTGGCCGATCGGCGTGTTGTCAAAATAGCGCAGCGGAATCCGCTGGATATGCCGCATGAGATCCATGCGCATGTTCTGGATAATTTGCAATGCAGTCGATTGCAAAATATAGGACTGCGAGAAGTTTCCGATACTGGCGAGAAGCAGCAGTCCCATATATAACGCGAGAAGCCACAATACGGGCCCTAACTCGCCGCCGCCCGCCGATAAGTGTTTGTCGATAATCGTTTTTATAATAAAAGGTCCGCCAAGCTCGGCCCCTACCGCGCTGCAAAGAATGAGCAGGGCGCCGATAATTCTAAACTTATAAACGAGAGCATATGCGAATAGTCTTCTCGCCGTCGATTGCTTTGGCATTCAAGAGCCTCCTCATTCTTCCAAGCTAGCTTCCATTTGCTGCCGTTCCCATTGTTCCTTATACCAGCCTCCGAACAGCATCAATTCCTCATGCGTGCCTTCTTCCATGATGCGTCCCTCGTTCAGCACGATAATCCAGTCCGCATGACTCACCGCGGAGAGACGATGTGTCGTAATAAACGTCGTTTTACCTTCGCGTTCCAGCCTTATATGGTGAAGGATCCGGCTTTCCGTCCGCGCATCCACCGCCGATAACGAGTCATCCAGCAGCAAAATTTCAGAATCGATCAGCAAAGCGCGCGCGATAGCCAGGCGCTGCTTCTGACCGCCCGAGAGCATCACGCCGTTTTCGCCGACGACGGTTTCAAGCCCTTCAGGCATTTGCGCGATATCCTCCGTAAAGGAAGCCATTTGCACGGCGCGGGCGACTTCCTCCGGCGTCGCATTCGGTTTGCCAAGAGCGATGTTGTCATAGATCGATTTGGATAACAGCAAATGCTCCTGCGGCACATATGCGATCCAGCGCCGCATTTGGTCAATCGCAATCTGCTCGACGGGCACGCCTGCAATAAACAGCCGCTCCTGCTCTAAGGGATATTGGCGAAGCAGCTGCTTCAGCAGCGTGCTCTTCCCGCTCCCCGTTTTGCCTACGATACCCAGCGTCTGGCCGCGTTCAAGCTGAAAGGAAACGCCCGATAGGCTAGGCTGGCTCGCCGTAGGGTAAGTAAAGGTAAGCTGCTTCGTCTCGATGCGGGTAGGAATCTTAATCGAAACAGGCATATCCGCGTCTTTCAGATCGGGCTTTTGCGTCAGCGCCGTGTCCAGCCGGTCAGCCGAGGCGCTTCCGCGCTGCAGGACATTGATAAATTCGCCAAAAGAAATCATCGGCCAAATGAGCATGCCTAAATAAATATTGAAGGAAATGAGCTGTCCGAGCGAAATCTCATCCTGGAAGACGAGATATGAGCCATAGCCGATTCCAATGGAATAGCTCACCCCGACAATCAACGAAATGATCGGCTGGAAAAGCGCATTCAAAATGGAAACCCGTTTATTTTTGAGCATCACGTCGGTCGTCACCTTATGGAACGCGGACAGGTCATCGTTCTCCTGCACATAGGAGCGGATGACGCGTATGCCTGAGATGGACTCCAGCGCGTGATCATTCATTTTGCCGAAGGATGCCTGAGCGGCTAGAAACCGCGTTCTCACCTTTTTGCCCAGCTTGCTGATCACGACCGCCAGCAGCGGGAGCGGAATTAGGGCCGCAATCATTAACTTATAGCTTACGAGCGAAATCATCATGATAACGACTACCGAAGCGCCGACAAGCGTATTGACGAGCGTCATCACGCCATAGCCAGCCGTTTGCCCGATCGCGAGCACATCATTTGTAGCTAAAGCCATGAGCTGGCCCGTACTATTGCGTTGGAAAAAGGCCGGCGTCATCCTCGTCAGATTGGCTAGCAGCCGTCCCCTCAGCACCTTCTCGATAAGCGCCGAATTCCCGAACAGCGTCGTAATCCATATGTATACCATGACGTATAAAAATAGCGAAAGACCGATTAGCAGCAGTACCGTCTGAGTCAAACCCGAAGAGGTCAGCTCGCCTTCGCGGATGTGGTCTACCGTTTTGCCAATGAGATTGGGCGGTACCGTTGATAACAGGCTGACTAATGCCATAATGCCGACAGCGAGCGCGTAGCTTCCCCATCTATCCTTAAAAAACCATCGCAATCGTTTTACAAAAGACATGATATCCCCCTTTTCACCTTATCTTTCACACGGCGTATTCCCATGCGCCAGGTCGCTTCGAGCCTATTCCATTCGATCGCCAAAGCCCGTACGCATCCGATCAGCCGCCACTTTTCAGTATAGCAGTTTCGCTGGTCAAATTTCACCTTTATGTGTAACAATATCCTTCTTTTGGGCAAAAATTTAGACACTGCCGCATAGATCAAAAATGTGTTGTTCTTTATAACGAATATGATATGATAGGGTTACATAGCTTGGCTGCGTCATGAATTTGGATCAATCCCGAGGTGAAGCATGTGGACGCTGCCGTAAGTGTAGTCTTACCTATTTATAATGCGGAGAAATGGTTATATCGAGGCTTGGATCGCATTCTTCGGCAGCCCTTCCGTTCTATCGAGCTGCTGCTCGTCAATGACGGCTCCACCGACCACAGCGGAGCAATCTGCGAGGAGTATGCAGCCAAGGATGCCCGGATCAAAGTACTCCATAAGGCTAACGGCGGCACAAGCAGTGCAAAAAACGCCGGATTCAAGGCCGCAACGGGCAAATACATCGCCTTTTTGGACGCTGACGATGAAATCGACGAACTGTTTTTCGCCAAGCTTTATGCCGCTGCCGAGGAGCATGCCTGCGACATTGTCGTCAGCGGTTTCGAGACCGTTCCCTTCCAGCCCGCGCGCGCTCCGCGGTTCACCCTCCATACCGTCATGAACGGCAAGGACTTTGTGCTCAGCGCTGCCTCCGTTCATTCGGACAACGAGCTTTGCTTCGTCTGGCGCTGTCTCTTTCTTCGCTCTTGGCTTGCGAATAGCAGCATTCGTTTCCAAGAGGAGCTGACGATCGGAGAGGATACGATATTCCTGCTCGAGTCTATGCTCAGCGCCGAGCGCGTGTATGCGATTCCGGATTGCTTATACTTTTACAACACCGTTAACAATTTGGACAGTCTCATGCGCGCCCCCTATAAGCCATACTTGGAGCGGAGCCTTGTCCTGCAGTACCGATACAGAAAACAGCTTTCCGAAAAATCCCGTTTGATTGCCCATGATCATTACAGAAAAGATATGGCGGTTTATTACATACAAACGATTCTCGGCATGCTGATCAAAAATATGAAAAACAGTCCGACCGCTGCCAAGAAGGAGGATCTAGCCAAACTCGTTTCCCTGGAGATGTTTACGGACAGCACAAAGGCTTTGGGTTTCCGGTACAAATGCGCAAGCCCGAAGGAGTATATTTATTATCTGGCATTCAAATTCAAGCTATCTGCCGTTCTCTTCTACTGGGAATTTGGCAAGCCCCCGGCACGCTCCTTCTTTCCCTTCAACCTATTCGGGAGAAACAAACGCCTTACCGATCAGTCCTTGCGCATCAACAAACGGTAAGTGAAGCACGTGTTCTCTTCCCGTCTTAAGCAAAGAAAGGCCTGTGCACATTTGGGCACAGGCCTTTCAAGTATTCGTATTAGCTGCTGCAGGGCAACACACTTTGGGTCCCCATGACATTTTGCCATTTGCGGTAAAGCTCCCATGGAGTGCCATTGTCGAGCAAATCCTTGCTGACGTAAAGACCTTCCTCAATCGAGTCGACCTTATCCGCCAGCTTGAGCCTCACGGCAGCATTAAGCATGACTTGATTGGCGAATGCAAGGTGTCCGCGTCCTTGCAGCACGGCTTCCGTTTCCCTCACCTGCTCGGCAGGCGTCCAAATGACGTCCGGTACGGAGGTTTCCAAACCGTAGGCATCCGGATCGATAATATGAAGCTGCGATTGCCCTTCTTCTACAAAATAGGTCCGGGTCGGCCTCTCGATGAACAAATCCTCCGAGCCTTCCACTCCTTGAACGATGAGCGCTTTCTTATAGGCTAAGTTGTTCGCTAACTTGGCCATGCGCTCGAAAACGGTATTATGATAAACCCCGAATATTAAATACGGGGAATGAGAATAATCGATCAGCTTCTCCGCCGTGTTCAGCACCGTGCGCATATCAAGCTCAACCCGTATCGAACGCAGCGCTTTAAGGGGAGGACACCATTCTTCAGCCGGCACATACAGCACGCCTGTTTTCTTTGCTGCTTGGATAATGCGGTCCCGGGAAAGCAGATCGGCATCGATGCCGGAATCCTTCAACAGATCATGCAGCGTGATTCCCCATTTGGGAGGCAAGGACGCCGCTCCGTGAAGCGTAACCGGCAAGCCCGCAGCGGCAAGAACGAACGCGGTTGAGTATGACGCATAAAATGATTTTTTCCTGCCGTCATACGGCCCTGCGCAATCAAGGCCTTGCTGGATAGGCGCACGATGCGCATGCTTGCGGCATACGTTGACGAAAGCTTCGATTTCTTCGACGCTTTCCATTTTTATGCGTTCAGCAATGAAAAAGGCGCCTATTTGCGCAGGGGTTGCCTTTAATTCCAGGATGGCGTTGGCTGCAAGCAATGCTTCATCATACGCCAGATCCCGCGCCCCTCTCTTTCCCCGGCCTACTTCCTTTAATAGGTTGATCATCATCGCAAAGCCCCCTTATTTTTGATCCTGAAGGATTTGATAGACCTTAACGATAGACGTCGCCACATCCACCATGCGTTTACGCTCGTTCATCGCCTGCTTCCGCAGCACATCGTAAGCTTCCGCTTCAGAAATATTTTTGATTTTGCACAAAATGCCCTTTGCCATATCAATCCATTTCCGCTCTTCGAGCCTGCCCTCCAGCTGCTTGCGTTCATTGATCCACTGCAGCCTCTCAAAGCATTGCTTGGAGCCAAAATGAAGAGCCCAGTGAAGCTCCTGCTCACTCATCGAGGGTGCAAGAATGCCGTCCACTTGAATGTCGTCCTCGCAAAATGACGCTGAAAGAGAAGCAGATGCCGCACTGCACCACCATAATAAAGGAACGGTTTTTTGCTTTAACAGCCTAACTCTCCATTGCTTTACTTCATTAAGAGGCATATGAAGCACGACTGCGTCTGCGTTGTTCATCTGCAACTCAGCCTTCTTCTCGTCCCCTGCGCGAAGCACCTGATAACCATACTCTTCTAATAAATACTTTGGCGTTTGTTTCTTGGAATGCTGATCCGATTGAGGGTCCGCGATTGCCACCTCGTTTGACGCACAATGTTCGACTACTAACAAAGAACGCATTTAGAAGTGCCCCCTCCTATTCGACTTTATTGTGAATGCAGCACAAGTCGATACCTTTGTGATTATATATAACATACAAAAGCATGAATTGTCACTAACCAAGTTTTTTCACACTTTTTGATGTCAACTATATTGACATGAGTTCCAAATTCATTGTATATTTACGTTATCATATTCATAACATTCACGAGTACAACGGTGTATTCGTTTTGAAGCGGCAAAGAAGCCTGCTTTCGTTTTCTTAGGGGACGTACGTTCTCCCTAGGAGCGAAGCAGGCTTTTCTTTTTTCCGCCTAGGCTGAGTTTGAGAGGAGAGAAATACAATGACTACAACTAAGAAGAAATTAGTATTAATCGGAAACGGCATGGCGGGGGTTCGAGCGATTGAGCATTTGCTGAAGCTGGCTCCCGAAAGCTACGACGTTACGATCTTCGGGGCCGAACCGCATCCCAACTATAACCGTATTATGCTATCTTCCGTCCTAGCTGGCGGCGCCGATATGCAAGAGATCGTCATAAACGACTGGGATTGGTACAAAGAAAACAACATTACTCTTCATACCGGCCACAAGGTAACGAAAATTGATACGGAACTTAAGAAGGTTACCTCCCATCTAGGCGTTGAAGTTGACTACGATAACATCATTATTGCAACCGGCTCTAATCCATTTATGCTTCCTCTTCCAGGCGCGGACAAAGAAGGCGTTATCGCATTCCGCGATATCCACGATTGCGAAGTAATGATCGACGCTTCCAAAAAATACAAAAAAGCCGTAGTCATCGGCGGCGGCTTGCTCGGTCTTGAAGCAGCACGCGGTTTGCTCCATCTGGGAATGGAAGTAAATGTCGTTCACATTTTTAGCTATTTGATGGAACGCCAGTTGGACGAGGCGGCTGCCAAAATGCTGCAGCGCGAGCTCGAAGCGCAAGGCATGCAATTTTTGCTGCAAAAAAGCACGGCTTCCATTAAAGGCAAACACCGTGCGACCGGGTTAGCTTTCGCGGACGGCAGCGAGGTAGACGGCGATTTGGTCGTTATGGCCGTCGGCATTAAACCTAACGTGGATCTGGCAAGAGCATCGGGCATCGAAGTCAACCGCGGAATCGTTGTCGACGATTTCATGCAAACAAACGTACCTGGCATTTACGCCGTAGGCGAATGCGCTGAGCACAGAGGAATCGCTTACGGCCTCGTGGCTCCCCTTTATGAGCAAGGCGCTGTACTCGCCAAGCATCTGGCTGGGGTTGAAACGGCTGGCTATGCCGGCTCGGTTACCTCGACAAAGCTTAAAGTATCCGGCGTTGACGTGTTCTCGGCTGGCCGCTTTGATGAAGTGCCTGGCACCCGCTCGCTCAAGATTCAAGACGATATGGCAAACACCTACAAAAAGATTGTCGTTCAAGACGGCAAACTCATTGGCGCCGTTCTTTTCGGCGATACGTCCGACGGTGCCGAATTGTTTGCTTCTATTAAGAAAGGTGAATCGATTGCCGGACGCGAGAAAGAAATTCTGCTCGGCATTTCATCCGATTTATTAGGCCAATCCTCCGGCGGAAACAGACTTGAAGCAATGGCCGATGACGAAATTATTTGCGGCTGTAACGGGGTTTCTAAAGGAACGATAGCGGATGCCATCGCGAACAAAGGCTGCAACACAGTAGGCGCGATTAAATCCTGCACGAAAGCATCCGCTTCCTGCGGCGGCTGTAAGCCGCTCGTGGAAGGCTTGCTTCACCTGTATGCCGGCGATGCGGTCGGCGAGCCGGTAAAAGAAGGCATTTGCGGCTGTACCACGCACAGCAGGGATGAGATCGTTGCGGAAATTACGCGCATGAATCTCAACTCCACCAAGGAAGTCATGAACGTTCTTCGCTGGAGCAATCCGGAGGGCTGCTCGAAATGCCGTCCGGCGCTAAACTACTACCTCGGCATGGTTAATCCAGAGGAATACGTGGATGAGAACGAATCACGGATCACCAATGAACGCTACCATGCAAATATTCAAAAGGATGGCACATACTCCGTTGTTCCTCGTATTTACGGCGGCGTAACATCCCCTGCCGATTTGAAAAAAATCGCGGAGGTCGCCGAGAAATTCGATGTGCCGATGGTGAAATTCACGGGCGGACAACGGCTAGACTTGCTTGGCGTCAAGAAAGAGGATCTTCCGAAAATTTGGGAAGAGCTGGATATGCCATCCGGCCACGCTTACGGCAAAACGCTTAGAACCGTTAAAACCTGCGTCGGTTCAACCTTCTGCCGATTCGGCACGCAGGATTCAATCGGAATGGGCATCAAATTGGAAAAAGCATTCGAGCGTCTAAATACACCGGCTAAGGTTAAGCTTGCCGTATCCGGCTGCCCGCGAAATTGCGCGGAAGCTACGATTAAGGACTTTGGCGTAGTCGCCATAGACGGAGGCTGGGAGCTTCATGTCGGCGGCAACGGCGGCGTAAAGGTTCGGGCTACTGATCTTCTCTGCATCGTCAAAACAGAGGATGAGGTTCTGGAATGGTCCTCCGCATTCTTGCAGCTCTATCGGGAAAATGCACAATGGAACGAACGTACTGCTCAATGGATCGAACGCGTGGGTCTCGACCATGTCAAGAAAGGCCTCGAAAATCGCGAGGAGCGCCTTGCCCTTAAATCGCGTATCGAGAAAACACTCAGCCTGACAACCGACCCTTGGAAGCAAATTGTCGAAACGGACGAACTCCGTAAAAACTTCGAGCAATTGAACAGCGCTCAGCCCGTGCAGCTATAGAATCTACGCGCAGCTGGCATAGAACGCATAGCCTATAGCGAATTTCTTCGAAACGGAGCTTTGCTAAACAAAACTTTTCAGGGGGAGTCACCTATGACAACGAAGCTTTTAGTAGCCAACCTATCTGACATAGATGTAAAAGGATCACGACGCATTAAAGTAAAAGACATTGAAATTGCCGTATTTCGGTTAACTGACGGCAGCGTGCTTGCCGTTGAGAATAAATGCCCGCATAAGGGCGGCCAGCTTTCGGAAGGGATGGTGTGCGGCACAGCCGTACACTGCCCGCTTCATGACTGGAAAGTTGATCTGCGCAGCGGTCGCGTGCATGAGCCTGACGATGGCTGCGTAACGACCTTTGAGACCGAAATCGATAGTGAGAGCGGATCAATCTATGTAACGGTCTAAGAAGAGAAGGAATTAAATTCAGACACTAAAACGGCATATCAGCCGAAGGGAGCAGCCTATGAGAAACATAGCAACAGGTACGGTATATATAGTCGGCGCTGGTCCAGGCGATCCAGAGCTTATTTCGGTGAAAGCCATGCGACGTATTCAGCAGGCAGACGTTATCCTCTATGATCGTCTTATCAGCAAAGAATTATTAGCCTACGCCGGCTCCGATACAGAGCTGGTCTACTGCGGCAAAGCTCCCGGCTCGCATGCGATGCCTCAACATATCATTAACGAAGCGCTCGTCAAATACGCGCAAGCAGGAAAAACGGTCGTCCGCCTTAAGGGCGGCGATCCACTAGTCTTCGGAAGAGGCGCCGAGGAAGCTTTAGAGCTCGCCTCTTGGGGCATTCCATACGAGATCGTGCCCGGGATCACCTCAGCTATCGGCGCTGCCGCTGCTGCCGGCATTCCCGTCACGCACCGTGAATATGCCGCTTCCTTCGCATGCGTCACAGGCAGCCGCTGTCACGGCGACAAATCGCCGATTCGCTGGGATTTGCTCGCTCACAGCGTCGATACGCTGGCCATTTACATGGGAGTAAGCGAGCTTCCTGTTATTCGCGAAGAACTTTTGAAGCATGGGAAATCCGCAGCAACGCCCGTTGCCTTAATCGAACGGGGCACAACGAATCGTCAACGCACGATCGTCGGAACGTTATCGGATATCCATACCCTAGCGGTATCGATGAAGCTTGCCAATCCCGCACTCATTATTATCGGCGAAGTCGTCCGCGTACGCGAACGTTTGATGCAAGCGGAGCAGCAAGCCGTATCGCTCATTGGATAAGCCGTCCTGTTCCTTATCACAGTTATCGCTGCCTTCTCTGCCCGCTTCGTCGCATCGTCGCAGCGGCAGCGCATCCCGCTGTCGCTCGCGGCTTCATGCAAATCCACGCAAAAAGCCTCTACTCGTCCACTCCATTCCTTTGTAAGGACTACGGTTTCCTGTATACTAGAAGCCTCAATTGTTTTTTATAAAGGATGCGAATCAGCTGGAAACTAGAAACCAAACGCCGTTATACCTCTATACCTATGGCTATCGATTGGAAGAAACTGAGCTTTGCCATTTAGAAATGCGTTCGTTTTTCGATAAACAATCAGATTCTGGGCTATTAATGAGCGAAATAGACGTCCATCCCGACCGCAGCCCTTTCATGAGAGAGCGGCTCGAGGTCCTCTATCAAGGCGAGCGCCTAGAGGATATTTTGGAGCAGGTAAGGCAAATCGAATTAGGCGATGCGACGTTCAAGGTCATTTTCGTCAAAATGACGGATCTCTCGAAGGAGGAAAAACTCGATTTCGACGATCAACGCAGCGTCGAACGAGAAATTGGCATGTATATCGAAGGGGAAGCCGATGTGCGAAGCCCTGACTATACTTTTGGCATATTACGCTGGGGCGGCCGTTGGTATTTCGGTAACTACATCAAAAGCAAGGCCGTTTGGCTAACTCAAATAAAGAAGCCGCGCAGCTATTCCATTGCGCTCAGCACCCGGGTAGCCAGGGCCGCTGCGAATATCGCAGTGCCTCAGCCAATGGGGAAAACCGCTATCGACCCCTGCTGCGGCATTGGGACCGTGCTTGTTGAAGCGCTGTCGATGAATATTAATATCGTAGGCCGAGATATCAATCCTTTTGTCATCCGCGGAACACTAGAGAATCTCGCGCATTTCGAATTCAAAACGGATGTCGTTTGCGGGGATATTGCCGATATCACGAGCCATTACGATGCGGCTGTTGTAGATATGCCTTACAATCACTTTTCCCGCACAACGCCTGAAGAACAGCTTTCTTTGCTAAAGCATGCCCGCCGAATCGCCAGCAAAGTGATCGTTATCACTGCCGATCCGATGGACGACCTTATTGCAGACGCCGGCTTCAACATATTCGATCGTTGTACGACCCGGAAAGGCAGCTTCGTCAGGCAAATCATTGTTTGCGTTTAAAGGGGACAGTCTAGGCTATGAATGATAGCCATTGAGCGCAAGCCAGGAGGCACATGCAGACGTCCATTCGTTTGTATGCTCTTCATCCTCGGCTAAACCTAGCCCATGCCGGCCCTTCGCGTACACATGCAAGTCAAACAGCACTTTATGTTTGCTGAGAGCCGCAGCAAACAACAAGCTGTTTTCCACGGGTACGGCTGCGTCATCCGATGTATGCCACAAGAAAGTAGGCGGCGTATCCTCGGTTACTTGAGCCTCGCTGCTCAGCTGTTCCACTTTCTCAGGCAAAGCCTCTTTGCCTAGCAGATTATCTCTAGAGCCAACATGCGTAAAAGGCTCCTTGAGCGTGATAACGGGATAGCATAATACGAGCAAATCCGGACGGCAGGACTCCCTTTCGATAACATCCTCCGCATGTTTGTTTCCTTTATCATAGCTCGTGCCCGCATTGGACACTAAATGGCCGCCTGCAGAGAAGCCCAGTATGCCAATCTTATCCGGATTGACGCGAAACTGATCGGCTTTGAATCTGACCGTTCTTACCGCCCGCTGGATATCGAGCAGCGCGCAGGGATACTGATAAGGCGCTACCCGGTAACGCAGAACAAATGCCGAAATTCCGAGGCTATTTAGCCATTGTGCAATAGGCTCACCTTCATGATAAGCCCTCGCGCCATAACCTCCGCCTGGACATATGATGATTGCCGGACGGTTGTCGCCCTCTACCAAATAAGGCGTAATTGCAGGGCAATCCTCATCCGAATTTCCGAGCGCGAACGGCGCTCCATGCATCCATAATAATTGCTCCGCCACTTTTATAATCTCCTTTTTGCATGCATATTAATTGTCAGACTTCTCCATTATATAACTAATGAAACAAGCCGGCCATCTAAACGCATATAAAAAAACAGGTCTAAGCCGTAAGCGCCTAAACCTGTCTTAATGCCCGTTTCTTCGCTCGCCGTCATCATCGTTTGAAGGCGGTTATACCGCCGATAAAACCAAATAAAGCGCCAAGCAGCGAACCTGCCGCTACCTCGCGAGGTTGATGTCCAAGGCTTTCCTTAAGCCGCTCGCGCCTGCGCTTATGATAAATGCCCGGATGCTCCCCAGCCAGCCTTTCAACGTCCTCGTCCAAATCGTTTACCTGTACCGCAATTTCACCTGCATGCCTGCGAATATTCATGGCATCGTACATCACAATGATGCCGAGCATCGCGGATATCGCAAATTCAGGCGTCTTGACGCCGTATTTGGTCGCCGTGTATGCGGCTAAAGCCGATACGCCGCTCGAATGCGCGCTAGGCATACCGCCTGAACCGATTATTTTACGTATGTCCCAAGTTCCGGTTTTTGCATAATGCAGCGGCAGCTTGAGCATTTGAGCCGCTCCTACTGCCGTTAGCGCCGTCACTAGTCCTCTGTTTGCCACAGCTGTCACCTCCAATCATCCTGCCTCCCTCATTTTGTCCTATTGCCGCAAAATCATGTGGATCCGGATTGTTTAGCAGAAAATAAGGTTATATAGTAAGGGATGCCTCCGGAGGCTAATCTTATGCGATAGGCTTCCGCCAGAGAAAGTCCATCACTCTAACTAGCGTATTTGGGGGAAAAAGATATGATGGGAATTATCTATTCACTGATTGCTGGGGTATTCATCAGCTTTCAAGGAGTTTTCAATACAAAGCTAAGCGACAAAGCCGGCTTCTGGTTTACGAATGCTTGGGTGCACGGAAGCGGCTTTTTGCTGTCGCTGATCCTGCTGCTTATCATGAAAGACGGCAGCTTCTCGAAGCTTTTCACGGTCAATAAGCTGTATTGGCTGGGCGGCGTATTCGGCGTCATGATCATATTCACCGTCACAAAGAGCATTTCTGCGCTTGGTCCCGCTTATTCCGTCGCCCTGCTGCTTATTACCCAGCTGGTCATATCGATGCTCATTGACAGTCTTGGCTTGTTTGGCGTCGACAAAGTACCGTTATCCGCCAACAGGCTCCTTGGAATCGGCATCATGATTGCAGGCATTATCGTATTTAAGCTGAAATAGCCCATCTCCTATTACTCCGTCTGCAAACAGTGTTTATGGATTATTTCATATAAATAAATCGCTCGCCCGGAGCGAACATATGGAACTTCTTAGCCGGATAATTGCGCTGGATATAGTCGACGAAATAAGCCGGGTTCTCATCATTATGCGGAAATAAGCCGTAATGCATCGGAATCAGTAAATCGGCATGGATTTGCACAGCGATCTCAACGGCTTCGCGGTAGTTGCAATTTCCGACGATTCCCTGTTCATTGCGGACAAAGTCCCGCCCGTTAATAGGCAAAAGGGCAATATCGATCTGTCTGCTTTGCAGCCAAGTGACCAGCTCGGGAAAGCCCACGGTATCGCCCGCATGATAGAGATGGATACCGCCAAAATTAGCTACAAATCCAAGAAATTTATGCTCTCCCGCTTCATCCTGTTCAAATTGCTCATGCTTGGCAGCAAACGCTTCTAGACGGATGCCGTTCTCCAGCTCCAATGCCTGTCCATGCGAGATGCCGATCAGCTGATCATCACGCAGTCCCCACTTCTTCAACAACGGCAGATGCGCCTTCGGTGCGATAAAACGTGTTTTGGCCGATTTTCCAATCGCCTGCAGCGTGAGCTTATCCATATGGTCCTCATGGTGATGCGAGCAAACGACGTAGTCCACATCCATGCAGTCCGACGGCTCGAGCGGCGTTTCGAAAGCGCGCGACCACGGCGGGCCGCTCAGCTCGTACACCCAGTTCGACAGGTAAGGATCGAACAGGATCGTTTTGTTCTTCCATTTGACTAGAAAGCCCTCTTGTCCCAAAGCCCAAAGCGCCAATGCCTGCCCGGGGAGCTCCGTCTCGGCAATCTGCTTCACCAAAGCCGCTCCGCTGTTGTATACGTTCACGAGTTTCATCATCCCTTTTGCTCTAGATTTTGAATACGCAGGTCCTTCGTAAACCACTGCCGGTAACTTAATAGACTCAAAATAATGCTCGTTACCGCGGCAGAGCTTGCGAAGGCAAACACAATTAATATTTGATAGCGAACGGCTTCGATCGGGTTGGCTCCGGCAATGATCATTCCCGTCATCATGCCGGGCAGCTGAACGAGTCCCACCGTCTTCATTCCGTCGATTGTCGGAATCATGCTCGATTTGACCGACCGCTTCATCACGTCCTGAATGGCTTGCCTCGCTGTCGCTCCGAGCGAAAGCAGCGTTTCGATCTCGCCTTTCGAGGCTTCAACCTCTCTCCTCATTTGATTCAAAAGCAAGCCGGATACGACCATTGCATTGCCGATCGTCATACCGCTTATCGGTATGATATATTGGGGCGTTGCTTCAATGATTCGGAAGCCAAGCAGCAGCCCCATCATTAGCAGCTCTGTCGAGGCGATGGCAATCGCGATTTTCCAGGTGATCCCTTTCAGGCCCTCGCCTCTTTTGCCGGCATTAAAAGAAGCAACCGCAATCATCAGCATGAGAATGCAGACGATAAGCAGGGGATTGCTCGTATTGAAAATATATTGCAGCACATAACCGACAAGCAGAAGCTGTACCGCAGAACGAATGGTGCCTATGGCGATATCGCGTTCGAGCCCAAGCTTTTGCCACACGGATATGAGCATGGTAATCATCACGAATAACAGCGTAAAGCTAAGCGCTAAGATGGACATGGCGGCTCCTTATGTTCGGGTGCTTTGATATAATTGCGAGCGGGTTCCGTTAAAGGCTGGTCAAAAAAATTCGCGGTTTTGCTGTTTTCGAGCAATGTACCCTCGCCCATAAACCATACAGAGCCGCTCATCTGCTTCGCCTGCTCCAGGTCATGTGTAACCCAAAGCATGGTCGTCCCTTCTTGATGATGCCACTCCCGAAGCACTTGTTCAACCAGTTCCTTGCTGCCGCGGTCCAGCGAGGCCGTAATTTCATCAAGCAGCAGCACCGCCGGATGAAGAAGCAAGGAGCGCAGCAGTGAAACCCGCTGCTTCTCTCCTCCTGAGAGCTGATCCGCGCTTTTAGAAACATCCAGATGATCAAGACCCAGCTTGGGCAGCAAGCGGCGCACTAGCTTTTCATCATAGGGAATACGATGCAGCAGACTAACCGTCCGCAAATTTTGCTCGATGCTTCCTTGCAGCATAACGGACTGCTGGGCGACATAACACATCTTCATTCTCCATGTTCTCGGATCCGTGCCGCGCTGCGAAACATTATGTAAACGAATTTCCCCTTCATCGATGTGCTCTAAACCGGCCAGCATGCGAAGCAGCGTGCTCTTCCCTTGGCCGGATACGCCCAGTATCGCAATCATAGCAGGCTCGGCGATGTCAGCCGATACATTCGCGAATAAGGGCCCTCCTTCAACACCGCTGCGATTTTTCCGCAATTGCCGCAGCTCCAAAACAGGCTCCACAAAAGGCCCCCCTTTCTGCTTTCCTTTCATTATAGCGCGATTGACGCTGAACAAAACAGGAAATCGTTTAGATTTCCGGATATCGTCCATGGTCGGCTTGATTTGCCTATTTTATAATGATAACGATCAGAAAAGGGAGTTAAAAATGAATTTATCAATGTCTAATTCGAATGAGAGAGGAACGCTGGCCTATGAAACATGAATCTATAGCACAATTCTTTGAATCGATTACTTTGAAAGGTAATCTTTCATTAACTCCTTGAATAAATCATTTATTTTTTTGAAAATACCATCCATGCCATCATTCCTTAAAAGGTGTTTTTTCAAAAAAAACAAGTCTCACCTTCCGTGAGACTTGTCTTTAATGCTGTGCCATCAGCAGCTGTTGATATACCTTCCCTCTCGCCAGAAGCTCGTTATGGGTCCCCGTTTCCGCCAAAGCGCCTTGATCCATTACAAAAATAACGTCCGCATTCTCGATCGTGGATAGACGGTGCGCGATCATGATCGTCGTCAGCCCTTCCCGTCTATCCTCCAGCGCGGCAAGCAGCTGGCGCTCCGTCTCGAGATCAAGCGCCGAGGTCGCTTCATCCAGCACCAATATTTCCGGATCGGTGACGATCGCGCGCGCTATCGCTATGCGCTGGCGTTGTCCGCCGGAGAGCTTAATGCCTCTTTCCCCGATATTCGTGTCGTAACCGTCGGGCATTCCTAGAATAAAATCATGGATCTGCGCAATGCGGCAGGCTTCCTCGATATCCGCTTCCGTCACGCCGTCTCGTCCGAGCATCAGATTCTCGCGAATCGAATCCGAGAACATATACGGGTCTTGGAATACGATCGCTACCTTCCGTGCCCATTGTTCGCGGTTATAGGTATAGGCATCCTTGTCATTCAGCTTGAAAAGTCCGGGCGACACATCGTAAAAGCGTACCAGCAGCTGGGCAATCGTCGATTTCCCGCCGCCGCTCGTCCCAACGAAGGCGATCTTTCGTCCGATAGGCAGATCTGCGGTAAAGCCGCGGATCACCTCAGGCAGCTCCGGCGAATAGCGAAAGCTTGCGTCGTTAAAGGCTAAATGCTCGATTTTGCGCTCCAAGCTTTGAATACCGGGTTCATTCTGCTCCAGCTCCAAAATACGCTGAACCCTGTCCACATTCGCAAGCTGCGACGACATGCCCATAATAAACTGAAATAAATTATAAAACGAATCGGACATTTGCGTTGAGAACTGGAACAAAATAACGAAGGTTCCGATCGACATCTGATCATGAATCAGCTGAAAGCCGCAGTATCCCAGCACAAGAATGCCAATGCCCCATTTCATCGGATCGCTGTAACGGATTTGCCGGTTAACGAGCTTCGCTTCGATCATGACCTGGTCAAAATATTCCGAAAACATTTTGTTATACAGCTTCTCTTCCCATTTTAACCGGTGATAGGCGACCACCTCGCGCGTAGATGCGACGCCCTCCTCGATTTGAATGAGCAGCGCGGTGCGCTTCTCGGCTACCTGTCTGGCCTGCGCCTTCAGCTTGGGCGTGAAATAATATCCGATCATTACATAAATCGTACAAAGCCCTACGATCATGAGCAGCAGGATGGGACTGGAGAAGCCGATGATGGCCATCAAAATGCAGAGATTCAGCGTCTCCTGCATCCCCCGCGGGATCTGCCAGCCGATTACGCTCGCCGATACGAACAGATCCTGCGTGAACGAATAGACGTATTTGCCGGTTCGTTCATTTTGAAACCGCTCGACAGGGACATTTTCGAGCCGCTTCAGCATGCGGGAGAGCAGCGAGCGGCTGACCGCAAATTCATTGCGGACGAGGCTTCGGCTCGTCACCGTAAACATGAGCGAGTATACGATGCCTGCCACCCCAAAGATTCCGATTACGAGGGGCATCAGCTCATAGTTCCCTTTCGTAAACACATCATCGATTAATATTTTTTGGATATAGACAAGCGTGTAATTGGATACCGACTCCAGCGCAAGATAGAGCAGCACAATCAGATAAGTGCCCCTCAGCAGAACCGAATGGCTCCAAAAGATTTTAAGATACTTCATGCGCGACCTTCCCTTCCGCTGCTTCCGTTTGTCCGCTTTCCAGCTCATACAGCAGCCCTTTCCGTTCAAGCAGCTCCTCGTAGCTGCCTGCCTCCGCGACACGTCCCTCATGAAGGACGACGATTTTGTCAAAATGCTTCACCGTGGACAACCGATGCGCTATCGCAATCGTCGTTCGGTTCACCAGCACCTCATCCAGCGCGCGCTGCACTTCATATTCGCTTACATTATCAAGCGAGGAGGTCGCTTCATCGAGCAAAATAATAGCCGGCTGCTTCACGAACATGCGCGCAATCGATATGCGCTGCTTCTGTCCGCCCGACAGCTTCATGCCCCGCTCGCCGACAAGCGTGTCGTAGCCCTCCGGCAGCTGCATAATAAAGTCATGCGCGTACGCGGATTTTGCGGCCGCGATGACCTCTTCATCGCTCGCTTCCGGCTTGCCGAAGCGAATGTTTTCTTTGACCGAGGAGCCGAACAAATACGTCTCTTGAAAGACGTAACCGATGGATTCGCGCAGACGCTCCAGCGTCATATGCTGAATCGGCACGCCGTCGAGCTTGATGCTCCCGGCGGTCGGATCGTAGAAACGCCCGATCATTTTGAACATCGTCGTTTTGCCGTTTCCGCTCGCGCCTACAAATGCCACCTTCTCGCCAGGCTTAATCGTTAGCGTGAAGCCGTTAATGACCGGAGGCTGCCCTGGATATTGAAAATGAACATTATGGAACACAAGTCCCCCGCGCACCTCGCCCAAAGCGACCGGCTCGGCCGGGTCATCAATTTCAATCGGCTTATGCATGAACCGGAACAGCGGAATCGTCTGGTGGATAATCAGCTTCTGCTCGGTAAGCTGCGTGACGAGCAGGGTGAGCCGGAACATCGTTGTCATGTACAGAAGGGTAAAAGCGATAAAACCGCCTAATGTAATCCACTGATTTTGCAAAGAGTAATAGCCGGTAATAAACAAAGCGATTGCACCCAAATAAAAGGTAAACCGCCGAAAGCTTCCTCTGCCGAAGCTGTACGTTGCCGCAAGCAAGTAATAATCGGACCAGTTTTTGTGTTTGCCGAGCGTCCGCTCATGGTACCAGGGCTGGGAGCCAAAAGCGCGAAATTCGCGCAGGCCGGATATGCTCTCGTATACCGCTTGGTTATAGTCGATTCGGGATTGGCCGGATTGCCTGCCGTACAAAGCCGCCTTGCGCTCGAAATAGGGGCCGAATAAATAATAAAGCCCGAATGTCGGCAGCATGATGAGGCATAACCAGCCGCTGATGCTGAGCAGCAGCACGATTGCCACGGCTATGAATAGTAAATTTTCGATGACGCTCGGCAGGACGTTGCGGTAAATTTTCTGAACGGAGGCCACCTCGGAGTTGAACATCGACAGCGTCTCTCCCGCCGGATGCCGTTCATAATGGGCAAAGCCGAGCTTGCGCAAATGCTTGAAGATCGCTGTCTGCATGTCGCGCGAGGCCAGCTCGCCAATCGTCCGCTGCAGCAGGTTGCGGAAGTTCTTGGCGATAAGCATGAGCAAATTGATGACGGTAAGCGCTGCTAAAATGGCGATAAACATGGACGTATCCTTGTTAACCACGACATGATCAATGACGTATTGAATCATTTTGGGCGTCAGCGTTTCACCCGCCACCGCCATCGTGCCGCATGCCGCGAGCGCTGCGATCTGCTTCTTATAGGGCAGCAGAAACCGGAGCGCCCAGACATAGGAGCGCCTCGATTCGTCCAGCTCCGCCTTTTGCTTGGCTTTGCCGGCTTGCTTCTCTGTTTTTAACATCGTTTCCCCCCCTTGATCCTTCAACCTAATCCTTTTAATAAAGCCTATTTTTTGGAAGTCAGCTTCCAATCATAATTCCGGCCGCCCTTTTTTGTCAACGTACTAATTTAGTATAAAAATTCTCTACCTGATCGCGGCCCAAGCTCCGGCTCTGAAGGTCATGCAGACGAATAAACGCGTAGAAAGCCCGGCACAAGGCAGGAACGCCTTTTTTTGCCGGACTCTCTATAATAGTGGCTATGCCTTGGCTATAATTCCACCATTGCTTTAATTACCTTCGATTCCGGCTTCAGCCAGCTATCGAAACGGTTGATCATTTCGGCAAAAGGAACGCGGTGCGTGATGAAGCTGTCCACGTCTATGCTTCCGCTTCGCACAGCCTCCTGCACGGCGGCAAAATCCTCGATCGTGGCGTTGCGGCTGCCCATTAACGTCATTTCCCTTTTATGGAATTCCGGATCATTGAAGGACAGCTCCGCCTTGACCAGCCCTACGTAGACCAGCCTCCCGCCGTGTGCGACATAGCCGAACGCATCCGTCATGCTGCGTGCATTGCCGGTAGCATCGAACACAACCGTTGGATACTCGCCGCCCGTTAACTCGGCAATCCGTTCTTTAGCGCCATGCAATGCGTTTACCGTCTCATCAACCTTTGCCCACTGCTTGCAAAAGGCGAGCCGCTCGTCTTGGATATCCATGGCGATGATGCGTGCCCCGCGGTGCTTGGCAAAAGCCATCACCCCAAGCCCAATAGGCCCCGATCCGATGACAAGCACCGTTTCTCCTGCCTGAAGCGCAGCCCGTCGAACGGCATGCGCGCCGATGCTCAGCGGCTCCAGCACCGCCGCCTGATCCAGCGTCAGCTCGTTCGTAACGAGCAAATGCGTAACCGGTACGACAATGAGCTCCCGCATGCCGCCGTCGATATGAACGCCAAGCACCTTCATATCCGTGCAGCAGTTCGTTTTTCCGTTCCGGCAAGCTATACAGACGCCGCAGTGCATATAAGGAATGATGCTCACTTGGTCGCCTATACGAACAATGCCGTTGGAATCATCGATTTGTTCTACGACGCCAGCCAGCTCGTGACCCAGCACACGCGGATAGGAGAAAAAAGGCTGGTTCCCCTTATACGCATGCAGATCAGTGCCGCAAATGCCGATCCTGCGAATCCGAACGACAGCCGTACCCGGCTGCAGCGCCGGCTCTTCCTGCTCCACTAATTTAAGCTGATCTATTTGCTCACATACGATTGCTCTCACTCTGCAGCTCTCCCTTTATACGACAACGCCCGTATTGTATTCTTCCCTTCCGCTCTCCCAGCTCCGGTTATGGATCGGAGCCAGAATCGCAAGCACCTCCGCCAGCAGCTCATCATTGATCGGCTCGTCCGTCCATTCGATATTTTTGCTGATGTTTTCCGGGTTAGCCGTACTCACAAGCGTTGTCGGGATCCGCTCGTTAGCGGTTGCGAATTGCACCGCCAGCTTAGCGATATCCTCGCCTTTGGACGCGCAGTATGCGGCTGCTTCCCGGCATGCAGCCCGGATCGCGGCGCCTGCGGGATGCCAGCCGGCGAGCGCGCGGTTGCCAAGCAAGCCCATTGAAAGCGGGGATGCGCTGATTAAGCCGACCTGCTTCTGCTCCAGCAGAGGCAGGATGTCCAGCAAAGAGGTGTCATTCAAGGAATAATGGCAATAAGAAAGCACGGCATCGAGCTCCGTGTAAGCGAGCGATTTCTCAAATACCGTTAGCGGAAGCCCCGATACGCCGGAAAAACGGATTTTACCCGCCTGCTTCAGCTTCTCCAGCGCAAGGAATGCCCCCTCAGCTACCTGCTCGAACGGCACGAATTCAATATCATGCAGAAACAAGATGTCGATGTAGTCCGTTTGCAGACGCTTCAAGCTCTCGTCCACGCTGGCAATGATGCGCTGCTCGGAAAAGTCGAACTCATCGGCGCCGTACCGGCCAGCCTTCGTCGACAAAATAAACCGGTCCCGCGCGATCTCCGCTATGGCCTTGCCCAGCACCGTCTCCGCCTTCGTTAAACCGTAATAAGGCGAAACGTCGATCAGATTAATCCCCCTATCTACTGCCGTGTGTACCGTACGCACGCTTTCAGCGTCATCCGTCTCCCTAAAAACGGACCCCAGCGACGATGCGCCGAAGCTAAGCGCCGACACCTCCAACCCCGTCTTGCCAAGCTTGCGGTATTTCACCAATGTCCACTCCTAACGTGAGAATTTATTTGATATCCCATTGATCCCGGCTGCGCCGCCGTCCTCTGCCGAACATGAAGACTCTCTTACAAAATAACGCCGTCCTTGAATATGGCGATTTCCTTGAAGCCGTTGCGCTCATTGTTCGTTTGGGATTCACCCGATGCGAGGCTGATCAATTGCTCCCACAGCTCATCGGTCAGCGTCTCCATGCTCTTGTTTTCAAGCAGCTGGCCTGCATTAAAATCGATCCAGTTCTTCTTCCGTCCAGCCAGCTCGCTGTTCGTCGCAATTTTCACCGTCGGCACGGGCCCGCCAAAAGGCGTTCCTCTTCCTGTCGTGAACAGCACGATATGCGCGCCCCCCGCAGATAAGGCCGTTACCGAAACAAGGTCATTGCCCGGCGCCTCCAGCAAATTGAGCCCGCTGCTCGTTATGCGCTCCCCGTAAGGCACAACATCCCGCACGATCGCATGGCCGCCCTTTTGCGTGCAGCCGAGCGACTTCTCCTCCAACGTGCTGATTCCTCCATCCTTGTTCCCAGGTGACGGATTCTCGTAAATCTCTTGATCATGCTTAATGAAATATTGTTTAAAATCATTGATTAAATGAACAATCTTATGAAAAACCTGCTCGTCCGCGGCACGGTTCATGAGTATTGTCTCCGCGCCAAACATCTCCGGCACCTCGGTCAAAATCGCCGTTCCGCCCGCTTCGATCAAACGGTCGGATACCGCACCGACAAGCGGATTGGCCGTGATGCCCGACAGTCCGTCCGAGCCGCCGCATTTGAGACCCAGCTTCAGCTTCGACACCGGAACCGGTTCGCGCTTGAAGCGCTCGGCGTATGCCACCAGCTCTTCCACAAGCTCCAGCGCCTCTTCGATTTCATCCTCCGCATCCTGCGACTTCAGAAATTTCACCCGCTCCGGGTTATGCTCACCGATCGCCCGCTTGAATGCATCGATCTGGTTATTTTCGCAGCCGAGTCCGATCACCAGCACGCCCGCCGCATTTGGATGGTTCGCCAGCGAAGCCAGCAGCTTCTGCGTATGAACAAGGTCATCGCCAAGCTGCGAGCAGCCAAACGGATGCGCAAAATGATAAACGCCGTCCACCCGGCCTTCAAACTTCGCATTCGCTTTTCTCGCAACGATTTCACAGGTCTTATTGATACAGCCTACCGTGTTGATAATCCAAATCTCGTTGCGGATGCCGACATCCCCATTTTCACGGATAAAGCCTTGGAAAGTGCGGCCTGCATCAAGCGACGGCGCCTTGATCTGCTCAGCTGCAGTCGGCTCAAAGGAGTAATCCAGAAACCCCTTTAGGCCGGTGCCCATATTGTGCGTATGCACCCAGCTCCCCGGCATGAGATCTTCCTTCGCCACGCCAATCGAATAACCGAATTTCAGCACATGCCCGCCTTTGCGGACAACGCTCGTCAGCACCTTATGGCCCTTCGGCACCTCATCCTGCAGCTCAAGGACAGTCCCGCCTTCAAGCGTCAGCTTATCCCCTTTGGCAAAAGGCTGTAGGGCAATCACGACATGGTCCTGCTCATGCAATCTAACCCAGTTATTCATTGGCGTACCGCTCCATTTCCGTTATATTCACGCTAACCGCGGCTGCCAGATCCGGCCATTCGGCAGCCAAGTCGCGTCCCCAGACTCCCGTTAGGCCAAGCAGCCTCAGGGTTGTTTTCTCCTGCGGCCATTGCTGCTCCCGCGCCTCCGCCCATACTTTCGCAATCATCGTCAGCAAGCCAGCATCATCCCGCACCGTATACGAAGCACCGCTCAAGGTCTTGCCTTCAAAGCCGGCTTCCGTCTTGCTCACCTTGTAATACCGCAGCAAGCCGGCAAACCCGGCGGCAAGACCGCTTGGCACCGCCTTGCCGCCTTCCGCATAATGCAGCAGGGACGGAAGCAGCCGCACTTTGAATTTACTGAGGCTGTTTATTGCGATATCGGCCAGTCTATGGCGGATAAACGGATTCAGAAAACGCTCATATACATCCCCCGCGTAAGCCTTCAGCTCCTCCTCGGCGATGGACAGCGAAGGGATAATCTCCGTCTCCACGGTATTCCGCACGAGAGGGCCAAGCACGGCATGCTCCATGGCCTCTCTCACCTGCTCGATGTCATGAAGCAGTCCAAGCGGCGTCATTAGCGTATGGGCGCCATTTAAGATGCGGACCTTGCGAAGCTGAAACGGCTTTAAATCCTTCACCCAATGAACATTCAGCCCCGCCTTGCGCAGCGGCAGCAGCTCTTCAAGCTCCGGCTCCGCCTCGATTGCCCATAGGTGATAAGGCTCCGCCGTCGTCAGCATCGGATCCGAGTAGCCCCATTCGCCAAACCAGGCCTCCGCCTGCGCTTCGTCCGGGTAACCGGTTACGATTCGGTCCACCAGCGAATTCAAAAACCGGTTATGCTTGATAACCCAATCCTTAAAGTCCTCCGAATACCCCCAATCCTCGCTGTATCGCAAAATGCAGCTGCGCAGCTCGTCGCCGTTGCGCTCGAGCAGCTCGCACGGCAGGCAAATGAGTCCGCGCTCCGGATCGCCGTTGAAATGGGTGAACCTGCGGTGAAGCAGCTGCGTCAGCTTGCCGGGAAACGACTGTATCGGCTGTCCTTCCGCAAGCTCCTCCGGCCGGTAAACGAGTCCCGCCTCCGTCGTATTGGAGACGACGATCCGAAGATCGGCATTTTCCGCCAAGGCTAGATAGCTCTCCCATTCGGAATAAGGATCGAACACGCTGCCAAATACGGAGATAACCTCGGTCCGCTGCACGCTCACCCCGTTCTCCAAGCCGCGGATGACCAGCGTATATAACCCGTCTTGGCCTGCAAGCGCGTCAATCTTCGGCTTCCCGCCAGGGCGCGGCTGCGTTACCGCGATGCTGCCCTCAAATAGTCCCTGCTTCCTGCACTCATGAAGCATCCAATCCAAGAAGCCGCGCAGAAAGTTACCTTCTCCGATCTGCAGCACCGTTATCTTCGCCTGCTTCATTTCGTCGTATAATACGGCTTGCTCCTCGTTAAGCTGTTTATGGTTTAAAGTTGTCATATGCGGTAAAACTCCTTTGCGTTTAGTCCGAACAACCGCTCACGATCCGCTTCCGACCAAGTCTCCGGCAGAGCCTGCTCCAGCACGGAAACCACCTCGTCGTAGCTTGCCGCGAGCAAGCTGACCGGCCAGTCGCTGCCGTACATCACTCGCCCGGGTCCGAATACTTCCAGCACATGCTCGATGTAGGGCTTGAACGCCGCAGGCTCCCAGTTATTGTGATCCGCCTCGGTCACCATGCCGGAAAGCTTGCAATAAATCCCGGGATGGGCCGCGATTTGGCTCATTTGCTCTTTCCATGGCTCTAGCACCCCGTCTTTGATTCGCGGCTTGGCGATATGGTCAATGACGGCATGCAAGTCAGGAACCTGATCCAGCAGCTTTACTAATGGCTCCAGCTGATGCGATACAACCAGCAAATCAACGGGCACGCCCTTCTCCGCAAAAAAAGCGAGCGCTTCCACATAAGCCGGCGCAAGTATCGCGTTTGCATCCGGCATCTCCTGTATCATCAAGCGAAAGCCTACGAATTTAGGATGCTCCGCAAACCGTTCATAGTGAATCCGGTAGTCGGGGTCTGCTAAATCCAGCCACGCAACGACACCCCGAATCGTCGGTTCGGTATCGCTCAAAGCCAGCAAAAAATCAGTCTCCGCAAGCGTCGCCGCCGCTTGTACCGCAATCGTTCCGTCCAGCTGATGTTTATGTAGAAGGGGCTCCAAATGCTGCGGCAAAAAATCCCGGTACAGCACCGGTAACGCCGGTGTAATCCAACCGTAATCCCCGCGTTCTATGCTCCAATAATGCTGATGCGCATCCAATCTCATCTCTTCCGCCTCTTTTCTAGCAGATTAGCTTCCTCTTTATTATAAAAAACAATATCGATGTCTGAAATAATCAATTATCGCATATTTGTACTCTTTTTTGATATTTGCTACAATCAGGCTGACAAATGACAAAAGATGAGGTAACGCCCATGAATCCGTATCGGAAAAGGTTCGACGCCTTGACCCCGTTTCCATTCGAATGCGTCTATCGGGATACCAAAAGCGCGCAGAACGAGCTGCCTGACCATTTTCACGATTGGTATGAGCTTGTCTATATTTATAGCGGGAAAGGAACCTTTTTTATTGATCAAACCTTTTATGATGCCGTGCCCGGCGACGTCTTCCTTATTCCCGGCAATACGATTCACCGTTCCTTTCCGGATCCGGATGATCCAAAAACTTCAACCGCGCTTTTTTTTAACGCATCGCTCGTCCATAGCCCGCCGCTCGGTGACGCCTTCTCCTATTTACGCTGCTTCGAGCAAGCCAAACGCCGGAAAGCTTACAAGCTGCCGGCAGCCGCTGCGGACGATAAACAGCAGATGATCGCCTTAATCGATCGCATCCATAACGAGGAAACGGAGAAGCTGCCAGGCTATCGCCAGGCCGTTCTTCTTCATCTTCAGCAAATCTTGCTGCAGCTCGGCCGCAGCCTTCACCCGGCAGAAGAAGGCCAAACCGCCGTATCCTCCTCTGCACCAGGCTGGATGACAGCGATTCTAACCTATATCGACGGGCATCCCGGCAGCCCTCTCGGCCTGTCGCAGCTGGCTAAACGCGCATCCGTTACGCCTTCGCATTTCTCCCGTGTCTTTAAGAAGCTGACCGGCATGAACGTTACGGAATATGTCACGACCAAACGGATTATCCGCGCGAAGGAACTGCTGGTCGAGAGCGATGCCAATATCGCCGGCATTGCGGAGCAATGCGGCTTCGAAAGCCTTCCGCATTTTCACCGTATGTTCAAGAAGCTAACAGGCATGACTCCCTCGCATTACAAAAGGAGCGATAATTGATATTCGCATCAAACGAAAAGGACTCACCCAGAGGCCAATGACCTTTAGGCGAGTCCTTTTTACCGTTACGCTCCGAATAGCCTCATCAGCAATATACCCGCGAACGCAAGCGAGATCCCCGTGACCTCCGCCGGCGTAAACCGTTCCTTCACGACAAATCGCGTATAAAGCAGCACGATCAGTACATTAAGCGCGGTCACCGCCGATACGAGTCCGGCTTTGCCTAGATCAAATGCCGTCAAAATAAACATCATGCCGACCGCATTCGTTATGCCTACAGCCAGACCAACGAGGTATGTGCGTTTGCCGCTCCATGCAGCTCCGTTTGCAGCCGCTTTGCCTGTGCCAATGGAGGAAACCTGCGAAACCCGTACCTCGCCTCCTGCCGTGCCCGAGGTTTGAACCGCCAGCGATCGGATGCCCCGCTCGCTTTGCAAATCCCGCAGCCACCATAAACCAAAGCAAACCGTTCCCGTTACGAACATAAAAAACATCGTTGGGAATATATCCGCCTCCATCAGCGTGGACCATTTGCCCGACAAATCATTTGCCGCGAACAGCAGCATCGCCAGCAGGCCCCACTGCGCTCCCTGCAAATTTCGAAGCGAGATATCGTTTGACAGGCGAACCAGCAGAACGCCGCCAATAATTACGACAAAAGCGATGAGCTGCATGGCATGGAGCTTCTCCTGCCATAGCCCAAAAGCAACGATGACGACTACAACCGAAGGCAGTGCCGTTAATATGGCCACCAACGAGGCTTTGCCGACCGCAAAGCCCTTGAACATGCTCGCATTCGCACCGAAGGAGAACAATCCCATTTGTATGCCGATTAAAGCCGCTATTGTCCAATCTGACGAGAAGATGAGCGCGCAAATCCCGTTCACGATGGCTCCCATGCTAAAGGTGCCGCAGAGCAGAAGATTCCGGTTAAGCGGCTTTTGGCTTGACCAATGATACAGAATGCCTCGTAAACCAAAGGAAATGGCGGCAAACACCGAATAAGTAAGCCACATTTGGGCAAAACGCTCCTTTCCTGCCTTAAACATAATAGCACCTATCATATCAAGCTAAGCCTCATTTGTCTTTACCCATTAGGGCCATGGAATCCTTCCGGTTAGTTAAAAATAAAAGTATTGGCTGAAATTACCCCTAACCTTATAATAGCGGTATAGGCCTCTCCTTGAACTCAAGCAGGCGTTCGCATCTTATAAAAAATAAGGGGATTTTCATGGCACAAGCTGCAAAGAGACCGTATCTGCCCGAGCTCGATATCGTTAGAACATTCGGTATTCTCGCGGTCATCATGATTCATGCCACATCGGCGATCGTAGCGACCTATGATCATCATGCCACGCTATATCCGCTTTACGTTTTTCTGAATACCGTATCCAAATTCGCGGTTCCCGTTTTCATTTTTTTAAGCGGCTTCGTGCTGTTCTACAATTACTATGACAAGCCCTTTACGGCAAAAACCATCGGACAGTTTTACAAGAAACGAATGTCCAAAATTTTAATCCCTTTTCTTCTATTTTCTATTTTGTATTTTGGCTTAACGAGATACGCGCAGTTCGGGTTTGTTGACCTGCAGACGTTTATCGGTTATTTTACGACGGAGAAATTTCTCAAAATGCTCGTCTTCGGGAAAACATACACGCATCTTTATTTCGTCATTATTATTATTCAATTTTACGCGCTCTCGCCGCTCATGCTGTATGCCATCAAACGGTTTCCCGCGCTCGGCAAGCATATTGCCTGGATAGGGCTGCTCGTGCAGTGGCTGTTTATTTATAAAGTAATCGGAGAATTTCATCTGAAAAGTCCGGGAAGCTATTGCTTTACATATATGTTCTATTTTACGGCAGGCGCGTTTATCGGCATCCATTTCATGAAGCTGTCCTCGTGGATCAACCTCGCCAAAACGAATATTACGCCGCAAAAAATTGCGGCAGCGATAACGCTTTGGGTGCTGTTCCTCTCCTCAAGCCTGATTTTGTTCTATTTTTATTACGAGAACCGGCTATACATGATAAAGGTCATTAATACGAATCTGCTGGAAATCATCGATGAGATTCGCTGCGTTACGGCAGGAATTCTGCTCCTCCAGATCGCTTACTGGGTTTATACGCTTTGGAACAAAAAGGTCGTGAGGGCGCTGCTTCATATTGGCGCGACCTCCTTTGGAATCTATTTGGTACATCCCTTAGTCTTGTATTTATACCGTAAAACGAGCGTGAGCGGCGATCCGGTTTTGTACCACGCTTGGGCGGCAGGAGGATTCTTCATCGCGCTGCTTGTTCCTTGGGCGATCGTATCCTTTAGCGCCAGATTCAAGTGGCACTGGCTGCTGTTCGGTCCGCTTCCCGCAAAGGAAAATCGGCCTGCGGTACCCGTTCAGCCGAAGCCGGGGATCGATGCTTAAAGCAAAAAGCCGTCCGATCGCTTTCATAGCGAGGACGGTTCTTTTTTTATAAGGAGGTCCGCGATCCGTCTTCTGCTCCTTCTAATGCAATAAGTTAATTACTTTTAATAAGTTACTTTATTAAAATAAATAAGTGTGATACGATAAATCCACGCCCGATCAAGCGCATGACGGCAAAAATAAGTGATAACCGGTATGCTTTTATAGTATGGAATCTTGATTGGGTTATTTCCAGTATTTTGTACATCATATAACCATTAGGAGTTTATTTGGAGGCTTCAAGCTTGCAAGGCAAGGATGCTTCACACATCTATAAAGGAGGAGTTACCATGTCTGCAATTTTAGATCAGCAAATCTCGCTCGGCGAGGTGAAGCTTAAGGTTAGCCAATTGGAGAAATCGATTCCATTTTACGAGGAAACGGTCGGATTAAAGGTGCTTCAGCTTGATGAGGCAAAGCGCCAGGTTTCATTTACGGCTGACGGAAAACAAACACTGCTTGTGCTGGAGGAAGTGCCGGGTGCCAACGTGCCGCAGAGACGCTCCAACGCGGGACTTTACCATTTTGCCATCCTGCTTCCGGATCGCCTTTCTTTATCGCTTGCTTTGCGCAATCTGATTCGCAGCGGCATTCATATCGGGCAAGCTGACCATCTGGTCAGCGAGGCGCTTTATATTGCCGATCCGGATAATAACGGCATCGAAATTTATAGGGACCGTCCGCGCGACCAGTGGAAGAAGGATGCAGGCGGCAACTACGTGATGGCATCCGATCCGCTGGATTGGGAGAGCTTGCTCGCAGAGAGCGAAGGACAAGAATGGAACGGCCTGCCGGCAGGCACCGTCATTGGGCATATCCATCTGCATGTCGGCGATCTGCGTGCGTCGAGAGCCTTCTACGAGGGCAAGCTTGGCTTTGACGTGGTTGGAGATTACGCGCAGATGTCTGCCGTATTTGTCTCGGCCGGCGGTTACCACCATCATATCGGAATGAATATTTGGGCAGGCGCGGGCGCTGTTTTGCCGCCGGCGAATACAGTGGGCTTGTCTTATTACACCATCGCGTTCCCGACCGCCGCTTCCCGTGAAGCATGGCTGGAGCAGCTGCGGGGCGAAGGCGTAGAAGCCGCGGCGCAAGGCCATGCATTCGTGGTTCACGATCCTACGGGCATTGCTATCCACGCGACCGTCAAAAACGGTTAATGCAGCATAGCTCCCTGTCCGTAAATGGTTCGGTATATTTTCGGCGATACCCCCTCGGATAAACGAAACACGCGTATAAAATAACTCGCCTGCGCGTACCCGCACCGCGCCGCGACCTCTGTCACGGATAATGCCGTTGTCGCCAGCAGCAGCTTCGCCGCATCGATACGGCATTCCGTGACATAATGGTTCGGCGTTTTTCCCATGACCTGCTGAAACAATCTTAGAAAGTGATAATGGCTGTAGCCTGCCAGCGCTGCCATTCGCTCTAGACTCCAAGACTCCGCGCATCTATGCCGTATCTGATCGGCAGCTACCCTTATCGCATTTTGTTTCTCCAGAGCGGAAGATCCCTCCAGCCGTTCGGAATGCTGCACAAGCTCCACTAAGATTTCATAAAGCAAAGCAGATAAACGCGGCTCATTGCCAGTCTCGAAAGGTCTGCAAAGCGCGTACATCTCCTCCGTCAGCTCCTTGAACCTCTCACGGTTGGAAAACGTAAACAGCCAGCCTCCGGTTTCATCCGCCTCTCTGAGCATCGGGAGCGGAATTTGCGTTTCAAAGTGAATCCACCGCACATCCCAAGGCTCCTCCTCGCTCGAACCGTACTGCTGAAAAGCATGCTTCGGAAACAAAAACCCGTCGCCTGCCCGCAGCTGCAGCCGCTCACCGCCGCTTCCATTGATCAAATAGCCGCTTCCCTCAAAAATAAGATGCAAGTTATAATGCTTCAGCTGGCCAAGCTCTCTCCGCTCCGCATGCTGCGGGAACGCATTATATCGGCCGAACATATCGGGGTAGCATACATACTGGGAAAAAGCTGGGCTTGGCACGATATAGTGCTCTCGCATCGCTGCATCCCTCCTTATTGAAGTTCGCAATATTGTATCATGGATCGCATTATATTGTCATTTACGGTAACTATGATTGATTTTACAATGAATATGAAGAGTAAGGATTCGCAATATATTCGCATGACCCATATTCCGTCCCCAAGGAGGAACAGTTAATGAAGACGCTTGATGCGTTAAAAGAATTTCGTCTAGGCACCTGTTATTACCCCGAGCATTGGCCAGAATCGCTATGGGAGGATGATTTCCGCCGCATGCGCGAGCTTGGATTCTCGATCATTCGCGTGGCTGAATTTGCATGGTCGATTTTCGAGCCGGAGGAAGGTGTGTTTTCGTTCGAAAAGTTTGACCGTGCGCTTGACCTCGCCCATAAGCATGGGCTTAAGGTTATCGTCGGCACGCCGACGGCAACACCGCCGGCATGGCTTACCCATAAATATCCCGAGGTGCTGAATGTCTCGCAGGATGGCGTAACGCTTCACCACGGCCTGCGCCGCCATTACAACTACAGCAGCCAAAAATACCGCGAGCTGTCCGCGATTATCACGCGTCAGATGGCCGAGCATTATAAAAATCATCCCGCGGTGATCGGCTGGCAGATTGATAATGAATTCAACTGCGAAATCAGCGAGTTTTACGCGCCTGCCGATCATGACGCCTTCCGCGTATGGCTGCAGGAGAAATACGGCACGCTGGACAAGCTGAATGAGGCATGGGGCACCGTTTTCTGGAGCCAAACCTATACGGATTGGGAGCAGGTATTTCTGCCTCGTCCAACTCCCGCCAAGAAGCAGCCTAATCCGCATCAGGCGCTTGATGAAAAACGGTTTATTTCCGATAACACGATTTCATACGCGAAGGTGCAGGGCGATATTTTGCGCGAGGTTGCGCCCGATCACTGGGTAACGACAAACGGCTTGTTCGGCCACTTGGACAGCCACCGGATGAACGATGAGCTGCTTGATTTCTTCAGCTACGATTCTTATCCGCAATTTTCTACGATTTATTATGATAAAAACGAAGAAAATCCGCTTGCCGACCGGGGCTGGAGCCAGACGCTCAGCACGGTTCGCTCCATCTCGCCTAACTTCGCCATCATGGAGCAGCAGTCGGGTCCGGGCGGCTGGGTGAACCGGATGGATATGCCGTCTCCCAAGCCGGGACAAATGCGGCTCTGGACGTACCAATCCATAGCCCACGGCGCGAACATGGTGCTATATTTCCGCTGGCGGACGGCCACGTTCGGCAATGAAATCTATTGGCATGGCATCAATGATTACCACAATAGACCGAACCGCCGCGTCCGGGAGGCCGGACAAATCGGGGCCGAGCTTGCGCAAGCAGGCAATCGGATCGCGAATACGCGCTTCAAGGCTGAGATTGCGCTGCTGCGCGACTATGATAACGAGTGGGACGGCGAATATGATGTATGGCATGGACCGTTCTCATGGCAAAGCGGCAAGTCATGGTTTAAAGCGCTCAACCATCGGCATATTCCAAGCGATACGCTGTATGTTCGCAGCAGCACAACCATCGAGGATTTGAAGCGCTACAAGGTGCTCGTCTACCCGCATCCTGCCATTATGCGCGATGAAACGGCGGCACTGCTGGAGCAATATACCCGTGAGGGCGGCATTATTATTTTCGGCTGCCGGACCGGCTATAAGGATGAGCACGGACACTGCTACATGCGTCCTTTCCCTGGAGCGGCTGCGGGATTATGCGGCATTTCCGTAGAGGAATTTACGATGGTTAAGGGCACGCGTGCCGCGACCTCGATGAAATGGAGCGGCGGAGATGATGCGGTGACAGGCGCAGATTCCTTCAATGATATTCTTTATGTGGAGAATGATTCGGTCGAGGTGGTCGCCCATTATGCTTCCGACTACTATGCAGGCAAGCCTGCGGTAACGAAAAATGCGTTTGGCGAAGGTGAGGCTTGGTACTTCGGCGCCGTATTTAACGAAGCTTCGGCAGGACAAATCATTGACCGGCTTGGCCTTGCTTCCCCGGCAGCCGGCTGGCTGACGCTTCCGCAGAGCGTTGAGCTGACGATTCGCGAGGGTGAAGACGGACCTCTCTACTTCCTGCTCAACTACAGCGAGCAGCCTGCTGCAATAACGCTCAGCGAACAAAAAAATGATCTGCTTACCGGCAGCACGCTTAGCGGCAGCGTAACGCTCGAAGGCTACGGCGTTGTTGTTTTAAGTTAGTGCCATACTGCGCAGCCAAGCTCGTATTGAGCTTTGGCTGTTTTTTTCTGCAGCTTTAAGTCATCTTAGCCGCTTTCGCGGGTTCCCGGCTGCCGCTTAATTTAAATACCAGAATGCCGCCGGCGATAGCCAGCACGCCGATCAGCTTGGTGAACGTGAAAGGAACCTTTTCTAAGCCCAGCCAGCCAAATGAATCCCACAATAAAGCCAATCCGAGCTGCGAGGTCAAAGCGATCGAGACAGCGTACGTCGGACCAAGCAGCCTCATTCCTTGCACCAAGCTCATGACTATGCCCACGCCAATCACGCCGCTGAACCAATACCAGGGCTGCATGTGTTGCAAGTTAAACATCTGTTTGCCTTCAAAAATGAGGCCTAAAGTCAGCGAAGCCGCGAATCCTAGGCCCAGCACTAACGTTGTGGTTGCCCAAGCTCCCGCGCGTTCATTCACCTTGCTGTTAAAAATATTTTGCAGACTGACCAGCGAGCCTGCCGTAAACGCCAATAATAATCCCAAAACCATACTCATTTCCCCCTATTTGCCGATAGGTTGATTGGCCATCGCGCTTAAGCCTTCTTTATCCTTCACCAGGATAAACGTTTTATTGCGCTCGATCAGACCCTCTGCGCAAAACTTCCGGATCACCCGATTCAGATGTCTGTAGCTGGTTCCGATTAAGTTCGCTGCATCCGTTAAGTGGGAGGTGCTGATTTGCCCTCTAAATAAGGCGTCCGTTTCGTCAAAGGAGACGGACAGCAAATAACTCGCTAATCTTACTTCTACCGGATACATCAAATTAAAACTCATAAAATTGGATTTGATGAAAAACTTTTGCGTGATGATTTTCAATAAAAATTGCAGCAGCGGAGAATAATCGCTTCCGTATTTTCTCAGCCAGCGCTGATGAATCCCAATCATATAAACGGGCGAGACGGCCACTACCGTGTTGATCGTGTCGATTTCCTGTATATATTCGATGTCGCCGATCACCTCAAGCGGCGTCTTGAAGGAAATAACGAGCGTTTTGCCTTCTGGCGAGGTGTTATAGATTTTTATCTTTCCTTTGACAAGCACGTACAAATACTGCGCAGGTTCGCCTTGGGCGCATATGGGCTCGCCCGGCTCAAAGCTGTACAGCGACAAATAAGGTCTTAATGGCTCATGGAATACGTCTTCGATTCGATGGGCATGCAAAAAATCATTTAATTGCGATTGATCGTGGATTTCTTTCATCCGTCGGCTTCACCTCTGTCAAAATTTCAAGATCACCACACCGGCCATCATCATCCCCAAACCGATGAATTGCGGAAGTCTCATCTTCTGCTTGGCCACGCCGAACCAACCGTTGCCATCGATCAAAAAAGTTAGGCACAGCTGGGCAATCAGCACGGCAGCTATCGTAAAGGTTACACCGATTTGATGTATCGCCGTCACATTGCTGAAAATAATGACCGCTGCATAGGCGCCTCCGGAGAGATAAAGCGGCTTCACCTGCTTAAATTCTCGCCAATTTCCATCACGGATAAGCAGCAGGATAAGCAGCGCCGTTATAAATCCGGTCAATTGGGTAATCATCGCGGCTTGCCAAGTTCCGATATCCTGGCTGATCCGGGAATTGGCTGCTCCTTGCAGCGTAATTAATGCTCCGCCTATGAAAGCAAATAAGCTCCCTTTCATGTTTTTTCTCTCCTTTAGTAAGACTTATACCTTATTAAAGGATAGAATCAAGTGCTTCGGAAAGGACATATGTCCTCGCGTAACCAAAACTTACGGGATCGCTTATTTTTTCTCTGGAACGGCCTGTAAAAGTGCATGCATGAGGTTGAGCAGCAACGATGCGATATTTCCATCCTTTATGCTGCCGTCGCTTCCGAGCTTCGTGCCTATGAACGGAACAGCCAGCGAAGCTTCATCCGGAATGTCCGCACTCATCATTTTGAGCGTCATCATCAGCGATGCCAACGCTTCTTAGCCGCCATCTGGATGCGGAGAAGCGCTTATGGCCGCCGTTGGCATGTCCATGAACTCGCCCGAAGACACGATCCAGTCCAGCGCGTTTTTGAGCGATCCCGGAACGCCGCGGGCATATTCCGGTGTACAGATCATGACCGCATCCGCAGCGCGCAGCTGTTCCCTCCATTCTTCTACAGCCTTATTCCGCTCAGACTCGTCACCGTCTAAGTCAGGACTGAAATGCGGTAAATTCGCCAGGCCGTCATAATGGCGAAACTCCACATGCGATGGCGCCATTCCCTCAATAACCGAGAGCAGTCGCGAATTGGATGACTGCTTGCGCAAGCTTCCGGATATTGCAAGTACGACCAACCTTTTATGATCCATTCCGATCACCGGCTTTCTGTATAATATCTGCACTATAAACCATGACACTAGTGTCATGGTCAATTGTTTCATCCTAAATGGAGAAAGGCCGCCGATTATAGGCAGCCTTCTTCGTATGATTTCGTGTCATTAAACCTGGCGGATTCAAAAACAACCGGTGGCGCGCCGCTCTTCATTCGCACCGTAAAATACGCGGGACCGAGCGGCGAAGGCTGAACTTCTTCGCCGGTTATGCTGCAGGCCCCTGCCCAATCCGGCAGCTTGACGATCATGTCGGTATCCCGATCCGCCGTCAGCTCCGCCCGGAACAAGCCCGTTTCCCGATTCCAAGAAAGCGCCGCTTTGCCCGTGTGGAATCTCCAATCGGCCAGACGCCCGCGCTTCCAACGGCCCGGCAGCGCCGGCAGCAATTTAATGAGCTGGGGAGAAACCTGAAGCAGCTGCTCCTGAATCGCGTTCACCCACCCCATATTGGCGTCCAATTGCACTGGAGCCGCAGGCATTTGCATCGATACGCCCATTCCCCGCCAGTCATTATGGAGCGTGAACAGATTGGGCAGCAGACTCGATCTGGAGAGGATATCCAGACAATTCAAGGAGCTGTCCCCATCTCCAAAACGCGCATAAATAGCAGCCATATGAGCCAGCGACCAGCCGCTTTGGGCTCCGATCTCGCGCCGCTGCACTGCCGTTTCAAACGCTCCGAACAGGTTCGGGTCACTCTCTTGCGTAATCTCTTGTCCAGGAAAAACCGGGTACAGATGCGATAGATGACGGTGTGCGTACCGATCTTCGAAAGCAGGATGAATCCATTCACTGACCACGCCGTCCTTATTCAGCCGATACGCCGGCAAATGCGTCAGCATGCGGCTCCATTCCTTTTCCGCCTCCGGATCGCCGCCCGCCTTCCGGTTCGCTTCTATTAGGTGCTGCAGCAGCTCTTTTAGAATGGCAACATCCATCGTCGCATTGATCGCCGTAGGCATCGGGTGGGCAAGCGGCTTGCCATCCGCCGGCATGAAGTTAAGCGGGGTATTCTCCGGCGATACGGACGGGTATATTTTGTAAAACCCGTCCGTGTCCGTAACCAGGAAGTCCTCGTAAAACCGCAGCGCCTCGCGCATGAACGGCAGCGCCGTTTCCTGCAGAAATTGAAGATTGCCGGTAAAACGGAAATATTCATAATAGTGGCGGGCCAGCCAGCCAGCCTGCCGCACCGGTCCAGTTCAGAATGACGGGCACGATTTGATTAGGAACACCGATGCCCGGCGTGGAGCCTGCTGGGATATAGATGCCGCGGCAGCCGTACAGCTTGCTTGCATTTTCACGAAAATCATCCATCAATCCTTCATAGTAACGGAATAAGGAAGGGACCAGTTCGCCGAGACCTCCAACATGCGCATGCCAATACATCATCTGGATGTTCTCGTTCGCCATGTTGTGGCTCCAAACCAGCCTATAATCGCCTCCCCACAGCCCGTACAGGCCAAAAGGCTCCGCGTCGTCCGCAGCCGAAGTACCGCTTAAGAACAAATAACGGCCATACGCCCACATCTTACGCACAAGCGCCGGCGGCGCCTCCCCCTCATACGCATCCAACAGCAGCCGCTCATTAGAGCGCAAATCATCGTCAGCGTCAGCAAGCTCCAGCGAGGCTGAACGGTACAGCGGTTGATGAAGGGCGAGATGGCGCTCAAGCAGTATTTCGTAGGATGAATCGACAACAAGCCCGGCCAATTCCTTCTTCAGCCGCTCCCAGTCCGTCGAGCGCTCACCCAGCACAAACAGCTTCACCAACACCAGCAAACGACTTGCTCCCTCGAACCGGATCATGCTTCCCTCTGCTTCGATGCTGCCGCCCTCCGGAATGACCCGCATAACTGCCCCGAAATCCGTTCCATCGTCATTCGTTCCGGCAAACCAGGCATATGCATCTCCCGCTCCGGTTTCGATCGTTTGCTCGAGCTCCTTGAATTCCGGCGTATCCGCCCAGCGGTCGCTCGGGTGAAGAATAAGGCCGATCTCGCCCGATACGCGGGCATCCCCGTACCCTCCGATATCATAGACAACCGCATCATCGGCCCGCGAAACGAATAGCCGCCGATAGTACCGGCTCTGTCCGTCCGTCCAGCCCACCGTTACTTCTCCGCTGTCCATCGCCAGCGTCCTGCTGTACCCGCGAAAGGCACTTCCGCAGGGCATGACAAGCCGGACCGCGGCCAGCGGGAATCTCGAAGCGAGCTTCGTCCCGTAACCGCGCTCCTTTAAAGCATTCGCAAGCTGCCAGCTGGCCTCGGCATATCGCTCGGCATCCATGAGCCTGCGGGTCGTTGCAAGCGTGCCGCTAACATCCGGCAGCTCATCCTTACTCCCCCAATGCCATAGGCGAGCATGGTTAAGCAGCACCGTCTCCTCCTGAACGCCGCCGAATACGGAAGCTCCAATGACGCCGTTGCCCGAGGGAAGCGCTTCTCGCCACATATTCCGCCACCATGACGCGGGATAATTCATCAACAGCGTATCGGCGCTTCGGTTATCCTTATGCTGCTGCATCCATATCCTTCCTCCTTCGGTTGATCTCCGGCTTACCATCCTTTATATAGCGTCCGAATCCGTCTGTCCTCGAAGGCGTTCCAGCTCGACGCTCGCCAGCAGCAGCGGGGCGACGCCCATCAGCACATCGCTGACGACCCTCTCGCTCATATAATATTCATAGGAGCCGTCGCGATATTTGCGCCCGCCCAAGCCGGCCCCGTTACAAATGCTATGGAGATGAACCCCATGTTCATCCTCGGTTACGAAGCGCTCAAGAATCCCGTCATAAGCTCGCTCCACCGCCTGCCTGTCAATCTCCGCCAAATAGCCGAGCCGAATGCCCTTAGCCAAGGCATACGTCAACATGCACGAGCCCGACGACTCCAAATAGTTTCCTTGGCGGCCGTTGCAGTCCAGCAGCTGGTACCATACGCCGCTCTCCTGATCCTGTACGCGCAGCAAGGCATTTGCCATCCGCTCGAAAATCCCCATCAGCTGTCCGCGCTTTGGATGATGGACGGGAAAATGCTCAAGTGAGTCTACGAGCGCCATGGCGTACCAGCCCATCCCGCGTCCCCACACATGCAGGGAACGGCCCGTGCTGCCATCGCACCAGCGCTGCTCCCTGCTCTCGTCCCATGCGTGATGCAGCAATCCCGTTTGCGGGTTGCGCGTTCGCCGTTCGATCAACAGCAGTTGATGCGCCGCTTCATCGAACCAACCGCTCTCGCCAAAGGTCTTGGCAAATTCGGCCATGAACGGAGAAGACATGTACAGGCCGTCCAGCCACATTTGGAAGGGATATATTTTTTTATGCCAATATCCGCCTTCTTCCGTACGGGGCTGGCCGATCAATTGGGTAATAAGAAGCCGGGCAGCTTGCTCATACTTAGATTCTCCGCTCTCTCTCCATAGTCTCAGCAGGTTTTTTCCTTCGTTAATATGGTCGAGATTATATTCCTCCAGCTTATAGCCGCGAATGGAGCCGTCCTCTTGGATAAAGATGTCGATATGCCGCTTCACTGTTGCTTGGTATTCGGCTTCTTCCGTCCAGTCGCCGAGCCGGCCGATCGCCGTCAGCGCCATGCCAGCCACATAGCCCCACTTACCCGCGATATTCGGGTGATAGCCGTCTTGGCTTTGGGACAGGATCGTTCTGGCGACCCGAACGGAAATGCGTTCGGCACTAAGTATTTCAGTTGCAGTGTTCATTAGCCTTCCCCTCCTTCGGTTACGTTGCCATCAACGGCAAAGAACTAAAATCTTCTGGAATCTCGACTAAATACAAATTGCCATATCCATTCTTATCACTTGTGAAGATCAGCCTTTTTCCGTCCGCATTAAAGCGCGGGTGGGCATGCACCTTCTGCGAATGAAAGCTGCATCGCAGCTCGCACAGGATGCGCGGTCCCTCGTATACGCCGTCCATCTTGCGCCATAGGCTAAGCGTCTTGACTGCTCCCTTGCCATCCACTATGGCTTGACCCAATCCGTCCGCATAGCCATGCCAAGTGTCAAAGCCAAACTCCGTCTCTTCCATGCCCGTGTTATCATAACGAATACTGCCAAAAAAGTTGGTGCCATCCGCACGGAATCCATGATAGCCGACCGTTACGCCATCGGGATAAAAAAACTCATGCCCAACCTTCTCGCCATCCTCCAGCCGCTCCCTGATCTTCCAAGCCTGGCCGGTGCGCAGGTCCAGCCCCCAAATGCGGTGGTCAACCAGATGCCATGGGCCTTCGTGGCAGAATGTCATCAGCCAAGGCTCCTTTGGGGATGTATTGATATGGGTAATGAACTTGTTCGCTTCGTATACCTTCTCTCCGCCGCCGGCCTGCGCATCAATACGTACGATCATGCTGTGGGGCGCAGCCTCCATGAGCTCCCGATGGCCGACATAGCCGTTGCCAAGATCGAGCCGGATGCGATGCGACAGATCCTCTTGCACGCAGGTCATCACGAACCGGCCGTCGGCTGTCGCGTTCGCATTGCCTAGATGATAGCCCTCCGGCGCTTCGTAGATCAGCTTCTCTTCAAGCGATTCCAGATCCAGACGAACAAGGCTTCGTTCGATCTTGACGAACGCCGCGCTTCCGTCCGGAAGCAGGCAAGCATCCAATCGATCGATATCCTTGTAATCCGTCAGCTGGGTGATCAAACCGCTGTTCACATGCAGGCTGTACAGGTTCGCGCAATTCCCCCTGTCCGAGATGAACAACAGCCGTTGTTCACCGTCATACCAACCGTTTTCCGTAAAATATAAATGATAGCTATGCGCCTTATAATTGGTTAATTGCGTGACTTCAAGGCCTGTTAGCCGATCGATCTCCGTCTTCCGTTCCGAGGGCCATACCGTTCCTTTTGCAGACATGCTCCCGCCTCCTGAATTTGAGAACTTTGGAATTCTCTACAGCCAGGGCTTCAGCCCCTCCCATTTCACCGACCAGCTTCCATCCTGCGGGAAGCCTGGATTGCAGGCAGCCGATTTAGCCGCTGGTTCTCCGCCTTCGTCTTCCTTCCAGCCGGCAGCCATCATGGCAACCGCAGCCAGCAGGCCCCCGTTGCCAGGCAGATAAGCGGATAAACCAGGGCGCTGATAATTATGACCGTTGGTTAGGTAAGTATTTTTGGAAGCATCCATCAAAAGAAAATCCACGGCGAGATCCGGTTCTCCGAGTCTAGCCGCCGTCATGGCACACATCGGGAAATCCCAGCCCCATGCCGATTCCCAGATCCACACTTCCTTCACCTTCAGCAGTGTATCCAGCATGACCTTGCGGTCGATCAGCGTGCCCGGCAAAATGCCAAGCGCCCCCAGCATGGACGGATGATCGCGATTTTTCGTCTGAAATGTTTCCGGGCACAGCTCATGGGCGAGATACACGCCTTCCGCCTGCGGAGGCTCGGCTAACGAACCGGCAACCTCTGCCCAAAGCGGGTTCACGGGCTGCTGCATGCGTTCCGCCCAGCGAATGGCAATCTCCAAGCCGTACTTCCAGTATTCCAGCTCGTATGGCGGATTTTTGCTGTCCTGCATCGAATGGCATTCCTGCGCAGGAATAAGGGGCGGTCCCAGATCATATACTCGCTTCTCGTTATTCCAATGCGCAAAGGAAACCATGAAATCCGCCGCTTCGAACACGATGCTGCGGAACCGCGTAAGCGTAGCGCTCGACGGATCTGCCTCATAACATAGCTCGGCAAGCGTCATCGGATGCGGCTGCTGCCAAATTAGACCGTTCGCGACCGGCGATGGGCAAGGCTTGCCGTCGAAGCCAACCATTTTGGGCCAACGCGCCCCTTCGTAACCTTGAGACTGCGCCAATTCGCGCGCTACCGGTAAAATTCGCTCATACCAATCCATGCTGTTCAGCAAATAATTCTCTCTGCCCCACAATGGAAAATGAGCCGCATGCCACCAATGCATCTCCAGATGCGACTTGCCGAACCAGCTATTGTACATCAGGCCGGTTTCTTGCGGAGGCAGCGAGCCGCCGCTGTGCAGCGCAAGCAAAAATTGCGACAATACGACGCGTCTCTCCAGCTCATAGGCTCTTGGATCCGCGCTTCCGGAGAAATCGATCGCCGCGCCGCTCATCCAGAACGACTCCCAATGACGCGCGCTCGCGGCCTTAATGGCTTCAACCTCTGCCGTCTGCGCCGACTCCTGGGCGAAGCCTACGGAGAATTCCAGCGATTCTCCGCTCCGGTCCGGCAGCAGCGTGAATTCGTGCACGCCGGTCCGCTCGAGGCTCCCGGCGCTCCAAGACCAGTTGACCTCATAGCGGTCCTCGTCCATGCTTCTCGCGATCATTGCCCCTTTATCGCCCGACTCGCCCAGCTCCGTAAGATGCCTGCCGTCATTGCCCAGATCCGCGAAAACGGCCTTGGCCCATGTGGTTGAGACCATATCCGGCGCAGGAAAACGAATGAACACCTGCAGCCTTCCTTGTTTAATAAGCGGTGAATCGACATTTACCCCGATCGCGTCAATCGTCGGATGGCAGGCCGTCGTGACATGAACCGGCACACTGTTTACTGCGAATTCGCTTGTCAAAATGCCTGACCAAAGATTCATTTTCTGGCTAATTTCCGTTATATCCCCGGCTTGCGCTTCTTCGCCTGATTCTGTTAGGAACCGAAACGAAATGCGGCCAAGCTGAAGGCGGTGCGGGTTCTGGCGCAGCCAGTGGTAAGCCTCCGGCTTGTCGCCCGGCTTCATCGCATACCCGACCTCTCGGCCGTGCGTATCGTAGGGTTGGTACGCGGCATCGCGTTCATTGAACCGTCCCGGACCGCCCGTGTAATGCCATCCCCAATTGGACTGCGTGCCCAGCGGCACCTCATATTGATTCGGAAAAGTCTGCAGGCCGGTAATGTCGGCGCTGAAGGCAAATTCGCCATTGCCTACGGAGAACGGGGACAAAGGATCCCATTTATTCAGCTCCGGTTGATGGCGTTCCACGATCTGTCGTCTGTCCATTGGCTCCTCCTGTCTGTTAGAACCCGATGGCCGCCCAACGTATACTCATTCGAACGGAAAATCCATCCGGGTTCTCATCATATCCCGGAACTTGCCCGGGGTAATGTCCTTGTATTTGCGGAAGCTGCGAATAAAGCTGTTCTCATGCTGATAGCCGACCATCAGCCCGATATCCGAAATGCGGTCATCCGTCTTCAGCAGCAGCTCGCTCGCCCGCTCGATACGAAGACGGGTCAAATAGTTATAGATCGTCTCGCCCGTTTCTTGTTTGAACAGCTGGCTGGCAAGGCTGCTGCTAATGCCAATCGCTTCGGCGATTTCCGGTATGCCGATCGGCTCGTTTAGATTTTGCTTCAAGTAGTCGATCATCCGCTGGCACATTATAAAATCCTTGCTCTCGGCCAATCGGCGGAAACGCTGCGCCAGCACGGTAACCCGCCTCTCCAGTTCGCCTTGGATATCCTCCAGGCAAAGGGTATCGAGCCGGACATTGGTTTGACAATCGGAGATGTCCGAAGCCGGCCGGATTTGCTCGATCCGCTCGATGGCCGACTGCAGGAATGCTACGGCATCCGATGGATATCCATACTGACTGCGGATATGATCGGTCATACGGCCGACGGCTTCCATTGCTCCCGGCTCCTCGCCCATTTCTATAGCAACAATCAATTCATCCAGCGTGCTTTCATGCTGCAGCGGCTCGTTCACTTCATGCCCGGACACCTCATGGAACATGATTACCTGCCCATAGCCCTGGTACAACCGGTATGTAAGCGCATTCTCCGCTTCTAGCATTACCTGCTTTAATTTGGCAATATCCGTCTGCGTGTTGCTGACGCCCGCCGATACGCTAAATTTCAATAAGCGCGACACAACCTCCAGCGATTCAGCCAGCGCGCTCTCGCAGCGCAGTCCTTCTACGCGCGGCTGCAGCAGGATGGCGGTCTTATCCGTACCGAAATCGGCGCATACGATTCGCCACTGCGGTTCGAACAGCTCTGCAACAATATTGGCCAAAGCAAACTTCAACAGCGAATGATCGCCGCCGGTGAATGTACGGGACCATTCCTCGTAACGGTCGATCGACAGAACAGCCACCGTCACCGGCGCCGCCGTCCATTCTCCGAAATAACGGTTCCATTTCTCTTCGATATCCCGCTTCCCGCTGAGATTGCCGGAATAAATATCGGTAAGCAGCTTCGAGGCAGCCTCCGACATCGACTCCCGGACAAGCTGTGCCAGATGCGCGTGATTGGTGAGCAATTCTCCGGCAAGCTTCTCCAGATCCATGCCCTCCGGTCCGCTCGTCTTGCGGTCATACCTGCTGAACAGCTGCTTGAGCCTGCGTACGGGGCGGAAAGCTGCCGCATTAATATAAAAAATCGTTGCCCCGCCAAGCCCGAGAGCCGCGATGGATACAAGCAGAACCACCTTCGCCACCCGCTTGGACTTAGCCAGCAGGCTATCCTGCTCAACGATCGACACATAGCTCCATCCCGTTACGGGCGATTCCAGCTGATTAACGAGCAATTGGCGATTCTGGATGGTGATATCCCCGCTATCATCCTCTCTCAGCGTCTCAATCGCGCGGTTCACCGACTCTTGATCGAACGCATAGTTTGAAACGGAGTAAAGCAGTTCGTCATGCTCGTCGATAATATAGCGCATCCGGTTCAAATTGCTCATGAGCGGCGGATTCAGCTTTGCGAATAATTCCTCGTTTTTAAGATTGACGGCAACGATTCCTTTGAACTCCCCTTGAATCGTGATCTTGCGGAACAGCGTAACGCTTGAGCCTTTGGCTCCTGCCCCTTCCGGTACCATCCGTTTCTTAATGAGCGTCGTCCTCTCTCCGAATTCAGAGGCTACGCCGGTCCAGTCGGAGTCGTCGAATGTCAGCTTATTGGAGCTGAAGCCCTGCGGAATGGCCAGAAAGCTTTCCCGGGTAAGATCATAGACGTAAATGCTTTTGATATACTTGGAATTGCTGATTAATGTCGATAGAAACTGGTAGGCCTCCGTAATATTCGTATAAGAGCCCTGTACGCTGCTTGTCAAAAACTTGTAGACATTATCGCTCACAGCGACTTGAATCGCGACCTTGTCGCTCTCGCTGACCAACTCGTCGATCACGTTCATATCGAGCTTCAGCATCTGGCGCTGCAATTCGCTGAGCTCTTCTTGCATCACCGACTTCGACGTGTTGTACGAGGTCAGACTTACAGCCAGAATAATGAGAAAGACGGAAACGGTCAAAATTAGCACGAGCCTCACTTGGGTATGTGCCAGATTATATTTCAACCATTTCTTGATAGACTGTGTCACGATAAATCCCACCTTATGCCGAGGATCCTTCTATTATAACGTGATCCCGTCCTCGCAACATACTCAGTCCGATCTTCTTGCTCACACTCCAGACCCGTTCAACCCTTCTCTATCAACCATTCTTTCATTCGCTGCGTTTCAATGCCGGCAAGCAGTACGATGCCGATGCCATGCGTATCATTCAAGTTCCAGCCTAAATCATGCTTGTAGTAAGCATGGGAGTATGACCAGCTGGAACCTTTGCATACCCCGTACAGATTCCCCCGTTTGTCGACGGCCCGCTCGCATAATCCCTGCCAGCCGGCCAGCGCCGCCCGGATGTAAGGGTCCGGATTCTCGAGCCAGCTATGGCGGATCCCGAGCGCAAAGCCGTAGATGAACATTGAGGTGCAGGAGGATTCCTCATACGACTCCGCATCGATCAATACTTGATGCCACAGGCCATGCTTTCCCTGCAGCCTGCGGTATCCTTCGGCCAGCTCCCGATAGAAAGCGAGTATCGACGGATAACTGGCATGCGTAATTGGCAATGCTTCGAGCAATACGGCCAGCGAGAAAAACACCCAGCCGTTGCCCCTGCCCCATACCGTCCCGGAGGGCTTGTTATTGGCGACATCATACACATGGGACATGACCTGCCGGTCCGCCATGTACAAATACTTCTTATAAAGCAGCAGCTGCTTGGCGGCTTCATCCCTATAGCCCGGATCGCCGGTAAGCTCGGCATACCTGCACAGGAAAGGAACGCTCATGTACATATCGTCGCACCACATCGTGTTATGCATGCTTGGCGAGACGCCGACCTTGCGGTAAAGCGCGCCGTCTTCCATGCGATCCTGAACGTTCATAATATAATGGGCAATGTCATCCGCCACCGTACGCGAGCCTTTAAGCGGACGGATCCGTTCAGCCATAATGGCCAACGCTCCGAAGGAGCCGCAGTCATCCAGGCTATCGATATGCGACAGCTGATTATTCAAGCCTGCTGCTCCGAATCGCTCACGGTCCCACAGGGAGTATGCATAAGTCGATGTCGCGAACTCGACATGGCCCGCAACATAATTCGCCAGCTCTTCGCGCTGCAGCAGCCCGCCTGTACCGAGCAGCCCGGACAGCGTGACGCCAAGCGGATAATTCCAACGGCCGTACAGCTCGTTTTCGAGAAATGGACGCACATTTGCTTCCGGCTGGTCCGTCGTCCAGAAGATGTTCATGCGGAGGTCAGCTGCCACCTTGTCGAGTGCCAGATAATCAGCCGGATTAATATTCGCTTCCGGTGAGAGCGGACCCAGCAGCAGCCATTGACCTTTATAGCCATGCACGCGACGTCCGAGAACCAGTTCAACGCCAGGCGCTGCAATGTCCCCAAGCTGAAAGCCCCATCCTTGCGCATCGCAGCGGCACTGGGCGATGAGATCGCTGCTACCCGGGTTTGCGTCAAGCTCGAAGGAGAAGTCTCCGGATTCTTGTGCCGCGTACACTTCTTTTCCCTGCCATAATAACCGTAATGGACCATAGGAGGCTCCGGCGATCGTGACTTGCTGCTTCGAGGCGGTACGGTTCGAGATCGTTGTCCATGCATAAGCCGAATAGCCAGGCTGCATGCCATATAGAAGATCCAAACGCCCCTTCCCCTCTTCACATACAGGCAGCCATTCCGCTCCGGTGGCTGCCTCCGCCTGATTCGCGCCCGGGATGCGATTCAGCGGCTCGGCCGACGGTGCCGTATAGATCCAGCCTTCCTCCCCTTCCCGCTCATCGGACGGCGCCAGAAAGTGAAAAGGCTTATTTTTGCGGCTGCCTGTTCCGAAGGCTGCGCCACAGTTCCCTTCCCGGCCCTTACCCAGCTCCAGAACAAAGTGGTTCCAACCCCGTACCAGATTCACCTTCAGCTTGATCGGCAGCGCGGGTGCTCCTTGCGCCGCCTCGGAAAACTCCTCTTCCGGAGAGGATCCGAAGCGCTGATTACCATTATGGTACAGCCTCACTGGCCCGAAGCAGCGAAGATGGAAGATGAACTCCTGCGGCTGCTCGATCCAAAGCTTTGCCCAGGCATAAACCCTCTGGCCCTCTTCCATATCCTTGAACATGCTCTGCAGCGGAAATTCATATAAATGATCCGCTCCTTTGCGAATCGCGCTGGTCCGCGTCACCCGATACACCGGCTCATGCGGCGGATTGTCGCCAACATACCGCTGCGCGATAACCTTAAGCACATGCGGGATGCTGCCGCCCTCCGTCTGCGCTGCCATGCTTTCCATCGGATCGAAATACCGGCTTAGGTTTGCTGCCATTACACTCCGCCTCCCTGGCCGCTTAGGCTCTCTTGACGTTCCTGCGATCCACTGCCAGTGGTGTCGGTACCGTTTTCCAATACCTCCTCGATCGTAACCAGGCGATGCTCCTTCACCGAGCGCCAGACCGCTTCGCCCGTCGCCACCGAATAAGCGCCGTCAACCGCGCCCGACAAGATACGGAACGGACGTCTACGGTCCTCACCCATGAATAGGTCTTCCAGCAGCAGCGGATCCCCCCCGCCATGTCCGCCTTCCCGGTGCACGACATGTATCGTTTCCTTCGAGCGGAACAATGGAAAGTAGTCGATCGTTTGGACAGGCGTAGGGAAAGGCGTTCTGCCAGGCATATGATATTCCACCGTCTCGAGCCTCCCTTTCGTCCCGTTAATGGCCAGCCTATAGCCTTCATAAGGCAGCGAGAAGTTGACGGAATAACTGAGCAGCGCACCGCCGCTGTATTTCACGGTCGCGGTATACGTATCTTCAATTTCAATTTCCGAATCGAAGATGCAGCGGTCCGGACGGTAATCCGAATAGGGAAACGCCGCAGGCTTCCCTGCATCGAGAGACCCAAGATGATCATCCGGCACTTTAAGATTCCGGCTGCGGGCATTCCAACGCGAGTAATATGAGCAATCCTCGGTATGTGCACAGGTGCTGCAGAACCGGCCGTCCTCCTTCTTCGGATTCGCCTCGCCCTCGGCGCCATAATAATTCAAAGCGCCAAATGCGAACACTTCTGCCGGCCTCTGATCAATCCACCAATTGACTAAATCGAAATGATGCGTGCTCTTGTGCACGGACAAACCACCCGACAACTCGCGGTCCCGGTTCCACCTTTTGAAGTAGCTGGAGCCGTGATACGTATCCAAGTACCAATTCAAGTCAATCGACGTTATTCTGCCAAGCTTCCCATCTTGCACAATCTCCTTGATCTTCGTATGAATCGGGGCATAACGGTAGTTGAATGTCACAATGACAGAGCCCTTGCTCGCTTTCTCCGCTTCGATAACACGCTTGCTGTCCGCCCCCGTCGTCACCATCGGTTTCTCCGTAATGGCATCTAGATCACGCTCAAGTGCGGCAATCAAGTACTGCGCATGCGTGTCGTCGCGGCCTGCGACGATAATTACGTCTGGCTTCGTCTCATCCACCATACGATCAAACTCGTTCTCGCCGTAGGTTCTTATGCCGGCATGCTCCGGGTATCTCGAACGGTACAGCTCAAAGCGCATCGGATCGCGGTCGAGCAAGCCGACAAGCTCGCAGCTACCGGCGAAAGTAGTCAGGATAGGCTTCGCGAACATGCCCAGCGCACGTCCGCTCACTCCGCAAATGGCGTATCGTTTTCTCATCTGATCCAATCCTTTCTTGCATTTACAAGATCATGAAGACAGCCGCAGATGCTTATTTCTTCACTTTCGCATACCATTCTTGAACACGCTTGGTGACGGCCTCGCCTCCGGCGTGATTCCAGCGGTCCACGAACTCGTCAAATTTCTCCAACGGCCACTCGCCAATGACGATCTTCGTCAAATATTCTTGGAAAAGCTTATGCGATTGAATATCCGGGAAACCTTCGTATACCGTATTCGGCAATCCGTCGCCGGCGATTCGACGCGCATCGGACGTGCTGACCGCGAAGACATCCTGAACCATCTTCTGCATGTCTTCCGGAATCGTCTCCTTGATCCGTACATCCATGTCTTCCTTGGTTGTCAGATTGCGCATCCCAAGCGCGATTGGGCGGCTGTCCTCCGGAGGCAACACTACCTTCTTGCCGTTTACGACTTCATGTTGCTGCCCCTCGATGCCAAAGCGAATGAATTCATCGTTGCTTTGGTCATAGAAGAAATCGAGCAGCTTAAGGGAATATTCGGCTTTATCCTTTGCGACAGTCGGGATCATCCACTCTGGCTCACCCATGCTTTTCTGCGTAACAAAACCTTCAAAACCTTCAGCCTTAGGTACCGGCATGCCGACTACGTAAGCATCCGGCGCTCCTTTGAGCATCGCGGTATAGCGGTCGCGGAGGTTAGCCGGAAGGTGATACCAGCTGCCGACCAGGTTATTGTTGATTTTGGCCTGCCACACATCGCCTTTGTTCAGGAACGTCTCATTGTCCAAAAGCTTCTCTTCGTATAACTCGCGAATATACGCGATAGCGGCCTTCATATTTTTCGTAACGCCGGCGTATTGAATTTCTCCCTCATAGATATCCCATTCCGGTACGCCTTCCCACATCGCGACGCCATACATGCCGAACAGGTGGTCCATCCACTTGCCAAACTCGCGTCCCGAGGTAGGCAGCTCATCTGCTTTGCCATTGCCGTTCGGGTCCTTGTCCCGGAATGCCCGCAGCACCTCTTTATATTCCTCTGTTGTTTTCGGAATAGACAGTCCTACCTTGTCAAGCCAGTCCTGACGGATCATCGGCGCCCGCTCGGGTACGAGAAACACCTTAGGCACGTAGTAGATATGGCCGTCCGGGGAAGCTGATCTTACGATATCCCATGCTTCTTCCGGAATGTTCTTCCAAACATTAGGCGCGTACTTCGGCAGCAATTCATCAAGCGCCAAAGCGCCGCCTTGCTTGATTAACGTCTGCTCGATGCCCCCAATCGGACGGAGAATGTCCGGCAGATCATCAGAGGCAATCATCAGGTTCAGAAATTCCGTCGGCTCCGAGCCGGGTGCCGTCGTCACCAGCTCATATACGACTCCCGTCTTCTCCTCCACATATTTCACATGCTCATTATCTTTGCCTGGAATGGTTCCTACGCCCATATGGCTTTTGAATACTTTTACCGTAACGGGATTGTTCTTCCCCGCGTCATTCCCTGAAGCTGCAGGCTTCTCTCCATTGCTGGAGCAGCCGGAGAGAATCGAAACGACCAGCAGCGATACCAAAGCGGATACTCTGGCCGACTTTCCAAAAACATGTTTCATCATGTGTTCAGTCCCCCTTTTAAATGTAGTAGTGCTATATATCAAGCCGGCGCCCCGGCTTCATACCGCTTTTTCTTCCGCAATAAGACCCGTTATTCTTTCAAGGAACCCAGCATAGAGCCCTTCACGAAATATTTTTGCAAATAAGGATATACGAGAACAATCGGAATCGTCGCGAACAATATTGTAGCCGCTTTCAACGTTGTCGTATTGAAATCGTAATCTCCTAGAACCAGATTGACTGCGGCAAGCTCCTCCGGCGAGGTCAAATAAGCGCGAAGCTTCGTTTGCAGCGGCCATTTCTCCGGATCGCGGATGAACAGCACCGCCCGCTGAAAGGTATTCCAATAGCCTACCGCATAAAACAGGCTTACGGTGGCCATCACCGGCTTTGAGAGCGGCAAATAAATTCGAAATAAGATGCCGGCCTCATTGCAGCCGTCGATCCGCGCGGAATCATCAAGCTCTTTCGGGATACCCGTAAAGAAGGTACGGATAATGATCATGTTGAACGTGCCGATTACCCCCGGCAAAATGAGCGACCATAGCGAGTTCATCATGCCAAGCTCGCGCACCGTCAGAAAAAACGGGATCATCGGCGCATTGAAGATCATGGTAATGATAATACCGAGCATAACCGGCTTGCGGATGAGAAATTGCTTATGCGATAACGGATAGGCCGTCAGCACCGAGAACAGCATGCTCAGAAAAGTTCCGGCGACCGTTATATAAACGGTGATACCGAACGACCTCCACAGCCCCGTGTTTTGCAAAATGTGCGACCAGGATGCCGTCGTGAATTCAACGGGGAACAGAAACACCTGCTTGGAATCCGCCGCGATCGGCGAGCTGAAGGAGACGGCCAGCAGCTGGAGAAGCGGAAGCAGCATCGTGGCAGCCGCAGCGATAAGAAACGCGTAATTGAAAAACTGGAATAGTTGATCTCCTGTAGTCTTTCTCATCACCACAACCCCTGTTCTGTTTTTCGGGCCATGCGGTTAAATATCCACAATAGCGCGAATCCGATGACCGATTGGAATAATCCGATCGCTGTCGTGACGCTGTACTGCCCTTGCAGCACGCCTGCCCGGTATACATACGTCTCGATAATGTCCCCGACCGAATACGTCATCGGCGTCAATAAGTTATAAATCTGATCAAAACCAAGCTCCAGGAAGTTTCCGATATTCAATAGGAACAGTACGAGAATGGTTGGGAACATGGTAGGCAGCGTAATATGGATCGTCTGCTTCCACCGGTTTGCCCCGTCCATGACAGCCGCTTCATATAAGCTCGGATTAATGCCAGCGATCGCGGCCAAGTAGATGATCGTTCCCCAGCCCACATCCTTCCAAATGCCGGATATGACGACAATGGCGCGAAAATACCGTTGTTCCTGCATGAACAGAATCGTTTCCTGCCCGAACCATCCCCGCATCATATTGAAGACGCCTTGACTCGACAGCAATTCGAATACGATGCCGCCAACGACGACCCAGGATAAGAAATGCGGGAGATAGAACAAGCTCTGCATGACCCGTTTGGCAAGCATCAACCTGACTTCATTAAAGAGAAGAGCTAAGATGATCGGTGCCGGGAACCCAAACACAAGTTGATATAGGGCGATTGTCGCCGTATTTCTTAATACTAAATAGAAATCTTCGTACGTGAAAATAAATTTGAAGTTGTCGAGCCCGACCCATGAGCTTGACAGCATGCCTTTGAAAATCTGATAGTCCTGAAACGCGATCACGCTGCCGGCCAGCGGTAAATATTTAAATACGAGATAATAGATGATGCCGGGCAGTATCATGACGTACAGCATCCAATACTTACGCATATTTACGAGATAACGATTCCCCGTCAATTGGAATCTCTCAGTCGATACGCGAGTGGAGCCGGGCTCCAATTGATCTTGCGCATTTGCCATCGTGAACCTCCTTCGCTTCTTGTACCGCCATCTTACCTGTTCAAGCGCAGTATAAACAATTGATCAATTCAACATGGCACACACAAATCCGCGATCCGGCCCAAATTGGACGATTCGCGCACTCAAACCGCGATAGGTTGGTGAACAAACGCGGCTGTCCCACCTTTCGGATGCTGTTCTTCAAGCATGAGAAAAAGCCGCAGCAGCAAGGCCTTAGGGGATTTGTTGATGCTGTGGCGGATTGGTTTGTTGACGCCTGGCGGCAGTTCCTCATCGTCTCTATCCCTGCCGGACTCAAAGAAGACTGCCGGGATTTTCTCGGCAGTCTTCTGGGCGGACAGGAATACCTATCCTTTTACACGGCTCGTTCGTTGGTAATCCGCTTACTTATTGTATACCCTGTAAAGCAGGACTGCGGCTTCTGCTCTTGTCGTATTCGCAAGAGGTTGAAGCTCACCTCCGCTTCCGGCAATAAGGCCTTCTTTAACCATTTTTGCTAATTCTTCTGCTGCATAGTCTGCGACATCCTCCCGGTCTGCAAAGTTATCTAGGCTGTTATCCATTCCGGTTACGTTAAGCTTCTTCGCGATTGCCATAGCTCTTGCGGTCAATACCATCATATCCTGCCTTGCTATCGGCTCTTCCGGATTAAAGCGATTTTCGCCTTTTCCTTTTGCAAGGCCAAGCGCTTTAGCGATACCTACGGCTTCATAGTAATAGTCTTCGGTATTCAGATCAGCAAAATTCGAATCGGCTTTTGCCGTTAACCCAAGCGTCTTGATCAGTAATAAGGTAAAGTCAGCCCTAGTAACCGCGGCAGCGGGTTCGAATGTATTTTCTCCGACTCCATTAATAATGCCTTTGGACGCCAAGATGTTTACCGAATCTTTTGCCCATGCGTAGCGTTCTAGATCGCCAAAGGTTTTAAAAACAGACACTACGGCGAATGACCCCGTCCCTGCGGCTGCAAATGTGACCCTTCCTGCTGCCGTATTATACCTTCCACTAGGTACAGGCTGGGTATTTCCCTGTCCGTCTATAAACCATACCGTAATATGCTCGGGACTCTTCAATTCCTTGGCTGTCGGTTTGTAAGGTACAGATACGGTTACGGGTTTCTCGGGATTGTTGAATTCTAAATTATGGCCGTCGGCAAAGACATTCAGATGGATAACCGGGTTATCTCCGATTTTGTCCTTCACCTGTGCAGGAAGAGCCGTTATATCCCCGATACCGATGCTTAAGCCGATTTCTTTGGCAGAGACATTAGCGCCCGAGAGCATCCCCTCCGGCACAACAATGGTTCCCAGCTCTGTTTTTATCTCCATTTTTCGGATGGCATCGTTATGGGTAAGAAAATCGGCCGGAAGAACCGCCGTATAGGCCTTCGCTCCGTCTACCTTAGGGATGTCGACAGTGATGATCTTATAGCCGTCTTTATCCGTTTTTGCCTGATCAAAAGCATCTGTCATGTCCTTTATTGCCAGGATCATCTTTGCTTCTCCTGTTTTGGGGTCTAAGACCGGTTTCGAAGTTCCCGTTTCAGGCTGGCCGGTGTTATCCGGTACGGCGGGCGCCCCCAAGGTCCTAACCTTTACGATATTGGACTTTTCTGATTCTCCGCTGGCGTTTTGGGCTACGATGTAATAGCTGTATTCAACACCCGGCTTGACCGTGCGGTCATAATAAGCACCTACTTTGGCAGAACCTGGATTGTATACACTCTCGCCAACGGATTCCCTATAAATGTTATATTGGGTTGCATCGCCATGGGCTGCCCAGATGAGCCCGACGAAGGATTCGCCCACTAATCCAGTAATGAGATCGGAAGAAGCGGAGGGTACGGGCACTGCGATAGTAAGCGCATCGCTTTGTGCCGACTCTCCCATTTCGTTTACTGCCGTTATTTTGTAGCTGTAGCCGGTCTCCGTCACACTAATGCCGTCATCGACAAAGCCGGCGGACTCGGTGCTTGCTACCTGGGCATATCCATTTTCGCTATTCCCTTTCCTATAAAGGTTGTAACGTTCTGCCCCGTCGACCGGGTTCCATTGCATTTCGATAGCAAAGGTCGTTACCGAACCTGCCAAAATGCCTGAAGGGATTTGCGGAAGAAGCACGGGCTGTTGGGTCGCGGCACTCACGCTGTCTGACTTGCCTGACTCGCCGCCGATTCCTATCGTCGATACCTTATAGAAATAGGAAGAGGAAGGACTCACCGTCTTATCGGTATATGCTGCCGTTAACGAACTGCCAACCTTATGGTAAAGGCCTTCAGGCGCTTCTGCTCTGTAGATGCTGTAGCTTGTAGCTCCTTCGGCCGCTGCCCAGCCAAGCCCCACGCTCATGCTCTTTTCCGTCGTAACAATTAAACCCGTTGGCACAGGCGGTACGGGCTGCGCAGGATCAAAAGTAACCACTTCCGCAATATCGGAGAATGGAGATTCACCTCCGGCATTCAAGGCTGTCACTTTATATTGATAGGTAATCCCTTGGACGATCGCCGTATCCTCGTACTCTGCCGCTGCGGAACTGGCAACGGCTTTAAATACATTGTTAATAGAAGAGGAACGATAGATAAGATAAGAAGCCGCGTCACTCGCCGGTGACCATTTTAGCGAAACAGAGCTGCCTGCTGCGAAAGCTGCCGTAAACCCGGACGGACCGCTGGACGGAGGTTCTGTTTGCGGACTTGTCGGTTTAAGGATTACATAATAGCTGCCTTTCGAAGTGCTGCCATTCGCCCCCATCGTTACCAATGACCCTGCAGAATAATGTTTTTTGTACAGCCGGTACTCCACCGGTTGATCATCCGCAATCGTCTCGCCCGTATCCTCATAGGCGGCTAGCCATGCAGGAAGCTCAGGAATCCTCGTATCGTAAACTACATAGACATCCGCATCGGCAGCCAGATAGAAGGAAAGCAGGTCGCTGCTTGCAGCGCTTCTAGACTCCATCGCAGCCCGAATCCACTCCATGCCTTTCAACGCATCCGGTATGGTTACGAGCTTGTAAATTTTGGAGCCGGTCGATCGATCTCCGTATTCCACGTCTCCCGGCTGAAAATTTTGCTGAACCGACCATTTGGATGCATTAACGCCTCCGTTTTTACTATTATCGTTAATGACGACATTTCTGACCCATTTCCCGTCCATACTGGCTGTTGGCGTTGGAACAGGCGTTGGTGCCGGTTCTGCCGGCGGAATGAACGGCGGTCCGGACCATGCTGCCGGGGTTAAGGGATAATTCGCAGGGAAGCCGGCTGCCGCCAGCTCATTCAAATAATCCTCCAGATGGGTATAGCCATCTCCATTGCGGTCACCGTTTCCATCTCCCGGATCATTCGGGTTCAATCCATTTTCTTGTTCCCAGGCGTTGGGCATGCCGTCCCGGTCCGTATCGGCTGGGGCTGTTTCTTTTTTCAATACCGAATACCCGCCTACATCATTCTCATGTCCAATAATCGCTCCGGTCTGTTTCCTCACATTATCAACAATCCGCTGATCAACCGCGTCCCTTGCCAGAGACGACCCGGAGTGGTTCAAAACATGGTTGTATGCAGCTTCCGGTAATTCCGTATGGACGAGGGGATACTCAAACCGCTCCGGCACCATAATGCTAGGCCTGTCTGCCTCCATCATTCCCGCCTCCGTATCTGTACCGTCCAGAATACCGTTTTTATTGCTGTCGATCCGATTGTTATGGAGATAAAGCTTGTAGTTCTCATTTCCGCGCACAATCGCGTATTGGGGGTCTACCGAGTTAATCCCTGCAATAAAATAGTTCCCGACGACATTACCGTACCCTTTGGTACCGGATTCCCCGCCAGCAACATACGGAAACTGGCCCCAGTTGTATACGACATTGTTAACAAAGTCCATCTGTCCTTTCGTTTTCGGATTTCTGTCGTTATTATGGGCATAGAGATTATGGTGCATGGTAATGGTATTCATTTCAATCAGCCCGCCCATCGAGTGGGTAAGCAGAGCCTCCGATATGATCGACCATTGAACCGTTATGTTTTTGGATCTGGGATGATCATAATCCTTGCTTTTGATGGACAAGACTTCATCCGTCGCCCATGAAAATGAAGAGTGATCGACGATCACATTCTGGCAGTCCTCAAAATACATCGCATCGTCTTTCACGCTTAGTTCACCCATCCGAAAGGTCAAATACCTAATAATGATATTGCTGCAGTCATAGAACCGAATATTGTTAGACCGGATGGTTACGCCATCCCCCGGCGCAGTCTGACCCGCTATGGTGATATTGGACTTATTTTTCAATATAATCTGGGGGGTGGTGATTTCTCCCGATATATCGAATACGATGGTGCGCGGGGTGTCCCCCACTGTCGTAAGCGCATCATAGAATGTTCCTGGACCTGTCAGCTCATAGCTAGTGACGTGATACACCTCGCCGCCGCGCCCCCCTAACGCTGCATAGCCGAAACCCTCTGCTCCCGGAAATGCCGGCAATACTGAACTAGCAGCTTTTACTGCGGGATTATGAAGCGGGAATAAAGAAAAACACAGCGCTATACAAAGTATTTGTGCCAAAAACCTCTTCATCTTGCACCTCCGCTAAATGAGTAATGTAATCGCTTTCAAAATATCGTTTGGCAATCCGTCTCTAACAAGCAAATGTCATTCCCTTACCCCAAGCCAAAATGTTTCTTGTTTATATCATCACTCCTGCCCCCTCTGCTTATAGTCACGGTCATCATAACCCTAGCGCTGAAGCCGTTCAATTGATACATCCTCCACCGGATGCGCAATTCCGATAATTCATTGAAATCGACGAAATTGTATATTCCGCCGGCAATTGGTTGGTCTCTTCTAGTTTCCAAAAAATACCTTCATAGACTCATAGGTATATGTATTACCAAGAACATACCCATCATCATAAAATGTACAATGATTTATTTTTCAAAGAATAGTAATCCGCATTCAAGGAGGAACGAGGATTTGCCTGAGAAAAAAAAGTGTAAGCTTGCAAAGAAGCCAGACATTTGCAGAAAACATAGAAGTTTGCAAATGAAAGTAATAGGTAATCTAGTTTCTTTCAATCGGGGAGGTGCTAGAGGCACTCCAGGCCGAGCCGGGTCGCAAGGTCCGAGAGGACCTAGGGGCATTCCAGGTCCGGCCGGTCCGCAAGGTATGGCTGGTCCTCCGGGTCCTTCTCAGTTACTTGTGAATCAGACTGCATTTGTAGACCCTGTATATGGAAATAACGCAACGGCTATGCTTGACGACGAAACAAAGCCTTGGCGAACAGCTGCTGCGGCTGTGGCTGCCGCCCCTTCAAACACGACGATTGTCGTACGACCCGGATTTTATACCGAGACAAACTTGGCCAAAGACGGAATCAGCTGGGTATTTGAAAAAGGAGCCGTGGTGTCTGCAGTCGGCAATCTTTTTGATGATATGGGGGCTGCGATAACCTTTGATGTTCTTGGTGAAGGACAGTTTCTAACGAGTGGAGCAACAACTGCAGGCAGCTCTATTCTTCGGAGTACTGGAGCAAGCACCATCCACTTTGTATGTGAGTCCATGAGCGATACGGTAGGCCATACGATCAATCTCCTTGGCGGCGGGAATTATACGATAAACGTTAGGGAGAGCATCACGAACAGCTTTGTCGGTGGTTCTGCCGTCGTCGTATCGAGCGGAACACTGTTTATGAATGCTTTTGAAATTTCGAATGATACCAATGGTACAGAAGACCTTATTCTTTTTACGGGGACAGAACAGCTCTCTATCAGTCTAGAAGCCACAATGATCAACAGCGGAGGCAGGGCAGTCGTTGCGACCAACAGCGCCCCGCCCCAGACGACCGTTATCACCTTGCGAGCGCGCACCATTCAAAACGCTTCTGGCTTACTCATTGATATCTCGCCGCTTTTTAATGGATCTTTTATTAGTTTCACTGTAGGTTTGGTAGGCGCTTTACAAGGGGTTTCCGTCCAAGGCGGCGGTATGGTTAGTTTGAATTCGTATATATTGGTCGTCATTAATTCAACAGCACCTGCACTCAGCATTAACGGGAATACGATTTTCTCGGGTGAGTTCGATCGGATCTTTAGTCAAGGCCAATGTATCCTCATGCAAAATGGAGAGGCGATTGTCCATGCCAAAGTCATGAACTCCTTCCAGACGGCGAGCACTGTCATTGATCTTCAAGGCGGGCAAATGAGATTACTGGTAGATCTGATTACTAGCTCAGCAGGCTGTATTGATGTGACTGGAGGCAGCCATAAATTGACTGTGATGCAGATGTCGACAAACGGAACGACGGTTCCTGCAGTCCATGTATCCGATAACGGTCAGTTATTCCTTAATTTCCAGGAAATTTTCGGATCTGTGAACGGGCTCATTACGGTGGAAAGCGGCGGAAGTTTGAACATGATCGGAGAGCGTATCACGACAAATGATAATGGGAGCGGTTTAAAGACCGCCTTGCTTATTACGGATGGTTTAGTCGATGCGAACGTTAACGTTATCTCAGCTTTCGGCGTTTGTATTCATCTCGCGTCCGGGGTTGGCAATCATAACCTCCGCTGCTATGTTGATGTGATAACCAGCACGGTAAATCCAAACCCTGTTTTTGCTGGAACCAGCTTAGTTCTTCAAGAAACAGGGAATGCCAGCATTCGGTTCAATCGAATGGATGCTTCCTTCTCCTCGCAGATGATCCAGCTCGTAAACGGTAATCTCAACATCGAAGGAGAAATGATAGTAAACACCTTTTTGCCCTCTTCTATAGGAATTGTGGTGACAGGCGGTAATTTTGTTGGCAGCATTAATCAGATCCAGCTGGGTACGCGCGTGTTAGAAGCTAGTTCAGGCAATGTGACCCTTTCCTTTGTCCAGATGACAGCCTTTCAACCTGATACAGAGCGTATTATGATCTTGCTCAGCGGCAATGTTAACGCCAGAATTGTTGGTGATTTTATTCAAGGGGGCATCGATTATACGGGTATATCGGTTCAAGACTCAGCCGTACTAGAGGCACAAGTCAACGAAATGAGAATAGACGGTATCTGTGTTCAGTATGATTCATCGTCTATTTCTGACTTATTCTTTGATAAGCTCACCGTTACGGGCGGCGTAACCGTTATTGATGCAGCAGCCATTGTGATGACCGCAGGTACATTAAGGGTCAAGGGCAGCAGAATCGACAACAGAACGGGACTTGTTACTGGAACAGGCATTCTTCTAATGAATGATGCAAGCTTCATCGCGGATATCGATTATATTCAGACATCAAGTAACGCGCTTAGAACCTCAAGCTCCGGCAGGGTTCAATTATACGCAGATGAGGCGGAGTCGGAAACGGATGTCATTAACATGAACAACCTCCCTAATGGCAATAGCGCGGACTATACGTTCAAAGGATTATATCGAACCTTTGATGCCACCGCGTCGGTTATTACCATTAGCGGCCTTGAACCGCCCAATGTGCTGCTTTTAATCAATGCAACCCTTATAAGCACAGCAGGGTCTTCTATCGCTTCACCAGTTTTAGTGTTAGTAAAGAACTATGGTATTGTTACGGCAACGATTTCGCCGGATGGTACGGTAACCTTTTTGTTTCCTCTTTCTGTCAATATTAATGCTGCAGTTAATTAAATACGGCCTAGATAGGCGAACAGTAAACCTTTGTGAATATCATTCAGCAATAAAAAACGGCGGTAGTTTGGGGCATGAATTGAATCACGTCCCTTACTGCCGCCGATTTATTGAAGCATCATTCTCTTTCGCCGACTAATCCTACTCCAAGCTCCAAGCTTGTTTGCCCCATCATCGGATCGGTTGTCCATTCTTTAGCAATCAACAAGACATCTTCCTCATAAGGAGTTATGAGCTCATCCTCCTCAAGCTCTGTAAATATGAGGTCATGCTCCAACTCTTCGGCTGTCAAAGCTCCCTGATTTACTAACGTTTCTCCGCTTTCTCCCACATAGCTGTATGCTCTGCTTATTTCACCGTTCAACGCCTTGGCCCAGGCATGATATTCGACTACTCTGTGCGTGCCAAAATAACAGGCCTCACCATAAACCCTGCTTAATTCAGCGATGACCTTTAAGGGGTTCTGCTCCGTTGTATCCGTTATATCCGGCATTAACGAATTAACAACGAGAGTCCATCCATTTACTGGCGGGCTAACGAAAAACTTCCCCTCATACGCTCCTTCGATACCAGTCGACCAGTTTGCCGGCTGCATGTTCATAAGATTAAGATGTTTTGCAACTTCATTCGTATTTTCGGTTTTCACGGCCATCCACTGACACTTGTATCCAAACGGCTGCGGATAGTCGGGATTGTCACTAAACTGCAAAACAGGCGCAGTGCGCGTTTTCGCCCCATATGCCATGATTACGGCTGCTGCCAATGCTAAAGCAATAATGAGATAGAGCATCCTTTTTCTCCCTTTCAGTCTAAGAAATTTTTTAGTACACCTATTATACATAGATGCTAATTATATAGTAGTATTACCCCATATTTTCCCACTAGAATAAGCAATTTTATTTTGATATTCTCATAGAGGAAATTTCTTCAATCCAGAAAGGAACATCAAAATGAAAAACGTTTATTTTCGCAGCTCAGTCTTCTTGCTTCTATCCCTGCTTCTCGTTTTCCCTCTTCATTCCGCACAGGTGAAGGCAGCCGAGCTCACGCCTCTGGAAATGTACTTTCCCGAAGACATAGAAGAACACTGGGCTTATTATGAGCTGGACAATTTTGTGAACGCAGATCTGTTACGGGGTTATGTGGATCAAGAAGGAACGGTAACGTTAAAGCCGAATAACTCCATAAGCCGTGCGGAGTTTGTTTCGATACTTGTCCGCGCACTGGATTTGACCAGCGATTCGCCTGGCACAACGTTTACGGATGTCGAGCAAGGAAAATGGTATGCCGATTCGGTTCGGACAGCCAGCTCCCTCGGTATCGTTAACGGGATTAGCGAAACGAAATTCGGGCCTAACCAGCTTATTAAACGCGGCGAAATTGCTGCTCTAGTGGTTAGAGCTTTTTCTTCCTCCATAAATTTTGAAGGAGAGACGGATACCTATCCGGATGTACCGGACTATTACGCTAAACCATTCATTTCGCAGGCAAGCCAAGCCGGTATTGTGCGTGGAGCGAGCAGTACGGCATTCAAGCCTTTCTCTAATGCCAAACGGTCAGAAGCCGTAGTCATGCTGCAGCGCGCGTTGGATCTGCAAAACAGAGAAATACCCGAAGACAGCCTGCTCACTGCCGCTATTTTAGATTCAGAGGAGAAGGAAAATCAAATTTTCAAAGAAAAGGCATACGATCAATTCGATGCAGCGTATGCACAATTTTATACGGGTTATTATTTAGCGTTAAGCCATTCATCTTCTGAAGAACTTCTTGCGCTTATCGATCAAGGCTATGATGTAGAAATGGAGAAAATCAGCGATCAAAAGCTTAAGGTCGTACAAAAAGCGGATCGTTTCGCCGTCATAGAGTCGTCAGGCGGGAGCTACAAGGCAACAACTACGATAGACAATGAAACCAATACGGAAACCGTGGCAACCGACGGCATTTATTATTTGAAGAAAATGAACGACGACAGCTGGAAAGTCTACATGTATTATCAGAATGAGCCGCAATAATGAAGATCAGTTTATAAAAAGTGGAGTGTGAACGGTTAACGTTCACGCTCTTTTTTTGCATTCGCACATCAGACATGCTTTTTACCCATTCACTTAAGACTGCCTTACAAAGCTTACAATATCACAACATATTGAATGATTTAAGATAACAAACCCTAGTTATCATAGAAACCGAACATAAAAACAAGAGGAGTTGAGAGATTTTGAAATTGAAACGTAAGGCTTTGCCGATGTTGGCGGTAACCGTGCTAGCCACAGCAGCATTATCTGCGCAGGGTATTAACAACGGCTTCAAAACACCTACGGTGGAAGCAAAATCTACCAAGAACATTTCTTGGCTCGCAGGCGATCATCATGTTCATAGTGAATGGAGTGTAGGCTGGGACAATTCTACGAATCCACCCACTGCAATCAAAGGCGGAGACGCCATCTACCCGATTACTAAAAATGCTCAAATGGCAGAGTCATACGGGCTCGATTGGATGGTTTCCACGGACCACGGCGGCCCGAACCATTCGAAAGTAAATTTAGAGCAGGCTTATCCCGAGGTGCTTAAAGCACGTGAAGCTGTACCCGGCCTGACTTTATTTTATGGCATGGAATTCGATACTCCGCAGGCCGATCACAGTTCATTAATCATTCCAAAAAACGATCAAGAATCACAAGTCCTTTATGATATCGAAAGTAAATTTAATAAGCGCGATCCTTTTCCTACTGATCCGAGCCGGGATACGGAAACCAATATGATCGCTGCCCTAAACTACATGAAAAATTTAACCGAGCCTCCCGTTCTATTTGCAAACCACCCTGCCCGCTCAGCCAGCGGCGCCAGCGTTTGGGGTCAGGATACTCCGCAAGAGTTCCGAAATTGGAACGATGCAGCACCGAATGTATCCGTTGGTATGGAGGGGGCACCCGGTCATCAGGCCGGTGCGGTCAATCCAGACGGCTCCATTGATCCGAATGGCAGCCGAGGCGGATATGGCAACTTCGCAACCATGGGCGGTTTCGATCAGATGAGCGCTAAAGTGGGCGGTCTTTGGGATTCCATGCTCGGAGAAGGAAGACATTGGTGGATTACGTCTACATCGGATTCCCATGTAAACTGGCGTGACGGCGGCAGCGACTTCTGGCCAGGGGAGTATTCCAAAACCTATGTGAAGGCAGAGAATACTCACGCGGATATCCTGGATGGATTAAGAAACGGCCGCGTGTTCGTAACGACGGGCGGTTTAGTCAATGAATTGGATGTAGATGTGAAAGCAAGCGGCGACCGCGCGAGCATCGGCGAAACATTAGAAATCAAGAAGAGCGGCAAAAGCGATGTGACGGTCACCATAACCTTCAAAGACCCGAATGTTAAAAACAGCCATGGCGATAATCCGGAAGTGAACCGCGTGGATCTTATCATGGGCGACGTAACCGGAATAGCGGAAGACCGTTCAACGGCCGTAAACCCAACTACGAAAGTTGTAGCTAGGTTCGACAAGAGCGATTGGAAGCAAAAAGACGAGTATGTGACAATCACCTATAAATTAAAAGATGTGGACAAGGATAGCTATCTTCGAGTTCGGGGAACCAATACCAGTGAACTTGAACCAAGCCTTGATCCTAAAGGGGAAAACCCGTGGACTGATCTTTGGTTCTATTCCAATCCGATCTTCATGAATGTGAAATAGCTTCAACGTAATGTTACGTTCAATGACGGGGAGTCCGGTTCATACGCTCCCCGTCCTTTCATTTTAAACGAATAAAAAGGATGTGTCGCAGCATTGAAGTTTACATGGTTATTTTTATTGCTAGGCCTTGTTCTCGTAAACGCGTCGCCTGCTGTGAGCGCACACAGCAATAACAGCGAGGGCTATTCTACGATAGATGTTCAAGACCAAAGGATTAGTTACCGGCTCCAGCTCGATTTCATTGAACTAAGCCATGCACTTGGTTTCGATGTGGATGAACAGAAAATAGAGAACCTTGAAGAATTAAATAAAATCATCTCTCAAAATAAGGCCCCGCTCGAGCAATATTTAGGCACTCATCTACTCGTATACGCAGATAGCCATCCCATTGAAGGAACGGTCAGCCAAGCGAAGGTGACCTTGGTAAATGATCGGCCATTTACGGATATCATGCTTTCCTACTCCGTTAGTAAACAACCTGAAATATTAATTGTGGATTACAACGTTTTTTTTGAAGACAGTGATCCGAGCCACGCGAACATGGCCAAGGTTCATATGGGGGGACAACAGCAGGAGTTTATTTTCACCTATGAAGTTAGGGAATTGAATCTGGGAGAGATGAGCTTTCTTACCCAAGCGAAACAATTTCTTTCGTTAGGATTAAAACATATCTTCACGGGTTATGATCATATCTTATTCGTTATTAGTTTACTTATTGGTGCCAAAACGATCCGTCATATCTTTTACCTTGTTACATCCTTTACGATTGCCCACAGCATCACGCTTGCCCTCGCGACCTTAAATATCGTTCAATTGCCAGGGAGGCTGATTGAATCCGCAATCGCGTTAAGTATTATTTATGTCGCACTCAAAAATATCTTCCAACCCGAATCCAAACACGCTCCTTGGATTGCCTTTGCCTTTGGATTAATTCATGGCTTTGGTTTTGCGGGAATTTTGTCGGAACTGCATTTAGGCGGAAGTCATTTAGCTGTCTCACTATTGTTTTTCAACCTTGGAATTGAAATTGGGCAGATCCTTATTGTATCTTTGGTTTTCCCGCTTTTTCTCTTCTTAAGTAAACGCCTGGTCAGCCTTAATAAGTGGTTCATGCCGAGTGTGTCTATTATAGTGCTGCTTTTTGGATTCGTATGGTTCGTTCAAAGAGCGTTCTAAATAGACGAAATCACCTTGCAGCCCACAGCATTCCCCTTTGCATGAGCGTCAACACTTCCGGCAGCTTGACGATATCTGCCGTATGGCCGATTGCATTGTAAAAAACGCGTCCCTTGCCGTAGTTCTTGATCCACACGACCGGCATCATGACAGGCCGCCATACTTCCGGAGAAATACATTCGTAATACGAAGTCGCCAGCACGCAAATCGAAGGATCGATCAGCATAAAATAATGCTCTGTCGTCAAAGTGAAATCGGGTAAGTTTCGGGTGATGAAATGATTTCTATCCATGATCCTCACCGTAAAATGATAATTGGGATGCGCGGCAAAAACGCCGCCAACCATTAGTTGGTAGCGCTGCTCGCATGGAAAAGCGTAGCCCATTCCGCCATGCAAGCCGGCGACGCCCGTACCGCTAGAGACCGCGTGCAGGAAGTTATCAAGCTGGTTCTTAGTAATCGTGCCTTCCGTATAGTTCGGGATGATAAGGTCAAGCCGGTCAATCTTTTCTTTATCGTCCATGACATCCCAGCTTGTATGCTGTTCCACTTCGAAACCTTCGGTTAACAATACCCCCGATAGCAGCGCCCCTACCTCCTGAGGCTGATGCGGCTCATAGCCGCCCGAGACAATGAGCGCTTTTTTCTTTGCCATGGATTGCCCCCTTACCTTTGCGGCAGCCTTGAGCTTTGGATAATATAATCAGCCGTACGTATCGCCAGCGCTACGGTGGTTAACGTAGGATTTGCGGTTCCGCTCGTCGGAATAACGCTATTATCCGCAACAAACAATCCGGAGACTCCATGCACCTCACCATATGGATTCGTCACAGAAACGGCGGGATCGAACCCCATCCTGCAGGTCCCCCCGTCATGAATTGCCTCAATAAGAGGCCCTTCCGTTTGCTCGACCCTATTGGCATGCATTGCCGCGAACAGCTGCCTGACACCCGCCCTCATTTGCCGGATAACCTCTCTATCCTTCTCGCTATAGGAAAAGTCCACCCGAATGTCCGGTACGCCATACTCGTCCTTTTCCGTTTTGTCCAGCGATACCTGATTCTCGTAACGTGATTCCACTTCGCCAAAGGCGCCTGCAACGACTCTTAATTCCTCCTGCAGCGGTTTAACGAGAAACTGTTGATAGGCGTTGAATTCCTCCGGCGGACCGCCGATCATCACCTGATAAGGACGGCCGGCCCCGCCCGGCAGCAAGATACCGAGTGCGCCGAGCACTTCGGGAAATTGCCTCCGGTCGAAATACCCCGTCAATCCAAGCAGGGAATGCGTAGTTAGGTAATGGCCAATGGCTTGCCCTGGGATGCCGGAAGCTAACAAAAGGCGCGGACTCTGGAACGTACTCGCCGATAAGACCACCTTTTTCGCTTTTAACGTGTATGATTTCTTATCGGGTGACATTACTCTTACGCCTGCGACCCGCTTTCCTTCGGTCAAAATTTCCACGGCATTCGCGTTAACCGCCAGATCATACGGCCTGCTGTTTAACGCCTCGGCAAGAGGGATGATGGAACTAAAAGCGGCATTGGAGAATAACTGCCCGTATTTGGTTGATTCTCGGTCAACGGCGATAGGCATAGAAACCGCCTCCGGAAACCCGAAGGCATGAAGACGGTCCAATAAAATAGAGGTATAGTAAGAGCCGGATTGGTAGGATGAGGAAACGCTCATTGCCCTCTCGGCGGCGGAATAATAATAAGCCAGCTCCTTAGCAGGAACAGGCCAGCCCACGGTTTCTGATGCCGGCATTCGCGGAGCCACCAGCTGCCACGCCAGCGTTCTGCCTCCTAAGGCGAACAGCTCTCTGAAGAGGGTTTGTTTTACGGGAGTGGAGACCTGATCAAAGTATCGTTTAAAGCGCGGGAGCGAATAGGTAGCAATATTGTAAAAATGAGTAGGAAGCAGCAAGCCTCCCTTTTCAACCATGCCGATTTTCTTTCCGTTCGTCCCAAAGTGCCGACATAACCGCGAGAGAACGGCCCCGCCTCCCGCTCCTGAGCCGACAATAAGGACATCATATTCGGTTTGCTCCATTTGCTCCAGAGGAGTAAGCGGAATCCATTCATTGCAAAATGCCGCGTCGCTTCGCTGTGAATCGTTCAGGCTCATGCTCCATCCCCCTTCAGCCTCAATCCAGCCTTCAATAAGATAATGGGCTAATAACCTAAACAAACCATATGCTAAACGACAAGAATATATTCTTTACTTCCCGTTTCTAAAATCGAATTTATCCGTTATAACGTTTAGCTCATGTCCGTTAATGATGACCGTTTGATCATCGAGCCATCGAATATCGGATTCGGATTCATGGTAATTCCAATAGATATTCCGCGGCTTGTTTTTCTTTTTTAAATCTACCAGTTCGCCACGGATGGCAAAATCGACCGTCGCCCCTCCATTAACCAGATAGGCATTCATTCGATATCGGCCCGAAGGCGAATTGGCTTGATCAATGAGATCCCCTTTGGGAAGATGGTTCATATCATAAAAAAATCGATATACGCCGTACCCCGTCAGAATCATTATGGCTGTAACCATTATCCCTAACGTGATTAGGATCTTCTTTATGATTTTCCTCTTTTGCTTCTTTATCTCTTTGCCTTCATCTCTGTTCCAATCCACCCTGTCACCTCTCATGCGTATTCTATCTCATTAAAATTGCTTCTTGTAACAGACTAAAAATCACAATTGCTTTCGAAGGCTATAGATAGATGTAAGTGCGCAGCCAGCCAGAGGAGATCAATCTTAGGAGGGAAAAGCATGAATATTAGGGTAAATATTCGATATCTATGGCATGATTGCTGGTTTAATTATTATCTAAATTTATTTAACTCTTGTTTGTGTGAAAGACATAAGTGCTACCTGCTGAGTAAATCAGAATATCATCTCTCCCGGAAAAGTCATCTTGTTTAAGGATGGCTTTTAAATTTATCTCTTAGGGTTCGAGATACTCAACAAGAATCCTTATTATTAGAAATTTATTAACGAGGGGATGATCGTCGCGTATGCTGATCAGCCTTCGTTTTCCCAATCTCCTATCTAATATTGATAAAGCTCTTATGATAGGATTCGTTGACGCTATGGCTTCATTTATGGAAAGGTTAAGATACTCTTCCACAGCATAATAAAATTCATATTGACTATGGATTCCTAAAGCAAGAGTGTTTCGTTTATTTTCTCTATTTAGGGTACAAAAATCTTGAATCATTTCATTATCAAAAGTAATCGACGCTTTTCCTGCCTGATCATGTGTCCCTCTATATCTGGTACTGTGAAAACCAATCCGCCTTTTTAACGAGTGGCATACTCTGGAATCAAGTTGTTTTTTTAATTTACTCCACTGCATGTATTTTCACCTCACTCCACGACGATATAAGCAATGTTCATATGTCCCCCAGAATGGCAGGAAGCTGCTCATCATTTTTTGCTAGCCAAGCCATTTCCTCAGCAAACCTGGCCTGAACGTTATTATGATGCTCCATATTTGCGTTAATCCACCATACTGACTCCAAGTACCATAACATTCTTAAGGAACTCACCAGCTTTCCGGCGGGAAACTCATTTACCGTACGGTACCCTTGCAAAAAGGCCGAAGCAAGCTCCGTTCGAAAGTTCCCATTATGAATGGACCAAGACAAAATAGCTCTGGAAACATCTATTTCCGGATAGTCATAATTCAAGCGGTCAAAGTCAAGCACGGCGGAAACCTGATCCTGCTTAAACAAAAGATTATCCGCCCATAGGTCACGATGACTCCATCCTGGTATGGATTTTCCAAAAGAATCGATGTCTATCGTCTTGGTTAATTTCATATGCAGCTCGATCTGGCTGATTAAATGCGTTTTATTTTCAACTTTGAGTTCCTCGATTACATTGCTCCAGTGGCTGATTCTGTCTTGGCGATTTTGCGTTATAAATTGCGTGTGTCCTTCTGCGCCGAGAGAACCGTCATTCAAAATCCGATGCATCATGCCAGTGACCAGGCCTAGATCATACATTTTGTGTATGTTAATGTCTTTTGGCTTCACGATCTCCCCGGTACAAAACTGCATAATAACAAACCTCTCATCCAAAAAGGTATGCAGAATAGTCCCGTTTACAGCTAGTAATTCTGGACATGGCAAACCCGAACTAAACAGTCTTTGCTGCTGTTCCAGCGCCCGAATTAAAACATCCTCGTTAGAATATCTTTTGGCATGATATTGCTTAAGCAAAAACTCGCCTTGATCGGTTTCCAGCTTCCACTTTAAATTTAGCCACCCCAGCGAAATCGGCGCCCATGAAAGGATTTTAAAACCAAATAATAGCTCGGATTTTTCTTGCAATGATAATAATAACGGATGAATGACAGCTTGCTCCGCCATGCTTGATCACCTTGCTTTGGGATTATTTTTCTCACGGCAAACATTTCTGCAAGAAGCTCTCCACAATTTCAAGGGTTTTGTGCGACCAGAACGCAGGTCCGCCATGGTCAGCCCCTTCTATTTGGTAAAGTTCCGCTTCTTTCCCGTTCTCTTTTAGGCAGTTGTACAGCAAAATGCTTTGCTCAAAAGGAACCAATCGATCCTTGTTGCCATGAATAATTAAGATCGGGGGAATGGGAACCTGTTCCGACACATAATTCATGCAAATTGTAGGCGCTGCTTTTTCCGGGTTTTCCAGCACATTTAACCCGCCGATCAACAAGCCTTCCGGGCTTTGCGGCCCAATATGATCCATCGTGGAATGAGCCTTGTTCATTTGGCTAATATCCGTCGGCGCATAGTAATCGATAATGCCATTCACCTGGCAAGAATATTCCCCGAACAATTCCGTATCCAATTCCTTCTCCTGCCAAGTAAGCCCAGCCATCACGGCCGTGTGTCCTCCAGAGGAATCTCCCCATACCGCGACTTGGTTCGGATTAATTTTGTATTCGGCGGCATTTTTACGCAAAAAACGAATCGCCGTTTTGGCATCCTGTATTTGCGCAGGAAAAGGTGCCGCCTCCGATGGCCGATATTCGGCAAGAGCCACCGCGTAGCCTTTTCTAGCTATCCACGAGAGCGACGCCAAATTGGAATGCGGATCCTTGAATAAAAACGATCAGCGGCCATATTTTCTCCGGTTGCTCGTGCTGTGAAGGAAGCAAGAGATGCATATGCAAAGGATAGCCGTCCCGTACGCAATAACCCTGGTTGTACACCACCCTGCAAAAAATAGCATTCTCATCTAAAGGTGAAATTTTCATCCCCTCTGCCGTTGCACGGGAAGCCGGAAAATCCTTATAGCTCAGTTTGCGTGGTTCTATCATCATCCCGCATTTCCTCCTCATCGAGTATGACCGTGATTCTACATATTCCTGATCTCACACTTATTATAGGCTTCACAAAAGAAACAAAAAGAGTAAGATGTTTAAATGTAATTTCATATTTTACATTATGGAGCTATAAGAAAAGGCAGACGATCCTAGCTGGACCGACTGCCTTTCTTCTTTTCAACTTACACCTCTTATATCTTTAATCCTATAAACTGCTAGCCGTTTTGTCATGCACTACCTATAAATCCTCAAAACCAGCCACTATAAAAATAATCGCGCTAACAGCTAATATATGAATAATAGAGAAAGCCGTATGTACAGAAATAACGTTCCAATCTTTTCTCGTAAAGCGAGGATTGCCCCGTATTTTATAAAGGCAATAACTGAACACATAAGCAACAAACAGAGATTGTAATAACCATTTTAAGACGGTGAACATTGCTGGCGTGTTGTTGACATTTGGAATCAAAAACCAATGGAAGGGCTCGAATGCCAAGGAACTTATTAGGATGACCCACGCCACCAAATGAATCGTTAAAGCGATCAAGATATTTTTCAGAATGGAAACCATCCCTCTTTCTTAAACGGTATATCTTCCTAAACGTATGAAATTAGAAAAATGTTACTTTGTATACAGTGAGTAGCGGGTTAATATCACTCTTCGTGCGCCTTCGGATAAATAACAGGAAAAACTCCTGTTATATTTGCTGAGAAGGTTTGATTGCTTCGATTAACTGGATTTTCTCCTGCTAATTCTGTTGATTACCCCTACAACGGGAGGAAAAGCCGAAATTAAAGGGATAAATTCCAGTTAATACGGTTACTTTGCCTGCTGCAGACGAATTAACAGGAGATTTTCCCGGTAATGTGACTTTTCAGCAGACAAGCTGCGCAGTAAAAGTCTTTTCATTCAGTAAGCAGCAGGCGTACTCTCACGTCACTAAATCACCTGTTGATCTACTATTGTCTCCGAGGCAGCTAACTACCTTGTTTGATCTTAAACCAGGCAATAATTCCCCTCCTCCTCCAGACGGAGTCCAAAAGCATGCTGAGGACCCTACTCTCATAAAATGGATACGGTTAAAATTACGGTAACCGAGCGACACACCGGAACTTCCAACAATCGAAGATACCCTTACATTGGATCCCAGTTTTGCTTCACAAAAATTTGAGGAGGTTACACAATGTCCGTGTTAGAGGTGCGGAATTTGCAAAAAAGCTTCGGAGCCGTCAGCGCCGTTGCCGATATCAGCTTCACGGTGGAAGCCGGCGAGGTGTTTACGATTATCGGTCCGAACGGTGCCGGCAAGACGACTACGCTTGAAATGATCGAGGGGCTTCAGACCCCTGATGCAGGCCATATCGAGTTCGGCGCATTAAATTGGGGCCAGCATAGTGACCAAATAAAAATATCCATCGGCGTTCAGCCGCAGTCCAGCGCCTTATTCGACTTACTCACGGTAGAAGAAAATTTAGATTTGTTCGCTACCTTTTATCCGAAATGCAAGCCGGCTGCAGAGGTTCTTGAGATGATTAATCTCACTGATCAACGGCACAAACAGGTCAAGAAGCTCTCTGGCGGCCAAAAACAGCGGCTTGCCATCGGGCTCGCGATGATTAACGACCCGGTTATTATTTTTCTGGATGAACCGACCACGGGGCTGGATCCGCAGGCCAGACGGAATATTTGGGACATCGTGCTCAGGCTGAAAGCACTCGGCAAAACGACCATTTTGACAACGCATTACATGGAAGAAGCCGAAAAGCTGAGCGACCGCGTCTGTATCGTTGACCAAGGAAAAATCGTTACGCTCGACACACCGGCTGCCTTGATTGACCGCCTTACGAAGGAACGCGAGGTTAGGCTCACCTTTCTCGACGGTGCGGAGGCCGCAATGGAAACGGAAAAAATTGCGCAGCTCCAGCCCGCAGTCGTCAGAACAAGCCGCGAAGGCGACGCGCTCCAGCTGTGGACGACACAGCCGGAAGAAACCTTATATGAGCTGTTCGGCTTTACCAAGGACCGCGGTTACCGCGTCGAGCAAATTTCCATTCGCGAAATGAGCCTGGAGGACGTATTTATTGCCTTCACCGGAAAGGAGTGGAGGGATTAGATGAATAACGCTAAGCAATTTTCCAAAATGTTCGCCGCACAAATTAAAATGATGATTCGCGAGAAACAGGTTTGGTTTTGGAATATTTTCTTCCCCGTTATCTTAATGGTTTTATTTATGGTTATTTTCGGAGGCGGCTCAAGTGACAGCTTTAAAGCCAAAATCGCAATAGTCGATTCGCAGCCCAATGCAGCCTCGGCGATGCTGCTGGAGCAGCTGCGGCAAATCCCGGTGCTTGAATTCACGGAAGAGCAGCCCATTACCAAGGAAGCCGGCAATGAGCTTGTTGAAAACCAAGATATCGCCGCTCTCATCATTCTTCCCGAATCGGATAGCTCCACGACGATACAGCTTGTCGTAAACAAAGCCGATGAGCAAAGCGCAACGACCCAAGCCGTCGCGGGCATATTGGATCAATTCATTCAACAGACGAATTGGACGGTGGCCAATGCAGCGCCTACGTACAGCTTAACGAGAACCTCGGTGTCCTCCGGCGCTGACGATTTGAATTACGCGGACTTCTTGCTTACGGGCATGATTGGTTTATCAGTGGCACAAGGCGGCCTGTTCGGCATGGTTGGCCTTGTCGAGATGCGACGCAACGGCTTAATGAAGAGGCTGCGCATGACGCCAGCCAAAATGGGGCTGTACGGGCTAGCGGGCATGCTCGTTAAGCTCATTCTCGGAATCATTCAAATCATCATCCTCACGCTGATTGGCGTTTTCGGCTTTGGCGCTAACCTCCATATCAATGTGCTCACTTTAGTCATCGCCTTCATTGCAGGCGGATTGGTGTTTAACGCAATGGGCTATCTCTTCTCCTCGTTCAGCAAATCAATCGAGGCCTATATGGGGATGGCTAACATTGCCAGCATGCTGATGATGTTTCTAAGCGGTGTTTTCTTCCCGCTCGAAACTCTCCCGACCTGGCTGCAGCCGGTTACCCAAATGCTGCCGCTCACCTATTTCGTCGAAGGCATGCGTGACGGTCTTATCTATAATGCAGGTGTTGCCTCAAGCTCATTCTGGATTGGTATAGGGATTATGGTGCTGTGGGGCGTTGTTTCTTTCTTGGTGGGCTCGCAGGTGTACAAAGCAAAATCCGCTTCCGATATTCAGTAAACAGGTTTTGAGCCATAAAAAAATGCAGGCCGCGATGCTTATTTGAATAAGCATCGGCGGCCTGCCGTTTTTTGAGGCTATTTTTGAAATAGTCTACGCCGTTACACCTTGAATTCCGGATGCAGAAGCTGCGATTTCTCGATTTGAATGGTCGTATGCTCGATCTGAAACTCAGCCGCGATTTGCCCGATCGCTTCCTGAAGCACCAATTGGCAATCCACTGAATCCTCTACGACGAGGTGGCAGCTTAAGGCATCGAGCCCTGAGGTGATCGTCCATATATGGAGATCATGCACCTCTTTGACCCCCGGAATGCGAAGCAGCATCGCCTCGACTTGGTCCGCGTTCACATTCGCAGGGGTTCCCTCCATCAGAATATGAACGGTTGATTTGATGATTCCCCATGCGCTTTTCAAAATAAGAAGGGCAACGATAACGCTGATGATAGGATCCGCAATGTACCATGAAAATAATGACATCAGTATGCCGGCTATAATTGCCCCTACGGATCCAATTGCATCGCCAATCACATGGAGATAGGCGCTTCGAACGTTTATATTGTCCTTCACATCCGCTTTCCGCATGAGAAACCATGCGCTAGCAAGATTGGCGAGCAGGCCAACGCCGGCTATAATCATCATCGTCCCGCTTGCCACGGTCGGCGGTTCCGCGAATCGTTCGAAGGCCTCTACAATAATAAAGGCTGCAATCACAAACAGCGTAATGCCATTCAGCAGCGCCGCCAAAATCTCGAAGCGGTGAAAGCCGTAGGTACGGCTGGATGATCTCGGGCGCACCGCAAACCACATGGCCGCCAAGCTTAACGCGAGCGCTGCAGTATCGCTAAGCATATGTCCCGAATCGGATAAGAGCGCTAATGAATTAGTTATTAATCCTCCGGCAAACTCCAGCACCATGATGCCCGCCGTAATGACCAAAGCGATCAGCAGGCTGGCTTTATTATTCGGCGCATGCGAGTGTCCATGATGGCCATGCGAGTGTCCATGATGGCCATGCGAATGACCATGATGGTGTCCGTGGTGATGACCGCTATGCGAGTGGCCCCCATGGCTATGCTTGCTTTCCTTTGCGGCTGCCGTCTTTACGTCTTCACGCTTATGGTCATGTCCGCTTCTTTCATGCGAATGTCCGCATGCTGCGCCGCCATGCGCATGCTCATGCGTATGCTGCCCGGTTTCCCCGCTGCCAGCGGCTTCCCGCAAGCTGTGTTCGAATTTGTCATCATGAGGCTTGCTCATACCGTTCCCCCCGCTCCGTTACGACAGACGTTTTTAGTCTGTTTCTTCATTGTCCATTTCATAACAATTATTTTCCTAAAATAACATATGAACATGTGCTCATATGTATTATATGTAAAATATAACCTTGTTGCAACTCCTTTTGCATACTTGCTTATCAATCTGGCAAAGCCATATAAAAAGAGGCGCATTTCTGCGCCTCCGTTCTTTTTTCGCTATGATTTAAAACTTTGTATGTTTAGCCAGCTAGCTGCGTTGCGGCTCAACGGCCTCTGTCAGCTTTTCCTCAAGCTCCGCCGTATAAGCAGCGCGCTGCTCCCCGCTCCAGCCGAAACGATCCGCCATTGCGGCTATAACCGCTTCCTTCCACTGCTTCACGTATCCGATCCGGAAGAACAAATCGCCGGTACGGCGAATGAAGAAATCTATGGGCTTCACCGTCATCTCCGATTCCAGAGAGTAGCGCAGCTGAACCGCCAGCACTAGCGGAAGCTCAAAAGCAGCCGCCCATTCCGCCGTACTCTGTGACAACGCGAAAAGTTGATCGACATTTGAACCGTAGCGCTCCGCAAGATAAGCCGACTCTTCCTTCGTAAACCCATAACGAGCGCCTTCGGCTGTTTTCTTCTGCACAAACGGCTCATATCCGCTTGAACCGCCTAGATCGCCGCCGGACATCGGAATCGTTTTGGTTTCGCTTTTGGCAAAATGAGCTTGGCTTCCTTCCTGTCCCAGCAGCTCGACGACCTTATCGACGACCGTCTCCGCCATTTTGCGATAGCCCGTCAGCTTGCCTCCCGCAATAGAGATCAGACCCGATTCCGATACGAATATTTCGTCCCGGCGGGATATTTCCGAAGGGGATTTCCCTTCCTGCTGGATAAGGGGACGAAGTCCTGCCCAGCTGGATTCCACATCGGCTTCAGCCAGCTTCAGCTCGGGAAACATGAAATTTACCGCCTGAAGCAGGTAGGTGCGGTCCTCCAGCGTCATGACGGGATTAACCGCATTCCCTTTATAGTTGGTATCGGTCGTACCGAAATAAGTTTTCCCTGCACGGGGAATCGCAAACACCATGCGTCCATCCGGCGTGTCAAAGTAAACCGCTTGCTGCAAAGGAAATCTGCTCTTATCAAAAACAAGGTGAACGCCCTTTGTCAGGCGTAGCGTTTTGCCTTTTTTGGAGCCGTCCATTTCGCGGATATCATCTACCCAAGGACCGGTTGCATTAATAATTTTTGTCGCCGTAAGCTCATAGGATTTACCGCTGATAGTGTCTTTAACCAACGCGCCCGTTATTTTATTGTCCTTGCCGTACCGCAGCGTCTCCACCTTCGCATAATTGACCGACAAAGCCCCTGTTTCTACCGCTTTTTTCATCACTTCTATCGTCAGCCGCGCATCGTCCGTGCGGTATTCCACATAATAGCCGCCGCCTTTCAAGCCCTCACGCTTCAAAAGCGGCTCTTTTGCGAGCGTATCGGCTGCGCTGAGCATCATGCGGCGCTCTTTTCGTTTTACTCCTGCCAAGAAATCATATACACGCAAACCAATCGATGTCGAGAATTTGCCAAAGGTACCGCCTTTATAAAGCGGAAGCAGCATCCATTCCGGCGTCGTCACATGCGGCCCGTTCTCGTATACGATTGCCCGTTCCTTACCAACCTCCGCCACTACGCCAATTTCCAGCTGCTTCAAATAACGCAGGCCGCCGTGAACAAGCTTCGTTGAACGGCTCGATGTCCCCGCCGCAAAATCCTGCATTTCTACCAGCGCAACCTTCATCCCGCGGGCCGCAGCATCAAGCGCGATGCCTGCTCCCGTAATCCCGCCGCCTATAACTAAAACATCGATATGCGATTGCTGCATTTCCGCCAGCACCCGCTCCCGGCTCTGTGCGGCAAAGTTCTCTTTCTTATGGTCGTTCTTCATTCTTGTTTCCTCCCGGTTCTATTGTAGTTAGTGTTCTGCCAGATGGTCCCGGCTACTCACGAATAAATCAATATAAACAAAAAAACCACTCAAACCGCTTCCCTGCCCCTGAAAGGGGTATGGAAGCGGTCTTCGTGGTTTCTCCTGATCTCCAACCGTTATTAACTTGGGGTTAGTATAGCATAATTATTGCGCAAAAGCCATGGCCGCTTTAACCGCGCGATGCCAGCCGGCGTATAACGCATCACGCTGCCGGTCCTCCATCGCTGGAGTAAACACTTTATCGACCTGCCTCAGCTCCGCCAGCTCCCGGCGGTTTTTCCAGAAGCCAACAGCAAGTCCCGCCAAATAAGCGGCGCCAAGCGCCGTGGATTCATTGATAACGGGACGTTCTACCGGCACACCGAGAAGATCGCTTTGGAATTGCATGAGCAAATTATTATTAACCGCTCCGCCGTCCACGGACAGCGACTGCAGCGGCAAGCCTGATTCCTCTTCCATTACAGAGAGGACATCCTTGGTCTGGTAAGCCAATGATTCCAAAACCGCGCGGACAAAATGCGCCTTCGACGTTCCCCGCGTCAAGCCGAATACGGCTCCACGGACATCACTGTTCCAATAAGGCGTACCTAAGCCAACGAATGCGGGTACGACGTAAACGCCATCCGCCGATTCGACCTGCTCTGCAATCCCCTCCGTTTCGGAAGCCGATTCGATAAGCTCTAAGCCGTCGCGAAGCCACTGAATGGCAGCCCCGGCAACAAATACGCTGCCTTCAAGCGCATACTCGAGCTTGCCGTCTACTTCCCACGCAATCGTTGTAAGCAGTCCTTTCTCGGATACAATCGCTTTTGTGCCTGTATTCATGAGCATAAAACAGCCGGTCCCGTATGTGTTTTTCGTGCTTCCTTCTTCATAAGCATTTTGGCCGAATAACGCCGCCTGCTGATCGCCAGCCGCGCCGGCCACCGGAATGCAGCAGCCAAACAGCTGCTCATCCAGTTGGCCATAAATTTCGGAAGAGGAGCGCACCTCCGGCAGCATCGCTTTTGGAACCTGTAATATTTGAAGAAGCTCGTCATCCCAGCGCCGCTCATGGATGTTAAACATTAGCGTTCGGGCCGCATTGGAGACATCCGTTACATGCACAGCCCTGCCCGTTAGGTTCCATATGAGCCAGGTATCAATCGTGCCGAATAACAGTTCGCCTTTCGCGGCGCGTTCGCGCGCCCCCTCGACCTGCTCCAACAGCCAATTCACCTTCGTGCCCGAAAAATAAGCATCGATCAGCAGCCCGGTCTTCTCATGGAAAACCTGCTCATAGCCTTCTTGCTTGAGCCTGTCGCTGATGGCTGCCGTTTGACGGGATTGCCATACGATGGCGTTATATACCGGCTGGCCCGTTTCTTTATCCCAAATCACCGTCGTTTCCCGTTGATTCGTAATACCGATTCCTGCTATTTGATCGGCGGTTATGCCTGTTTTGGCCATAACCTCGGCAATGACTTTTTTGGTCGATTCCCATATAAACAGAGCGTCCGCCTCGACCCATCCCGCATGAGGGTAATGAAGCGGAAGCTCCTCGCGAGCCATATTGACGATCGCTCCGCTCCGATCCACGAGCAGCGCCCTTGTGCTTGTTGTTCCTTGGTCAAGCGAAAGCATATAGGTGTCCATTCTTATTCCTCCTTCGTCATTTCATTTCTGCTTTACTCCGCGGGCCTCCACAGCTCCTTCCGCGATGTCGTTATCGCCGAAGCCCCTGCTTCAAGCGCCTGCTTGACATGCGCCTGTGTCCGGATCAGGCCTCCCGCAATGATCGGAATGCCGCTCCGCTCCTTAACCTCGCTTATAATATCCGGTATAACGCCCGGAAGCACCTCAATGAAATCGGGACGATTCTTGTCCAGCACAGTGTAGCTTCGCTCTAACGCATCCGAATCGATCAGAAAGAGCCTTTGTATCGCAATAAGTCCATTCTGCTTCGTACGCCCGATCACGCTTGAGCGTGTAGAGATAATGCCTGCGGGACGTATGGACTGGCAAAGAAACTCGGCCGCATATTCATCGTTTTTCAAGCCGTCGATCAGGTCTGCGTGCAGCAATACCTTTTTCCCATGCTGGTTTGCCAGGTCGACGATATTTTTCAGTTGTCCCAAATGCCCGCCCAGCAGCACCATATATGAAAAAGGGGAGGCAAGAACAGCCTCCACATCCTTCAGCTTATGAACCGCCGGCAGTACATTTTGTCCATTCAGCAACAATGACAAAGCCTGCCACCTCCGTACCATTCCTACTTACGTTCGTCTTATGTTCGTCCGTATTGCCAATCAATCAGCGCTGCAAAAGCTTGCCGCTGCTCTCACGCTCTTGCAGCCTCGTCGGCAGGACAATCTTCTTCGCGATTTCCCGCTTCGCAGCCAATCGATCCGCCAGAAGCTCGACCGCCGTCTCGCCCATATGCTCCATATGGACCTTTACCGTCGTGAGCGGCGGCTGCAAAAAGGCCGAGATCGCAATATCGTTGTAGCCCACAATCGAAATATCATGCGGTACCCTCAGCTTCGCTTCATGAAGCGCCCGGAGCGCACCGACCGCCATCGAATCGTTTTCGATAAAAAATGCCGTTGGCAGTTTTTTTTCGGCTATCGCTTTTTTCATCAGCTTATAGCCTTCTTCGGAATATAAATTATCGCCCGTAAATATTAGCTCGGCATTGAACAGCAACTCAGCTGAAAGCCGCTCCGTGAAAACCAGCTCGCGCTCATCGCGTACGCGCTTATTGTTCACGAAGTTATGACCGCCTATATAGCCGATCGACGTATGTCCGAGTCCAAGGAGGTAATCAATGACTTCCGAAACGGACTTCCGCAAATCGATGACGACCGAATCAAATCGGTTATCGTCAGGAGACGAATCGACGAACACGATATTTTCAAAGCCTTCGGGAAAACGGTCCAGGTCCTCTTTCTCGAAGCGTCCGATCGCGATCATGCCGTCAAACGAGTCGCCCGTCCAGTCCTTTCCGACCGATTCTCCCTGTACGTACAGCTTAACCAGATCCATTTGCCGCTGAAAGCATTCCCGCTCGATTCCGAGCCGGATCGCCAAATAATACGGATCAAGCATTTCTTCTTGATCGGAATACCAATTGACGAGCCCAACCCGGTAGCGATCTTTGACCGCTATGCCGTTACGTTGGCGCAACGTCTTGTAATTCATATCCTGCGCGATTTCAAATATGCGTTTGCGCGTGTCATCCGCGACCGATATGCCCGGATCATAGTTAAGCACCCTTGATACGGTTGCGATCGACACCTTTGCTTTTTGTGCGATATCTTTAATCGTAGCCATATTCCCGTTCCTTCCTGCTAGCAGCGGCTGCGCTATGCAAGAGCCAAAGCGCAGCTTCAGCGCCCTCGTTACTTTCAATATGCCAGATTTCTTGTTCCATGACAATAGAATGAAAGGGGATGAGTAAAATTATACTAGTTTTTTACTAAAAATAAATAGAATTTTACTCCAGCATTTAAATGAACTCCTATTTCCCCCTAAAAAAAAGCTGCCCCTTAGGTGATTAACCTGAAGAGCAGCCTTGCCAGAATCTATTATTCATGCTTTAAATGCTGGAGCGTCAGCAAAAAGATTTGTTCCACATGATCGTCGTCAAGCGAGTAAAATACCGTCTTCCCGACCTTTCTCCGCTTTACGATACGCATGTTCCGCAGCAGCCGCAGCTGATGGGACACCGCGGATTGACCCATGGAGAGCACCTCGGTCAGGTCGTGAACGCAGAGCTCTGACTGGACGAGCGCATGAATCATCTTCACCCGCGTCGGATCGCCCAGCGCCTTGAATAGATCTGCCAGCTGGGCAGCGGTTGTCTCCGGAATCAATTTGCTTTTTATGTTCTCTATGTTTACCTCCGAGCCTGCGCATGAATCATCGCATGCCGCGGCAACGTGATTTTCCATTTTCATCCCACCAACCCTATTTGTCCTAAACCACATTATAACATGTTTTAGCGGAAGGGGGAGAACCTGCTGCGCTGCTTGGGCTATGCCGAGCTAGGCTAGATCCGAGCGAGATCTCGGCTAGAGCTACGTTAGAGTTATACTATAGCTCTGCTGGAGATATGCTAGAGCTACAAGAGCTCTGCTAGAGATATGCTAGAGCTATACAAGAACTATGCTAGAGAGAGCTGCCCGAGCTGCGCCAGCTCTATACAAGAGCTACACTAGAGCTGGTCAGAATTCCCTGCCATGCAAACCGGTAGCTGCCTGAACCGGCTTCTATCGCCAGGCCATCCGCCTTGGCATGTACAGCAATGATTCCCGCTGCTTCCCTGAGCGCGGCGCCGCTCTCGGTAACCTCGGATTCCGCCGCTGTATCCGGCAGCCGAATATGCGCAGCCGTATTCGACGGGATGGTCACATCCAGCGTAAAGGCTCCGTTATCTGTTTTGCTCCATTTGGAGCGGACGGTCCCGTATAAGGTTTCCATGCTGCCCTCCGCCCATGTCAATCCCTCGCCTGGCTGCGGCGCAATGACAATCCGCTTGTAGCCCGGTGCCTCCTCTACCGTTTGAATGCCCGCTGCCGTGCGGTACATCCAGTCGCCAATGGCGCCGTACGCATAGTGATTGAACGAGTTCATATCCTTGCTCCAGAAGCTTCCGTCCTCCTTTATGCCGTCCCAATGCTCCCAAATGGTCGTTGCGCCCTTCGTCACCGGGTAAAGCCAGGACGGGTAGGTCTGCTGCAGCAGCAGCTTATAAGCTGCCTCGTTCTGGCCGTAAGCGCTGAGCACATGGTTTAAATAAGGCGTGCCCACAAAGCCGGTCGTTAGATGGAAATCATTTTGCTTCAGCAGCTCTGACAGCTTCAAGATCGCCCGTTTCTCGGCAGCCTCATCCAGCAAACCGAACATCAGCGCAAGCACTTGAGCCGTTTGCGTCGGAACAGCAAGCCTTCCCGATGCCGTTACGAATTCCTCGCGGAATGCGGCTGCGATCTGATCGTAAAGCTGTTGATATTCCGCCTCGTCCTCTGATTTATTCAGGATCGCCGCCGCCTTCCGGACCAGCGATACCGAATACGCATAAAAGGCCGTCGCGATGAAATCACGGTCCGTTGCTCCTACGTAATCGCCGGATTTGGCATCGAGACCGAGCCAGTCGCCAAAGTGAAAGCCCGTATTCCATAAAAACTCGTTTTCTCCCTGCTGCCGAATATACGAAACCCATGCCGTCATACTGTCATATTGCTGTTCCAAAATCCGTTTGTCCCCATAACAAACATAAAGGGTCCAAGGACAAATAACCGCCGCGTCGCCCCAGGCCGCCGAGGAGTGCTCCTGTCCTTTCAATACATCAGGAACAACGAAGGGAATGCTGCCATCCGCGCCTTGATCCGACTCCAAATCGCGCAGCCACTTGGTGAAAAAGGGGGCAACGTTCGTTAAATAAGCAGCAGTCTGAATGAACATTTGCGCATCGCCTGTCCAGCCAAGACGCTCATCCCTCTGCGGGCAATCAGTCGGCACGTCAAGGAAGTTGCCCTTCAAGCCCCATTTGATATTGTGCTGCAGCTGATTGACGAGCGGCTCCGAGCATGCGAAATGTCCGGTTTCCTCCATATCCGAATGCAGCACTACGCCTGTAAAATCCTCTAGCTCCAGCTTCTCCGGGAATCCGAGCAGCTGCACGTAACGGAAGCCCTGAAAGGTAAAGCGCGGCTCATACGTTTCACGCTCTCCGCCCTTCAACACGTAGCGGATGCATTGCTTGGCCGCGCGCAAATTCTCGGTATAGAAATTGCCCTCTTGATCCAAAACCTCGGCGTGCAGCAGCGTTACCTCCGTGCCTGCCGATCCCTGAACCTCGAATTGAACCCAGCCGACCATGTTCTGGCCAAAATCAAGCACACGCTCCCCCTTCGGAGTAGTGAATAGGGCAATCGGCTTTAAGCGCTCCTGCTTGCGCACGGGCTCATTGATCTGCGGCCTCAGCATCTCTTTCCCATGCTCGATCACAACGGCCGGCTGCCAGCCTTCCCCGTTTTCTTCATCATAAGCGGCCGTACTCCAGCCCTTCCGCTCAAGGCGCGCATCGTAGGTTTCTCCGTGATAAATCTCCGACAGCTGAATCGGACTGACCGCCGCCGACCAGCTGTCATCCGTAACGATCAGCTCCTCCGTGCCATCCGTATAAACGACCCGCAGCTGCAGCATCAGCGCCAATTGCCCGCCATATAAGCAGCGCTGGTTGCTCCATGCCAAATTCCCTTTGTACCAACCGCTGCCAAGCCAGGCGCCTATCGCATTTCCCCCCGCCTCGAGCAGCTCTGTCACATCGTAGGTCTGCGTCTGCAAGGTGTGGTTGTAGCTGGTCCAGCCAGGCGTAAAATAACTGTCGCCCACCCGTCGGCCATTCAGCTCCAGCTCATAGAGTCCCAGTGCCGTCGCATAAAGCCGCGCTTCCTTCACCGTGCCTGCCAGCGTGAAGCTCTTTCTCAGCAGCGGAGAAGGCTCCGCTTCGACAGGCAGCAGCGCAAGCGGCGCAGCAATCCATTCCGCCGACCATTCTTCCGGGCTGAGCACTCCCATTTCCCAAAAGGCTGTCTCCGACCACGGCGACTGCTCCCCCTTTTGATTCCAAGCCCGAACGCGATAGTAATAACGCTTACATGATTCCGCAAGAAAGGCCTCCAGCTCCACAAGCACCGATTGATCGGAATCCGTCCGTCCTGATTTCCAAATGACGGATGCAAATTCCGCATCGCCGGCAATCTCGATTTCATAGGCGGTCTGGCTTACCCCGCGCTCGCCCGATTGCAGTCTCCAGCTAATCCTTGGTCTTGCTGCACCGATTCCTATCGGATTTTCCTGATACTCGCAGCGCAGCCCTGTAATCTCGAACATGCTCTATTCCTCCTATAGTTCGTTTATGCTCTTGCACTTTATTGCTTCCAGCTTGTGCCCGCGTGATATTTCGAGTGTTCGCCTTCCTTGCCTCATGCCTTTCCTCTATAATTATAAGAAAGCTGATTTTATTATTTACTGGCAAAATGGACAAAAGCATGAGGCAATCCGGACATTTTTGCAGGTAGCAGAAAATTTTCCCATAGGGAGTGCGCTGCATGAACTATCCCGTCGAAACGTACCGCGGCGAGCACTTTTTTCAAAAGAACCAGCTGCTGTACATCAATCGCGCCATCGAAAGCATTATGAGTCCCTACCATGACCACGATTTTCTCGAATGCGTGTATATTGCGGAAGGAACGGGCTATCATCACATCGGGGATCAAGTGCATAAGGTGAATAAAGGGCAGGTGTTTTTTATTCCCATCGGTATTTCGCATGTGTTCCGGCCGCCTGCCGCAAGCAAAAAGAGCAGCCCTTTGAGCGTGCTCAACTGCGTCTTTTCTCCGCTGCTGCTGCATAAGCTTAGTGCATTCGCTTCGGATTACCGTATCGTGCAGCTTATGAACGATATGGAGAACGGGCATTGCGCCTATTATTCCTGCATGGATACGAATGACGAATTCGAGAAGCTGTTCCGGGCGATGCACCGCGAATATGAGCTCCCGCGGACCGGCTCATCGGATTATCTGCATTCCCTGCTGCTGCAGCTGCTCGTTACGCTTCAGCGCTCGATGGAGCACGACAGCCCGGCACAGGCTGCGCCGCAGACGGCTTTCCATATGCTGCTGAACGACCTCGAGCAGCATTACGACCAGGAGCTGACGCTTGCTAAGCTCGCCGAGGCAAGCGGCTGGAGCGAGCGCCATCTGCAGCGTCTCTTTCTGCAGCATACGAAGCAAAGCTTTTACCGCTACCTGCAAAATGTACGCATTCAAAAAAGCCAAGAGCTGCTTCGCGGCTCTTCGCTCAAAATCAGTGCCATCGCCGAGATGGTCGGCTATAAAGACATTCATTCTTTTAACGCCTTATTCAAAAGATGCACGGGCATGACGCCCAGCGTTTACCGCAAGGAAATAAGGCTTGCCGGCATGCTGAATTGATAGGAGGTTCTATGCCAACATGTTTACGCTGAAAGAAAAGCTTTATCTGCTCCAATTGCTTAAGCAGCAAAACCGGAAGCGGATATTCGGGTTCGGCAAAAAAGACCCGTCACATGAACGGCTCCTAGAAAAGCTGGAGCAAATGGTACGCAATGAACAGGTTAACCGCGAACAATTATAATAGACTGCCTACTTTCGCAACTAGACATCGTCAGTCACAGGAGGATTTATGACAGGAAAGACCCATTTGGCCATTGGAGCCGCCGTCGGCGCTGCCGCTTCCGTTTATTATCCCTTTACCTTGGAGAACGCCGCCATATACATTGCGGTAGCAGGCTTCTCCGCCTTAAGCGCCGATCTCGACGGTCCCAGCATGCTAAGCGCCAAGCTCAGCAAGATTTCCAGGCTTATCCGCGAGCTTACGCTCTGGTCCGGCTTCCTGCTTGCAGGCATCATTTGCTATTATTTTTTCACCGACCGCACGCCGTCCCCTTTGTACATCGGCGTTGCCGCTGCCGTCTTCCTGCTGGGCCTGGTCGCCAAACAAGGCGTCATTCGAAATGTGCTTGCCAGCGCCGTCGGCGTTATCGTCATGTATGCCGGGTATTCCTACCAGATGAACTGGCTTATCGGCTTCGGGCTGTTTGCCGCTTGGGTGCCGTGGCTGAAGCATCGCGGCATGACCCATACGGTTTGGGCTGTCCCGATTTGGGGAGCGATCGGCTGGGGACTGGAAAACCAGCTTCAGCTCGAAGGGATCGCAATCGTTGCCATGCTCGGTTATTTATCCCATCTCGTAGCGGATACCCTTACGCCGAGCGGCGTGAAATGGCTTTATCCGCTGACGAAAAAATCGTTTAAAATCCGGCTGTAAGCGGGGCTATCAGACCGCATAGTAAATAAGCGCAAGCGTGAGACTGCACGGTCTCTGCTTGCGCCTTTTTTTGGTCCTCCGACCGTTAACTAAATGCCGAAGGCGGATACCGATGCTTCGTCGCCTGCTCGTATCCGTACGCAAGCTTAATTAGCGTCGGCTCACTGAAGGCGGTGCCGATAAAGGAAATCCCCAGCGGTCCCCTGGTTGTATAACCGCCCGGAGACGTGGTCCCCTGCTCTGCATAGCCACCGGGAACCGTGATGACAGGATAGCCCGCCCTTGCGGCAAGATCGTCGCCGCCCTCGTTGCCGAGGAAAAGGAGCGCGTCCAATCGATGCAACTCCAAAGCAACGTCAATGCCATGCTTTCCAGCCAGCTCTTTATTTCTGCGCAGGCTTTCCGTGTATTCCGGCTCCATCAGCGTTCCGCTCGTCTCCTCTGACCAAACCAGTGTGCCTTGACCGTATTTCAAAGCGGCTTCAGCATACCTTTCATTGAAGGCAATCAGCTCCTGCAGCGAATGAACGGGTACCGATTCATCCAACTTTGCCAAATAATCATTCAGGTATTTTTTGAATTCATACCGCAGCACAAGCCAGTCCCAATCCACCTGCTCGCACGGCAGCTCCACCGGATCAATAATAGCGGCGCCTAATTTCTTCAAATCTGCTATAGCGCGTTCGATAACCGCTAACCGCTCCTCGTCTAAATCTTTATAATAAAAGCGCGGAATCCCGATTCGGGCTTGCTTCAAATCGCTTGCATCCAAGAAAGGAGTGTAGTCTCGGTGCGCTTGCTTCTCCCCCGCCGCAGTTGCTTCGTCCTGCTCATCCGCTCCTGCTATCGCGCCAAGGAGAATGGCTGCGTCCGTTACCGTTCTCGCCATTGGCCCAGCCGTGTCTTGACTGTTCGTAATCGGGATAATGCCCGCTCGGCTGACTAACCCAATCGTAGGCTTGATGCCCACCAGCGCTGTCTGGCTTGCCGGGCTGATAATCGAGCCGGAGGTTTCCGTTCCGATTGCGGCCGCCCCCAGATTAGCAGCAACCGCTGCAGCTGACCCTGAGCTTGAACCGCCGATGAACAGCTCTCCCGGACCGTAAGGATTGAGCGTCAGCCCCCCTCTGGAGCTGTATCCCGCCCACATCGACCCAGACATAAAGTTTGCCCACTCGGTCATATTGGTTTTTCCAAGTATTACGGCTCCAGCGGCACGCAGCCTGGCAGCCACGGTAGAATCTTCCGCAGCGTATGAGTTGGCCAGCGCCAACGAGCCTGCGCTTGTGTGGAGCTTATCCCCCGTATCGATATTATCCTTGAGCATAATCGGAATGCCATGCAATCTCCCTCGGCTTCCGGTCTCGTTCCGTTCCTTATCCAAAGCCTTAGCGATCTCCATCGCTTCCGGATTGATTTCCAGTAGGGAACAAAGCTGCGAGTCATATCTACTGATTCTCTCCAAGTACAGCGCGACCAGTTCTTCCGAGGTCAGCCACCCCTCTTCCATAGCGGTTTGCATGCCCGGAATGTCGGCTTCAATTATCCATTTTTTCTTATTTATATTCATTAATTGTCCCCCCGTCCTGCCTCGTTCTCTTCCCATCCTATCCCGCGCGGGGAGACCTGTCACCGTAATGAATAAGTATAGCCAAACTTTCCGGGCTGGCTCCATCGGCGCTTCGCGTGTTTATCCGTCATTTCAATTAATGGGAAAAGCCATAATTCGATCACTCCACAGGATAGGCCTGCGACAGCTCGTCCCATTTCAATTAGAATGACGCGAAAGGGGGTCGAACGGATTGGCGACTTATTCTCCCAATCCGCTCGGAACTACTGTTAGAACCTCTCGGATACAACCTTTGCTTGCGTGAAGAGCAGCAAATAATCGCGTCCTCCTGCTTTCGAATCCGTACCCGACATATTAAAGCCGCCAAAAGGATGGACGCCGACCAAAGCGCCCGTGCACTTCCGGTTCAAATAGAGATTACCCACATGGAATTGCTCGCGGGCCTGCTCCAACCGGCTGCGGTTCCGCGAGATGACCGCGCCCGTTAAGCCGTATTCGGTATTGTTCGCAATATCAAGCGCCGCATCGAAGTTGTCGGCTTTGATAAAGGCTAAGACGGGTCCGAATATTTCTTCCTGGGAAATGCGCGCGTAAGGGGCTACATCCCTGACAATCGTCGGCTCAATAAAATAACCGCTGCTGTCTCCGATTATTCCTCCATGCACGATTACGCCTTCGCTGCGCCCAACCTCGATATATTTTAAAATACTCATATAGGCGCGTTCATCAATGACCGGCCCCACATCGGTGCTTTGCTCGTTCGCCTTTCCAAGCTTAAGCTGCTTCGTTCTTTCCACAACCTTCTCGATAACCTCTTCATAGACAAGCTCATGCACCACTGCCCGCGAGCAGGCGGAGCATTTCTGGCCGGCATAACCGAAGGCCGAGGCCGTAATCGCATCCGCGGCAAGATCAAGATCCGCATCCTCATCTACGATAATCGTATCCTTGCCGCCCATTTCCGCTACGATCCGTTTGATCCACCTCTGATCCTGCTGGCTGATGGATGCCTTCTCGTTAATGCGCAAACCGATCTCCCGGGAGCCCGTAAAGCAGATAAAACGGGTTAACGGATGCTCCACCAGAAAATCGCCCACCTCGCTGCCCGCTCCCGGCAGAAAGTTCACGACGCCGTCCGGCAGTCCCGCAGCTTCCAACAGCTCGATGAACTTGGCTGCAATGACGGCGGTAGCGCTGGCAGGCTTCAACACCACGGTATTGCCGGCAACAACGGCCGCCATCGTCATGCCCGCAAGGATGGCAAGCGGAAAGTTCCAGGGCGGGATAATGACGCCCACTCCGAGCGGAATATAGACAAGCTCATTATCTTCGCCGGTTAACGGCACGAGTGGCTGGCGCTCCGAAAGCCGTTCCATTTCCCGGCCGTAAAATTCCAGAAAATCGATCGCTTCGGCCGTATCCCCGTCCGCCTCGGCCCAGCTTTTGCCCGCTTCGTACACCAGCCATGCAGAGAATTCATGCTTGCGCCGTCTCAGCAAAGCTGCCGCCTTGTATAGCACCCTGGCTCTAGCCGGAGGCGCTACTTTCTTCCAGTCCTCAAAAGCAGCAGCCGCCGCGAGCACGGCCTTATGCGCGAAATTCGTGTCTGCTTGAGAGACAATCCCCACGATCTGCTTCACGTTGGAAGGATTAATCGATTTGCGCTTTTGTATCGTTTCGATACGGTCAGCCCCGATCTTCAGCATATACTCACGGCCCAGCTCCAGCTCCACCTTGCGAAGCGCCTCCTGGAAATCGTTGATATGGTCGGTTACGTTGAAATCGGTAAAAGGTTCGTTCTGAAATGGCTCCCTCATAGGCGTATCCCTCCTATCCATCCGTATCGATTCATCTTCTACAATATCTGCTCGCCAAGCAGCGAACCGATCAGCTCTACCGCCAGCTTTGCCGTCTGATCATTATGGTCGAGGCTTGGATTGACTTCCACGAACTCCGCCGAGGTAACAATATCCGATTGGAACAACAGCTCCAGCGCAAGATGGGCTTCGCGATAGCTGAGACCTCCCCGGACGGGCGTCCCCGTGCCCGGCGCTTCAAGCGGATCAAGGCTGTCGATATCGAAGCTGACATGCACGCCGTCCGTCGTCTGTTTCATCTGTCTCATCACTTTCTCCATCACGCGCGCAATGCCCAGCCGGTCGATGTCATGCATCGTATAACAAGTAATGCCCAGCGAGCGAATATATGCCTTTTCGCCGGAATCGAGCGATCTGGCGCCGACAATCGCGACATGCTCCGGCCTTATTTTGGGCAGGATGCCTCTCAGGCTCGTTAACAGCTTGATCCCACGACCGAGGCTGATGCCCAGCGACATGCCATGAATATTGCCGGAAGGGCTGGTATCCTCCGTATTCAAATCGGAATGAGCATCAAACCAAATGACCCCTAAGTTCGAATAATGCTCCGCCAGTCCCGCAATCGTTCCGATCGAGATGCTGTGATCGCCGCCAAGAACCAACGGGAATGCGCCCTCGTCGACGATTTCCGATATGCGGTCCGCCAGCCTGCTGCTCATGTCCAGCACCTCAGACAAATGTTTGGCATTCTCAGATTTAAGCGGCGGCAACGGCGAGGCCTGACTGATTTCTCCAGCCAGCCGGTATGGAATATTCAGCTCCGCCAGCTTACCGGCCAGCGCTGCCGCATGCAGAATATGCGCTGGACCAAGCTCCGCTCCGGGTGTGCCCGCGCCTTTTCCAAAAGGAACCGCAACGATCGCAACCTCTTGAATGGCCATAGCCGTCACTCCCCTGCCAAAGCATTGTTTTGGAAGACCGTCTGAATCCGTTCGAATGCCCAATCGATCTCATCCGTCGTTATCGTGAGCGGAGGCGCCAGGCGGATGACGAACTCATGCGTCTCCTTGCAAAGCAGCCCTGCCAGCATCAGCTTCTCGCAATAGGCCCTTGCAGGCACGGACAGCTCGATTGCAATAAACAGGCCCCGTCCCCTAACTTCAATGATGTCCGGATGCCGAAGCATAGCCAGCTTAATCATGAAATAACTCCCGAGCGTGAGTGAGCGGTCCGCAAGCTCTTCCTCCTCGATGACTTGAAGCGATGCGAGGGCAACGGCGCAGCTCAGCGGGTTGCCTCCGAAGGTAGAGCCGTGCGAGCCTGGGTCAAATACGTCCATGATGCCCGCATCCGCCGCGATCGCCGATACGGGCATCACGCCTCCGCCGAGGGCCTTGCCCATAATGTAAATGTCAGGGAAGACACTCTCCCAGTCGCAAGCAAATTTGCGCCCTGTGCGCCCAAAGCCCGTTTGGATCTCATCTGCCACGAGCAGCAGCTGCTGCTCCTCGCACAGCTTCGCAGCCGCTGCAAGAAATCCATTCGGCGGAATCCGTATGCCTGCTTCCCCTTGGATCGGCTCAATCAGTATCGCAGCCGTATTCGGCTGGATAGCCGCTTTTAATGCTGCGATATCTCCGTAAGGAACGATCCGAAATCCCGGCGTAAAGGGACCGAATCCCTGCCGGTAAGCCTCGCTGGAGGAGAACGAGGTAACCGTCAGCGTCCGGCCGTGAAAATTCCCTTCAAAAACGATGATCTCCGCTTGATCCTCCGGTATGCTCTTGACGCTGTACGCCCATCGCCTTACGGCCTTTATCGCCGTCTCGACCGCCTCTGCCCCCGTATTCATTGGGAGAATGCGTTCCTTGCCGGTATACGCGGCGAGCTTCTCGCAGAAAACGCCCAAAGCTACATTATGAAAGGCGCGCGACGTAAGGGTAACCTTATCGGCCTGCTCCTTTAACGCTTGGATAATGCGGGGATGGCGATGCCCTTGATTCAATGCAGAGTAAGCGCTCAGCATATCCATGTAACGTGCGCCTTCCGGATCCTGCACCCATACGCCCTCTGCGCTGCTAATGACAATCGGCAGGGGATGATAATTATGGGCGCCGTATTGCTCTGCCAGCTCAATATCCTTCTGTGCCCTATTCATCACCTGCTCCTTTCTGCATGCCTTGCAAAAAATAGCCGTTTTTGAATTTTATGCGGTTAAGTGGTGACAAATAACAAAGGGGAGCAAGGGAGTGCTAGAAAGTAACATTTCTCTTGTGCAAAAACAAATGCTTGCTTTAATATAAAGCGGGGGGATTTTACTACATGAAAAATAAAAAAGTTTTTTTCACGCTGCTCATTAGTCAGATTTTGTTCGGGCTCTTTACGTTGGTTTGGTTATTTGTTGCGTTAATGTCCGTGATGATGTTCGATAATCCCGGCACCGAAAATGTGTTTTGGCCTGTTTTACTCTTTATTGTCAACTGGCTTTATCCCGTGGCGCTTATTTTGTCCATCATCGTCAGCTGGGTGCTGTACCGCTACGATAAAATGAAAACAGCGGTCATCATCGCAATGATTCCGCTGCTTTGGGTGCTGGCTATTGGCGGTTTTATGCTCTATGCCAACTTTAGCTAAGTAATGGCGGTTCCCAAGGATAAACGGCAGCCGCAGCCTTAACTATTCTTATTTTCCAAAAAACGCTTCCAGCCCTGCTCCATATTATCTTGCACCCACCGTAAGTGATACTGATCCTCATATTGCCTGAACGGGCACTCTATGCAAAGAATAAGATCCAAATACAGATCGTAGAGTGCCCTGCGGTTTTGCTGCTCCGCTGTAAGCTTCCCTATCCCGTAACCTTCCAGAAACGCCGTTGACCGATTGAAATGGCTAAAATAATGCTCCATCAGCGGATCGCCCCAAAGCGCCCGCTCGAAATCAATAATGCCTGAAATGTTCCCATCCTTAATAAAGACGTTGCCGTCCCATAAGTCCCAGTGGATCAGCCTTGGTTCCGTGACTTCATCCAGCGCCCCAAATCTAAGCGCTGCCTCGGTACGGATCACGTCGTAGTCCGCCGGCAAGCGAACCCCCTCGCGTTCACCGTCGGCAAGCACGCCCAGCAGCAAGCTTTGGAACGTTTCTCTCCAGGAGGAGCTCCCCTCGGCAGCCGCGTATAACCCAAACCGTTCCCCGCGGATCTCGTTTAATTGGCGGTTATACACGCCAAGCTGATAATCGATTTGCTTTCGCTGGTCCTCCGTAAGCCCCTCCTTCACCTTATTGTAGGGTTCGCCCTCCAGCATCTCCATAATGAAATACTCGCAATCGACAAGCGATTCAGTGGCATCATGGGCATACACGGCAGGAACAGGCAAGTCACTAGCTTCCTTCACAAGCCGCAGAACGCCTACCTCCGTTTGCATAAGCCCCTGCTCGTAGCTCATCATCTTCGTATTCGACGCGGGAGCCGCTTTTATAATGACCGCTCCGCCGTCCTCCAGAATGACTTGATAAGCCGCGTTAGCCCAGCCGTCCGTCAGCTCCTTCACGGAAGCTGCGGCTTTACCTAAATTTTTCTTTGTAATCGCTGTCATTTCATGGTCCGAGAACTTCCTCTTCATTGCGCTTTCCATCGTAAATCAGCTCCCATTATGGATGTTATTGCTGCAAAGGCAAGCTATCGCCATAGAGCCGGCTGCCGGCCCTATTAGCGAAGCTGCGTTCATCGTTATGTACGGGCTAATCATTGAACGAACGGTCTTTTATTCTTAGGGTTTATCAAAATGCTCTTTACAGAACGCAAGCACCATTTTCTCTTCTTCCTCTTCCAGTTCAAAATCAATATATTTATTCGTGGAAGTTGTCAAAAATTCATATTTGGCGATCTTGGCCGTGTCCCCGTCTATGACATAAATGACGCGAAGCGTGACACCCTCTTCCTGATATAGCTCATCATCCTCTTCTACAGCCAGATCGAGTATGAATTCGTACCTCGTTCCGCTCAAAATGCCAAAAGGATCCTTCATTAATTCAGCGCTGTACTCGGTTATAGTAAACATTTGATTCGCTCCTTCTTGATCTAGTATAACAAAACAAAAGCAGCCCGAAACTTGAAAAACAAGCTTCAGACTGCTGTTTTTGTGTTGACGAACGGCATCAGCCAATCCGTTTCTTACAGGCTGCTTAGCGTTTCTGTAAGAACAGGTACGATTTGCGATTTACGGGATACAACGCCCTTCAATAGCGCTTTGTTATCAGACAAAGTTACGTTGTAAGCTTTCTCAACAGCCGAAGCTTGCGCGCCGAGCGCAAGAGCAACGGAATCATTGTTAAGAATATCCGTTACTACCAGCAAGAAAAGGTCAAGACCTTTCGTTGCGATAATATCGTTAAGAGCTGCTTCCAGCTCAGCTTGGCGGGAAATAACATCGTTTGTATCTACCGCGTTTACTTGCGCGATTTCAACTTTGTAGCTGCCCATCGAGAATTCTTTCGCATCAAGGGAGATCAGCTGCGCAATCGTTTTGTCGCTTAGGTCTGCGCCTGCTTTAAGCATGTCCAGTCCGTAGCTTTCTGCGTTAACGCCAGCGATTTCAGCAAGCTCGCGAGCAGCCGCAACGTCTTGGTCCGTGCAAGTCGGCGATTTGAACAGCAAGGAATCGGAAATAATTGCAGACAGCATAAGGCCGGCAATTTCTTTGCGGATTTCTACGCCGTTTTCTTTGTACAATTTATTCAAAATCGTCGCTGTGCAGCCTACAGGCTCAGCGCGGAAGTAAAGCGGAGCGCTTGTCTCGAAATTAGCAATGCGGTGGTGGTCGATAACCTCAAGCACTTGTACTCTATCGATATCGTTCGCGCTTTGCTGGCGTTCGTTATGGTCAACCAAAATAACAGTATCCGTCTCGTCAGCCACGTTCTCGATCAAACGAGGTGCCGCGATGCCGAAATAATCAAGTGCGTATTGCGTTTCGCCGTTAACGTCTCCAAGGCGAATCGCCTCAACGTCAGCACCTAGCTTTGTTTTCAGCTCAGCGTAAGCAATAGCTGATGTAATTGTGTCGGTATCCGGGTTTTTGTGCCCGAAAATAAGCGTTTTAGTCATTTCGAGTACTCCTTAAAGGTTATTTGTCGGATGAGCCTAACAGTCGTTAGCAGCCCGTATCCTTTTATTGATTATATACTAAAAACCATTATAACTTTAAGTGTTCCTTATTCCTATACCTTTACACCGGATTAAATTATAAAATTTGTGAATAATGATCCGCTAGACTATAAAACACAGCGTATATAAATATTCAACCCGTTCATTTCTCGCAATTCATTCAACTGTCCTCGGAGCTTGGTATAATATTCGGTTTCACCTGCAGCTGTGCTGAGTTCGGCATAAGCCTCCAAATCCACCAGTTTTGCCGCATTCTCGGCAACTAGCTGCGCCTGTGCACCCAGTGACGTTTCAACCAACCCCGTCGACAATCGGTAAATAGTCATACCAAGTATGACTCCTGCGAGCAAAATTAAACTGGAGAAAAATAATACCATTCTCGTTAACAAGCGATTCAACTAAAATTCTGCTGGTGCAGGTGTTGGTTCCGAAGATTAAGCCTCGTCAAATAAAAAAGCCGTCTTGACTAGGCACAACACCTTCTAAGACAGCTTCCCTTGCAAAATACTTCTAATAGATCTGCTCAAGCTCCCATTCGCCGGCAAGCAAGCGTGCATTCGGCAGCGGCAGCTTCAAAGCCTGAATGGCTTCTTCCAAATAATCCGCGTCGTATTTAATTTCTTCGTTGCGGACAAACAATCCGCCTTCCAGCCGGGCATTCTCTTGCTTCAGCAGCTTTAGCGTACTGATATCCTTCTCGTACAAGGCGGCGTCCCATCTCACCTTCTTCACGACGCGAGTGATCAGGTCAGCTGGAATTCCTTTCATTTGTGCGATGATTTGAGCCGCACGGGAAGGCTCCTTGCGCAGAAGTTCATGCACGCGAAGATGTGCTTTTAGATAGGCAATTACAACCTCCCGGTTCTCGCCTACCCAGCTCTCATCCGCCACAATACCGGTCAAATAGTCATCTTCAAGCTCTTCTTGAAACAATACCTGCCCCGTACCGTGATACTGCACCAAGCTGAGGTAAGGCTCCACCAAAACGCTGCACTCCACTTGACTATGGACAATGCCCGCCATCGTTGTACCCATATCCTGATGCATGATTTGATTAGGACTGCCTCCGACTGCGCTGAGGAGCTTCGATAAGCGATAGCCGGAGCTGGACTGGGCAACGGTGCGCATCTTGAGCTTGGATATATCGGATACCTCCCGAATATGGATGCCTTTGCGCACGACTAACGAAATGCCATGCCCGCGGGACGACTTTCCATCAAAGGCGAGCAATATGGATTGGAATGCGGGCAGCAGCTGCGCAAACGAGCTACTGAGCGCGATCGGGTAATCCCCCAGCGAAGCGATTTGAACATGCCCGCCGATCATTCCCTTAACGAGCTCTGGTCCATTAGCGGCATCAACCCATCTCACGTCTCCGATTCGATCAGGCAAAATCCGCCCCAGCTCCTCTTCAAACCATCCGAGCTCCTTCATAATAGCAGCGGTCCATACATGCGCATAGCCGCTTTGGTAACCTATCGTTATCGTCCGGGATGGATGGAAATTCAGTTGAGCGGCTGCCTCGGACACGGATACCGCCGGCTGCGGAATCCCCGAGGAATGCTGCTTGATCCATCGTTCTAATTCCGCTTTATCGATTAATATTTCTTTTCCCAGTTTGGTGAAGGGCAGACATTTCTGCTTGCGCCATCTGTCGAACGTAGAGCGGCTGACGCCGAGCATGTCGATTGCCTCGTGTATAGAGAGTAGATTTAATCGCTTCTCGATCATTGAAATCTCTCCTTCTCTGCCATTCCAAAGCCTTCATCGTCATTCATTGCCATTCATGGTCATTCATCGTCATTTCATTGACAACTTGCTTGGATGGATCATATAGTCAATTATAGGAATTAATTCACAGTAAGTCTATAGGATTTTGAGGTTTATTATAAAAGGGAGGTTTATCCAATGAAAGTATCCTTAAAAAAGACCATTCATCTCGCGCTCATCCTGCTCTTAGCTTCCGCTGTTCTGCTTTCCGCATGCGGCAAAGAAGAAGCTGCTCCGGTCAGCGCAGCCGGCGACGGGCAGCCCGAGGTATCCGAGCTCCGTTATCAAGGCTGGACCGGCTCCGTTTCCTTTCCTGAGCTGGCCGAGGATCTAGGTTATTTGGCGCCCCTAAAGCTGAAATATATCGGCAACACCATAAGCGGTCCCCAGGATATTCAGTCGGTCGTAACGGGAGATACCGACTTCGGCGGCGCATTTAACGGGGCTATCGTTAAGTTGATCGCTGCCAAAGCCGAGATTACCTCTGTTCTCGCCTATTACGGCTCAGACGAGAGCACCTGGACCGGCTATTACGCGCTGGACGACAGCCCTATCAAGACGGCTAGGGATTTAATCGGCAAAAAAGTAGGCATGAACACGCTGGGCGGGCATCATGAGGCCGTCATTAAAGAATACCTGTACCGCGCCGGACTTACGCTCGATGAAATCAAACAAGTGACGCTCGTCGTCGTACCTCCGGTCTCAACTGAACAAGCGCTGCGCGATAAACAGATTGACATCGCTTCGCTTGGAGGAATACTGCGTGATAAAGCATTGGAGCGCGGCGGCATTCATCCCTTATTCAAGGACACCGATCTATTTGGCGTCTTCAGCGCAGGCAGCTACGTGCTTTCCAATAAATTCATAAAGAAGAATCCGAATGCCACGCGATTATTTGTCGAAGCGACAGCCAAAGCCATTGAATGGGCGCGCGTTACGCCGACCGAAGAGGTCGTAGCCCGCTATGAATCCATCATTAATAAGCGCGGCAGGAAAGAAGACGCTTCTTCCGTCAAATATTGGCGCAGTACAGGCGTCGCCGGCAAAGGCGGCCTGATATCCGATAAGGAATTCGATACTTGGATTAATTGGTTCGAAGCGGAAGGCTCGCTTAAGAAGGGGCAAGTTAAAGCAGCGGATCTGTATACGAATGAATTCAGTCCTTACCTGAATGAAAGCAAATAATCCATTCCAAGGGAGAGATTGCGCATGACAGCCAAAATTAGCATTCAGCATGTTCAAAAATCTTTTCGCATCAAAAGGAATCTCGGCCATCTCGCCGAAAACACGCAGCCGATCTCCGCTTTGCAGGACATTAATCTCGATGTAAAGCAGGGGGAATTCATGGTTATCGTCGGGCCAAGCGGATGCGGCAAATCCACCCTGCTTGATCTGCTCGCCGGCTTAACAAAGCCTAACAGCGGCCAGATTCTGCTCGATAACAAAGCCATTACCGGACCCAATTTAGACAGGGGAATCGTGTTCCAGCAGTATGCTTTGTTCCCTTGGAAAACGACGCTCGAGAATGTCGAGTTCGGCTTGGAAGCCAAAGGCGTCGCCCGCAAGGAGCGCCGTGAAATCGCTCAGCAGCATATCGCTTTGGTCGGCCTTGCCGGCTTTGAAAACCGTTATCCGCATGAGCTTTCCGGCGGCATGAAGCAGCGGGTCGCCATTGCCAGAAGCCTCGCCTACGATCCGGAGGTGCTGCTTATGGATGAACCGTTCGCTGCGCTGGATGCCCAAACGCGGGAAACGCTTCAAAGTGAGCTGCTGCGCATCTGGGAAGCCACGAAAAAAACAATTATTTTCATCACGCATGGCATAGAAGAAGCTGTTTATTTGGGACAGCGGGTGGCTGTAATGACCTCGCGGCCCGGGCGAATCAAAAAAATAATTACAGTCCCCTTCGAGGCTCGCACAAGCGAAGAGGATTTACGCGCTAAGCCTGAATTCGTAAAGCTCCGCCATGAAATATGGGATCTGCTCAAGGATGAGGTAAGCAGGGCCCAGGAACAGGAAAAGACAAAAACCTTAAACAGCTTCTCTAACGGTAAATCTACATTGAAAGAGGTGGCCGGCGATGGCTAACGGAAGCATAGGGGAAACAGTTATTTTACGCGAGAACAAAACTACGGAAGCCGTGGAATGGTCCTTGGCTAAACTGCGGAAAGCGTTCAAATTCTCGATCGTTATCGTATCGCTGCTTGTATTTTGGGAAATTGCCCCTCGAATCGGGCTTGTTAATGTCACGTTCTTTCCTCCGCTTACAGAAGTGCTTCAAGCGTGGTGGCAGCTGTTCATTTCCGGAGATCTCGCGGAGCATTTGATTGCCAGCCTGCTCAGATCCGGAGGCGGCTTCCTGCTTGCAATCGCCATCAGCATACCCCTTGGACTGGCGATTGGCTGGTGGAAGCCGGTTGCGGAATATTTGAACCCTTTGCTGGAGCTTATGCGGAATACAGCCGTCTTGGCGCTCCTCCCTGTATTCATCCTGCTGCTGGGCCTTGGTGAAACCTCTAAAATCGCCATCGTCCTGTATGCGTGCTCCTTTCCGCTTCTGCTCAACACCGTCAGCGGCGTCAAAAACGTTGATCCGCTCTTGATCAAGTCGGCGCGGTCGATGGGCCTGACCTCGATCCGTTTATTTTACAAGGTCATCATTCCCGCTGCGCTGCCAACGATCTTTGTCGGTATTCGCCAAGCAGGTGCCAGCTCCATCTTGGTACTGGTCGCGGCTGAGATGGTCGGCGCGCAATCCGGACTTGGCTATTTCATTCAATACGCGCAATTTAATTTTCAAATTCCGAGCATGTATGCAGGCATTATAACGATTTCCTTCATAGGCGTGGTTGTGAATTATTTGTTGGTTGCATTGGAGAAACGTTTGACGAGATGGAAACAAACCTATAGCGAATAGAAGGGTGCGATCAATATGAGTCAATCTAAGAGGCAGCTGCATTTGAATTTATTTATTATGAACGCGGGTCATCACGAGGCAGCTTGGAGGCATCAAGGAACGGAGCCGCAAAATATTACAGATATTGAGTACTTCGCACGGCTGGCCAAAACGGCCGAGGACGCGAAATTCGATTCGCTTTTTCTGGCCGATGGTCTCGCTATCAACAATAATATCAAGCATGGCGCTTTTGTCGGGCTTGAGCCATTTACGCTATTGTCCGCGCTAGCCTCGGTGACCAAGCGTATCGGACTTATCGGTACCGTGTCGACCACCTACAATGAACCGTTTCATGTTGCGCGCAAATTCGCTTCGCTCGATCATATCAGCAAAGGCAGGGCAGGCTGGAATATCGTCACCTCTGGAAGCGCGGTCGAGGCGAATAATTTCAACAAGGACTCCCATTTGGAACACGGCAAGCGTTACGAACGAGCGAATGAGTTCCTGCAAGTAACGACCGGCTTATGGGACAGCTGGGAGGATGACGCCCTCGTTATTGACCGTGAATCGGGAACCTTTGCCAACCATCATAAGGTTCGCAGCATTAACCATGTAGGCGACTCCTTCAAGGTTCGCGGACCGCTTAACATTCCGAGATCTCCGCAGGGCTATCCCGTGCTCGTGCAAGCCGGCTCCTCCGAGGACGGCAAGGAGTTCGCCGCGCAATATGCGGAAGCGATCTTCACCGCGCAGCAAACGCTGCTGGAGGCGCAGCTTTTCTATTCCGACGTCAAAGCACGCTTGGCCAAATACGGACGCTCGCCGGAGCAGCTGCTAATCCTGCCCGGCATATGCCCGATCATCGGCAGCACCGAGTCGGAAGCAAAGGAAAAAGAACAGGAACTAAACGAGCTGACGGTCATTGATTACGGATTGACCCAGCTGTCCAATATGCTGAACGTTGATTTATACACCTATCCGCTCGACGGCAAGCTCCCTGAGCTGCCCCGCCTCGAAGAAATAAACGGAAACAAAAGCCGTTTTCAGCTAGTCGTTGATTTGGCGACGCGCGAGGATTTGACGATTCGCCAACTGCTCCACCGCCTTGCAGGCGGACGCGGGCACCGTACCTTCGCGGGAACGGCTGTGCAAATTGCTGACCAGCTCGAGGAATGGTTCGTAAACGGCGGCAGCGACGGCTTTAACGTTATGCCTCCTTATCTGCCGGCGGGCCTTGAGGAGTTTGCGGAGCAGGTCATTCCTGAGCTGCAGCGACGCGGTCTATTCCGGACGGATTACGACGGCCATACGCTTCGCGAGCATTTTGGGCTGAAGCGGCCGGTTAATCCATACTCGGCTGCTTCGACCTCCGGCGCGGCTGGAGCAGCGGTGGCTGCAAACTCATAAAGCAGCTTGCCGCCAGCTAGCCTTGAAGCCAACGCGGGTAAGAGCTGACTGAGCAGAAACGCCGCTGTTACGCCCGGCGCTGACATCTAACGCTAGATGCTACTCGACAAATGTGTGCCGCGAACGCAGCACACATTTTGTCGAGTGAATTACGCAGCAGCCTCCGCATTCCTCAGCTACAGTGTAGTTTGTGCAACAGAAATCGTTCTGCAGCACCGCTATCCAGCCTACGATGTAGTTTGTACATCAGAATCTTCGGATCCGCGCAGTTTTCCGGGTAGAAGGCTATTTCTGATGTACTTTCTGCAGCGTAGCTTCTCCAGTAAAGCCCCATGTAAGGTTTCTGTTGTACTTTCTGCAGTGTAGCTAACGCCCGGAGCTGTAGACGCTGACAAAACGAAGAAGGTGACTATAAGACAAATGGCTACATAAGGCCTTATTGGGACACCTTCTTTTTATGGAGTTTGCACTTTATTTAAATCCCCATCATCGCCTGAAATGCAGCAACCAGATAAAAGATTAGCAGTCCCAGAAAGGCAGCTGCATACGAAACATTCAATAGAAATAGGTAACGGAATCTAGATTTAACAACAAACTTCGCTTATATTGCTTTATGGCCATACCAGCTCCTAAACAGGATAATAGAAAACAAACAACCATGGTGATGATTAAACTTACAATTAGCAGCTTCATGCCTGGTGTTATTCTATCTGTGACAATACGGTTAGATTCTATAGTAAAAGTAAGAATAGTAAGAGCCAAAACACCCCAACATACTGCTCCAAACCAAGCTATCATACGATTTTTTCGCAACAGAGATCCCCTTCGCCTTCGTAACTTACTATCTAATTTGCTTCCTCACGATTAAACAGCCTAAGATCATAGCATACAAAAACATCCGGAATCTTCCAACAGAAGATTCGGAGGTTTTTTGTTTACTACCTGCAGCTTTGTATATTTCCTATTCTATGACTCTCTTACCTACGCCCTAAAACCTTTCAAAAACTGAACAGCCTTGCTAATATCTGCCTCCGGAGACGTGCCAACCTCGCGTTCGATCGTCAAATAGCCGGTGTAGCCGATTTCTTGCAGCGCCCTCAGGTACGCCGGCCAGTCTACGCCGCCATCGCCAAGCGGGACTTCGCGGAATGCCGAACCTGATTCGGCCATTACGGCAATTTGCTCATGGTCCAGCGTAACCTCGTACCCATAGTCCCCGTAAACGTCGCGCGGATCGACAGGCCCAAGCTTCAAGCCGTCCTTGGCATGCGTATGAACGATATAATCTTTCAGCGTATAAACGCCCTGTACGGGATCATCGCCTGTCACCATGACCATATTGGCCGGATCGAAGTTCACGGCGACCCCTTTGGTGCCGAGTCCGTCAAGGAATGATTTTAAATGCGCCGAGGTCTCCGGGCCTGTCTCGATGGCAAAATAACCATTCATGTCATTCGCGAAGCGCGCCAGCTCCTCGCAGGCCGTATGCATCGTCTCGTATACACGGCCGTTTTTGTCGCTAGGCACAATCCCGATATGCGTCGTAATAATATTTGTTCCAAGCTCCATGCCGAGCTCCATGATCCGCTTTGACTTATCGATCTTTTCGCGGTTTTGGGCAGGGTCCTGAAAGCCGTGGCCGCCTAAGTCGCCGACCAAAGCAGAAATATCAAGGCCGAGCCCGTTGATATAAGATTTCCATTCCTTTCTCGCTGCCGCCGAGAGGTTAGCCGGATCAAGCTCGCCGTGCACCGCGTACATTTGCACGCCATCCGCTCCGACCTGCTGTGCTTTCAGCAAGCCTTCCTTCACGCCAACCTGAAAGCTATCCACGATAACGCCAATTTTATTCGTTATGATAGGCAAAGTCATACCCGCATCGCTCCTCCGATTATAGTTCGTTCCATACCCGCTTTACGAATTCAAAGCCCAGTCTTGTTCCAAGACGGCAATCCTCCAAGCCTTCAAACTCAATGGAAATAAAATCATCGTAGCCGCTGTCCTTCACAAGGCCAAGCACCTGAGGGATCGCGATATCGCCGTGCCCGACAATTGCGCCGCGCAGCCAGTTGCCGCTTTTCGACTTAAACCAGCCTTCGCCTGGGTTATCCGTAGCCGGACGGTAGTAAAAGTCTTTGATATGCACCATGGAAGCCAAGCCGATATTATTTAAAACCGCAGCATAGGGATTTTCGTCTACGCAAAGGAAGTTTCCGATATCAAGCGTCGTTTTAAAATTCGGACGGTCAACTACCTCAATAAGAGCCTGTACGCGGTCGCTGTCCTGAATATAATAGCCGTGATTTTCAACGCTTGTCGTAATGCCGTGCGGCGCCGCGTAGTCCGCTATGATTTGGCATGCTTTTGCTAACCTCGGAAGCTCCATGAGGAAGTTAGAAATCGATAGGTTCTGCGACGATGCCACGTCATGGCGCATTTTCTTCACGCCAAGCGCAGCAGCGATATCGACTTCACGCTTCAAACGTTCAATTTCCTGCTCAAATTGCTCATCATCCAGGCCGGAAAAGTTTGCGCCTACTGCATAGTTAGACAACTCGATGCCGCTTTTCTGCGCCTGCTTCTTAATTTCTTCGATCAGCTCCGGGTTTTCCGTTAGGTTAAAGCCTAAAGGCACAATTTCAGCATGTTCCGCACCAAGGGAAGCGATAAACACGATAACATCCTGAATGGTCATTTCTCCGCGCTGGAGAGCGCCGTATAAGCTATATGTGCTAATTCCTAATTTCATAGACGCACTTCCGCCCCTTTCGCTGCCGACTCGTAAATGCCGACCAATATTTTCATGATTTCAACGCCGTCCTCAACGGGGCTGATCGGCTGCTTGCCGCTTGAAACACAGTCAATGAAATGGTTAATTTCATTTTGGAAAGCCCCGCTAAAATTAAAACCTTTGTTGTCCGTCTGCGGATAGATGTTCAAAATCGTGTCATTCTGCTCCGTTACGATAACCGTTTCCGGATCGATCTCGAAGCCGCCTTTTTCCCCGTAAAGCTTCACGGCCGTTTCATCCGATTTCGCATGCAGCGTGAAGCTGACATCGACAAGAAGCGAAGCGCCGTTCTCAAAACGGATCAAGGCGTTAGCCATATCCTCTACCGTATTTTTAGACGCATCATAATCCGCTGCTTGATAGAAGCTTAAATTTTTCACATTTGAACGGTTGCCCAGCTTATGGTATGTATTGGCGCTAACGGATACCGGCTTTGGACGACCCATCATGTACCAGCAAAGATCGATGACATGCACGCCGATATCAATGAGCGGCCCGCCGCCCGAGCGTTCAATGTCGGAGAACCAGCCGCCCGGATTACCCAGTCGTCTTAGCGTCGAGGCTTTGGCAAAATAAATCTCGCCGAATTCACCGCGGTCAGCCATTGCTCGCAGCAGCTGCGCATTCGTGTCATAACGGCGAACGAAGCCGACCTGCAGCAGCTTGCCTGATTTTTCTACCGCTTCCTGCACTTTAAGCGCATCCTCGACGGTTTTGCACAGCGGCTTCTCCACGAGCACATGCTTGCCCGCGTGAAGTGCGGCAATGCTGATCTCGGCATGAGTATTGTTCCATGTACAGATACTCACCGCATCGATGGCGGGATCTGCAAGCAGCTCGCGGTAATCCGTATAAACCTTCTCTGCGCCGTACTTCTCAGCCGCGGCTTGGGCCCGCTCCGCATTCAAATCGCATACCGCGTATAAGGATGCATTTGGATTTTTCTTATAGGCATCTAGATGCAATGATGAGATAGAGCCTGTTCCAATAACCGCGATTTGTATCGGTTTCATTGCTAATCTCTCCTTTAGTATCGTATGGTAGGTTTTGCGTGTCTATACTTTCGTATTATAATGGTTTCAATATGTAACTCCATGCAAAGCTGTGCGGTTTGTTTGTACAATTGTGCTATTAATAGAGAGGAGGCCAACCAGATGGAGAAATTCGAGTCGCTCCGTGAGCCCATGGATATGCCCGATCCACATTTTCCGATCAAAGTGCACCGCAGCACCTTTGATGAGCAGGGTGTGGTCATTTTTCCGCATCATTTCCATGAGCATCTTGAGTTTCTGTATATCGTTACCGGGAAAGCCTCTATAGAGTGCGGTTCTACAACGATTACAGCATCCGCGGGAGACTTAATCGTCGTGAACAGCAATGAACTTCATTACGGCACGAGCCTCTCCCCGAATTTGTATTACTATGCGCTCATCGCTGACATTTCATTGCTCCACAGCCAATCCGTGGACGCCGCCGAAACCAAATTCATTACGCCAATCACGCAGAACCGGCTGCTGCTCCAAAATTATATAGGCGATGACAGCAAGGTATCCTCCTGCATGCTCGCCATCGTTAATGAGCTCGAGCAGCGAGAGTTTGGCTTTGAACTGGCCATCAAGTCGGAGCTGTACCGGCTGCTGACCCTTTTGCTGCGCGGCCATGTCGCTACCGTACTCACGCAAGACGAATATGCCGAGCGAATAAAAAATATCGAGCGCTTTGCGCCAGTTTTCCAGCATATTGAGCAGCATTACAAAGAGGAGCTTTCCGTCGACCGATTGGCCGGCATGGCTAATTTAAGCCGTTACCATTTCAGCCGTTTGTTCAAAGAGCTGAGCGGCCATACCGTCACGGAATACATCACGACGACCCGCATTGGAAAAGCGGATTATCTGCTGCGCCACAGTCCATTGACTGTATCGGAAGTTGCCGCAGCGACGGGCTTTAACGATATCTATTACTTCAGCCGCACCTTCAAAAAACACAAAAAAGTTTCCCCGTCATCGCTCCGGGGAAACTAATTTTTTTATCCTATCACTTTAAAAGTTAACGAAAGGACTATTTCCGCCCAAAATCCGCCCGGATCTCGCCCCACTCTTCCGTGTTCCATTTCACGACCTTATTCGGATAAGTATTCATCTGAATCCATTTGACCGCTTCATCCGTCAGCTCCCAAATCTTCGCGGTAGATGCGTCACGCTTCAAGGTGGATGCTACCTTCTTGTTGCGAAGCCAGCTAAGCGCCGTTCTGGAATCCGTATATACCGTCTGCTTGCTGTCTTTCTCTTTCAAATACCTTAGCGCATGCACGATGGCAATAAATTCGCCTAAATTATTAGTCCCGTTCTGAATCGGCCCGACATAAAACAAAATATCGCCCGTCTGTGTATCCACGCCTTTGTACTCTACGGGGCCCGGGTTTCCTCTCGTGCCCACGTCCACGGAAATGCTGTCGTAATCTATGGATGCCGCCTCTGCTTCGAGCATAACCGTCTGCTTGACGCTGCTCCCAGTTTGCGCGCGCGGTTGCGATGATGAAGCCTCCTTCCCGCTTCCCCAGTGCTTTTGCCAGCCGTCTTTAAAAGCCGATTCCGCCAGCTGCTTGGTTTCAAAGGATTTGAACTTTGAATCCTTCACTCCGCTGACCTGCGCTTGGCATTCCGCCCAAGTCGTGAATACGCCCGTTTTTTTGCCTACCCATACCACATAATATTTCACTTTAGCCATTTGAAAAATACCACCTTTATCTATAAACCGAATTAGCGCTGCCGCTTATTGCTTAAAATCTTCAAACGCCAAGAAATAAACAGGGTAATTAGGCAGCTGCTTAAAACCAAGCTTCCCCGCTATTGCAATGGAATCCTTGCGGAAGCTCTCCGTTGTCCAATGAGGCGTTCCGCCTTTCTGTATGCATTGATGAATAAATGCAGCTGCCATCGCGGTAGCAAGTCCCTTGCCCCGATGCAATGTCTCATAAGTATTGATGCCAATTTCATATTCGCTGCCGCTTACGAATACCGACAGGCAGGTGCCGATCACTTCATTTCCCTTAAAAATACAGAAGCCTATTCCTTTGGCGAGAAACGTCTCCGTCGTGTCCCAAAACTTTAATATTTCCCGTTCAATCTTATTTTGGGCATCCCGCTCCATAGCGTTTCTGTCGACCGACAGCAGCTCATACTCACCTGGCAGAGCAAGCCAAGCCTCCAGCGCCAAAAAAGCTTCCTTTTGAAAAGAAAAGGGCACCCGCTCACCTCTGGACAGCCGATTGCGAAATATTCGCTCGACCAGCGTATCCGAGGGTTCCTCGGTTATCAGCTCTAGATTAAAATAATCCTCGCCGATTCCAATCGCTTCCGGCTTTATGCGTTCAATAATGAAGCCTTCCAATTGCGAAATGAAGGCCTCGCTTGGGGCCCCAATAAGATAGAACATTTCATTTTGGGCCCAGATAAAAGCTGCTGTCGGCGCTTTCGGATCATCAACGTAAATCTTTCCGAGATTGTTGCCCTCCAATACGCCGTAAATCACAACCGCATGCTCACAGCCTTCAAGCAGATGCCGGATTAAGCGGCAGCCCTCCGCTGGTTGCAGCTCATAAATCATAAGAACTCCTCACATTCTATTTAAACATAAACTTTAACTCAAAGCGCTTCGCTTATCTTCCACGTACCGATGGTTAGGACAGGCTTAAAACCGCGAACAAGCACGGTCTGCAATACGAGACCTTACAGCCTAAACCATCAGCTCCGCTTTCCCCGCGCTTTCCTTAATGCTGTTTCCAAAGCTTCTTTGAACCTATAATATCAAATAGCCGAGCCCTAAGAAACAAAGAGGCATCACATCTGCAAAGTCAGCAAAAAAAAGACAACCGTCACAAAACGGCTGCCTGATCCTTTCACTGCGCTAATTCGTACAAATCATACGAGCACCTTACTAAAGACGCCGTCGAAATAAGCCTGTAAATCTACTTTAATGGGCATAAAATAGATGTTGCTATTCGTTTCCTTCGTATAAGCGAGCGCCTGCCGCGAGAAGGCAATGTTCCATTCCAAAGTAGGCTTGAAATCCTTCGGAAAAACGACATGGTTTCTCGTTTCCCAATACCGCTTGGAGGTTTCCGATACGACGGGAGAAACTCCCCAAAAAATATCGGCGCCTTCCAGCATTTCCGAATAAAGCTCCATGAGCCGCAGGTCAAAGAAAGGCTGCGTGAAGAAACCGTCGACTCCCGCATGAAGCTTCTGCTGCACATATTCGTATTCCTCTCGAATGCTGCTTCGATACGGGTCTATCGCCGAATAGATCTTAATATGAGGATGCTCACGCTTCAGCTTGGTAATTAAATCAAGGCAGGTCGTTGGATAAATCTGCTTGCTGCTATTTTTCGGTTCATCGCCGGTAACGACAAGCACCTCGGAAATACGATGCTCGTCCAGGTAGTCAATTAATGAAAAAGGCTTCCTCGCGTCAAAATCCATGGAACGAATATGAGGAATGCAGTCATTATAATAAGATTTAGACAGGCTTGAGGCTTCCCAGCTTCTAAGATCAAACCTCGTCAAATCCGGAATGTTGATCGTATTAATGGATGGAAATTCTGTTTTCACTAATTGAAGCTCGGCTTTCAAGCCTTCTGAATCTCTCGGTACCAACTCTAACGAAATTCTCACCACATGGTCTCCTTGCTTCATCTGAGATAAACAAATTCAAACAGCCCTCTATTTTAGAGTTGTATAATAATACATAATACCGAATTTAAATTCAAACTACCAATAAGGATAATAGAACCCATCTATCATTATTTCTTATAAACGCATTAGCCGTCAAACCGGGCCGTCAAATTTGGTTTTCCCGTTTCTTTACCGCTTTCTTTTCCCCGCCATACAGTTGTACAAGCAGTTCCGTCCTCTCAGCAGAAGAGCAAAAAACGACCTTGCCTTGCATTCCATTCAAGAAAAATTCAATCCTATGCTCTTGTACGCTATAAGGGCGCAGCTCAAATTTAAACCATTTATCCTGCGAGATATAGAGCCGTTCTTGCTCAAAGGTGATCTGGAATGATACCTCCTGCACATCCTCAACCGCATAGCTGCCAAGGAGATCCTGCTGGCGGCTTGCCGCGAGTACGACAGGAACATACGCAGGCTGCGGCTGCAGCTCGTCGCCAAATGCGATTTGGGCCAGCTCCTTACTTATATGCCCAACCTGAGTCGTAACCAGGTTGGACAACACAATGACGGTTAAATCCTCAACCTTGTAATGCTTCATTTCGGAAATAAAGCCGTTAATGCCGCCGCTATGACCGATTACTTTTCGGCTGCTGCCGCGAATCTCTTCTTCATATACGAATAAGCCATAACCGTATTTACCGTTGAAAGGCGTGGTCATGCGCTCATATGCCTGTTCGTTGATTTGTCGCTGCGAATGCAGGGAAAGCCCCCATATGTATAGATCCTCTATCGTCGAATACATGCCGCCCGCACCGGATGGAATCGACATATCCGTAAATTCCGCGTGAACCAGGCTGCCCCATACTTCATAACCCGCAGCGCGGTTTTTCAATATTTTCGCAGCGTCATCGTATCCCGAATTAATCATGCCGAGCGGCTTCAATAAAACATGATGGATATAATCCGCATAGGTCCGGCCTGTGATTTGCTCAATTAAATAACTAAGAAGCACATAGCCTGAATTACTATAGTCGAACTGCGCCCCCGGTTCAAACAGCAATGGCAGGCCGATGAATCTGTCAACCGTGTCCGCCGTTGAGGAAGGCATTCTCATTCTGGCAGCGTAGTCGTCCAAGCCGGTAAAGTTCGGTATTCCCGCGGTATGCGTAAGCAGATGGTGAATCGTTATTTTATCGCCGTTTGGATAGCTCGGAATATATTTAGAGATCGGGTCGTTCACATTAAGCTGCTTTAGCTCATGCATCAGCATGATTGCCATCGCCGTAAATTGCTTGGTCATGGAGCCAATCCGGAATTTCGTTTGCGGAGTATTCGGAATCTCATGCTCGAAGTTTGCCATGCCATAGCCCTTGCTGAGCAGGATCCTTCCCTCTAATGCAACCAGTACGCAGCCGTTAAGATAACCGGATTGCGCAAGAGAACTGCAATGCTCATTTAACCGCCGGCTCAATAGCTCATTGGACATTAAGCTTGCTGCATACATCTGATCATCTCCATCCCAAATGGTGTCCATTTCGTACTTGTCCATTAAAACTTTTACAATCCCATTCTACCAAACATATGTTCTTATTGTAAACAATTTCCTGCGTTGAACAAAAAAAAAAAGGCCCAGCTTTCGCTGTTCCTTTACTGTCCTTGCCATTCTTATTTATTCGAATGCTCCTGCTTTAGGATCTCGAGCCACTCTTCTTTCCGCAGCCCTTCACCCCCGTATGACAGCAGCGGCGAGATTTCAATTTCGGCATTGCGCAGCTGTTCCGTTGAAATACCCGCAGCCTGCAGCCAGCGCATGTGCAGCTCCCTTATGAGCTTTCGCGCGCTTTCCGGACTATCGACTCCCGTTTTATTTTTCACCGGCGCAAATTCCTCCTGCCGACTTGTCTTAAGCACGGTTAAACGGCTTGCCAATGGGAAAAAATCAAAAATAAACCGCTCAAGCTTGTAGGCATTAGGTTCAGCAGGCTTGATGAGTCCGACTTCCGCATCCCAGACGTCCATTTTTTTGGCGGCGACATGATAAGGGATCTCGGCATCGGCATGCGCTTCAATAAAGTCCAGCTTAAATAAATGGATCGAAATATGCCCAAGGCCGTAAAACAATCGTTCGTCAATCGTTTTTTCCTTTTTTATCTTATCCGGAATTTCAGTATATTCCAATACAGCGGGACGGCCGTTCTTCAAACAAATAACACCGATTTTCTCTTCCTCGTCCGTTTTCTCAATGGCTTTCGTGGCAATCGGATTATCATGTGAAGCGGCCACGCCGATAAATGCGGGATCGGCGACTTTAATCAGCGCATTGTCTACATTGTAATAAAACAGCCATTCCAGCCCTCTTTGCTTCATGTCGTCGATTGCGCCAGACCGCTTCAGGGCTGCGAAGCACTCGCCGTTGCCGCTTGGAGCGAGCCGGATTGTTCCTTCTCCCGAAAGCAGCAGCTTTCCATTGAAATCAAGCGCAGGCATCGTATTTTGCGGAAAGAAGAAGCAGTCTCTCGCCGAATAACCAAAATAGTCCGCCGACCGAAAAAAGGCCACCGTTGCCTCATGGTTGTCAGGACTAGTCATGATATACCAAGGAATCGCTTTACCGGCTTTCCTGGACAAATAAAGCAGCCGTTCCGCTTGAAGCTGGAATAGCGACTTGCGGGATGGCAGTCCGATATCCAGCGTTCCTTTTGGGCCTTCATGGCCTAATCTGCTGCCATGTCCCCCGGCAACGACAACTGCCCCAATACGGCCGCTACGCAGAAGCTCCCAGCCTCGTTCGGTGAAGGCTTCCTGTTCCCGCTCCCCGTAATCCGCCCAGTCTTCAAAAGGAATCGGGCTGATCGGTTCATTGAAGGATACCGGCTGCCGATTTTGTTCAGCAATGGATTTGAATAAGGACTCGAAATCGATTTGCTCGATTTGAGCAGCCAATTTTTCTTTTGCGGCCTGAGGCAATTGCCTCAATACCGTCAGCACATGCTCCTGCTTATAGGCAAGCAGCGTCTCTTCCACCTGTTTTAGATTAGGCTCCAACACCCTTCCTCCTTTCTACATCTCCGTTCGGAAGCTCTCAATAAATTGCTGCGCCCGCTTAGGCAGATAGTGGTTCTTTAGCCAAAGGATACCGACATCGGACTGAAAGTCCGCATCCTCGATAGCAAGCATTTTGACAACGGTGCTGGGAAAGGATGACATGACCGATTTTGGGAAAACCGTCGCTCCAATCCCTCCTGCAATTAGCGACATGATAATCGCAACGCTCGAGCATTCGCATATAATATTGGGCTCGAAGCCGTGGCGTTTGCATTCATTGACGACCTGCTCATGCATGCGCGTCGTCTTGTCCGTCTTTAGGGTGAGGAAAGGAAACTGCGCAAGCTCCTTCATGCACAAAGCTTCCTTTCCGGAATATTTCGACCATGAGCTTGGAATGACGGCTACGAACGGATCGGAAGGCAGCGGCAGCACCGAATATTGCTGCGGATGCTTCTGCGCCTCGAACGGCAGCCTTGCGACGATAAGATCAATCGCCCTCTTCTCCAGCTGCTCGCCTAAGTAAAAGTGGTCGCCCTCCGATATTTTGAACGTGACCTGGGGATACTTCTCCCTAAATAGCTCAATTCGCTTCGGAAGCAGGGAAATGCAGGAAACGACCGACCCGATGGATAAAACGCCGCGAACTCCCTCCTCCATTCCCTTTACTTCCCGGAGGGATTCGTCGAACTGCGTAAGCAAGGCTTCCGCCTTCTGCTTGAGGAGCTCTCCCGCATCGGTAAGCTTAAGTCCTTTCCCGTTTCGCTCAAACAGCCTGACCCCCAGCTCCTCCTCGATCAGCTTAAGCTGGCGGCTTAAGGGTGGCTGCTCCATATTAAGCAGTTTGGCAGCGCGCGTAACCTGTCCTTCTTGTGCTATAGTTAAGAAGTATTTCAGCTGACGCATGTCCAAATCGTTCACTCCGTTCATCTATACCCAAAAGGTATGGACATTCAATAAAATAGATATTTTAAATATACCGTATGAAGTGTTAGCATTCAATTATCGATCACTAAAGGGAGATGGGCCAATTGCTTCAATCATTGGAAATCGAGTTAACCAAAAACAAGAAACAACAGCCAGCAGCAGACCAGCTTGGGTTCGGTAATCATTTTACGGATCATATGTTTATTATGGATTATTCGACGGACAAAGGCTGGCATAAGCCGCGCATCCAACCTTACCAACCGATCGTATTAGACCCGGCAGCAAAGGTTTTCCATTATGGGCAAACGATATTTGAAGGCTTGAAAGCGTATAAAGCCGATGACGGCCGCATATTGCTGTTCAGACCTCAAAAAAACATACAAAGAATGAACCGCTCCAATGAGCGTCTCAGCGTTCCAGATCTTGATATCGATACCGTTATCGAAGCCTTGAAGCAGCTGATTGCGGTCGATAAGGAATGGATTCCAACGGCGCCAAGCACGTCGCTGTACATTCGTCCCTTCATTATCGCCACCCAGCCGCAGCTTGGCGTAGCGCCATCCACCCATTACCAATTTATCATCATCATGTCGCCGGTAGGCGCTTATTATACGGAAGGCGTTAATCCGGTTAAAATCTTCGTCGAATCGGAATACGTCCGTTCCGTTAAAGGCGGCGTAGGCGAAGCGAAAACAGCCGGCAATTATGCGGCTGGCCTGAAGGCGCAGGAAATCGCTAAGGAAAAAGGCTATTCCCAAGTCCTATGGCTCGATGGCGTACACCGCAAATATATCGAGGAAGTCGGCAGCATGAACGTCTTTTTCAAAATCAACGGCGTCGTTCATACGCCTGCGTTAAATGGCAGTATTTTGGACGGCGTAACCCGCAACTCCATCATTCAGCTGCTTCGGCATTGGAACATCGACGTTGTAGAACGTCCGATTACGATTGAAGAGCTGTACGAGGCTGGCCGCAGTGGCGAGCTGGAAGAAGCTTTCGGCACGGGAACCGCTGCCGTTATTTCCCCGATCGGCGAGCTGAACTGGCAGGATGACGTGCTCGTCATTAATCAAGGACAGACCGGCGAGCTGTCCAAGAAGCTTTATGATACGTTGACCGGCATTCAAATGGGCAAGCTGGAAGATCCGCTTGGCTGGATGGTCGAAGCCACTCCCGTTAACGTATAGCTCGCGGCAAAACTAACCGTTGGCGGTAAAAGCTCGTGTTTTTCGTTTGAATAATTCAAAATTCATAAAAGGGAATGCCCTAAAGCAGCCGAGCTGCCCGGGCATTCCCTTTTTTTCGCATGGCTGTGCTCTACGCTTCGCTTTGCCTAATCAGATACCATTAACACGGTTAGGGAATTGAATTTTTCAGCCATTTGTTCTTCCGCTCCTTTGTTCGTATAGGGATTAAGGGATCGATAAGGTATTCCTCCAATTAGGTGTTTTCCCCTTTTTTCCAACCTATCTCAAGGCAGGCAATAAGGTAAAAAACAGCTATAGCCAATTTTTCTATCTCATTCTGCTTACGATTCGGATAGGATTAAGCTAGATAACCCTAAAAACGATCAGAAGGATGATACAGGTATGCTGAACGTTACTGCCGTCCATACGGTTTTTCATAAGGATGAGCTTTTCGAAGCCATGGCCGAACTGTATGATATCGGGACGCCGCAAGGAAGCCGATTCCTCTCGAACGGCTTAAATGATACGTACGAGGCCGAGACGGATCGCGGAAAATACATTTTGCGCATCTATAAGCATAAGTGGAGAACGGAAGCCGATATCCGGTTCGAGCTGGAGCTGCTCGCTTATTTATCCAGCTGGGATATGCCCGTCTCGCATGCCATTCCCAGGAAGGACGGAGAACTGCTGACCGAGCTGGACGCGCCTGAGGGTATCCGCTATGCCGCGTTGTTCACGTTCGCCGAAGGCGCGGGAAAGGTCGACGCGGAAACAAGCAAATCTTACGGGCATGCCGTTGCGCGGCTGCATCATGCCATGGATCACTATACGCCTAAGCATAGCCGCTTTGAGCTGGACACCCGCCATCTCCTTGATGAACCGCTGCAACAGCTTCTCCCTTTTCTAAAGCATCGTCCCGCAGACGGCAAGCAAGTCATCGAAATCGCGGAAAGACTGAAAAAACAGCTCGATACAGTTTCAAGCGGTTCGTACGACTGGGGTATTTGCCACGGCGACCTGCATGGCTGGAATGTCTACCATGCCGATGACGGCTCCCTGACCCACTTTGATTTCGACTGCTGCGGCATGGGCTGGCGCTCATATGACCTGTCTGTCTTTTTATGGGATCGGATGCACGGCAAGCAAGACAGCAGTAGCTTTGAGGACGAGTGCTGGGATGCGTTCCTCCATGCTTACTTAAAGGAGCGTCCCTTGAGTGAGCCGGATCTTGCTTTGATTCCGTTATTCGTTGCCGTCAGGCAGCTATGGCTGATTGGCCTTCATACCGGAAGAAGCGCGGTTTGGGGAGCTTGGCAGGATGATGGTTATTTTGACGGCAAGCTAAAGTTTTTAACCCATTGGGTTGATGCACATAAGCTATAGCATCGATGGAGCAGGAGCAGACTGTACGTCTCTGAGCTTCTTGCTCCTGCAGCCCTTTATTCACAATTTCCCTGTTTACTTACCAAAAAAGGTATGCTATCTTATTTCTACGTATATAGAAATAACAACTGCAGGAAAAGGTGAAGCCACAATGACTGAAGAGCATGCGGACGTACGGGAAGCTGTCAAAGTATATAAAGCGCTGGGCGAACCTACAAGGCTCAAAATAGCACTCCTGCTTACCGAGGAGAAAAATTTGTGCTGCTCTGATATAGGATCAAAGCTTGAATCCGTAGCAGGCTCTACGCTGTCTCATCACTTGAAGCAGCTGACAGAAAGCGGATTGCTGGATCTCCGCAAGGACGGAACGTATATCTACTACAGCGTGAACCGCAAAATGGCGCAAAAATACGCGCCGTACTTGTTGGAGTAATTTTTTTTGTTTACTATTTCTATATATTTAGAAATATAAAATTAATAGAGCGGAGAGAGGAGCACTATTTTATGTCTAACGCATGGAAGAGGAAGATTTATATGCTTGCCATAATCAGTTTTCTGGTTGGTACTTCTGAATTTATTATTGCAGGCATCTTGGATAAAGTTGCGGCGGATATCGGCGTTTCCGTATCGGCAGCCGGTCAATTAATCACCGTTTTCTCGCTGGCTTACGCGTTTGGCACGCCTATTCTTATGGCTGTCAGCGCACGCATGGAGCGCCGCTCGCTGCTTCTCTACTCATTAGGAATATTCGCGGTCGGCAACTTAATTGCCGTAGTATTGCCAGGATTTGAATTTTTAATCGTATCCAGAGTCATTCTTGCGTTCAGTACCGGGGTATTCGTCGTTACCGCTTTAACCGTCGCAGCGAAGCTTGCTCCTCCGGGTAAACAAGGCAGCGCGATCGCTACGCTCGTTATGGGCTTCAGCACAGCGTTAATCATCGGGGTTCCTCTTGGCAGATTAGCGGCTTCGGTGTACGATTGGAAGCTCATCTTCGGGGTTATCGGTTTATTAGGGCTCTTGGCGATGCTCCTCATCGTGACCTCCATTCCTCAACAAGATGGCGAGGCGCCCGTCCCTCTTCGCAGTCAGCTCGCATTATTGAAACAGCCAAAAATCGCAATCGCCTTAACGGTCACTTTCTTATGGATCGGCGGTTACTCAATCGTTTATACGTATATTTCTCCGTTTCTGCTTACGGTCACTAAGCTCAGCGAGCAAGGCGTCAGCATTGGACTATTCGCTTTCGGCATCGCGAGTCTCATCGGATCCAAATTCGGAGGCTTCAGCACTGACAAATGGGGGGCTCCGCGTACGTTGGTCAGCGGCATGCTGTTCCATACGATTGCCCTCATATTACTTTCGGTTGCCGGGCAATCTCCGTTAATCGTCTTCCCGCTGCTAATGCTATGGGCGTTCACGGCCTGGTCATCCGGTCCGACGCAGCAGTACCATCTCATGTCGCTTGCCCCGGAAGCATCCGGTATTATGCTTAGCTTGAACAGCTCGATCCTCCAGCTCGGCATGGCAGTCGGCGCAGGTCTTGGCGGCGTTATCGTTGAGCAAACCTCCCTCCATTCCATAAGCTGGATCGGGGCTACCGGAGTTATCCTTGCCGCCGCGACAGCTGCCACGTTTTTCGGAGTCTCACACTCCCGCTCCCGCCGCAAGGCCGTGGAGAGCACCCTTGCCAAGACGAGTGCTTAAGCTGCGCAATAATTAAAATACGCTGACGCCGTCATTAGCGGCAAAAGCTCGTTTCGCGGTGAAATATAAGCAAAAAAAGCAGGCTCCCATCCATGGGGGCCTGCTTTCCGTTCATGACCAGCTTCTATTCGAAGCGAATCAAGAAATAGTTTTTCTTCCCGCGGCGCAGCACGACAAATTTGCTATGCAGCCTTAGCTCCGCGCTCACGATTGCCTCAGCATCCGTTTGCTTTGTTCCATTAATCGAAATCGAGCCGCTCGTAATATCCTGCTTGGCTTGGCGGCGGGACGGCGCAGCTCCGGATTCGATCAGAAGATCCATAAGCGCAATCTCGTCCCTATTCGAGATAACCGTTGTAGGCATGTCCTGCAGGGCTTCGATAAGCTCCGCTTCGCTCAGCTGGTTTACATCGCCCGAGAAGAAAGCCTGCGTAATTTTCTCCGCGCTGTCCAGCGCTTCCTGCCCATGGACAAGACGGGTAATCTCGCGCGCCAGCTCGCGCTGCGCCACGCGTTTTTCCGGATGCGCTTGAAGCTCGCTCTCCAAAGCCTCGATCTCCGTACGGGAGAGGAAGGTAAAATATTTTAAAAACTTGATCGTATCGTTATCTTCCGTATTGATCCAGAATTGATAAAATTGGTACGCCGACGTCTTCGAACGGTCAAGCCAGATCGCGCCCGATTCGGATTTACCGAATTTTTTTCCGTCGCTTTTCGTAACAAGCGGCATCGTCATGCCGTAAGCGTCGCCGCCGCCCATTTTGCCGATTAAATCCAGACCCGCCGTAATGTTGCCCCATTGGTCGCTGCCGCCGATTTGCAGGGAACAGCCATGCTCCTGATGAAGCTTATGGAAATCATATGCTTGCAAAATCATATAACTGAACTCGGTAAAGGAAATGCCGGACGAAAGCCTTGAATCAACGGAATCCTTCGCGAGCATATAATTAACCGTGAAATTTTTGCCCACATCGCGTAAAAACGTGATCACGTCAAGCGGCTCGATCCAGTCATAGTTGCTTACAAGCTTCGCCGGATTCTCCGCGATTTCAAAATCAAGAAAGCGCGACAGCTGGCGCTTCAAGCTTTCAGTCCACTGCGCTACCGTATCTGCCGTATTCAGCGATCTCTCCGACGAGCGGCCGCTCGGATCACCGATTAAGCCTGTTCCTCCTCCAACGAGCGCAAGCGGAATATGGCCTGCCTGCTGAAAACGGCGCAAGCACAAAATCGGAAGCAGGCTTCCGATATGGAGGCTGTCCGCGGTCGGGTCGAAACCGCAGTAAAGCACGACACGCTCGCTTGAAAGCTTCTTATGTAATTCCTCGCGGTTGGTAAATTGCTGCACTAACCCGCGGTATTCCAAATCTGCCAATAAATCATCATGATTGATCAATAATGCTTCGTTTGTCATCTAACTCTCTCCTCTATGGTTTCCTACAGTTTACGTCGAATCGCTCTATTTTAAAAGAGATATGCCGGCGGCTAAATGGTTTTATTCCTGTCTCTGCGTTTGCGGATCCTTCTTCGAATAAGCGTATCGCATAAAATCAGCGCCGCTCCTACCGCAATATCGGTAAATGCCACAAAGATGGCATTAAACGGATAACCACCCATCCTCGAAATATAATACACCGTAAAGCCCAAAATCCCAAGCATACTGACCGTAAATGCCATGCTTTTTTTAAATAAAAGCGCAAAACCTGCCGCAATAACAGTCAGCGCTGCGGCTGTCCCTAAAATGAGAAGATTATGATCCTTCTCGATATTCGTTGGAAACAGCAGCCTATTCGGATAAAGATATGAAAAATACCAATCCTCGCCCGGTAGATGGTTAAAAGCTGCTTTAAATACTTTCGGGCCGACCTGCTCCATCGGAAGATTCGAATACAGCTTTCCGCCCGGCGCGTGAAGCTGTATTTCCAGCTCCACCTTCGGCTCACCCTCCCAAAACTCGGCAGGCGTAAGATAATAAAGATGTGAATAGATGGGATTGATAACGCCTTTCTCATATATTCCGCCGTCCTCTTCGTACCGCACGACCATGTTTTTCTTCTCATGCGGCCCAAAGCTGAGCGGGATTCGCGTCCCAATGGTTTGATTACGGTCTGATCCGTGACTTCCGATTCGAAGCGCTTTGCCGCTTAACGGATCCGTCACTGTGTTTTTGAACGTTGCATGCCAATTCACAGGCTTGCCTTCGGGAGCCGGACTCGTCTCGATCTGCTTGTCCCCATCCGATACGGTTATTACATCAGTGTAGGGCGTCAGAAATAAAACATCAACTTCCTTATCCGTATCGGAGTTATTGTAAAGCTCATACTGAACGTTAATTTCCGCATGGCTTTGATGACGGTCATTGCTATTATCGATGCTAAAAACAATCTTCTCGCGAACCAAGCTGATTTCAGAATTTTCATCCAGCTGCAGGAGGCCATGGCCTTTTGCCGGTTCATACAATGGGCCTCCGTTAGCATTAGCCGCTGTCGGCAGGAGCAGAATTATCAGAACCGCTGCTGTAAGGACTCGCCTAATCATGAGCGTAATAACCAAGCCTCCTTATTTTGCTTCTTTTATTTGTTCCACGGCAGCTTTTATCGTATCAATGACGACTCTCGGCTCTGACAATTGAGGAAAATGCCCGCTTTTTTCTGCGATAATATGTTTGCTGAATCTTGATAACGAAAGCAAATCCAATTGATTTTCCAATCGTATTTTACGAACTTCCTCTGGCATCATACGATTTTCTTTTCCGCCTGTAACCACGTATAAAGGGATTTCCGGAAAACGGCCTGTTTGATGAATTTGGTCCACCGTTCTTTTTACAAAATTAACTTCGTTGTATTGTTTATGGGAAGACAAGGAATCAAATAGGGTGAACAGCTTGTTGATCGTTTTTACCACCTTGCCTTGATATTGATCAAGGTTTATATCTTTCGGATGGCTTGATTCTAAAAAGACAATGCCTGCTGCCTCGTTTGGGTAAAGCCGGGCATATAAATTTGCATATAATCCCCCTAAGGAATGGCCAACCAGCAAGAAAGGAGGTTCGAATCCCGCTTTGGTCAATGCCTCCCGTAAGGTTTCGACAATCGTTATTCCATCTTGGGGTTCTTTCGGCCGATCACTGCCTGCAACACCAAAACGATTATAAGAAAATACAGATGACGATTCCGAAATTTCCGGCAATATTTTCATCCAGCCTTCGATTGGACCCGAACCGCCGTTAATCAAAACGATATTCGGTTTACCGTTTCCGCTCCTATTATATTGCAGCTTCCCTTTTGAAGTTTCCATTTTAGCTTTCTCTATCGGCAATGTACTGCACCTCACTTTTTTGATTGCAACCACCTTATTGATACGCCCTTACTAAAAGCAGGTTACATTTACCATTTTAATATCATTTTTTAGTTAAATATTATTCATTTTGAATAACTTTATTCGAAAAACCTCTTTATTTTCTGATATAATATTCGAAAAGCGTACTATTAGAAATCGGAGGCTATTATATGGCGTTTAGCACGGTACTGTACAAACTGAAAGGGCTCTATAAATTCGGGAAGCCCGCTCCAAGGCTGCGCGGAAAAGTGTTCGTCAATAAACTCGGAGCCATCCAGGTAGGTAAAAACCTATCCATTGTAGGTCATCCATGGGCAGTCCAAATCACCAGCACCAAGGGTGCGAACTTAACATTCGGGGACAACGTATACGTGAATGCAGGCGTGGGAATTGCGGCTAACAAAGAAATCGTTATTGGAGATAACGTTAAGATTGGCCCAAGAACGAGTATTTTCGATAGTAATTACCACCGTATGGATTCAAGCGATAAAGGTGAGCTCAGCAAAAGAATAACCATTGGGAATAACGTTTGGATCGGAGCGGATTGCACTATTCTTCCAGGCGTCACCATTGGAGATAATTCCGTTATCGCGGCCAAGAGTACCGTGAATAAAAATGTTCCTAACAATGTGCTGGCCGGCGGAAGCCCTGCAAAAGTCATTCGCGAACTGGAAATCGAAGATGGCTGGGTCAGAAGTTAAAAATAAGAAAGCCTGCCTTAACTTGCAAACTTCCAGGGCGATGGTACCTTTCATTTCGAACAAGGAACAGGCTTGGAGCTGTAATCCAATAAAAAGAACGGCCCTGCTTGGTCGATTATCGACGGCGGGTCCGTTCTTTTTAAGTTAGCTTGTTTGCTTATCAGCCGCGATTAGAGCAATCCAGTATGCATGCCGTTAATTTTTTCTCCACGTATCCTTCAGCGGTACTATACGGTTAAATACCATCTTCTTCTCCGTCGTATGCTTCCGGTCAACGCAAAAATAACCATGACGCAAAAATTGGCATTTATCCTCCGGCTTTTGATTTTTCATGCCCGGTTCGATCATGCAGTCTGTTAAGGCGATGAACGATGCAGGGTTATAGGCGCTTTCCCAGGTAAATCCTTCATCCGCAGGTGATACAGGATCAAGCAGCAGACGGTCGTACAAGTGCACCTCTGCTTGCATTGCATGCGCTGCGGACACCCAATGAATGGTCCCTTTCACCTTGCGTCCGGTAAATCCCGTTCCGCTTTTCGTTTCCGGGTCATACGTGCAGCGCAGCTCAACGACGTTGCCTGAATCGTTATCCCTAATGACTTCCTCGCATTTGATGAAATAAGCGCCGATAAGCCGAACCTCCGTGCCTGGCGTTAAGCGATGGAAGCCTTTGGAGGGCTGCTCCATAAAATCATCCCGTTCAATGTAAAGGGTTCCGGAAAAAGGGACTTCCCGTTTGCCCAGCTTCTCATTCTCGCTGTTGTTATCTATCCTAAGCAGCTCCGTTTGGCCTTCCGGATAATTGGTAATGACCACCTTTAGCGGATGCAGCACGGCCATGGCACCCTTGACCTTCGCTTTCAAATCCTGTCTCGCCGCATGCTCCAGCATGGCAATGTCAACCGAATTCTGGGCTCTAATCATCCCAATCTCGCTAATAAAGCTTCGAATGCTCTCCGGCGTAAAGCCTCTTCTTCTAAGCCCGCGGATCGTCGGCAGTCTCGGATCGTCCCAGCCATCTACAAGCCCTTCCTCCACCAGCTGCCTTAAATATCGTTTGCTCGTTACTGCGCCGGTTATATTCAGCCTTCCGAACTCCCTTTGCCTTGGCGGCTCCGCAAACGCCAGCTCATGCAATACCCATTCGTACAAAGGACGATGGTCTTTAAACTCAATGGAGCATAACGAGTACGTGATGCCCTCGATGGCATCTTGAATCGGGTGGGCAAAATCATACATCGGATAAATGCACCATTGATTTCCCGTCCGGTAATGCTCCGAATGGATAATGCGATAGATGACGGGATCCCGCAGGTTCATATTCGGAGCGCTCATATTAATTTTCGCCCGAAGCACCTTGGAGGACGTCCCATACTCACCGTTCTTCATGTTTGCAAACAACTGCAGGTTTTCTTCCATGGTACGGTTACGGTACGGGCTGTCCTTGCCTGGCTCCGTAAGCGTCCCCCGGTACTCCGTCACCTCTTCCGGCGATAAATCGCAAACATAAGCTTTCCCTTTCTTAATTAACGTAACGGCAGCGTTATATATGGCATCCGAATAGTCCGAGCCATAATAAATATGGCGTCCCGGGCTATAGCCTAACCATTCGATATCTTCAATAATGGCATTCACATATTCGATATCCTCCTTTAAAGGATTCGTGTCGTCAAAACGCAGATGGAAGCTCCCCTTATACTTTTGCGCGATGGTATAGTTGGTGTGAATCGCATAGGCGCTGCCAATGTGAAGGTATCCGTTCGGCTCCGGCGGAAAACGAGTACAGATTTCACGAGAGAAGACTCCCGCTTGAATATCCTCTTTTATGATTTTGTCCAAAAAATGGTCAGCCGTTGGTTCCATATCATGACTCATAGTTAAACCTCCATAGTTAGGTTAATATTCGTCTTTAAAGCTGTTGTTTACCTGCGAAAATAAAAAAAATCCCACCCCCAAGACTTCGCGTCTTGGGGACGAAATTTTTCGCGGTACCACCCCAGATTCATTAATATGTCGCCATATTAACCTCTTCAAGTACGGCACCTATGGATGCTTATACTCTAGCTCTATAACAGGAGCTCCTGTCACAGCATCCCCTTGTCCAGGTTCCGATGTGATGCTCAGAGACTTGTTTCGATAAGTTTTTCCTTGCCCCTTTTCAGCTGCCGGGGTTCTCTGTGAAGGAATCCGCTTATTTACTCTTCTCGTCATCGCCTTTTTTATATTGCATATAGGTTAACAAATCCTTTCGCATACTGCAAATGGTTATTCATCCAAAGTGCAGCGAAGGAAACTGCTTGCATTTTATGCCTCCTATTCGCAGTCGGTGACGACAGTGAAGCTTTTTTTGGAAAATGCGGCTAACGTCAGCTTTATAGATTTAGGATTTTAATCCTTCGTGATCTTGTTGAAAGCTTGTACATACTGTTCGTATTTGACCTGCCATATGTCTTTACGGGATTCGATCATCCTGCCATCCAGAAGCGCCTCGATGACATCCAAGCAAACGTCCCAACCTGCGATATCCCTTGGCGTGTGATCCGTAACTTTCGTAAGCTTCTCCGTCAATACCAAGCGGCAGCCGCCCGGCCCGGGATATAATTCAAAGCGAACACGGTCCTCGCCCCATGTATATTCAAGCACTTCATGCAGCTTAAGCTCCAAAATCTGAAGCTCCTCGAATGTTCCGTTCTGCATATCGAACTTAATGACTCCGCCTTCACGCAGGTCGTCGACGCTAAGCTCAGAAAACCATTTTGCAAGCTTATCGTTATCCGTAAGCCATGCCCATACCTTCTCGACAGAATGCTTCAAATGACGTTCAAAACGAACCTCATAACCATTTTCAACCGTTTGTATAACCGCCAGCATATTATCCCTCATCATCGAGTACCCACTCCAAATCATCCAGCTTGTTCGACCAAAATGTCCGATAGGGCGTCAGCCAATCCTGTATTTCCTCTAACGGCTTCGCATTAAGACGGTACAAATGCTTCTGCGCTTCTTTTCGCACGGTAACGAGTCCTGCTTCGCGCAATATGCGCAAATGCTTCGAAACGCCGGGCTGGCTCAGCGACGATATCGTTACAAGCTCCCCAACGGAGCGCTCCTGCTCACGCAAGTAATCCAGAATTGTTCTCCGATGAGGTTCAGCCAGCACTTCAAATAGTTTGTTGTTTTTCATGCGGCTATATTACCATTTGGTTATATTACTGCAAAGTTATATAGAGGTATGATGCAACGGATTCGTTCATGTTTATCTATGAAATATAGAAATATAGATAACAACCATTTTAGAAAACGTTGTTTTTATCGCTATAAGATCACATTTGCTCTTACAGCCACCTTTTTCGCATGGATAGCATGCTTTACGGCAACTTAAGAACCTATAGGTTCTTACAGCCACCAGTAAACGTTACTTTGGACGCTGTAAGAACACATTTGCGCTTACGACCACCTTTTGCGCATAAATAGCACGCTTTACGGCAACTTAAGAACCTATAGGTTCTTACAGCCACCAGTAAACGTTACTTTAGACGCTGTAAGAACACATTTGCGCTTACGACCACCTTTTGCGCATAAATAGCACGCTTTACGGCAACTTAAGAACCTATAGGTTCTTACAGCCACCAGCAAACGTTCCTTTGGACGCTGTAAGAACACATTTGCGCTTATTACCACCTTTTTCGTTTAGGCTCCTTTGCAAACAAAAAAGCCACAGCCTCAGGATTGCTCCCTTGGCTGCCGCTTTTACGGCTATTTCCTATTTATTTAGCGTTATAAAACGCTTCTAGCTCGTTGACTACCGCAGCAAGCGATCCGTCTACGCGAGTCTGGCGCTGCTCTTTGTTAAATAACGACGCGATTTGTTCAGGGAATTGCTGCTCGATACCGCAAAGCTCGATTGCTTCATTGAACTTTGCCGGATGCGCCGTTGCGAGCGATACCGTGATTTCCTTGTCAGAGCTGTATTTGTCAGCCGCAGCCACGCCGCAAGCCGAATGCGGATCGAGCAGATAGCCGTTTTCCGCTTCGTATTTTTTAATGGTGCTCAAGCACTCTTGGCCTTGCACGCCATGCGCGCCGAATTCCGCCTGCACCTTGTTCAGCGCTTCGCCGGAGATGACGATTTGTCCCTCCGCCTTGAACTGGTCCATCAGCGTGCGGATTTGCGCGGCATCCTCGCCAAGCACGTAATACAAGTAACGCTCAAAGTTGCTTGCCACTTGAATGTCCATCGACGGGCTGTACGTGCTGCGGAAATCGCCCGGCTTGTACACACCCTCCAAGATAAAGCGCTCCAAAATATTGTTCTCGTTTGTAGCCAGAATCAGCTTGCCGACAGGAAGGCCCATACGCTTCGCCAAGTAGCCCGCAAAAATATCGCCGAAGTTGCCGGTTGGCACGCTGAAGTTTACTTGCTTCGCATCCGTTTGCTTCGCGACCTGGAAGTAAGCGTAGAAATAATATACGGTCTGTGCCAAAATCCGCACGAAATTGATGGAATTAATCGCAGCCAAATGGTTGCTCGCTTTGAAGTCGAGATCAGCGAACAGATCCTTGATCATGCGCTGGCAATCGTCAAAGTTGCCGTCTACCGATAGATTCAGCACGTTATCTTCCTGAACCGTCGTCATTTGAAGCTCCTGCACTTTACTTACTTTGCCATGCGGATGCAGGATGCAAATTTTAATGCCGTTCTTGCCTTTAACGCCCTCGATTGCCGAAGCGCCCGTATCGCCGGAGGTTGCTCCGAGAATATGGATTTTTTTGTTTTGCTTGGCTGCCACGTACGTATACAATTGACCCATGAATTGCAGGGCAATGTCTTTAAACGCAAAGGTTGGGCCGTGGAAAAGCTCCAGCAAATACAGATCATCCTTCAATTTGCGCACCGGCGTTACTTCCGGATCACGGAAGGTCGAATAGCTCGCGTACACCATATCTTTAAGATCCTGCTCTGGAATTTCTCCGTTCGTATAATACGAGAAAATGGCAAGCACAAGCTCTTGATAGCTAAGCTCCTGCCACTCCTTTAAGGTTGCTGCCGAAATAACCGGAATTTCATTCGGAACAAGCAGGCCTCCATCGTTGCCCAAGCCCATCATAAACGCATCGATAAAACCTATCTTGCCGACATTTCCTCTTGTACTGATGTACTCCATTTGTAAATAGCCTCCTACATGCGCGCAATTATCGCCCTATTTCGTTATTTAAATCATATCATCGTTTTCCATAATAATCGATTCTTTTCACAAGTATATCATTTTTATTCCCATAAAATAAACGAAAGGCATCCTAAACTTAAGGATGCCTTTCATAATCAACCTTATTTCATAAAGCTAGCCACAATCGCCGCAATTTCGCCGCGCGTAATCTTTTCTTTTGGCCGCAGGGTGCCGTCCTCGTAGCCTTTAATGAAACCGGTCTCCGTCAAAGCTGATATAGCTTCCTTCGCCCAGTCCGAAACGCCCGCTTCATCCGTAAAGACCGGCTTGTTCGCATCGACCGGCGTTACCAGCCGTTCCTTAAGCGCCCTGTACAAAATAACAAAAGCTTCCTCTCTCGTCATCTCTTGGTTCGGCTTAAAGCTGCCGTCCTCGAAGCCGGTTACGATTCCCGCTTCGGATAAGCCCTTCACGTATTTGCTGTACCAGGCCGCAGATGAGATATCCTCAAAGCCGGCGTCGCCTTCTTCGGTATTCAAATCGAGCAATCTGTACATGACCGCCATGAATTCCGCTCTGCTCATCTGTTTGTCAGGCTTGAAGCTGCCATCCGGGAAGCCTCCCAGTATGCTTTGCTCCGCAAGCTTATTGATGGAAGCAGCCGCCCAGTGCCCGGCCGTATCCGAGAAGCTCGGCTGCGGCTCTGTGCTTGGGCTTGGTGTCGGACTTGTCGATGGACTTGGTGTTGGCGTTGGCGTTGGCGTCGGCGTCGTCTCTCCGCCAGTCGCTGCCTTCTTCTCCACCGTCACGGTCGCTACGGAGATAAACCCGCCGTCCGCCGTCGTCGCGGTGATAACAGCCGTACCTTCCGTCACGCCCGTAATAACGCCTGCCCCGTTCACGGAAGCGACTCTCTCCTGCGTGCTCGACCAAAGGACTGCCTTATTGGCCGCATCCAGCGGAGCGACTGCCGCCGTTAGCTGCACCTGCTCCCCTTGTTTTAGCGTAACTGATTGCTTATCCAAGGTTACGCCCGTTACGCGGATGTCGGTATTCGGCTGCTCAACTGCAGGAACGTTAGCCAGCAACTGCTCGTATTCGGATTGCGTGACCGGAATGACGGTGCCGTGCCGCGGGCTTGCCGGCAGCTCGTAGCTGGCGGACAACCTCCATTCACCCGAGTCCAAATCCGTCGTCTCGAACGGCACATACCCTCTGCCTCCGAACTCATCGATGAACATATACCATTTCTCTTCCGTATTCGACTTGAACACGGTTGGGCCTTCGCCGCGGCTGATCGCGCCTTTGCCTACGCCTTCTTTGATCACATTAAACGCCGGGTCAAAGATCGAGCTTCCCGACTCCTGCAAAATAAATTTCCCATTTGGCGTCTCCGCCGAATTATTGCGTTCATCCTTCGTGAAGCGGTAAACCTTGCCCGCATGCTTAAGCATCGTGGTATCGATAATGGAATAACCGTAATCCATATACACTTCAGGCTCCGTAAAGGTGTAAAAATCCCTTGTCTTCGCATACATGATGCGCTGATAGCTGCTGCCGTTATGGTTCTCGTCTTCGAACAGCCTTGAAGCCCAGAATACGACATATTCTCCGGTCGAATCATCATAGATGATTTCCGGCGCCCATGTATTGCCGGCCTCCTTAGGAGATACCTCAGCCATGCGCTGCTCAGACCAATTCACAAGGTCATGAGACTCCCATACCATGATCGAACGGCTGCCGCTCGTCTGTGCCGCGTTCCAGTCGCCGCTTCCGTTCATTTTCAAATCCGTTGCGATTAAATAGAACTTATCTCCCTCGAGGGAGCGGATGATGAACGGATCGCGGACGCCCTTGTCGCCTAATCCTGAGTTCAGGACAGGCTTGCCCTCGTTCATCTCCTGCCAGTGGAGCGGATCATTGCCCTCGCTTAACGCGAAATAAACCTGTTCGCCGTTCGCGGTGCCTTCACCCGTAAAGTAACTGAACATATACCCTGCATAAGCCTCGTCCTTCGGAAGTTCCTTTACGTTTGCCGCAAAGGCCTTCGTCAGCGTAACGCCGTTTTTCGAAACGGCGGCCGTCAACTTGACCGTCGTGCCTCCGCTGCCATGAGCCGGCCGTTTCACCTCGCCCGTTGTCGTGATGACGGAAGGCTTCTCCGAGGTCCATGTAATGGCCGTTCCATTCTTTCCTGCCGTCGGCAGCGTTAGATTGCCCCGTACATCATGGACGTTATAAATCATCAAGGCTGCCGCATCCTTCGCAACCGCTTCGCCAGCATCCAGCTGCTTCAGCACCGTAAAGGCAAAGGTTCTTGCCGCTGTCGACTTCCCATCCGTCACGATGGCTGTCAGCACAACGGCTTCATTTTGCGCATCCGATGCGGGTCTTGTAACCTTGCCTGCCGTGCTGATAAACGCCTCGTTCGCCGATTGCCACGTAATCGTCGTACCATTAGCACCCTGCGCCGGCAAAATCAGGTCTGTCTGAACAGCGTCTTTGCTTGCATTATCGCCAAGAAAATTCGCCGCTTCCAATTGATCGGCCGCATGCTCTACGAGCAGCCCTTCCAGGCTTGCCGCTTTTAGATTCGCCGCTTCCATCAACCCGCTCACTTCGGAAGCCAGCAATGCGCCGTCATAGATTTGGAAATCCGCAACCATTCCGCCAAAGTAAGGATCGCCCGCATAAAAGGATTTTCCGATATATCCGCTTGCGCCTGCAGCTTTTTTGATTTGTTCGAGCGTAAAACCCCCAGCCGTGCTGGACGATACCACCTCACCGTCGATATAAAGCGTCAGCTTGCCGTCCGTTCCGGACATGACCGCTGTGACAAGCTTCCAATTGCCGGACTGCAGCGCCGGCGCTTTGGTCGATGCTTCATTGCGCCAGCCATTGGTGGCGATTCCGACGCGCGACGTGCTGTCAGCATTATATTTAGGCGTCATGTACAAATAATGGGTATCATTTTGCCCAAGCGCGAACAGCCATTCCGCTCCGTTCTTGCCGTTCCAATTAACGAGCGCCGACACGGTAACATCCGTCAAGCCCTCCAAAATGCCCTGCGGCATTTCGATATAGGAGCTTGTGCTGCCTCCCTCGAAGCTGATTGCTCCCGCCGTATCGGACTTAAGCCACTCCGCGTTCTCCGGATTTACCCATATGCCGTCATGTTGGCCTGTCTTGTCCTTTACCGCCGCGCCGTCCACATCGCTCATATCATAATGCACGATCAGCTCCGACTCGGAGGATGGGGGCGGGTCTACTACGCCGCCTGTGCTTTCCGTAATCATAATCCAGCTGATTTGCGGGTCGGAGCTGGATGCGCCTGCGTTTACCGAGCGATGTACCGTCAGCTCCAGCTTCCCGTCATCAACGGCTACATTGCCATAGCTCATTACATCGCTTGCAGCCGTGAAGACGTAGCCGCTTGTCTTGACCGTCCCGTTCAAAATAATGTCGGCGATTCGCTGCCCGTTGGAATATTGGGACCATGGATCATATAGACCGACATATACATCGTAATTTCCGTTATCCATATCAAACCGGTACGATAAATCATCGCCGGAATTACCCTTCAAATAGCGCAGGGACGTGAAAATATCACCGCTGCTCGTTCCCGATGCCAGCGTATTATCTCCGACATAACCCCAGCTTTGGTTGTTCGCAGGGTCGTATTTCTGATCGATTGTCTCTCCGTTTAGTACGTTTTCCTCACCCATCAAGGCTATGATGTCCTTATAATCGGCTGTCTCCGCACCGCCCGCATGGACGAAATAAGCGCTGCCTTCCGGAATGACGTACATTTGATGCTCTACTTTTTTATTCGACAGCTCTGTCAGCGTCCCGCTGATCCGCACCGTGCCCGGCTTCTGGAAGGCCGCGGCGTTTAGGTTCCATGCAATCGGCGTATCCTTGCTCGTTCCGTCCGACAAGGTCACGTTAACGTTGCCGGGAAACGTTGGCGCTATCCCGATTGTTGTGCTGGCGGGAAGCGTTGTATTCACCGTGACCTTCCCCATGCCGTCTAATACATCAAGCGACCATTCATCCTGCCAGCGGAGCGCAATCTCGTCATTTTGGCCAAACTCGATCGGCAGCCAAATGTAACGGGAATTCGCCAAATCATTCTGGTTCCAGCGATCGCCCATATAAATGAACTTCCCTGCAGCCGCATCGACCGGAATAACCTGCGTGCTCTGCGAGCCAAAGGTCGTGGAGCTGCCCGGCGCAACATCGCGCATCGCCTTCCACGGTCCCATAATATTGTCCGCAACCGTATATTTGCCCACGTTCGGAGCCCAGCCGGTCGCGCCGGATGTAATCATGTAGTATTTGCCTTGATATTTGAACAAAGCAGGCGCTTCGCGCTGGGCAAGCGGAAATACGCGAACATAATCCACGCCGTGAACTGCCTTGTAATCCGTATCGCGCTCTTCGTTGCCGTCTTTGTGCCAGCCCACGACATCGGTGTAGGAATCATTGAGCTTGGAGATATAGATCGTCAGGTTTTCCTCGCTCGAATATACCAAGTATGCCGTTCCGTCATCATCCTTGAACAAGGTCATATCGCGGGCCATGCCCGGTTGATTCGGCTGACCGTCATCGGTAGCGCCCGCCGGAGCGCGGTCCATGCGATGGCTCTCCTGATAGACAAATGGCCCGAGCGGCGAATCGCTGAGCGCGTAACCCGCTTCAGCCTTCGCATAGTTGGCTGTTGACGTCGCGCTTGGGCCGTCCGTATGCATCCACATCACGTATTTTTTTGTCTTATCGTTATAAATGACCTTCGGCCGCTCAATAATCCGGTCCGTGCCGATATCGTTCAAAATATCCGCCTGATCCGTTCTGCCTTCATACAGCTCGGAAATGAGCGGATCGTTAATGAAATCATCCGCCGATTCAATCGCGGTCAGCGCAAGTCCTTTGTCTTCCCAGTTGTACAAATCCTTCGAGACATAGACGCGCACGCCTCTGGCCGGTAAATAACCGTTTGTTTTATCCTCTCCGTACCAGTAATAAGTCTGCGTTTCCTCATCGTACATCATGCCGGCGCCATGTGCCTGAATAACTGCGCCGTTCGTATCCCGCCACACCGAGCCAGGCGTGAACGAATCGTACGGCTCGTTAACCGCAAGCTCCGATATCGCCTTCTTTAAAGCAGCGATAGCCGCGATGATCTGCTCCTGCACCGCGGGCTCCGTGATCTCGGCGCTGCCGCCCGAAAGCGTCTGTTTCAGCGTTTTGCTCTCTTGAATGACACGGTTCAGCTCGGCAAGGCTGTATGGCGTGTAATCCGTATTTGACGCTTCTGCTTCCGCAGCCGCGATTTGAATGTCCAAATCAGAGAGCGGAACGGTAATGTTCTGCCTAATGATCAAATAGCTCACCAGCGGATCATTATGGTTAATGAGCGCGGCGGCTGCCGGCCCTTGAATGCGCACATTCAGCTTTCCGTCCGTTACGCTGATCTTCCGGTAGGTGACGGCCATCTCCGCCCCGTCGCCGCCGATCGCGAAATCGCCGCCCGATACGTTGTTTCCTTCCAGAAGCAGATTAACGCTTCGTCCGCTCCACGGATTTTTGAAGCCGAACGTCACGTCATATTCACCGAGCGGAAGCTCGAAGTCGTAGGCCAGAGCCTTATCTCTCACTTGTGTTCCGTTGTAATATCTCAATGAGCCCGATTTTGTCGAGGCATCGCTTACGCTTGTCGCGCTTGTTGTCGTGACTAAGCCCCATGCTTTGGATGTAACCGGATCAACGCCGTACACCTTTTCTGTTACGGAGCTGTAGAGACCGAGCTTATCCGAGCCCTCAGCAGTTGCCGGAGTCGGGTCCCCTGCATTTACGAAATAAAGAATGTAGTCGTTATCCTTCAGCTCCTGCTCCGTGAACTCGGCTGCCGTTGTTCCCTGTCCTTCGCTCGCTGCATATGCGGGCGCCAATGAGGTCAGAAAGGACGCGAACATCGAGACGCACAGCGCCAAAGACAACCATTTCTTCTGTTTAAACAATCGTATTCCTCCTTCAAGCATGTTGATCGCTCATTCTGAATGCGCTTACAACTAGGATGGCAGAACGTCAACACGAATGATATCGAAGATGGCCTCCCTGTTCAACTGAACAATATAAACGGCAATGAACTCCATTCATACCCTCATATTTCACTGCGGTCTACACAGCTATGTTCACTAAGGTTCACTTTTTTCACCCGCCCGTTTCACAAAAAAAATGACACCTGCCGGCAGGCAGGTGTCATTCCCGCTCATTTTCCAGAACGGTTATTGCTTTAGCATTTAGAGGCCGTCATCCACGACCAGCCCAAAAATCGTGGCAAACGTAATCGCCTGCGCCGGCGATATGATGCAGCGGCGCAAATCCTCGAGCGCTGCCCCCAGGCTGTTAAACTCGCAGCTGCTGATATCGATGCCGCCAAGCTTAGTCTGCGAAAACTGCGCTTGGTCGATATTGGATTCCCTTAAGTAAAAGTTGGATAATGTCATATTGGACAGGTCCGCTTTGGCAAGCGAGGTTTTCTCGAACTTAACTCCCTTGGCATTGGAGAAACGAAGGACGGCATAATCCGCGTAACATTGCTCGAACCATACGTTGCGAAGCGTCGAACCCGTAATATCCATGCCGAGCAGCTTGCAATTCTGAAAGGATACGCGGTGCAAAACGACTTCGCTCAAATCAATATTCGATAAGTCGCAATTGACGAACCGAACATCCGTAAATTCTGCTTTCCGTAAGCTTACGGCCCGGAACACGACATTTTGGAACACCACTCTATCGAAGCATGCCTTATAAGCCGATTGGTTATGAATGCCGCTATCCTCAATGATGCTGTCGCTTATCTCATACTCATCCGCCCACTCGTAATCCGGCACCGTCAAAGCCGTGAGACCTTCCGGAATTTTAGGCGCATCAAGCTTTTTTTCCTTGCTGGACATCTGCAAATACCTCCCCCTGCGGCAGCTCCTTTGCAAGCCGCTGAACCTAATCTCCATTATATACGATTACACCGGCCTGTTCGACGGCATTCCTTCGCTTCCGGTCTTGCTTCAAAACAGCTCTCTGATGACTTATTGACCAGCCCCATCTATAATGAAGAAATTAATACTGTAAAAGGAAAGCAACCTCTGCGGTGCCGCAATGCTCGTATAAGAGGATTATGCTATACATATGGAGGTGCGCTATGAAATATGAAATGACGCTGGAGCAGCGCGATCACATCATGGGGCAGCTGTCAGAGGAGCAACGCCATTTCATGCATCATGAGCTTGTCAGAGGCAGAAGAACGTTGTTTGCGAGGCAGCTTGCGCGAAAAAAATGCCAGTTCATCCCCGAGGATGCGCAGTTTGAGGATATTGCGGCATTTATCGAGGAATGGGACTATATCGGCTTCACCGACAGCGGCGAGGTTTCGCCGCATACGAAATGCGAATGCGGACGTTCGCTCCGCTACCAGCATCAGGTGCTGCATTTGCCGACGAACACGATACGCTATTTCGGCATCGAGCATCTGCAGCTCCATACGGGGATCGATGCGAAAGCCATCGCGGATATCATGAAGGGGTTCGATGTGCTGGACGGCGAAATGAACGAGGTGCTTAGCAAGTTCCGGGATGGCTGGCAGCTGGATCAGCATCTTTTTCTGCCGCTGCCAGCTGAGCTCGACGTACCGCCTGATATTCAGGCCCATATCGATGCCAAGCTTCCTCTGCTCGATCGGCAGCTAGCCCGTATACGAAGAAGGCTGCATGAGCTTGATGTCGCAAGCAGAAAAAAACGGCTGGCAGCCGCTTTAACTTACTTCGATCCATCAGCCTCCGAAGAGGATAAGCCCGACTTCCCCGAGGCGGAGAGCATTCAGAAAGGCGAAGGCCAGGAGAAAAACAGCGAGCCTGCCCCTGAAAGCGATAAACTGGGTGCCGATCAAGGCTCCTTTCATTTTGGGGAATACGGTGCTGTCCAAGGGGCATTCAGCTTTGAAGAAACGGATAACGGCCAAGCGGCCTTCGTCTTCGAAGCATCAAACGGCAGCCAAGGCGCCTTCGTCTTTGATGAAGAGGAAGAAAGCCAAGGCGCGTTCCTGTTCGACGAGCCATCGGCGAATCCGGCGAATCAAAGTCTGGATGCGTCCGCTTTCGAGGAAGCCGGCAGGAAGCTCGGCGCCGCAACGCGAAGAGAAAACGAGGTAAGCAGCTCGGATGCGAAGCGGTCAAGCCCTTTCTATCTGTCTCCCTCAGCCCAGCGCGTCGTGGATGATGCCATCAAATACGGCCGCATCAGCACCCTTGCCATCTCCAACTTCCTCATCGAGCAAAAGCTCGTTCAGGACACGCGGATGTCTACCGGCAAGCCCGGCATTTATATCGCCGTTGCCGCTTATATGGACAAGCTTGCCGCAGCTGGCCAATGCGAGCTTGTGAGCAGCAATTCCGAGGATCGCGTCTATAAAAAGAACGAATAGAGCTTAAGCTTAACCTTTTACAGCCGAGCCGACGGTAAGCGCGTTCTCGACCTGTTCGCTGAACAGGATGTAGATCAGCACCGTCGGCAGGCTGGCAATCGTCATCGCAGCTCCCATCGCGCCCCAATCCGTCGTAAATTGCCCTTGGAAAAACAGCAGGCCAAGCGGCAGCGTCTTCAAGCTTTCTTTGGTAATCAGAATGACGGCCATCGTAAATTCATTCCATGAATTCAAAAAAATAAAAATAACCATCGTAGCGAGCGCAGGCTTAATGATCGGCAGCATAATACTGAAGAACGTCCGGTAAATGCTCGCTCCGTCAATGCAGGCCGACTCTTCCATCTCAATAGGAATGCTGCGAAAGAAGCCGTAAAACACCATGGAAGCAAATGAAAGGTTAAAGGCAATATAAGGAATGATCAATGCCCCGTAAGTATTGGCTAAATTCAGGTCCCTTACAAGAATCGCAAGCGGAATCATAATCACTTGAATCGGGATGAACATGCCCACAAGAATATACGTATGCGCGATTTTGCTAAAACGCCAGCGCAGCCTTGCCGCCGCATACGAGAACATGACCGCGAGCAATATCGCCCCCGCTACCGTAACCACCGCAACCAGCAAGCTGTTCATAAAATAAACCGGTACGTTATATTTCGACCATGCCTCTACGTAGTTCTCAAACCGCAGATGCATAGGCGGACCGAATGGGTTCGTTACGAAAATTTCATTATTGTTTTTCAAAGAATAAAAAATCATCCACACGAGCGGATAAACCGACAAGAGCGCATACAGCCACAAAAAGATCGGCATGCTCGGGTTGTTTTTTCTAAGCTTCATCATCCAGGCCATCTTCGCCCGCCTCCTCTAGTATGAAATGCGTTCTCTCGCAATCAGTCGGTTAATAATCAGCGTCGCAATGAGACATTCAAGGACGAGAATGGCCGCTGCCGCGCTTCCGTAGCCGAACTCTCCGACTCGGAATGCCGAACGATACATGAGATAGGTGAGCGTGTAAGTCGAGGTCCCCGGGCCGCCGCTAGTCATAATGTACATATTGGCAAAGGCGTTCAGCCCGCCAGTAATCGCGAACACCAGACAAAATTTATACGTTTCCGCCATCATCGGAATATTGATTTTCAGAATCGCTTGCAGCTTCGTTGCGCCGTCGATGCGGGCAGCCTCCATATATTGTTCAGGAACGGACTTCACTCCCGCGAGCAGCAGGGCGAAGTGATAGCCCATGTACTGCCAGGCATTTACGAATGCAATCGCGATAATTGCCGATTTGCTGCTCGTAAGCCAATCCTGCTTGTATTCAAGCCCAATTGATTCAAATATTTTATTAATGAGTCCATATTCGCCGTTATAGATCGACAGCCACAGCTGGCAAACGACCGTAATCGATAGAACCACCGGTATAAAAAAGCTGATGCGCAAAATTTTGCGGCCCTTGAACTTCGCGTCGGCAACCGCAAAAGCTAGTATGGAGCCGATTCCGATCTGGGTTACCGTTATGATAACCGCGAAGATCAGACCATTTTTAAGGGAGGTAAAGAACAAGCCGTCTTGGAACAATCTCGTATAGTTATCGAACCAAATAAAAGTGCCTTCCGATAGGCCGTCCCACTCATACATGCTGCGAAAAAACGTTTGGATGATCGGGTAAAATACCATCACGGTGTATAAAAGGAGAGCCGGCAATATAAACAAAAGTATCGCTGTCTTGTTCCCCAGAAATTTGTTCATTTCATCACTTCCTCTGCGAGTCTGACTATCCATCCGTTGCCGCGTTTTGGCTAAAGAGAGCTGGAACTCACCCCGTTATGCTGATGGGAGTGAGTTCCGCCTCGTTTACCCTTTATTTATTGATGCCTCCGCAGCTGCTACTTCGCGGCTGGAACGGCTTTGTTCACGTCTTCGATAAACTGCTCCGCGCTGTATGCGCCGGTCATCAAGCTTTGCGACGCGTCCTCCAGCGCTGCTTTAAACTTGGCATCCGTCAGCCCCCATGCAAAGGAAGACGTGCTTGTAATTTTGGCAATGTCATCGGAGAGCTGCTTCATCATCGGAGGATATTCGGTAATGATCGCTTTATCAACCTTTGTCGCTACAAGCGGATTGCCGCGTTCCGTAAATTTGTACTCCGCATATTTAAGCGATAGGAAAGCGGCTACCTTCGCTGCCAAATCCTTATCCTTCGTATCCGGATTCACAGCGTAGCCGCCAGGGCCGCCGCCGCCGCTGAACGCGTATTTGCTTGCTTCATAGTTTGCTGCGTCTTTGCCCGGGAAGTACATCCAGCCTGCTTTGTCTCCCAGCTGTTTTGTCGATTCCGCAATTTCCCATTGGCCGTTCAGGAACATGGCGGCTTTGCCCTGATGGAACAAGGCTGCCGCTTGATCATAATTCAAGTTCGTTGCGCCCTTAGGCAGCATGCCCGCTTTCACAAGCTCAACAATTTTTTCAGCCGCTTCCTTGTAAGCAGGATCGCTAGCGCTCGCCTGGCCTGCATTCAGCTTCAAAATGCCTTGCGGCTCATTGCGGGTAACGAACATATCGTACAAGGCAACCGTTGGCCATTTCTCTTTCGCGAACAGCGACATCGGAGTAATGCCTGCGGCATTAAATGCTTTAACCGCCGTCAACAGCTCGTCGTAGGTGGTCGGCACCTTCACGCCGTTTTTCTCGAACAGCTCTTTGTTGTAGTAGAGAAGCGCAAATTCATTGCCGGCATATGGAAAAGCGTAAGTATGTCCATCCTCAGCTACCAGCGTGTTCATCGTGCTCGGGAACATTTTGTCTTTGTAGCCAAGCTCGTCAACGTATGCATCCAGCTCGAGGATGTTGCCTGATTTTTTGAACGTCGTAATGATGTCCAGCCCCGCTTGGAAAATATCCGGCAGGTTGCCCGTTGCCGCATAGGTTTTCAGCTTTTGACCGTCATCCTGCGCCTGCACTTCCAGCTCCAGCTCAACGTTCGGCATTTCCTTCTTCAATTCCGCAACCGCATAATCATAAGGAAGCTTGGTATCGTCATCGGCATACTGCGAGTAGATCCGGAGCTTAACCGGCTTCGCGTCCTCCGTCTTCGTTTCCTCCTGCGCAGCGTTTGTCGCCGTCTCTTTGTTTCCTTCGCTCGCCGCTTTGTTGTTCGCAGCCTCGTTATTGCCCGCGGAGCCGCAGGCTGCTACGAATATCAAGCAAAGACTCATCACTGCAATTGCCAGCTTTCTCATTGTTTGGCCCCCTAAAGTTTGTTCTACCAAAATCGCTTTCTTCGTGCGCTTTACATTTCTGAGTATAAGGAAACTGATCGGTCTTGATAATGAAGAAACTGCGTGCTTTTGGTAAAATCCGCAGATTTATAAGTAAAAAACTAATCAATTCTGATCTCGCAATAAAGAGCCGCTATTGGCGGCTCTTTTCATACTCGCTTGGGGAATACCCGTAAAATTTTTTGAAGCTTTTGCTAAAATACCCCGGATCATTATAGCCGACCTTCTCCGCAATGTCGGTTAGCCGCGCATGGTTGCGGCCAAGCATTTCCTTCGCCTGCTGCATCCGATACTGCGTCAAATAATCGCTGACCGTAATGCCGATCTCCTTCTTGAATACCGCGCGCAAATAGCTCGAGTTAATGAATACATGCGAAGCAATCTGCTCCAGCTGCAGCCCCGGATCCGCATAATTTTGCTCCATGTACGCCTTGGCGGCCTTTGCGATTTTGGAGGACCGCGTGTTGCGGTGCCTGCTGTTATAGATCACCGCTTTGCGGAACAGCTCCTTGAGCCAATCGAAGGTCAGCTCTGCCGATTCCAGCTTCCGTATTTCGTTATAAGGGTAAAATTGCTCTCCAAAGCAGTCCTCCACGGGATGGCCGGATTCCTCGAAATAAGAGAGATTAACCGAAACGAGTCCCATGCAGATGACATAAATATAGTCGATCGGCAGCCGCCGCTCGCGAATCGTTTGGAAGACCTCATCCAGCTTCCGCTCAATCGGCTCCCAGCTGTTTAAGCGCAGCAGCACAAGCAGTTCTTCATTCACCTCCGGCGGGTAGAAGGGCTGGTTGCCGCTGCTTGGCAGCTGCTCCCCGTATGCGATGACCCGGTCATGCCCCAGCACATATTTGTTTTGCAGCGCCTCCAGCGCCTCGCCATAGGATGCGGCAATCCCTTTGAAGCCGTCTTTGCTCCGCCCGACGCCGACCGTGACGGTGAATTTCAAATATTTTTTGATGAGGAAGCACAGCTTCTTATACCCCTCCAGCGAGGGCAGCTCATCCCTTTCCCCGTTATGCCGGGCGATGCCTACGATCCGTCCCTCCGGCCCGTTAAAGATCAGATAATCGCCGCTCTCCTCCAGCGCTTCGTTCAGCACGTTCGTTACCGCGTATTTCATCAGCAGCCTGTCGCTCGCCTTGCTCCATTTCCGGTCCATATGATCGATCTCGATACAAGCTGCGACATAGCGGCCGGCTTCCGCCTGTATGCCGAACTGCTGCAGCCGCTTGATCGTTTCCTCATCAGAAAGCGCATATTCGCGGCTTATCAGCTGACCGAGAAAGCTTTCCTTCATCAGCTCCGTATTTTCGCGAAGGGTAACCTTCTCCTCCTGCGCCTTCTGATGCTGCTGCCGCAGGTTCACCAGCGTAAGAAGCAGTTCTTCCTTGGAGAAAGGCTTTAGAATATAATCCTCAACGCCGAGCTTCAGCGCCTTTCGCGCATATTCGAATTCATTATGCCCCGTAATCAGAACAACGCTAACCTCAGGATATAGCTCCTTCAGCTTCTCTGTGAGCTGCAGCCCATCCATAAACGGCATCGTAATATCTACAAGCGCAATATCCGGCCGGTCAATTGCAGCCAGCTCAAGCGCTTCCAAGCCGTTTTTTGCTTCCTGGTTTATGGTGAAGCCAAGCGTCTCCCAGTCCAGCACCGTTTTCAAATATTCGCGAAAAATAACTTCATCATCCACGATCATAACTTTCTGCATCGCTGCTCTCGCTCCTATTCCGCTTGATAAGGAAGCTGGACAGTTACCGTTGTGCCCAGCCCGCTCACGCTCTCGATTTGTACGCCGTAGGCCTCGCCGAAGTATAGCTTGATTCGCTCGTGTACGCTGCTTAGCCCGTAGCCCACCTGCCGCTGTGAATCGTTCATGCCCGCGTTTATCGCTTGCAGCCGTTCCTCCGTTATGCCCGCGCCGTCATCCCTTACGGTCAAGACGACCTTCTGCTCCTCGCGCCTCGCCGCAATCGTCAGCCGGCCAAACGTCGCTTTATTTTTCAGCCCGTGGTAAATCGCATTTTCCACCAGCGGCTGCACGGTCAGCTTCGGAATGGTGCAATGCAAAATGCCAGGATCAATATCCATTTTGAAGTCAAACACATCGGAGTAACGGATATGCTGAATGGACAGGTAATCCATCAAGCTTCTCATTTCCTCATCCAGCCTGATCTGATCCTTGCCTTGGCTGAGCGCCACGCGGTAGAAATCGGCTAAAGCCTTGGTCGTTCGCTGCACATCCCTTGCGCGTCCCATCTCGGACAGCGTATAAATGACATCCAACGTGTTATACAGAAAATGCGGTTTGATCTGCGCCTGCATAAGCGCCAGCTCGTATTCCCGCTTCTTGCGCTGCTCCGCGCTAATATTCGCCAAGAGCTCCTTGACCCGCCCCATCATCGTGTTGAAACCGGAAGCCAGCAAACCGATTTCATCACCCGAGGTTACCTCGATTTGCTGATCCAGATTCCCTTCTTTTACCTTCTTCATGTGACGGGATAAATGGACAATCGGCTTGGAGATGACATTCGACAACAGCCGTGCGACAAACAAGGCCATTACAAAACAAACGAGTCCGATCAGCAGGATAAGCTTTGTGATTTTTCTTGTGTCCTCCGTCAGCAGATCATAAGGCACCTGTGAGATCAGCTTCCAGCCGAGGCTCGGAATCTCGCTGCTGACGAGCAGCGTCTCGCCGTTCTCGGAGGTTTGGACCTTTGCACTGTCTTTGCTTCCCTGCATCCATGCCAGCAAAGCCGGGTCCTTGATCGGCTGCAGCACCTCGGCTGCATTTTGCGAGGAAACAATGCGTCCGGCGGCATCTGCTATAAAATAAGAGCCTTCCTTCATCGAGCCGATATTCTCATAAACGGCCGATAGGGTGCTCTCCCTCACATTTAGAATCACATAACCGAGCGGCACGCCTGTATTAATGTTTACGATGCGCTTGCCAAGCGTGAGGACCGGCTCCGCTTCGCTGTTCACGAGAAAATTCCGTTTCTGCATCGGAAACCAGATATTCGCCCCGTTCGATTGCTGCATACGGTGAAGCATCTCGCTCTCTGCCGCGAGCTCCTGTCGGCTTTCCATGCTCATATTGGAGCCGTAAATGCGATGATCCGGAGCAATGAATGCGACGGATTCCACATCGGGAAATACGACCAGCGCAAAGCTGAGCTGATTCGTAATTTTGGTATACAGCTGCAGCTCCGACATCTGCCCCCTTGAGCCTGCTTGATCCTCGACCAGCACCTTATTCAAATTAAGCGTGAGCATATTGGCCGTGCTGGTCGCATTCGTCAATATGCTGTTGATTTGAGTAATGATAAGGGAGGAATTGTCGGATACGTTTTTTACCGTTTTCTCTACGATCGCATTGGTATAAATATGGCTGGAAGCAAAGCCGAGCACGAATAAAGGAATAATAATAAGCGGAACGTAGACAAGCGTAATCTTATTGCGGATTAATCGGTTACGGAACCATTCGAATCGTTTTAGGCGGTTGTACACGTTCACCCGTTGTCCCCCTGAGCAGAATATGCTTCTTTTTTACTAGTTTTACTAAATAAATCAACTTTTGAAGCTACAGTTTAACACGAAACTTGAGGTTGTTGGGATAGATATAAAAATTTCTCTCTCCGAAAAGAAAAACACCTTTATTGTTTGATGTCATGGAGGTGTTTAACAACCATGCAAACAATAAAGGTGTCTAATTCTAGATATGGAAGGCAAATACCTACGAAGCAATCCATTCGTTATTTAATTATTTATTTATTTATTTATTCGATCAATCCCTCATCCCTCAACCACTGTTCGGCAACGACACGAGCTTGTTGTCCTTCCAGATCCACTTTGCCATTCAGCACCGACATCATACGATCATCAATTTTGCCAGCAAGAAGATTCAGTACTTCCTCAAGTTCAGGATGTGCTTGAAGTGTCTCCATGCGGATGATAGGTACAGCGTAATAGGGTGGGAAATATTGCTTGTCATCCTTGATTATCTTGAGATTGAATGCTTCGATGCGGCCGTCCGTAGAGAAGGCGTCATTCACATCCGTCGTTCCTTCTTTCACCGCGCTGTAGGTCAGCCCGGGATCCAGCCCTTTCACTTCCTTGAACTTCATACCGTAGGCCTGCTGCAGCCCAGGGTATCCATCCGGGCGCTCCAGAAATTCGTGAGTGGCGCCTAGTGTAAATAACTGTGATTTTTGCGCCAAATCCGACAGCGTTTCGATTTTCTCCTGTTCAGCCCGCTCCCTTTTCATAGCAAGTGTATATGTATTGTTGAAACCAATCGGCTTCAGCCAAGTGATATTGAATTTTTGCTCATAGGCTTCCTTTACCCTACGGTAGGTTTCCTCCGGCTTACCTCCGATTGGCTGCTCCTTTAGGACGGAGGTCCACCCTGTTCCCGTATACTCCGGGTATATATCAATATTTCCTTTGATCAAGGCATTATGTGTCACCTGGGATCCTCCAAGGAAAGGCTTCCGCACGACCTTCAAATCCGTCTTTTGTTCAATTAAGGTCGCCATCATATGAGTCAAAATATCCTGTTCGGTAAAATTTTTACCGTCGACAACGATTGAATCAGAACCGAACGGATTACCCTTCGCCACGATTCCTGCCACTATTGCGACAAGCAGTGCTGTACCTAGTCCTATTTGCAATCCTTTGAAAAACTTGGATGGTCTTTTACTGCGCGTACGCAAGCCTTTTGGAGTAACGGCTCTCTCCGTCCATCCCAGTAAGTAATCAAAGAGAAGCGCTAATAAAGCTGAGGGAATTGTGCCCGCCAAAATCAATTCGGTATTGACCGTCGAGATCCCCCGGAATATTAAATCCCCCAAACCTCCCGCACCGACAAGCGATGCCAGCGTAGCTACGCCAATCAGCATAACGGTCGCCGTACGTATACCTGCCATGATTACGCTCAATGCAAGCGGCAGCTCCACCTTCAGCATGACCTGCATGCTTGTCATCCCCATACCGATCCCGGCTTCTTTGATCGGCTTCTCCACATTCATGATGCCGGTATACGTGTTTCTCAGAATGGGCAGCAGGGCATAGACGGTCAAAGCAACGATGGCCGGAAACATCCCTATTCCGAGAATCGGAATCATAAAGCCGAGCAAGGCTAAGCTGGGAATCGTCTGAAACAAGGAGGCTACACCAATTACCGGGGCGGCCAACCTCGGAAAACGAGTCAGCAGCAGCCCTGCGGGAATCGAAATCACGATCGCGATTAAAAGAGCGATAAACGAAAGCTCGATATGCTCCATTGTCGCGCGGTAAATGTCCTCTTGCCTGCTTATAATCACATGCCAAAGACTCATGGCTAACTCTCCTTCAAATCTGCTTAAGCAGAGCATCAATTAGACTAGAATTGGTGACAAGGCCCGCCAACAAGCCGTTAGGATGTACCACTGGCAAGCTATACAAGCCATGCTGCCTCATAAGTTCCACAGCATCAGCCACTCCTGTTCCGGTTTGTACAGTCTGAATATCGGATTTCATAATGTCTTGGAGGGTTAAATCTTCGTGATGGTACTGCTCCGCGAGCAGCTCTTTCGTCACGATGCCTTTCAAAAACCGGTTCTTATCTGTTACGAGCAAGCTCGTCACCCGGAATTGCTTCATTAGCTTTGCCCCGTGAGCCAGACCGCGCGTCAAGGAGATCGTCACCGGATTTTGAACCATTACATCGTCCACCGTCAGCTGCTCTGATTCATTCAACCGATTGCCTCCAATAAACGTTCGTACAAAATCATTTTTGGGGCGGCGCAGGATGCGGTCCGGCGTGTCTGCCTGAACGATTTCCCCGTCTTTCATCAACACGATACGGTCGGCGATTTTTAGCGCTTCATCCATATCATGCGATACGAAGACAATCGTTTTCTTTACTTCCTCCTGCAAATGTATCAATTCATCCTGCAGCTGTTCCCGGCTAATCGGATCCAGCGCGCTAAAAGGCTCGTCCATTAAAATAATCGACGGTTCTGCCGCAAGCGCACGAATGACTCCAATTCTCTGCTGCTGGCCTCCGCTCAACTCCGCAGGGTAACGATCCCGATATTGACTAGGATCAAGTCCAACCATTTCCATGAGATCGTCAATTCTCTGTTCATAGGCACTTTTTTCGATTCCCTTTAGTTTAGGTACGACCGCTATATTCTCTTTGATCGTCATATGCGGAAATAAACCAATATGCTGGATGACATAACCGATATTTCTTCGCAGCTCGACCGGATTTATGCGGGAAATATCCTTTCCTCCAATCAAGATTTGGCCGGAGGTTGGTTCGACAAGGCGGTTAATCATTTTCATCGTCGTCGTCTTGCCGCAGCCGCTCGGTCCGATTAAGGTAATAAGTTCTCCCTCTTTAATCTCTAGATCAATGCCTTTTAGCGCGGTCGAACCGTCACTGTATCGTTTCGTCACATTTGTGAATTGTATCAATCAGACACCTCGTGTTAATCAGGATAGAATTTCTGTTATTTTGACCTTATGTTTCTTTTCTATACGATATATGCCACTGCTTCTAATGGCTGATTCTTGAATAGCATGGCGAAAGTTATTTTTTAACATGATAAATTAACTGCAACATTAACGGATTCATTACCGTTTTTACCTTTTGAAAAACAAAAAAATATGACACCGAGGAGATTGAATGTGATGAAAAAAAATTATTTTGCTTTTATGCTCGTGATTGCGCTGGGTTTGGTGCTGACCGCTTGCTCGGGCGCAAACTCGAATAACGCCGCTAACAACAATACATCCGCTAATAAAGAGGAACAGGCCGTTACGACTAAAACGACCAAAGAAATGGTTGACGGCATGCTGGCCAAAATCGAGCAGCCGGCATTAATCGAAATGACCGGCGATATGGTTAAGCAAATGTACTATATCGACCCTGCTTTGCTAGAACAATATACGATTATGTCACCAATGATGAATATCAAAACAAATGAAATTGCTGTTTTTAAAGTGAAGGATGCTAAGGATATCGCGGCAGTCGAAGACGGCATTAAGAAGCGCGCCGGCGACGTTCAAAAAACGTTCGAAACCTATCTTCAGGATCAATACGAGATTGCCAAAAACTATAAGCTCGTAACGAAAGGCAGCTATGTCTTTTTCGTAATCTCCGAACAAGCCGATCAATTCGTAAGTGAGTTCGATACTTTCTTCGAGCAAAAATAACGAGTATGGTATTCAGCAGCCTACTCTTCCTCTTTCTGTTTCTGCCTGCTGTGCTGCTGCTTTACTTTGTATCCCCGTGGCGAATAAAAAACCTTGTTTTATTCGTAACAAGCCTCATTTTCTATGCGTGGGGCGAGCCTGTGTACATTGCGATCATGCTGCTCTCCACGGTAACGGATTACGGCTTCGGGTTGCTCCTAAGCCATCCGAAGCGAAGCAGCTTGCAGCGGAAAGGGATTGTCGTCGCTTCCGTCATCGTCAATTTGACCCTGCTGGGTTATTTTAAATACGCTGATTTTCTCATTCAGAACGTGAACGCATGGCTGGGTACGCAAATCCCGTTAACCGATTTGGCACTGCCTATCGGTATATCGTTTTATACGTTTCAATCCATGTCCTATATTATTGACGTTTATAGGGGTACGGCTAAGGCACAGCGCAATTGGCTCGATTTCGGCACCTTCGTCGCTTTGTTTCCGCAGCTGGTTGCAGGTCCTATCGTTCAATACTCGACCATTGCCGAGCAGCTGCGGCATCGTACCGTTGACACCGGACTGTTCGCCGAAGGCGTAAGACGGTTCATAATCGGCTTGGCCAAAAAAGTGCTGCTTGCCAACAATATCGGGCTGCTTTGGAATACCATTTCAAGTACCGGCACGGACACGATGCCCGTCTTGACCGCATGGCTCGGCATAATCGCCTTTGCCTTTCAAATTTATTTTGATTTCAGCGGGTATTCGGATATGGCGATCGGTCTCGGCATGATGTTTGGCTTCCGGTTCAACGAAAACTTTAATCGGCCCTATACGGCGCAAAGCATTACCGACTTCTGGCGGCGCTGGCATATCTCGCTCAGCACTTGGTTTAGAGATTATGTGTATATCCCGCTTGGGGGCAACCGGAAGGGCCCGTGGAAGCAGCTTCGCAACATTATGATCGTGTGGCTGCTTACCGGCATATGGCATGGCGCAAGCTGGAATTTCCTGCTTTGGGGTTTGTATTTCGGAGTCGTTCTCGTCTTGGAGAAATGGTTCGGCTTGAAGCTCTTGCAGCGATTGCCCGCATGGATTCGGCATGCGTACGCGCTGTTTCTAATTTTAATCGGCTGGGTTTTCTTTGTTTTTGAGGATTTACAGGATATGGGAGCTTATTTTGCTGCGATGTTCGGCGCGAACCATCAGCCGCTGTGGAACAATGAATCGTTGTATTTGTTATACACGAACGCTATCCTGCTCGTGCTATTGGTCCTTGCTTCCATGCCGAGGCGCAATGAATTCAATAAATTCCGCGGCTTTGGAACGGTTGTACGGCTTGGCTGGCATGCTGTCCTCTTCCTCATGTCGGTTGCTTATTTAGTCGATGCAACGTTTAATCCGTTCTTATATTTCCGTTTTTAACGAAAAAGGAGGCTCGCAGCTATGAGCAAAAAAACGGATCGCGCTTATGTCTGGGGCTTCGTCAGCCTTTTATTCGCCATGCCTATATTATTTTTCATTCTGCCTGTTCAAGCATTTTCGGACATGGAGAACCGCTCGCTTCAGAAAGCTCCCAAGCTTACTTGGGATAATATTTGGTCCAAAACATTTTCCGAAGAATCGGAAAGCTATGTCACCGATCATTTCCCTTTCCGGACAAATTGGGTATGGACAAAATCCATGCTCGAGCAGCTTCGGCTGCAGCAGGAAAATAACGGCATCTATAAAGGCTCGGATGGCTATTTATTCGAGAAGCTGAGCAAACCGAATGAGACGGAAATCAAGGAATATGCAGCCGCGTTGACGAAATATGCGCAAAACCATCCGGATGCGAGTATTACCTTCATGCTGGCTCCGACCTCTATCGGCTTATATCCCGAGCGTTTGCCGTGGCTGGCCGACGCTTATCCGCAAAAAGAGGTCAACGGCTTAATCGGCAAGCAGGTGCAAGGCAGCATGTCCTTCATGGACGGCTTTGATTTTCTTAGTGCAGCAGCCGACGGCGACAAGCCCATTTATTACAAAACGGATCACCACTGGACCACCTACGGCGCTTACCTTGCTTATACGGCGTATGCCGGACAGATGGGCTGGACGCCCGTTTCCGAGGATGATTTCAATATTGAGACGGTTACCGACTCGTTTCTAGGCAGTTATCATACACGCAGCCAGTTCAGCGGTTTAAAACCCGATTCCATCCAAGCCTACAAAGACAAAAGCGGCATTCAAACAGACATGTACATTGCCGATACGGACAAAACGGTGCCGAGCATGTATGATCCGGGCTATCTGGCCAAAAAAGATAAATATTCGTATTTTCTCGGCGGCGTGCACGCGCTTATGACGCTTCACAGCGAGCTTCCTCCGGACAAAATAGACCTGGATAAGCTGCTCGTCATCAAAGACTCCTACGCGCATAGCTTCCTCCCTTTCCTGACACAGCATGTGCAGGATATCCATGTTATTGATATCCGTTACTATAATGGCAGCATCAGCGATTATATGGATGAGAACGGTATAAAAGACGTATTGATGCTTTTTAATACGACGACTTTTGTTTCGGAACGTAATTTACTGAAATTGAAGTATTAAAGAGCAAAAAAGGAGCAGCCGTGTTGGCTGCTCCTTTTCAAAACAAAAAAAGTTATTGCTCCAGCTTCAGAAATGCCGCAAGCTCAGAACGGATCTCAGCCGGCGTATCCATATCGAGAAGCCGTTCGGTCAGCTGTACGCAGGCGCTGCGATCGAGCTTCCTAACTGTCTGCTTGATACGATGCACAGCCGTAGGCGACATGCTCCATTCATGCAGGCCGAGTCCGGCAAGCAGCGGAGCAGCGAGCGGATCGCCTGCCATGCTGCCGCACATACCCGTCCATTTGCCATGTTTATTCGAAGCGTCAATGACCGTCTTAATAAGCTGCAGAACCGCCGGATGGAAGTAATCGTACAAATACGAGACCTTCTCATTCATCCGGTCCACCGCAACCGTGTACTGCACCAGATCATTCGTGCCGATGCTAAAGAAATCGACTTCTTTGGCCAAGCGGTCCGCTATCAGAGCGGCGGAAGGAATTTCGATCATAATGCCGATTTCGATCGCTTCGCCAATGCTCGCTCCCTCGTTAATTAACTGCTCGCGAGCCTCTTCGTACAACGCCTTGGCTTGGCGCCACTCGTCCATGCCCGAAATCATCGGAAACATGATCTTTATGTTGCCATACGCTCCGGCCCGAATAATGGCACGCAGCTGCGTAAGAAACAGCTGCTTCTGATCCAGGCAAAGACGGATCGCGCGATAGCCGAGAAAGGGATTCATCTCTTCGGGCAGCTGAAGGTACGGCAGCTCCTTATCCCCTCCGATATCCAACGTACGGATAACGACCGGGCGTCCTTGCATGGCTTCCGCCGCTTGGCGGTAAGCCTCGAATTGAATCTCCTCGGAAGGCATCTGGGAGGTGCTCATGAACAAAAATTCCGTCCGGTACAAGCCGATGGCCTCCGCGCCCTTCTCCAGCAAACCCGCTGCTTCCTGAGGCGTTCCGATATTCGCGGCAATCTCGAAGGCGAAACCGTCCTTCGTTACGGCAGCAAGGTCACGATAGGCCTGTAAGCTTTCCTGCTCCAGCTGTTCGGCGGCAAATGCAGCCGCAAATGCTTCCTTCGTGGACTCCGCCGGATGCAGCACGCATTCGCCGGTCGAACCGTCGATAATCATTTCCTCGCCATGCCGGATTTTCTCAATCGCCTCGCCTAATCCGAGTATGGCAGCAATCCCCAGCGAGTTCGCGAGAATCGCGGTATGAGACGTCTTGCCTCCGATGCGGGTTACGAAGCCAAGCACATATTGTTTATCCAATTGAACCGTATCCGAAGGTGTCAGGTCGTCGGCCACAATGATGACCTCGCTCGTTATATCGGACAGCCGTGCGCCTTGATGCCCTACAAGCTGCGTCATCAGCCGGGTGCCGACATCTCGGATGTCAGCCGCTCTCTCGCGCATGTATTCGCTCGCCATCGCTTCGAACAGCCCGGCTACCTGATTCACGATACGTTTGACCGCGGCTTCGGCCGACCATTGCTCGGTTTGGATGAGCTTCTGCATTGGCGGGTAAAACGCCGGATCGCTCAAGAAGCTAACCTGACCTTTCAGGATCGCGGCCTTTTCCTCGCCAAGCGTCTGCTTAGCGCGTTCAATGAGTGCGTTGAGCTCCACAACGCATTGCGCTTTGGCCTGCTCCAAGCGAGCCAGCTCTTGGTCCGGCTGCTCGGTCTTGCTCTCTTTGATGTCTTCAAGCTTTAACGGCTTATAGACAAAAGCCCTGCCTATCCGAATGCCCTCGGATACGCCTAGTCCCGTCAATCGCTGCTCGGTTATTTCTGTCTTCATTTTGCGTTCCTCCTTGCTGCTGCTTCGTGCAAGCCGATATTATTCTTCGCCGAATCCGCTTGCTACCAGCTCGGAAAGCTCCGCGACCGCTTCCGCTTCATCCGGCCCTTCGGCTTGAATCGTAATAACGGCTCCTTTTTCCAAACCCAGCGTCATGAGATTAAGAATGCTTTTGGCATCGGCTACCGTAGTTGTGCCTTCCGGCATGATCAGAACCGTCGATTGAAATTGTGCTGCCTTTTCAGTAAATAGCTGTGCGGGACGGATATGAAAGCCGGCAGTGTTTTGAATAACTACTTTTTGTGCGTACATGCGGTTATGCCTCCCCTTTTGGTTATATCGTTTCAAGCAAGCTTTTTAGTTGGTCCGAATGCTCGACGGCCATCAGCTTCTCGCGGAATTCGGAATCAATGAGCTTACGCGACAATGCAATTAATATTTTCAAATGATCGTTACCTTCTGCAGCTTCAGGTACGGCAATCATAAATACGACTTTAACCGGTTCTCCGTCAAGGGATTGCCATTCCGTAGGCGTCGACAGCTTAGCGAATGCGATGCCTGCCGTCGCGACGCCGCTGGATTTGCCATGCGGAATCGCTACGCTGAATCCGATGCCTGTCGAGCCCGTACCCTCGCGCGCGAGAACTGCGTTCATGTATGCTTCCTTATCCGATACGGAACCGGATGCGGCAAGGCCGTCAATCATAGCAGCAATAATGCTGTTTTTATCATTCGATGCCAGCGGGATAAATATAGCCTTTTCGTCCAAAAGAGAGTTAATGTTCATGGTGTATTCCTCCTGAATATATAATTGTTATAGAAAATAGGGGGAGGATTCCCCCTATCCATTGATTTGTTTTCCCCTTTTATGCTTGCGTGCGCTGCTCAACCGGCTTTTTAAGTATACTCAGCATGACCGCTGTCACAACCGTACCGATGATGATCGCGAGCGCATACAGCGCCAGATGGCTAACCGCATTCGGAATCGGGAGAACGAAGATGCCGCCATGCGGTGCGCGCAGCGTTGCGCCGAAAGCCATCGACAACGCGCCGGTAACTGCCGAGCCTGCCACAATAGAAGGAATGACGCGGAACGGATCGCCGGCAGCGAACGGAATTGCTCCTTCCGTAATGAACGAAATACCGAGTACGGACGCCGCCTTTCCTGCATCCTTTTCTTCTTTTGTAAATTTATTTTTGGCAAGCAGCGTTGCAAGCCAGAGACCAAGCGGAGGCGTCATGCCTGCTGCCATAACCGCTGCCATCGGACCGAAGACATCGCTTGCAAGCAAACCTACCGCAAACGTATAAGCGGCTTTGTTAACCGGACCGCCCATATCGAATGCCATCATCGCGCCTAGCAATAGGCCGAGCAGCACGGCATTTGTCGTTCCAAGACCCGTTAGCCAAGCCGTAAGACCATCCATAATCGCTTTAACCGGTTCGCCGATTACATAAATCATCATAAGGCCAGTGAAGCCCGACGCAAGAAGCGGAATGAGCAGGATCGGCTTCAAACCTTCCAGGTTGCGCGGAAGCTTAATGTTTTTCTTCAGGAAAAGCGAAGTGTAGCCTGCCAAGAAACCCGCAAGAATACCGCCGAGAAAACCAGCCCCGATGGTCGATGCCAGCATGCCTCCGATGAGGCCCGGTGCGAGACCAGGCTTCTCCGCAATAGAGAAGGAGATAAAGCCTGCAAGAACGGGAACCATTAGGGCAAACGCCGACCCGCTCCCGATGTTCATGAGCGCTGCGGCGAATGAACCTTCCACCTCGAATGCTTTGATTCCGAATATAAACGATAAAGCAATAAGCAGACCGCCGGCTACAACAAGGGGAAGCATATGCGATACGCCTGTCATTAGATGCTTATAAGGTCCGCTGCGTGCTGAGCTGCGCTCGGACTTCGACTGCTCTACCTGGTTCGCATAGCCGCCTGGAGCAGACGCTTGTTTGGCTAATGCTTCTTCCAGCAGTCCTGCCGGGTTTTTGATCGCTTGGGCGACAGCCACTTTTACGACCGGCTTGCCTGCAAACCTAGATTCCAGCACATCCGTATCGGCAGCGACGATAATCGCATGCGCTTCCGCAATTTCCTGCTCGGTAAACTCGTTCTCGACGCCAACGGCGCCTCTGGTTTCCACTTTAAGCGGAATGTTTTTTTCTTTAGCCGCTTTAATCAAAGACTCGGCAGCCATATACGTGTGAGCGACACCGGTCGGGCAAGCCGTGACAGCAAGTATTTTTTTCATAGCTCAATAATCCTCCTTGGAATGGGCATATGTTTTTTTAATAAGATGTAAGCGCAACCCTCTGAACCGACTGCATGACCTCTTGCAGAGTACATACCTGCGTGCCTGGCTTGGAAGCCGTAATCGTGCCCGCCGCGGATGTCCATCTCGCTGTTTCTTCGATTGATTTGCCTTCAAGGAAGCTGTATACCATTGCGGCAACCATGGAATCTCCTGCCCCTACCGTGCTTACCGGAACGATTGGGAACGGGCTTGCTCTCACCGCTTCCGTCCGGTTGACGAGAAGAGAACCCTCTGCTCCCATAGAGACAAGAACATATTCAATGCCACGGTCAATCAATGTTTTTGCCCCTCTGATTACTTCCTCCATGGTACCGAGTTTCTCGCCAAGCAGCGCTTCAAGTTCATGAATATTTGGTTTTATAGCGAACGGGGAGGCTTCGACCCCGCGTGCAAGCGCCTCGCCGTCTGCATCAAGTATTGTTTTTATCCCCAGCTCCCGTGCACTCTCGATTAACGTTCGATAATAATCGGGTGGCGTACCGGGAGGAAGACTGCCGCCCAGAACGATAATGGACGCTTCTGCTGCCTTGGTTTTAAACAATTCCCGGAACTGCTCAAGCAGCGGAGCGTCAACCGCGAAGCCCTGCTCGTTGAGTTCGGTCGTCTGTTTCGTCGATTCATCGACCATTTTCAAATTAACCCGCGTTTCACCTTCAGCCTCGATCATGGCGGAATGGACGCCCAGCTTCTCCAGCTGGTCGCGAATGACCTGCCCTTGATAACCTGCCGTGAACCCCAGCGCATTGACTTCGATACCGAATAGTTTCAATACCTTTGCAACATTAATTCCTTTTCCCCCTGCATCGGTCCGCATCTCTTTGATCCGGTTTAACCCTCCGTACTCAAACTGCTCTACAGTGACGGTCTTATCCAATGCCGGGTTCAGCGTAACGGTGATGACTGAAGCAGCCGGCTTCATTGTACAGCACCTCCGTTACTTGCCAAGACAATAACGATTCCTTTTTCTTCAAATGACTGCAAAACAGTCGGCGAAGCTAACGAATCCGTAATTAATGTCGTGACATCCTTGATCTCCCCAAACCGGGAAAAGGAAACTTTTCCGAATTTGCTGTGGTCCGCTAACAAAATAACCTCATCAGCCGATTTAATCATTCGATTCTTTGTTGCGGCTTCAATAAGATTCGGCGTAGACAATCCGTTCTCGGCATCAAACCCGTTCGTTGCAAGAAACAGCTTATCGACATGTACCGATGCGATAGCCCGCTCCGCGAATGGCCCAACCATGGCCTGCGTCTCCGGACGAAGCATGCCTCCCGTCAGCAGAAGCTCGATGCTCTTCTCATTCGCCAGCTCCTGCGCGACCATGACCGAGTTGGTCACCACGGTCAATCGTTGGAAGTTCTTCAGCAGCTTCGCTAAATGATACGTCGTAGTGCCCGAGTCCAGCATGATGGTATCGCCTTCGCGAATGAGCGACAGTGCCGCCTTTGCAATATCGAGCTTTTGCTGCTGAAAGCGATCCTCTTTCTCCACGAAAGAAGGCTCGCTACTGTTACTTTGCATAGCCGCTACCGCTCCGCCATGCGTACGGCGCAGCAGCTCCTGCTCCTCCAAATCGCTCAAATCCCGCCTAACGGTCGATTCCGATACCTCAAAATGATTCGACAGCTCCTGAACGGAAGCACGGCCATGCTGACGAACGTAATCCGCTATTTGCCGCTTGCGTTCTTCTTCAAATAACATACAGTTTTGCCTCCTTGCTCAAATAATCTATTTGCAATGAGTGATCAGATTGTTTATGTTCATTTGCTCATTTACTCTCATTTGTAATTGTATATGACTATTTAGATATTGTAAAGCGCTTTCTTTGTGATTTTTTATGATCGTTATGCGCGGTAAGTGATCATGATGACCGATGCATGACTGATTCGAGCATGAGGTAACTTACTAAATTTGAGAAACCATAATAAATTGAGTAAAATATAAGTTAATGAAGGGGGAGTATTGAAATGGCCGATTTGGCAGCAAACATGGAAATAGGAATCAGTACATTTTTGGAGACGACGCCGGACCCGGTAACAGGTGCAGTCATCAGCCATGCCGAGCGTCTGCGCAATGCGGTAGAAGAAATTGTTTTGGCCGATCAGGTCGGACTCGATGTATACGGGATTGGCGAGCATCATCGCGCAGATTATGCAGGTACCTCGCCGGCAGTTGTATTAGCGGCAGCGGCGGCCATGACTAAGCGTATACGGCTTACGAGCGCGGTAACGGTTCTGTCCTCTGACGACCCCGTTCGCGTCTACCAAGCCTTCTCTACCTTAGACGGCATTTCGAATGGACGGGCTGAAATTATGGCGGGACGAGGATCGTTTATCGAATCCTTTCCGCTTTTCGGTTACAGCCTGGATGATTATGAAGAATTGTTTGAAGAAAAGCTGGAGCTGCTCCTTGCCATTCGGGACTCGGAGAAGGTAACTTGGCGCGGCGGTCATCGTCCTGCGATCGATAATCTCGCTGTCTATCCACGGTCCGTTCAGAGCCCGCTCCCTGTATGGATTGCAAGCGGCGGGAATCCGGAGTCGGCTGTCCGGGCAGGCACGCTGGGCCTTCCTATCGCTTTTGCCATTATTGGCGGAATGCCAGAGAGCTTTGCACCGCTTGTTGCACTCTATAAACAAGCCGCGGCAAAGGCTGGGCATGACCCGAGCAAGCTGTCAATTGCGACGCATTCGCATGGATTTGTGGGCGACACGACCGAGCAGGCAGCCGATTCGTTTTTCCTACCGACGCAGGCCCAAATGAATGTTATCGGCCGTGAACGCGGCTGGAGGCAAAATTACAACCGCGAAGCATACGATGCCGCTCGCAGTCTTCGCGGGGCACTCTACGTCGGCGATCCGGAATTCGTCGCCGAAAAGATTCTCCTGCTGCGCAAAAATTTAGGAGTTACCCGTTTCTTCCTGCATGTCAATGTAGGAACGATGCCGCATCGCGAGGTTCTGCATGCGATCGAGCTTCTCGGCACAAAGGTGGCGCCTATCGTACGCAAAGAGCTTGCGCGAAGCGAGTCCTAAGAAAGTTGCCCAAAAAAAGAAGTGTACGGGCCGATTGGCGGCCTGCACACTTCTTTTTTACGCACATCTTTTGGACGGGGATCAACCTCCCCTCCTATTATTTTTGTCTTAGATAAGAAAAAACGTTAATCCAGAAAATACATCCCAGCAAAATCTGAATTCCGCATTCTTCAATATTTATCCCTGACCCGCTCAGTAACACTCCTGTAAAAAAGCCAAGCACGATACTGATCAAAACCTCTAGCAATCTAGTTTTCATCATACAATCCCCACTCCTTTTAAAAAAACAACATACTTTAAAGACGGCTAAACATGCGTATAGTTGCGTACATTCCTACGTAATTTCACGCCTTATATTACTTTCAAGTAACTATATCACTCTAAAGTGCGTACTTTTCATTCCTCGCCGCAGCATTCACAATGAGGTTGAGATCACAACGGATGAGGAGAGAAAAACTTATGAAAGCACAAGAAACGCCGCCGCGCAAAACGGCACTTGTCATTGGAGCCAATGGAGTTATTGGAAGGAATCTAATCGAGTATCTCGAGCAGCTTCCCGATTGGGATATTATCGGCGTATCGCGGCGTGGCGGGGACTCAAGCGGTAACGGCCGCACTCGATATGAAGCTGTCGATCTGCTAAATGAAAGTGATACGCTCGAGAAGCTCGGCCGTTTAACGGAAGTCACCCATATCTTTTATGCTGCTTATCAAGACCGTCCTACTTGGGCCGAGCTGGTTCCCCCAAACCTCTCCATGCTCGTCAACGTCGTCAATGCAATCGAACCGGTCGCTTTGGGCCTTCGGCATATCAGTCTCATGCAGGGCCACAAAGTATACGGCGCACACTTGGGTCCCTTCAAGACACCCGCCCGTGAAACGGATGCCTATCATATGCCGCCGGAGTTTAATGTCGACCAACAGCAATTCCTCGAACAGCGGCAGCCGGGAAGCAGCTGGACCTGGTCTGCGCTCCGCCCTTCCGTCGTATGCGGGTTCGCCTTGGGCAATCCCATGAACCTAGCGATGGTCATTGCCATTTATGCTTCCATTTCGAAGGAGCTTGGGCTGCCGCTTCGTTTTCCCGGAAAGCCAGGTGCCTATAACAGCCTGCTTGAGATGACCGATGCCGGCTTGCTGGCAAAAGCTACCGTCTGGGCGGCCACGGATGACCGCTGCGCAAACCAAGCGTTCAACATTACGAATGGCGACCTGTTCCGATGGAATGAGCTTTGGCCTAAGATTGCCGCAAACTTTGGCCTTGAGACAGCGCCTCCGCTGCAGATGTCTTTGGATGTGGTTATGGCCGATAAAGAGGAGCTATGGAAAGCCATGGTGAAGAAGCATGGTTTAGTGGATAACGCCTATAAGGACGTTTCCTCATGGGGGTTTGGAGATTTTGTGTTTTCCTGGGATTACGATTTTTTTGCGGACGGCACGAAGGCTCGCCGTTTCGGCTTTCATGAATTCATGGATACAGAAGCAATGTTTCTGAATATCTTTGAGGATCTGCGGCAGCGCAAGGTCATCCCCTGACCCATGGCTGCTTACAACAAAACCGGTCCCTGGCATCCAGCGACCGGTTTCTATTTTCTAGCGAATTAATTTTCATCCATTCGAGGCGCTCCGGCCAAAATCTTGATCTTATCGCCGTAAGCGCGCTCGGCATGCCGATCTCCCCATCTGCACATGAGATGAAGAATCTCTTTTAGGCTCCAGCCGTACTCCGTCAGTTCATACTCGACCTTGGGCGGCACTTGATTGTATGAAATCCGGGCAATTATGCCATCGTCTACCAATTCCTTCAGCTGCTGGGTAAGCACTTTTTGCGTTACCGAAGGTAACAGGCTCTTCAGCTCGCCGTTGCGTTTCTTGCCGAACGTCAGATGGAAAAGTATGACCTGCTTCCACTTGCCACCGATGACCTCGAGCGTTACCTCCACTGCCGTATTGTACGTTTTCCCCGGTTCCAGCATAGGTTCACATCGCCTCCCTGCCCTCTACGATATCGCCTTAATCCTGTAGGCGCAAGTATCGCCTATCCTGTAATCGTTCAAGATAGCCGTTATTTGGTTTTTTTCATCAATGTTATCGAAAATGCTGCAATCGAGGCAATTAATAGCATGAAACTTAATGACATAAACTTATATCCCCATGCAGCATCCTTATTCTGCTTCACGAGCATTTCCGGCGTTGGATCCTGATAAGGAACCAGAGGATGTATCATAAGACCGACGAATAAGAAAACAATCCCAGCAAGCAATAAGAACAGCGCTATCCTATATCTTTTCATATCGGTCCCCATTGGGGCTCCCTGCCTCACTCTCATCTTTGATCGTAATCAACCCTTTCCCGTTAAATGAATAACCTGAGATACGATTACAATGTCTCGATATTGAACTATACTATAAATATAATGCTGCTTGCATTTAATATAGCTAACTGCGAAAGGCGGAGATAATAATGAAAATAATTGTTGACCAGCTGGCTGAATCAAAAGTAGCTATTATAGAAAGCGATGAGATCGTCATCCATGATGTACAAGGGGCGCTCGACTTGATGGCTTCCGTTAGATACCATGAGGATTGCTACAAAATTGCAATAAACAAGTCGAACATCACCGAGGATTTCTTCGAGCTAAAAACGCGGCTTGCCGGCGACATTTTGCAAAAGTATACGAACTATCGGGTTAAGCTCGCCGTTATTGGAGACTTCGACGTCTATGACAGCGAGAGCCTAAAGGATTTTATTTTCGAGTGCAACAAAGGCAATCAGGTATTTTTTCTGAAGGATTTGCCGTCCGGGCTGCTAGCCCTCCACCATGCCCCGTGACCGCATCAGCGATGTGGTCTATATCTTCTTCAACTTTTGAAATAGGCTCAAAATAAATCCAGCTGCTCCGCTACCGGAGCAGGCGGTTCATTCGGGCTCCCGCCATCCGGACGCGTCAATCCCAGCAACTCCATCAGACGCTTAGCGTTATCTGCCGCATCTCCGCCGGAGTTGTTGTTGAAAATAACATGTATATGCTTGCTCTGCTGCTCCAGCTGCCTCAGCTTATCAACCCAATCCTGCAGCTCGGCCTCGCTGTAACGGTATAAATAACGGACCTCCCGCCAATTCGGCGCGCTGGCTTGATTCCAGCCGGAAACGTTTCGGCCGTGGAATCTGACGACAGTGATTTCGGTATCCGTTGCCTTCAGCACCGTCGGAATCGAGCCGATTCCCGCCTGCGGCTCGTCGCACACGCTATGCATCCATTGCTCCCGTTTCATGAATGCCAGTGTTTTCTCCCTGTACTCTTCGGTAAACCAGCTTTGATGGCGAAATTCGAGCGCGCAAGGAATTCCCTCCATCCGCGCCTTCGTTTCCCTAAGAATGCGTACGTTTGCCTGCGTGCAATCAAACCAAGGCGGATATTGGAACAGCGCTGCAGTCAATCGGCCTGCCGCTATCACCGGCTCCAGCATTTCCCGAAACGCCGCGAACATCTCGTTCGTTTCAGTCGCCGGTATGGTTGGACCCCGCTGATGCCCCGTCATGCCCTGATAAGCCTTCACGAGAAAATGCAATGTTTCGGGCGTATCCTCCAGCCATTTTGCAAACCGCTCCTTGGACTGGATCGCATAAAAAGTGCTGTCTACCTCCACGAGAGGAAAATGCTTCGCGTATTGCCGCAGCTTACTGCCGGCTTTGGCAACGGAGACATACAGCTGATCATGATCTCCCCAGCCAGCTAATCCAATATGTATCGGCATGTCCCTCCCCCCGTTTCCGCTTTTTAACTATTATACCTAACTTTTATGCAGGAAAAAAACAGCTCCCTTGTAGACGGATCTACTAGAGAACTGTTTTTCGATTCGTTCATATGCATAGACTTATAAATACCGATACTCCGAAAAGGCAGCCGCTTGTCCCTTGTACGCACCGTCCTCATCGACCAAATTCCAAACCGTCGCTTTCAGGATATAGAACCTTCGTCCCGTACTTGAAATACGGATGCCCGTGTAATTGTCGACATAACCGTTCGCCGTTACCGCTTCAAAGAAACGGTCCCGCTCCTGCCGTTCCATAGGCTCTGCCGTAAGCCTCGAAGGAGTATGCGTGAACGTCTCCCCATCCATTTCCCAAAGCTCAAGTCCGCGCCGATTGCCGTAATTCAGTACTGGATCGGTCTGCGTTCCATGTGACAAAATGACGATCGGCGCTTGAAATAGTTGATCTCTCAGACTCTCGCCCGGCACAAGCGCCAGAAGCTCCTTGCCTGTCCATTTCTTGAAGCTGTCCACCAGCAGCTTGGCATGCTCCTCCGTTGCTCCAACGCCGGTCAGCGGTATTTGCATCCTGATGTTCCTCCCCGTTTTGTTCGCTTCCATTTATATATCACGGGGAGCCGCGCATGTCTACTTCTTGTTGTCCCAGCTTATGCTTACAGCTCCGTTAGGCTTGGTTTAGCTTCCGCAAGCGAAGCAGCGCCGTCAGGATAATCAAAAAGGCAGCAAGCGCAAGCATCGGAATCGTTATAAAACCAAACCAATTTAAGTAATCGCCCTGACAGGAGACCGGGCCGCAGGCCGCAAGCGGCGAATCATGCGGCAGCTTTTGCAATACCGTATGATAGAGCGAGAAGCCTCCCCCTATTACAACAAGCGGAAGAGCATAGGAAACGATGCCCGTATCCCCCTTCGCATACGCTATGCCAAGCAGAATCGCCAGCGGATACATGAAAATGCGTTGAAACCAACAAAGGCTGCATGGCGCAAAATGCATCACCTCGCTCAGATACAAGCTGCCTGCTGTCGCCAGGACAGCCGCTGCCCAAGCAAGAAACAGCCAATTCGATTTCTTCTTATTCAATTGTTCATCCAGAATGTTCTCCTCGCCTTCCTCCAGCGTTCATGCATAAGTTTATTTTGGCTCAAAGGAAGGAGGAAGGCATGACTCGAAAGGGCTATTGCATTTACTTTATCATCCGTCCTAATACGGGTACGACTTTCGGCGTTGGAGTAAGCTCTCTTTCTGTTTAAGCTCATATATGCGCTTACAGCGACAACTAACCATGATTTACTGCCTGTAAGCACACCCCTGTGCTTACAGTATCCCGTCGGCGCCGTGCCGTGCCAGGGCCGGCAGTATAAAAAAGAAGGACTGCCCAGCGGCGAATAAATCCGCCGTGGAGCAGCCCTTCTATTTTCGAAACCAGCTTATTTACCGTTGATCAAGGCCAGGTTTTCCTGCCATCTTGCCGTACGGAATTCGTTCACCTTGTCGAAGCCAAGATCCGTCGTTGTTTTCTTCGCTTCTTCAATGAGCTTAAGCACCTCATCGTCGCTTTTCGCAAACAGGATCTTGCCGAAGTATTCGTTTGCGATCTCGCCTACCTGTTGATTGATAATGCCTTCATCCGTCTCTGGAGCCGGATCGATATTGTTGTACTGTGTCATGTTTTGCGATGTTTTCCAAGCAATGTTCAGCTGTGCCAAAGAACCCCAGTTGCGCTGTTCTTCCGGCAAGGTTTGCTCGATCTTCTGCTTGCTCGTATCGACAAATGTAGCGTTGCCTGCCCATACGTAAGCCTCCAGCTTATCCTTGTCTTTCTCCTCCTGCGGAGTGCTGAACCATTTATCGTTCGGAATCGGCGCGCCGTCCGCATCGAAATCATCCCAATACAAGCCTTGCGGTCCAAAGAACATCACCCGCGTGCCTTCTTCGCCCGTCATCCAATCCAAATAAGCGAAGATCGCTTCCGGATTTTTCGCGCTGGTCGTAATCACGTTGACGTTCCAGCCAAGCGCGTTATAACCATTTGGATATACTTTATTTTTATCCAAGCCCGACTTTGCTACCGGCCAAATAAACTCGTAGCCCGCATTTGGATCCTGCGCTTTCAAAGCATTATGGCCCTCACGGCCCATGTTCGTCGCGTTGCCGCCAACAAACACAGCGACTCTGCCCGTTGCCAGCTTCTCTTTTACTTGATCATCCTTTTGCGTCATCGCATCCTGCGTCATAAGGCCTTCTCTAAACAGCTTGCTTGCATACAGCATCGTTTCTTTCCAAGCTTCATTATTGTATATCGTATCGAATTTGCCGCCGTTCGGGTAAGCCTTCATCGCATGGAATGCGCCAGCCGCGCCCTCTTGGAAGCTCGGGAACATTACCTCTACGCCCGAAGCGTTGCCGCCCACCTCTAAAGGCACGACATCAGGGTATTTCGCTTTGACCTGCTGCAGGTAAGCATACAGATCATCCGTTGTTTCAAGCTTCGGCGAACCGAGCTCGGCATAAATTTTCTTATTTACGAACCAACCGCCGTTACCCGTCGGAGCGGCCGTATACCAGTTCGGGAACTGATAGATTTTGCCGTCGCTTGAGCGCAGCATGTTCAAGGTTTCTTCGCCCGCCCATTTCTTCAAGTTCGGATATTTATCAATATATTCATCAAGGGGAACCAGCGCTCCCGCTGCTCTCAAACGTTCGACTTCTGGCCCGCGGTCCATCATGATCGCGTCGGGAAGCTCCTTGGAAGCGATCATCGTGCTCAGCTTTTGCGCAGCCGCGCCGCCGGATTGGATAGGCTCTACGGTGACCTTCAGGTTATCCTGCACCCATTTGCTGTTCGGATTAGCTCCCCAAGGCTCCGTGGTCCACCAGTCATAATGAACATAATAAGAAAATGATACCGGTGTTTCACCCAAAACAAACCCATCGCTCTTCTCTGTTTTATTAGAGCCGGTATTGCCTGCGTTCCCTGCATTGCCTTCATTAACAGAGTTTCCGCCGTTATTGCCCGAGCATCCGGCAAGCAGCACAGTGCCGGCAAGACCAACGGTCATAAGCGCGGTTAGCAGCTTTTTTCCTTTCATAGTCGTACGCCTCCCAATTTTTAATATCTATACTCAACCCTCTCGCCTAAGCGGTGAGGCAGAATACCGCGATTACTCCTTTAAGGAACCGATCATGACGCCTTTCACGAAAAAGCGCTGAACGAACGGATAAACCAAAACGATCGGAATCGTCGCCACCATCATCGTCGCCATCGTTAACGACTTGCTCGTTACGCTCTGCATCCGGCTGAGTGCATCCGAAGCGGCACCGCTGCCCTGAGAAGCGATAGACAGCTGCTCGCTCATCGTGTTGGAATTCATAATTTGCTGCAGGAACGTCTGAATCGGATAAAGCTTGGCGTCGTTAATAAAGATCGTGGCAGTGAACCAATCATTCCAGTGGTAGACCGCCGTGAACAAGGACAGCGTAGCGAGTACCGGGCCGGATAAAGGAAGCACGATTTTGAAAAAGATGCCAAACGTGCTTGCCCCGTCGATTTTTGCGGATTCCTCCAGCCCGTCGGGCAGCCCCATAAAGAAGGTGCGGAAGATAATCATGTTCCATACGCTGACCGCTGTCGGAATCACCATGACCCAGAACGTATCCATTAGGCCAAGCTCCCGGTTCAGCAGATAAAAAGGAATGAGCCCGCCGCTGAAATACATCGTAATAATCGCGAAGATCATATAAAATTTCTTCCCGATAACGCCCTTAACGGACAAGCCGTAGGCGAAAATAGCGGTGAAGAAAATCGATATCACGGTACCTGCAATCGTCCGAAAAACAGAGATAAGAAACGCGTCGACGATCCGCTCGTTTTGGAACACAATACTGTAATTGTCCAGCGTAAAGGCTCTCGGCCATAACGTGATCCCGCCTTTGGCCGTATCCAAACCTTCGTTAAAGGAAATGACCGCCGAGTTCCAGAACGGATATAACGTTGCCAGCCCCAGCAGCACCAGAAGGATATAAATAACCGTGTGCAATGCTTTATCGCCGCTGCTCAGCTTCACTAGGCTTCACCCCTTTTCTGCATATTGGCTATCTTGATAGGCTCTACCATAGGCTCGTACCTGCTCTTCTAGCCAAATAATTGGCCATCGTCAGCAGGCCCACGCTAATGATCGCTTTAAACAAGCCAACCGCAGCCGCATAAGAAAAGCGATTATTAATAATCCCGATCCGGTAGGCGTAAGTATCGATAACCTCTGCCACATCGCGGAGCATCGCGCTCCTGCCGAGCAGCAGCAAATCATCAAAGCCGGCATTTAAGAGGCTGCCAATGTTCAGAATGAGGAAAATGACGATAACCGGCGTAATCGAAGGAAGCGTTATCAAAAAAATTTGTTTAAACTTGCTTGCCCCGTCGATGGACGCCGCTTCGTATAAGCTCGGGTTCACGCCCGCAATGGCCGCCAAATAGACGATGGTCGCAAATCCGATTTCCTTCCACAAATTCGTGGTCACGATAATTCCCCAGAAATACTCCGGAAGCGATAAGAAATTTATCGGTTTGTCGATGAGCCCGAGCGCCTGCAGCGAGATGTTCAGGCTGCCGTTATCAACGGACAAGATGGAGATCGTAAAGCCCGATACGATAACCCAAGATAAGAAATGGGGCAAATAGCTGATCGTTTGGATGATTTTTTTGAAAGCCATATTTCTTACTTCATTCAGCATGAGCGCAAGCAGAATCGGTGCCGGAAAGTTAATGACCAGCTTTAGCAGACTGATGACGATCGTGTTCCGGATAACGCGGTAAAAGTCGGGCGAGTTAAAAAACATTTCAAAATGCTTGAACCCCGCCCATGGGCTGCCAAAAAAACCTTTAAATAAGCTGTAGTCCTGGAATGCCATCAGCACGCCGTACATCGGAAAGTAGTTAAAGACCAAAATAAAGACTAAAGCCGGAAAAATCATGAGCTGTACTTGCCACTGCGACAAAAACCGCCGCCATAGCGGTTTTTCTCTGCGCGCGATCATTATCGCTGTTTTCGCTGTAACCGGTGTTTGCACGCTACCTCCGCCTCCCTTTACTGGCCTGGCCTAACCTTTCACTGCTCCCGCGGTAATCCCGCGTGACATCTGCTCGGTGAAGAGCAAATAAATGATGACTGTCGGCAGCGCGATCATCGTCATTACCGCAAACTGCGCGCCATAATTGGATGAATATTGCCCCGTAAACTTCATGATGGAGAACGGCAGCGTTTTGAAGGTTTCCGAGGTCAGAAACGTATTCGCCATAATGAATTCATTCCACCAGCTTATGAAGTTCATTATGCATACCGTCGCAATCGCGGGTTTCGTAATCGGCATGATGATGCGAAAAATCACGCCAAAGACAGAACAGCCGTCCATGACCGCGGATTCTTCAATGCTCCTCGGGATCGTCTCGAGAAAGCCCGATATAATAAGCAGGCTGATCGGCAAGGAAAAAGCAATGTACGGCAGTATCAGCGACAACGGATTATCGATCAGATTCAGCTTATCGAACAGAATAAAATTCGGCAGCAGGGTCGCGTGGATCGGCACGATCATCCCCAGCATAATAAAGGCCATCGCAGGACCGCGCAGCTTCCATTCCATCCTCGTAAAAGCGTAGCTAAGCATCAGCGCCAGAAAGGCAGCCGCCAAGATCGTTACGGTCGTTATAAACACGCTGTTCAAAAGAAAGCGCGGAACGCTTCCATATGTGAAAGCATTCACATAGTTATTCCATTCAAATGATTTAGGCCATTTCAAAATCCCGCTCCCGAAGAAATCTCCGCTCTTCAGAAAGGAATAATTAACGAGCCAAACAAGCGGGAAAATTTGTAGCAGCGCCACTCCCCACAGGATGATGTGAAGAATGACTTTTAAAGCGGGCGAGGCGGCATCCTTCTTCTTGCCGTTATTTGCCTCCCGGTTGGTCTTAGCTGCAAGGGCCTCCACTGGCATGCCTCCTAAAGAAATTCATGTCATGAAATGACTCATTCGCGATGTCTTTCCAGCTTAAAACTCGCCGACATCTTTTTTGAACGCCTTGTTCATCGCCATCGTTATAACAAGGCAGATGATAACGAACACAACGGAAATCGCGTTCCCATAGCCGTAAAGCGACGAAGAAAACGCCGTTTTGTACAGGTAGTTCCCTATAAACTGCGTCGTATTGGCGGGTCCGCCGTTCGTCATGAGAAATACGGTCTCCATCTGCTTCAGACAAGCGGTAACCGCTATGACAACCGCTACCCGAACCATCGGCGAGAGGAGCGGAATGATGACTCGCGTATAAAGCTTCACTCTGCCTGCCCCATCGAGCTCGGCCGCTTCATACAAATCCTTCGGTATGCCCTGCAGCCCCGCATAATAGAGGAGCAGCGCGTAACCAAAGCCCTGCCACATGACGACGACAATGATGCACCAGATCGCAATATGCGAATCGCCTAGCCAATCCTGCTTCCAAGCGCTTAAGCCGGCGCCCTCGAGCAATTTATTTAACATCCCGAAATTCGGATGAAATACGCTTACCCACATTTTCGATGTTACGACGATTGAAATTACAGCCGGTATAAAAAAGATGGCCCTGAACCATTTCTCAAGCTTTCCTGCATGTGTCACGAATATCGCGAAAAGCAGCGCAATCGGATGTTGAATCAGAAGCGTGGCTGCCAGCAGCAGCAGGGCATTTAACAGAGACCGCCAAAAAACGCTGTCATGGAACAAAATGTTCATGTAATTCTCGAGCCCAACGAACTCGTATGCACCGATTCCCGTCCAATTCGTCGTACCGTAATAAGCACTCATCACAATCGGAAAACAAACCATGAAGAGAAACAGCATAAACCCCGGTGCGACTAGCCAAAAAATGGTGATGCGATTGCTCATCAGTTTGTGCATGGTTCTCCCCGCTCTCTATCCCTAGTAGTGGAGGCAGTTGAATTGGTTTCATCTGTCTCCGCCGCTATCAGGTTCATCTATTACTTCAGTACAGCGACTGCCGCATCCATCTCCGTCAAAAATTGCTCCGGCGTAATTTGCTTGCCGAACAGCTTCTGATGAGCTTCCATCACCTTTGTTTTGAATTCATCCGTGCCATTATCATGGACCGGTGTCCCGCTGGAAGAAGTCATGGCGCTGAAAATATCAACCAATTGTTTTTGCAGAGCCGTCTCGTTGCCCGTCAAAAATTGATCAAACTTTTGCGCCGGCGTACCGGAGCCTGTTTCCCAGACCTGCTTCGCCCAGTTCTCAGGCGCGAAGAAATATTTCAGGAAGGCTACCGCTTCTTCCGGATGCTTCGAATTTTTGGATACGGAATATCCGCCGCCGTACCATGCCGCTACGTCTGTGGCTTTGCCTTTATCGGACGCCGGATACGAGATTGCGCCTACGTTATTGCGGAACTCCTCCGGGAAATTCTCGTCTGTTGCCAGGCCGGCTTCCCAGTTGCCCATCACATACATTGCCGCTTGGCCTTGGCCGAACAGGTTGCGGGATGTGCCGTAGTCCGCTGTCATGAAGCCGTCTGCCAGTCCTTTGTTATCTGCCAAAGCCGTAATATCCTGCGCCGCCGCGAGGAAGTCCGCATCGCCGGAGAATTTGCCTTCGCCCTTCAATACCGCATCCATTTTGTTGAAATCGCCTGTATGGCGCTGTGCCGCATATTCGAACCAGATCGGCAGCGACCAGCCTTCCATGGCGTTCGTAGCCATCGGGTTAATGCCTTTTGCCCTTAGCTGCTTCGATACCTCAAGCAGCTCTGCCGTTGTTGTCGGCACCGTCAGGCCATTATCGTCAAACAGTTTCTTGTTATAGTAGATAACCAAGAAATCGGTACCGCGCGGCAAGCCGTACAGCTTGCCGTCCTGCGAGAATCCATCCTTCGCGCCCGGCACGAAGTTGCTGCTCTCGAACTCGGACTCGTTCAGCTCAAGCAGCATGTTGTTATCGATAAGCGGCTTGATGAAGGAGGTCTGTCCCCATGCTTGAATAATGTCAGGCAACGCATCGGTCGATGCGTAAACCTTGATTTTTGCTTTATAAGGCTCATCTTGCAGCGCTTCGACTTCAATCTTCACATTCGGGTTTTCTGCCATATAGCTATCGATGATGGCTTGCTCGATTTTACCCGCTCCGTTAGAGCGATCGGCCAGGGCCGTAAAAAACTTAAGCGTAACCGGTTCGGCATCCTTGCCTTCATTCGCGGCTGCCGTTTCCTTCACTTCATTGTCCGGGCTTGGCGCCGTGCCCTTATTCCCATTCGCGCCGTTATTGCCGGAGCTGCATGCTGCCACAGTGAAAACCATGAGCACCGCTACGAGCGTAATCCATATCTTTTTCATCGCTACCCCACCTTTATTTAGTTGACCAGGCGTTCCCTGTTCTGCACCCATTATAACGTGTAACTTAGGTGCCAAAATATGAGCCATAATTTAGAATAGATGCCTCATTTTTTGGATCATGTGCAAAAACCCCCTGCCTGGATTTATTTCTTGGTATACTGAAAGCACAAATTTGAATGGCAAAAGGGGATTGGCATGAGGGCTCTTTTTCCTCCATTTCGACATATTACGCTGCAGCGAAAATTACTTACCTTAGTGATTCCCCTCCTCATTGTTACCGTAGGCATTACCGGGTTATATTCGTATTTTATTGCCTCCGGGGAGGTCGTGGATAAGCTTCGCCAATCCCAATTGAATATGGCGATCAAGACGAAGGACCAGCTGGACTATTTTGCCAAGAGCACATTGAGTTTCTCCAATTATTTGTTTCTGAATCCGACGGTTCAAGGCATGGTTATAAACGGGGATACGCCACAGCGCCGTGATCAGGTTTTCAAAAATCTGCTGCCGCTCATGGTTACCGGTGAATTCATTCAATCGCTCATCCTTTATCCGACCTCGAAGGAGGATGTATCGGGGCAGCCGTTTGCCATTACGCAAACCGGTATTGCAAGCGCTATCAGCTTTGAGGGCTTTTCCAAAACCCGCTATTACGAACGATTGTCGGAGACGCCCTCCGGGCAAATCTGGGATATGTTTTATCCCTCGGATTATATTTTGCCCGGTGACTACCATCATAAAATCGTCTTAATCAAGCCCTACAAAAACTATTATAACTATGCGCGCAGCGGTCTCCTTGTCATCGGAATGGATGCGGATAAGCTGAGCAAAAGCTTGTACCATGGCAATGAGGAGGCTGCACAGTTCATTTTGAATGATCAGGGCATCGTCCTCGCCGCAACGGATATGCAGTGGATCGGCAAGCCCATCACGCTGCTGCCCTTTTTCAACCAGGAGGATACGACGACGATTCATCCTGAACTCGGATTAGCCGTATTAAAGAAAAACAAAAAGTATATCGTCTCCGATTCGATTTCGGATATTACCGGCTGGCATACCGTCGTTATTCAGGATCGCAGCAAGCTGGTGCTTGAGCTGAAGCATATCGGCTCTGTCACGTTCTCCATTATGGCTGTCGTAACACTGATTACGATCATCGTCTCTTGGGTCATCGCCCGCATTATTACGAATCCGATGAAGAAGCTGATGTTTTCGATGAGGGCGCTTCAAACGGGAGATTTTACGCAGCGGGTCCACTTCAACGGCAACGATGAGATTGGCAGGCTTGGACATTTGTATAATACGATGGTTGGACGAATTAAGACATTAATCGATGACGTTTATGCCTCGAGGCTGAAGCAGAAGGAAGCGGAGCTTAAGGCGCTGCAATCGCAAATTAATCCTCATTTCCTCTATAACACCTTGAACATGATCAATTGGAGCGCCGTTCAGAAGGGCGATAAGGAAATATCCGAAATGGTCGTTTCGCTCTCGCAGGTATTCCGTTTAAGCCTCAACAGCGGCAATGACCTGGTAGCGCTCGAGCATGAAATGGAGCTGGTGCGGAATTATTTGTTTTTGCAAAAGAAGCGCTTCACTTCCCGTTTCAATTTCGAGATTGACTTGGAGCCGTCCATCCAGCATTTCCGCATGCCTAAGCTGCTCCTGCAGCCTCTTGTCGAAAATGCCATTATTCATGCGATTGAGCCTTCAGGCGGCAATGGGCACATTCACGTAAGAGCCTACAAAGAAGATTCGCTTATTATTTTTGAGGTATCGGATAACGGTCCCGGCATGCCGGAGGCCCAGGTCCAGCGTTTAAATCAAGCGCCGATGGATGAGTCGATGCAGGCTTTGCAGACGAACGGGCCGCACTCGGGGATGGCGCTCTCCAATATTAAAGAGAGACTCGCTTTATTTTATGAGCATGCGGAATTCGAGATCGTAAGCCGGGAGGGCCTGGGCACAAGAGTCCAAATACGAATCAAACAAGGGGGCACATCAAATGGCGCTTAAAATGATCATTGCAGAGGATGAGCAATCGTTCCGGGAAGGTATTCTTACCCTTGTCGATTGGAAGCTTTATGACATAGAAATTGCCGGCGAAGCAGAGAACGGCCGTCAGGCTTTGGAAATGATCCATAATAACCCGCCGGATTTGCTGCTGACCGATATCCGCATGCCCCACCTAAACGGCCTTGATTTGATTAGGGAAGCCAAAGCCGCAGGGCATGATTTCCGCTCCGTGCTGCTTACCGGCTATGACGAGTTCGAATATGCGAAGGAAGCCATCAAGCTCGGCGTATCGGATTATCTCTTGAAGCCATGCATGCCGCATGATATCGTACGCGTTATTTTGGAATTGAAGCAAAAAATCGAGGCCTCCGAGAATGAGGATAAAGCGGTGAATGCTCTGAACCAAAGCTGGAACCGCAATATCCATCTGCTGAAAAATCAAATATTGTCCCAGTGGATTCAGCAGCCTTTAATGCCGCTTGAAAACCGCTTAAGCGTTATGAACGAGGTCGAGATGGCCCTCCAGTCCGGGAAAATCCAGGTTGGGATTATTCGGATCGATGCAAGCAAGGGGCCTAACGCGGCAGCCTCCAAACGGGATTTAGAGCTCATCCGCTACGCGCTGCTAAATATTACGGGCGAGACGCTTCGCCCTCTATATGATGGGAACCTTGAAGTATTCCGTCACGGCGACGAAATGCTGTGGGTCGGCAATGTACCGGACCATGCCACGCTCGAGGCGATCGGGAGCGCGATGAAGCTGCTGCAGAGCAATCTGGAATCCTATTTAAAGCTATCCATCAGCATATCGATCAGCGCAGCCCAAGCCTCCGTCGATTTTGCCCATATCGGCTATCAAGAAGCGCTTGAGGCGATGGAAGGACGATTCTATCAAGGACGGGGCGGCATTTTCTTTTATGCGGGGGCAGACAAACAACAAACCTCGAAAACCTCCATTCTGGATGATCCTTTCCTTCATCGCATGGAGAAGGAATTACTCGTTTCGCTGCAAAATGAACAGTATGAGCAGACAGTCGATGCCATTGAAGCGAGCATGTCCCATATCCGGAGCAATTCCAGCTATACGAAGGCCGAGGTCCATTTGCGTTCAACAAGCTTGATCCTCGAATTGCAGAAGTTCGCCAAGGAACGCAAGGTCGCCTCTATTGAATGGCAGGACAGCTTCGTAAACTGGATGGAGCAAATCCCTAATATGGAGACGCTTGACGACTGCTCCGTCGTATTGCAAAAAATCGTGCAAAGCATCGTCGAGGCGGTGTCGAACCAGAAGTCGCTTCATCGCACGGTTCACGCTACGATCGAGCTTATCAAACAAAGATATAATACCAATCTCACGCTCGAGCTTGCGGCCAAAGAAACCTTCGTCAGCAATTCTTATCTCAGCTCGCTCTTCAAGCAGGAGCTTGGCGTTAATTTCTTGGATTACCTGCACCAATACCGCGTAGAGCAATCCAAGGAGCTGCTGCGTCAAAGCTATAAAATTTACGCCGTATCCAAGCTGGTCGGCTACCAGGAGGAGCGCCACTTCAGCTCGACCTTCAAGAAATGGACGGGGCTGACGCCGCGCCAGTATCAGAAAAATTACAATGCGGAATGAACAAGCGTAAACGGCTGACGCCGTCCTTGGCGGCAAAAGCTCGTTTCGCGGTGAAATATAAGCATCGTATAAGGTTCAAATTTATACTTTCTTATATTTTGAAAAACGGGCTGTCTCAAGGTTCTATACCTTGCGATTTAGCCCTTTTTTTACAATTTCTCATAATTTGTTAATGAAACAGACTTGTAAGCCGATAAATAGATTAGGTCATTAGGCCTAGCAATTTTACAGCTTCAAGGGGGTTATGCCATGCCGTTTCGTTTCAAATCTAAACTAATGACCATTATGGGCATTTTCAGTATTTTATTGACGCTCAGTGTGTCGCTGGTCGACCAGCATCGTTTAAAAGATAACTTGATAACGGGCTATAAACGAGAATCCGCTTTGGTAGAAGATACGGTCGTTTCCGCCGTCTCGGCTGCAGACAAGGCATTCCAAATTTTTGATCAAGACATTGAGAAAAAAATGAAAACCAACTCCAATGCGCTGCTTCAAAAATATCAAGGCAATCCTGATTTGGCTTCCTGGGACTACCAAGAGCTGAAAAAAGAAGCAGACGGCATGGATATCTACATCATTGATACGACGCATACCATTGTATACAGCAGCTTTGTTATGGATATCGGACTGAGCTTTAAAGGCGAGGGCTCATTTTCCAAGCTTCTGGAGGAGAGGCTGCAAGGGGATCAATTCGTAGCAGACGGGCTCGATCAAGAAACGAATACGGGGAAAATTAGAAAATACAGCTATGTCCCAACCCCCGATCATAAATATTTAATCGAGCTTGGCGTTTATCTGGAAAGCAATCCAATCTTCCAAAGCTTTAATTTTCTCGATATTAGCAGCAGCCTCATTCAAAAATACAGTTATATTAACGACATTACCGTGTTTACGACAACGGGCAAATCGATCGGGAAAATGGGCGAAGACGGAAGATCCCTCGTCGTATCGAGTGAAAATATGCCTGCCTTTAGCAGAGCATTCAACGAAAACAAAGTTCAGGAAATTTCCGGAGTACGGGACGGTTACCCGGTTACCTATCGCTATGTGCCCTATTCTATCGAATATGACGACGCGGCGACCCGTTTTACTGATCAACGCATTATTGAAATCGTTTACAATGAACAGGAATTGCAAAACCAATTGAATCAAAACAAGCAGGTATTCCTGCTTCAGCTTTTAGCAACCATCGCCATAGCGCTCATCATTTCTTACATCATCACTCGGCTGGTAGCAAGACCCATGTACTTAGCTTCCCATGATTTGCTGACGGGACTATCCAATCGAGCGGCTTTTGAAAGCTCTCTTATCGCGAGTATCGAGAAGAACAAGAAGAAACAGAGAAAAACAGCGCTGCTTCACATCGATCTGGATCATTTCAAATTGGTCAATGACACCCTTGGGCATGATGCCGGCGATATCTTTCTAAAGGAGGTTGGGAAAAGAATCCGCTCTGCGGTCACGAGTCCAAATGCCGTGGCAGCACGCTTAGGCGGCGATGAGTTCGTCGTGATTCTGAACCCTATCGAAAATACACAGGAAGCTTTGGATACCGCCAGCCATATTATTGATGAGCTGAAACGGCCTTGCGAAATTCAAGGAATTGATGTCGTAAAAAGCTTGTGTATTACGGCCTCCATTGGAATTGCAATTTCGCCTGAGCACGCCGAGGACTCTGAACGGCTTTATACCTGCGCAGACCAGGCTCTTTACCATGCCAAACGCAGCGGTAAAAACACCTATAGTCTTTATGGCCGCGATACCAAAAAATCAGATCATACGTTAGCGCTGTAAACAAAACAACCTGCACGGGCATAGAGCCGTACAGGTTGTTTTGTTTACGCTTATTCCTTGCATTACACCATTACTTTACAGATATCATTCGTGAACGAAACCGGATCTTGAATCGGCAAGCCCTCGATGAGCAGCGCCTGGTTGTAGAGCAAGCTTGTATAAAGGCTGAGCTTCGCTTGGTCTGTGCCATGGGCATCCTTGAGCGCAGCGAAAATTTCATGGTTCACGTTGATTTCCAGCACCTTGTCCGCTTTCACGTCTTGGCTGTTCGGCATCGCCTTCAATATTTTTTCCATCTCGATCGTAACCTCGCCCTCGGTGGACAAGCACACCGGATGCGATTTAAGGCGTTTTGACGCTTTAACGGCCTTTACTTTATCCTGCAGGATTTCTTTCATTTGCTCAAAGAGCTCTTTATGCTGCTCCTGCTCCTCCGCCGTTTCCTTATCCTTCTCGTCGGCTTCGATGCCTAGATCGCCGCTGGATACCGACTTGAATTCCTTATCCTTGTACTTCGCCACAACCTTGATCGCGAATTCATCAATGTCATCCGTGAAATAAAGGATTTCGTAGCCTTTGTCGGAAACCATCTCCGTCTGCGGCAATCGCTCGATTCTCTCGATCGACTCGCCTGAAGCGTAGTAGATATACTTCTGGTCCTCGCTCATTCTCGACACGTACTCGTCAAGCGTAACCAGCTTCTTCTCTTTGGAGGAGTGGAACAGCAGCAGATCCTGCAGCACTTCTTTATTCATGCCGTAGTCGTTGTATACGCCGAACTTCAGCTGTCTTCCGAAGCCTTTGTAGAAGGTCTCGTATTTCTCGCGGTCATCCTTCAGGATGCCAAGCAGCGCGCTTTTGATTTTGCTGTTGATGTTTTTGGCGATCAGCTTCAGCTGGCGGTCATGCTGCAGCATCTCACGTGAGATATTGAGCGACAGATCCTCGGAATCAACCATCCCTTTAACGAAGCTGAAATAATCCGGGAGCAGGTCCGAGCATTTATCCATAATCAGCACGCCATTCGAATAAAGCTCCAGCCCTTTCTCGTACTCCTTCGTATAGTAGTCGAAAGGCGTGTTCTCCGGAATATACAAGATCGCATTGTAAACGACTGCGCCGTCCGCGCTAATATGCAGATGCTTGATCGGTTTATCGAAGCCGTAACGCTTCTCGAAGTAGAACTGGTCGTAGTCCTCCTGCGTAAGCTCATTTTTGTTTTTGCGCCAGATCGGCACCATGCTGTTGACGGTTTGCTCTTCCTGGTATTCCTCGAATTCGTTCTCGCTGTCTGCCTTCGGACGCTGTCCCTTCACGTCCATCTTGATCGGATAACGGATAAAATCGGAATATTTTTTGATGATCGATTTTAGGCGATATTCTTCCAAATACTCATCGTATTGGTCATCCTCGGTGTTTTCCTTGATGTTCAGCACGATTTCGGTACCTGGCGAAGCCTTCTCCGCCGGCTCGACCGTATAGCCGTCCGCGCCCGTCGACTCCCATTTGAAAGCTTCGTCGCTGCCGAAAGCCTTCGTTGTTACGGTAACGACGTCCGCCACCATGAACGCGGAATAGAAGCCTACGCCGAACTGACCGATAATATTATGGCCGTCCTTCAGCTCGTTTTCATTCTTGAAAGCAAAGGAACCGCTCTTCGCGATTACGCCAAGGTTATTCTCAAGCTCTTCCTTCGACATCCCGATGCCTGTATCTGTAATCGTCAGCGTGCGGTTCGCCTTGTCAGCCACCACTTTGACGTAATAGTCCTCTTTGTTGAACACCAACTGCTCATCGGTTAAGGCTTTGTAATAGAGCTTGTCGATAGCGTCGCTCGCATTGGAGATCAGCTCTCTCAGGAAGATTTCGCGCTGCGTATAAATGGAATTAATCATCATTTCCAGCAATCGTTTCGATTCTGCTTTGAACTGTTTTTTGGACATAGATAGATCCCCTTTCCATTCGTCGATTATAAAATCATTATGGATATGTGACAGGATGGCTTGGCCTAGCTTTGTTAAACCGTCACCCTATATATTAGCACTCAAACTCTCTGAGTGCTAATCCCTCTTTGTATATAACATAAACTATTTTTCGATGTCAACCCGCTTCCTTAAAAATCCATAAAAAGAAGCTGCCCGCAGGTTCTTCACCTTTAGGCAGCCCCATTCCATACTTAAAGCAACTCCTCGTAAAACGGTTTTTTCAGCAGCTCGCGGTAACGATTTTGGTGCGTATAAAATTTTTCTCGGATCGTATTCGCTTCTTTTTCAATTTTAACCACCCTATCGAGTATTTCGGCCCTAAGCTTGGGATCACCCGTTGAGAGCACATAATCGGACAGACCGGCAGATAACCCGAAGTCAATGCATTTGAAACGATAGCCAAGGCTGATAAAGGGAACGCTCGCAGCGGCAGAAAGGCAGCTGGCGTGCAGCTTGAAGTTAATGGTCAGCGTATAGGATTTCAGCTTTTCCAACAGGTCTTCGTGATGGTAGAGCGCAAGATCCAATTCGACGTTTTGGGGATCTCCCAGCTTCGCATATAAACGCTTGCATGCCTCTCTGTCCGGTCCCCAAACGGAGAAGATATTCACGCGGTAGCCCAGATAGGGCGCTTCTCCCTCGCTACACTGCAGTTTGTGCAATGTAATCAGCTTTCTAAGCCGCTGTCTTGCGCTACAGTGTAGTTTGCGCAGCAAAATCTTGGGTTTCAAACAAATTAGCTGGTTAGTGGCGGTTTACGTTGTATTTTCTGCAGCGTAGCTACTTTGATCGGGGTTTAGCAAGGTTTCTGTTGTACTTTCTGCAATGTAGCTCCTACTTGCGGAGTTTATGTAAGGTTTCGGAGTACTTTCTGTATTAGCGGAAGTCTACACTAAAGATCTTGTTCAATGAGGCGATGAGCCGATGTCGCAATAGGATGCGACGCAGCCGGCTCAAGCATCAGGGAGAGCTTGGATAAGCTGCGCAATAGAAAATAAGCTGCCCCGGCAGGCACCATACCTGCGGGACAGCTTATTTTCACTCACCAAATCTGTTATTTGTTATAAATCGCATACATAATGACAGCCGCTTCCGCGCGGGTTGTATGGCCGAGCGGGTTCAGCTTGGAGCCGTCGCCTTTTACGATACCGTTCGCGACAAGCAAAGCGGCGCTATCTGCTGCAAACGGTGCAAGCTGCTTCAAATCCGTAAAGGATTTCAGCTGATCCACGCTGCCTGCTTGCAGCTTTTTGCCGGAAGCGTTTAATGCTCTGGCCGTCATCGCGATCATTTCTTGCCTTGTAATGGCCGCATTCGGGTCAAAAGCGCCGTCCGAGCGGCCTGTCACGATGCCCAGCTTCTTCGCAATGGCAACCGCGTCATAATAGTAAGCATCCTCCACCACATCGGTAAAGCTGCTGCCTTCAACAGCTGCGCTTAGACCGAGCGTATGAACAAGCAGCTTAATAAAGTCAGCGCGCTTCACCTTCTGTGCTGGTGCGTAAGCTTTTGCGGATACGCCGTTTATGACGCCCTTGGAAGCCATCACTTCAATCGCCTGCTTCGCCCAAGCATGCTTGCCTAGGTCATCAAACGATTTGTTCACGAGCACAACGCCATAGCTGCTGAAATGGTTGACCGCAAAGGTTACAGCCCCCTGCGCTTTCACATATTTTCCGCTTGGCACTGCGATAACTTGGCCGGCAGCGTCAACGTACCATACCGTAATATGCTCGCTCACCGGCAGCTCCTCTGCGCTTGGGCTGTAGCGGAGCGATACGTTTACGGCAGCTTCCGGATTGCTCCATTCTGCTTTCACGCCGTTCACGTAAAGATTCAGCTCGACCGCCGGACGGCTGCCGATTGCGCTGCGCGCTTCTTCGCTAAGCTTGGTTTTGTCCGCATTCGCGATCACAAGGGATACGTTTGCCGCATCAGGGGCAAGCGGCTTCAACATATGGCTGGGAACGATGATGGTGCCTGTTCCTGTTTTAATTTCATATCGAACCGTAAGAGCAGCCTCGCTAATCGCTGCCTTCGGCAATTGCACCTCGTAGCCGTTTGCTCCGCTCACACTCGGAACCTCGATGGTAATGGTTTGAATGAAAGCACTTGGCTCTTGCCCAGGCTTCCATACGCCGTCAATCATCGCCTGGCTGATTGCGGTTTTGCCTAAACCGCTTGAAGCATCCAATACCGGTGCCGGTGCGGCAATCGTTTTGCCGCCCGTTTCATTTCCTGAGCCGGTCGGCGCGGTTGGCGCCGGTGTTGCTTCTGGTCCCGGAGTCGGCGTAGGAGTCGGCGTAGGCGGCTCCTCTCCAGGCGTAATCGCATACGTGAACGGTGCGATAAAGCTGTCTTTCATGCCTTCTTTAATTGCGATTGTACGAAGCACGGTCAAATCGTTCAGCTTCAGCGGAGCGCTATAAAGCGTGCCGTTGGTGCGGCTTGGCAGCGAGCCGTCTGTCGTATAGTAGATGGCAGCCCCTTCCGTTGCCGATGCCAGCGTTACCGTTTTTGGCCCATTGTAGGCTCCTGCTTTAAGCGACGCTGTCGGAAGCGCAGTAATACCTGTAATTGGCGCAACCGCCTCCGTTTCCTCCAGCACAATCCAATCCAGATTCGCCCCGTCATTATTGCTTGTGAATTGCAGCGTCTGCGCGCCCTCCGCAAGCTGGACAATGCCGGAAGTTTCTACGTAAGCATCCCAACCGCCGCTTGCGCCTAGCGGCGTAGTCGACAGCTTGCTGCCGTTCACCGACAGCGAGCCGCTTACGCCTCCTTGCGGCGTCGCGTAACGGTAAGTCACTTTATAGAAGCCTGTTTTTGCAATATTTACATCAAAATATAACGAGCCTGCCGCGGCGATAAAGCCCACGTTTTTGAACAGCAGCGTTTCTCCGTTCATGTTGCTTTGAACGGCTGCCGCATCTGCACGGCTGTAGCTTTCCGCTTCGATTTTCATGGCGGTGCTTTGATCCATCACTTGTGCCGCGTGCGTCTCAAAATTAATGCCTCTCAGCTCGTAGCCGGATGCGCCGGATGCGATGCGCAGCTTCTGATCGCCAGCATTCAGCTCCAAAACCACGCGCATTTCTACCACTTGATTATACAAATTCGGTACGGTCAGCGTTTTCCGGACCGCGCCGTTCTGCGCCTCCAGCACGATTCCGTTTACAACCTGGCTGTTTGACGTCACCTTGAAGGTTGCGACGTAGGAGCCGGCTTCCGGTACATTTACCAAATAATCCGCGTAATCGCCTGCATCGATTTGCGATAATTTTGCTGAGCTGCCTGTTCCCGTGACCGCATACCCCTTTAGCCTGTTGAACTCGGCAAGCGAATCAAAGCTCAGCAGATTCATCGGTGTTTTTACGTTTTCGGTTCCCAGCAGAGCTGTTTTTGCCGTTAGCGTCGTTCCGCCCGTTGAATCATCGTAGGCCTGGACAGGAACGTTAACCTGAAGCTCCAGCTCATTGTAATAAACGGTTTCGTTCCAATCCAGCGTCAGCTTCACGCTTGTTGGGCTGAGAAGCTCTGCTCCGCGGAGCGATACGCCGCCTTGCGCTACGGCTGTTCCAGATAAAGAAATCTTATCCAGCTGGTCTGCCGCAAAGCTTCCGCCAGCCAGCGTAAGCATAAGCTCCTTGCCATCCACGCCGTAAGCAACCGCGTTTTCGGACAGCGACAAGGATTCCGCATCATCAACGGCTTTAAAAATAACCCTGGAGCTCATCGTTCCGCCTGCGCCGCCTGCTGCCGCTTCATATACGCTCGCCGTAACGGTTGCCGTACGGTCAGCGTCATAATCGCTGGCCGACGCTCCACCTAAAACCAGCCTAGCCGTATCGTCAGCTTCGCGATAGACACTGTCTACCACCGTTCCCGCAATTCCTTCGATCGACCAATTCGATACCGTTAATTCCTCTTTGTAAATATCATTAAGTAGTTGAACGAATACTTCTTGCCCTGCTTCCGCGCCTTCAGTAATCACAGCCGCATCCGCAAGGATAGCTGGTCCGACAGCCAGCGCGTTCAAATTAAAGCCCTTATCGACGATCCGAACGCGCAGGTTATGAATACCCGCGGTTAAGTTGACGGTATCCGCCGCCGTAGCCCATGAATCCCAGCTAGCGGTTTTTGGCAGCGCAGTCGTAGAAAGTACCCCGTCTCCGATCGAAAGCTCCGCTTTAGCACCCTCATTCGTTGTCGCATAGTGATACGTGATGCCGTAGCTGCCATCCGCCGGAACCTGTACCTGATACTCCAGCCAATCGTTTGGATCTGCGTAGCTCACCGCTGAACCATTTACGAGCACATTTAAAGATGCCTTGAATTTGCTTGCCTCGATAAGTGCAGGGAGCTGAATCGGCTCCGCATCCGCCTTCGAGAACGTAATGCTCTTGATGTTGTAATCGTTTTTGCCAACCGTCATCGTTAATTTATGCGTCCCCTCTGGCAGGGTAACTCTCGTACGTTGATTAGCAAAATATTCCCACTGGTACGTCGTCTGCTTTACCGGAAGCGTAACGAGAGGCTCGCCATCCAGCTTAAAGCTTACCGAGCCGTCCGTTTGGTAGCCGGCCAGCGCCAAATCCAAATCATAGTCGCCCGCTTCCGCGACATGAACGGCATAGTCAAACGAAGCTGTACCCTCTGCCGCGAAGGAGCCGAGGTAACCGCTTGGATTTACCTGGTATTGCCCCTCTGCCGATGCAAAATGCGTTGCGTCGATAGCTGCAGGCACGCTTGAAATCTGCGTACGGTTCCAGCGATAGGTTGCGGTCGATTTCGCCGGAATGACCGCATTGATTTGCAGACCGTCAACCAACACCTTAAACGGCTGCGGATCATTTGTTTGGTTGGTGATAACCGTGACGATTTCTTTGCCGTCCGGGCTTGCAAAAGCAACGTTCGTCACGGTCGAAGCCGATCCGTAGTTGCTGTCGATACGCACATAACCAGGCTTCACGAACTTTGTGTATTGCCCCATCAAGTAATACTCGGGCAGTAGCCAGTAGTTATCTGGATTCGAGGAATCCTGCACCACCGGTGTCGGATCAGGAATCCCCACCCATTGATGAGTCGAAATATCGCTATCCAGCATCGTAACCCAGCTGTTATAGCTCTTTGCATAATTGCGGAAATATTGCGCGATCCGGTCGGCGCCTGCGGTGCCCCAGACGGCCCGCTCCGTCAAATATACGCTTTTTTCCGGGAACAGCTTATGAAGCTCCGTCATCATGGACAGCTCGCCGCCGTAATCATGGAATGCCGTTCCTTCGATCGCATCGTAAGCGCCATCCACGGGATTACCGAGAATTTGCGCCGGATATGCCATCGTATCACCCGGATTATGGTCGAACATCCACAGCTTCACGTTTTTGATCTTGGCATTGCCGTGCTGATCCAGCTTCGCGCGCAGCAGCTTCGCAAGCCTTGATGCTTGCTGCCATGACATGGCCGTGCTCGGATAATCAATTTCGAGAAGCGGCTCGTTTTGCAGCGTCATGCCTTCGAAGTAAATACCCCGCTCCGCGTAAGCCTCAAGATACTTCACGTAATAGGAAGCGAGGACCGGGAGATACTCTTCCTTCACCTGCCCTCTAACCATACTGTCGGTTGTTTTCATCCAGCCCGGAGGGCTCCATGGCGAGGCAAAGAACTTCAGGTCCGGATTGATCGCTTGCATCTTCTTAACCGTTCCGATGATGCCGAAATCAATATCCTTCTGAATCGAGAATTTCTTAAGCTCGACATCGGTCTCGCCCGCCGGCAAATCATCATAGGAATAAAACTTTTGTGCCGTAAAATCCGATGTTCCTATGGTCAGACGGATCATGCTCATGCCGATGCCGCTATCCTTGTCGATTAGCTTGCGAAGCAATTCCGTCTGCTTCTCGGGCGACATTTTGACCAGATTATGAATCGTTGCTTCTTCCATCGAAGATCCGATACCGAGCATCGTTTGGTATTTCTCGTCCGGATCAATCGTAATCGTCGTTGCCTCTCTGTCACTCGGGAGCGTCAGGTCAAGATTTGCTTGCTTCTCCAGCTTCTTGTCCCCATCCAAGTAACGGTCGGCGTAATACCATTTGCGGTCACCTGCGTCACGTTCGCTCGAAATCCAAGCTTCAACAGCCCCGTTAATCAGCGCAGGCTCATTTCCTCCGCCATTCCCCGGATCTGTCGTGCCGCCGCCGCCGCCGGCTGGCACATCACCCGTGCGGGTGAACTCCACCCAGTTAAAGTTGATATCGCCCGCAATAAACTCTAATCTTAGCTTTTGCAAGCCGGCTTTGCTCAGTACGATGTTTTCGACCTCGGCCGTTTGCCAGTTCTGCCAGCCGCCGGTTGAGCCCACATTCAAGGTACCCGCCGTTGCTCCGTCTTCCGTCTTCACATTGATGCCAGTCGCGCCGCCGTTGCCTGCATAACGGAAAGCCGCTTTATAAGTGCCTGGCTCACTCACCCTAACGGTGTAATCCAGCCACGCGCCTCCAGAAGTCCAACCCACGTTTTTGCCGCCGCCCGTATCCTGCGTATCCTCCGTGTTCAAACCGCTGCTCTTCGCCGCAAAAGCCTCGGCCTCAATTTTGCCCGGTACCGGCAGTGACGGCAGCTCCGGCTGAACCGGCTTAGCCGGCAATGCTGGCGTAGCTTGGCCGCTTGTTAAGCCATAACCGATAGGGAACAGCAGATTCGTGCTATCCTCAGTCGTAATCGGATAATTGGTCAAATAGAATGGCCACTTGATCGGATTTTTCCCTTTGAATTCTTGATCCCCAATCAACACATCCGCAACGCCCTGCCCTTCCGTGCCCGGCAGCCAAGCTGCTACAAGCGCATCCCAGTCGTCCATTTGGTCCGCGATCGTGAGCGGACGGCCGGATACGAGTACCACGATGACAGGAATGTTCGGATCGGCTGCCCGAATGTTCGCAATCGTCGCCAAATCTTCTTCATCCAGATTGAGGCTGGTCCGGTCTCCCGTTGTTTCCGCGTAAGGCGTCTCGCCTACAACCGCGATCGCGGCATCATACCCCGCCGCTCCCCGGCCATGCTTGTTGTAGGTTACCGTTTTGCCCGCGCCGGCAGCCTCTTTCAGTCCTTCGTATATCGTCGTTCCGGTCGTTATCGCCCCGGAAGCGCCCTGCCATGTAATCGACCAGCCGCCTGATTGGTTGCCGATATCGTTCGCGTTTTTGCCCGCTACGAAAATCTTGTCCATGTCCTTGATCTGAGACATGATCGGCGAACCGTTCACGACGTCATTTTTCAAAAGCACGAGCGACTCCGCAGCCGCTCGGCGCGCCAGCGCACGGTGCTCGTCTGCGCCGAGGTAACCTGCCAAATCGGCATCCGTCTTCGGATTTTCGAACAGGCCGGATGAAATTTTCACCTTCAAAATACGCAGCACGGCATCGTTCAAACGCTCCTCCGAAATGCTGCCTTCCTTCACCAGGTTAATCAAATGATTGAGGCTGGCTTTCCAATCGCCTGTCAGCATGAACATATCCACGCCGGCGTTAACCGAAGCGAGCAGCTGGTTTTTCAAACCGCTCACCGCCTTGCCATCTTGATCACGGGTAATTTGCTGAATGGCATTGTAATCCGAGATAACAAAACCCATAAAGCCGAGCTCACCCTTGAGCACATCGGTAAGAAGACGCTTGTTCGCATGCATCTTCAAGCCCTGAATGCTGTGGTACGAAGCCATGACCGTTTGCACGCCGGCATCTACCGCTGCCTTGTACATCGCCAAGTCGCTAGCGAGCAGCTCATCCTCCGTGTACTTCGTCACATTCCCTTGGTTCGTTCCGTCATCCGTATAGCCTTCGCCGATAAAATGCTTCGCGGCGCCAACGACATGGGTCGTTTGGCTGCGCTCGGCAGCTGTTTCTCCTTGCAGCCCCTTGATATATGCCGCGCCCAGCTCCTTGGAGATCGCTTGGCTGCCGCTGTAGCCTTCATAGGTACGGCCCCATCGGATATCCTGCGGAGCGGCAATGGTCGGCGCAAAATCCCAATTCGCGCCCGTCGAACGAATTTCCTTCGCGGTTGCGGCGCCGATCTGCTTGACGAGCTCCGCATTGTTCGCTGCTCCGAGACCGATATTATGCGGGAACAAAGTCGCTCCCTTCACATTGTTGTGGCCATGGACCCCATCCACGCCGTACAAAAGCGGAATGCCAAGCCTCGTTGAGAGCGCCCCGTCCTGATAGCTGTCTATGAGCGTCTGCCAATTCTCGCGCGTGCTGTCCTGCTGCTTGCCATTCGGGAAGGAACCCCCGCCGCTCAGCACCGAGCCGATAAAATACTGCTTAACCTCCTCCGGCGTAATATTGCCCTTCTCCGGCTGTATCATTTGTCCTGCACGTTCCTCTAGTGTCATTCTGGCAAGCAAATCCGTTGCTCGGGCATCTACGCTTTTGGACGGATCCAAATACGCCGGAAGCCCTTCTCCGGACTGCGTCAATGGCGTCGCACCGACCGAAAAAAGGCTCGTCATTAGCGATACGACCAAAAGCATTGCCGTCATCATCGACATCTTTCTTCTCAAACCAAACCCTCCTCAAAACTTTAATAGCCGTCTCAAGGCTGCAGCCGTTCACTACCGGAAGGCATCCGCAGACGAGATTACCTACAAGTATAAAATTGATAGGGCTTTGAAAATATGGCGCATTCTTGTGATTATGTGCGTTGTTTTTTGGCAATTTGCAACCGGTTCCGCCGATCGCTTCGATATCGCTTAAGCAGGAAATCGAGTTCTCTTTTCGAAGGAAGAGGGCTTTATGAAAAATGCGTATAAAAAGACTTTTTTCCGCAAAATTTGCTAATTACCCCCATAAGTATTTACAATAGAGGTATACCAAAAAAATTCCAATACGGGAGGCTGAACAAAATGAGTTCATTTACATCATGGCTGACAAGTACCAAACAAGGCCTAACTGATCAGGTCAAAAAACTAAAAAATAAAGATTTCTTGGATGCAGTCGTTGCAGGCTGTGCCATCGTAGCAGGAGCAGACGGCTCCATCAACGCGAACGAAAAGCAAAAAATGACAGGTTACATCAGCCGCAGCGAAGAGCTTAAGGTTTTTGATATGAGCGAAGTCATCAACCGTTTCAACCACTTTGTTGGCAATATAGAGTTTGACGGCATGATCGGCAAGCAAGAAGCGCTCAAAGCGATTGCAAAATACCGCAATAAACCGGAAGTTGGCCGGGTAATCGTAGGAGTGTGCAGCGCGATCGGCGCGGCAGACGGCGATTTCGACGCGAGCGAGCAAGCTGCCGTACGCGATATCTGTACGACGCTTGGACTGAATCCGAGCGAATTCAACCTATAATGCGCTAACGACGCAAAAGAACCTCCGGCACCGCTGCGAAAGCGGGACCGGAGGTTCTTTGTATGCGCCTATTAGGTTAATGCGACCTTTCGGATGCAGGCAGCTTTAAGTTAGGCCTTGCTGCGGAACGCCTCATTGTAGCAGCGCCTGCAGACCGGCTTGTAATCCTCATTGCCGCCGATCTGAATTTGCGCGCCGGCATTCATCGGCAGCCCGTCATTAAAGCGAATGACCATCGTTGCCTTCCTGTCGCAATACCAGCAAATGGTCTTAATTTCTTCAATCTTATCTGCTTGCACGAGCAGATTATAGCTGCCTTCGAACAGCTGGTTCTGAAAATCATTTTTTAACCCGAAGGCCATGACAGGAATGTTAAGCTCGTCCACGACCTGGGTCAGCTCCAGAATATGATGTTTCTTCAAAAACTGCGCCTCGTCGATAAGCACGCAATAAATTTTGGACGGCACCGCTGCCGCGACATGTGCCTTCACGCTCTCATATAGGTTCGTATTCTCCTGGACTGGTATCGCATCCCGCTCGAAGCCTACGCGGGAGCCTACGCGATCAACGCTCCCCCTTGCGCTGACGGACGGCGAATAAATGAGCACCTGCTTGCCTTGTTCCTCGTAGTTATGGGCGACTTTAATGATTTCAAAAGATTTGCCGCTGTTCATCGTGCCATATTTGTAATAAAGCTGTGCCAATCCAATCTCCTCCAAAAACAGTTCAATGCTCCTATTATACAGGAAGCGGCGGCGTTATTGTATCGCCATAAGCCTTGACTTCGCCTCGCCGTAGGCTTTGACGATTTGCTGTATTTTTTGGAATTCGGGATCGGTTGGACCTAAATCAGCCATGAACATCCGGTGTAAAATTTGATTGTACATATTTTGACGCGCTTCGATTAGCCCAAGCTCCATCCGAATCAGGTCCTCCAGTTCATTTTCCTCGATTAATTGATCGATATCGACGTCTTCATGATTAGAGGGGCCACGCTGTTCATCGAACAGCCGGTCCGAGCCTCGTCCAATCCGGGGAAGCTCCTCGTATTCCTCTTCATACTCCGGCTCCTTTCCCAGCGGAATCGATGTATTCAGCTCCGATAAAATAATGCCTTCTTTGGCCAGCATAACCTGAAAGGGTCTATGCTGAATCAGATCAGTGATGACAAGCCTGCTCATATCCTTGTTGCGGATGAGGGATGAATCGAACGGGTGTAGCACCCACTGGCCTTCCCGGTTAAACAGGTTGAAGGTAAACCATTCCCCGCCATATATAAACCGTATATTGATATTGGTCTCCGAAATAATTTCATAGGTAAACTCCAAATGGAATACCTCCGATCCGTCAGTATAATTTCTTACTATTATACCAAATCAGAGATAAACGAAACTAGCGATTACTTCATCTCTTGCAAAATCGCTTCCGTTCGTTCCGAGCTAGCAACGACAATCAACACGATAATGAGCGCTGCCAGGGCTATACCGCCAATCATAACAGGATCACCTCTTTTTTTCTTTAAAGCTATGCCGGTGATCCTTGGATTATGTGCGCTTCATACGGCATTCGGACGATAAAATAATATACGGGGGCCTTAAGAGAGCCGTGAGTAAAGGCGACTCGGTCAGTAAAAATATTAGGCCCCGTATTTGACGCGTTCCTGCTAGACAGCATCGAGAGGCACGCTAACGTTAGCTGGCCCCGTTAACGGCCCACAGAATAAAAAAAACAGCGGCCGTCAGGACTATAAATTCAAGTCCCTTGCGGTCGCTGTGCGTTTTTTTCGTGTGCTTTATATGGCGGGCTTCTATTCCAAAAAGCCCTTGGCTGCCGATGGCGGCAGCTCTGTCTGTCCAGCCGCAGAGCCGGCTTGAATGCCAAGGCGTTGTCCAACCTTTTGGTTGATTTGGGTCATCTTCTCCGTTTGCTGCGAGACGGTTTGAATGATCTGGCGGTTGGAATTCTCGTATTTATCCATCGCTGAGAAGAGATCCGTCATCGCCCGCTCTACAAGCTCCATGCTCATGGCCGGCTTAGTCAGCGCTTGGTTCGCTTTCTCGCTGGTCTCGTTCAAGAGACGAGCATTCTCGGCAAATTGGTTGCCCAGCATCTCATTCGTGGAATTGACCGCTTCGATCGCTTTCATCTGATCGTCAATCGCGCTGGCAATCAATACGGATACCGACATCAAATGCTGCGTTTTATCAATCGAGCTGTCGAGCGCGTCCATCAGCTTATCATTCGTGTCATTAATAATATCGGTTGCCGCAATGGCCTGCTGATAAAGCATAATCATTTCCGTGTACGTCTGAAGCTTCGTAACCACTTTCCGAAGCCCGCGCTCCAGATACGTTTTCCGGTGTTCATTCTCCGGCTTTGCGATCTCGTCCTCGAACATTTTTTTGAGACGGTTGCCGTATTCGACAAGCAGCTGGAGGTCATAGACGTTGTCTAGGCTGCTGCGCTTAAGGTTTCTCATATGCACAACGTTCTCTTCGAGATTGTCGCGGCCGTCGCGCAATGATTTCACGATAACCTGCACGTTCGACTTAGCGGATTGGTATTTGTAAATATAGGCCTTCATCGGAGCCTTGCGCAGAAGCTTCTGCACGAGCGTAAGCTGTTTGCTTCGGCTCAAATCCTCCACCTCGCTGCGCAGCTTGAGCATATTGTTCGCAACCTCGGAGCGCTTCCCTGACATTAGATCCGACAGCGGCCGCTCCAGCATGGTTAGCGTCTGACCCGAGCGCTCCAGCGTCTTTTGGCCTTTTTTCGTAATTTCATCCATCAGCGTGTCCAGATGCATCGCATCCGTTGTCGCTACCTTCTGCATCGTAACTTGCACTTCTTGCTCCAGCTTCTGGAGATCTTCACTTTTCAATTGCACGAGTTGTTGTGACACGGCTTATTTCCCCCTTATATTAGTCGGTAAGGCGATAACGTTGTTGAATTAATTCAGCCTTCGTACGCAGCTCCATCAGGTCCTTCTGTTCAATCGTTTTCGTATAAAAGGTTAGCTTCGAATCCACGTCCTTAATGCCATCGAGCAAAAGCCGCCTATTCTGGCGTTTCGCTTCGCCGCTTAACCGCAGAAAGGGATTAATCGTCGAGTTCAGATCCTTCCTCACCAGCCGAACGATATTGTGGTTAATGCTGGCGTCGCCAAGCTCGACTAAATCGGGAATCAACCGATTTAGTCGAGAAAGCAAAGCAAGCGTCTTCTGCACGATTTCATCGTCTAAATTGTTTTGCTTGCCTTCGAGTAAAATCATATCTTCGATAATTCCGATGTATTCTAGCGCAGAAGCCAGCTCTGGATCCAATACCGGCTGCGTGCTGGAAGCTGCCGGAACAGCTTGTACAGCCTGCGGCACTGGAGCTGGTGATACGGAACCTGCGCCTTGCTGTTGGATTGGCGGGTTTTGCGGTCTGTGCTGCAGCTCGGGCTCGCGCGAGCTCTCGTTGATTTCTTTCCTGCCGCGCTGCCTTAATGACAGGGCGACTAACAAACCGACAGCGGGTATGGCAATCGCTATATAGGGAGAAGTAACCCAATAAACAACAAGTCCGACTGCATAGGTGCCGACCGCGATGCCTAAGGTTTTTTTCATGCCACTCATTGCTGCACCTCCATGTTAAGCTTGCATAGTACGATGTTTATACGCGTTGGCTTTATCTAATTATCTCGTTTTTGGTACATAGAAGTCAATTTTTAAAATAGACCATCCGTTATTGTTGCATGCTGGTTTATAACCATTCTCCCTCCGATATTTTAGAATGATCTCCTGCTATTAATAACGAGGCTTTCTTTCACTAAGTTAACGCCTGAGAGCGTCATACCTCATACCTCCTTGCAAAAAATAAAAAGCGCGCATAAATATCGCGCGCTGCTTCCATCAACTAAGCCAATAATTTCTGTATCGGCTCCCAATAGTTCGTATGCCAGCCGGATGCGATATGCTCGCCTTGCCCCTCTGGGAAACCGATATGTCCATCACAGTTTCTGTGCCCTTGCTCCTTGAAGCATGAGGGCATTGTAAGCAGAGCCGATCATAAATAAAAAAAGCTGTCCTCCGTCAGTTCTTCTGACTTGTTGGACAGCTCTTTTTATTTAACTATTTAAACGGACTGCTAGATTATCGCCAATCGGAAACAATTCCCGTCCGTTTTCATAATAAATGCAATTCCATTCTTTGTATGGATTTGTATCTAACATCGCTACGATTTTCACAGCTGTTTCCTTTAGTTCAATAATTGTAAGGTTAGAATCTTCTTCGGCATTCAACAGCCTCTTCTTTGCGGAAAAGTACATTTCCTTAGACTGTTCTGCATCGAAATCGACGGAATAAAATCCCATGATTTCCTCTTCCATACGCTCGAAACTAATAATTCCGGAAGAACTAAGGGGTAATATCGTTTTAGCCGCATTTATTCGCCATAAATCAATGACTTGCCCGACAGGCAGACCAAGTGTCTTATGATCATCAGTCCATCCTAGTGTTGCCAAAAATGCGGCATACCCAGCTGAATTCCAGTAAATTGTGCCCGCCTTTAACCCGCCGGCTGCTTCCACACTTATATCATATCCATTGCTGTGAGGCTCTTTCCAAACCACAATATCATCTTTCTCAAAAACCTGGACATATCCCGCATCCGTGCATCCGGAACTGAAGCATTCTCCACAAATATCGATCTGAATAAGTTCTTTGCTGTCTAAGGTAAAAGGCAGGTTCTCGGATACAAATATACCGTTAAGCTTTAATTTGTTACTGCGTATGCCGTTTAATCCCGCGGATGTGAGGGCCGAACGCCATGGAATCAATTCAAATATTTTGACCCTCATCATTTTCCCCTTCCTTTAGACCGCCTTATTTGCAATCGTTATCTTTAAGTGGAATTCTGTTAGCTAAAAGATTCCGTCATTTTTTTACCTTTAACGAATTTACTAAATAAAAATCGAACTAGCGGTCCCATAATGATAAGCTGCAAAGGAAAAGCAAAAATAAAATTATTAAAAACGAAAGAGAAGTAAGTTTCAAGTAATGGTTTTCCCGCCAAGCCGTTAGAAAAGTAAGCAGTTACCAAGCCATAAAGTGACATACAAAGAACCATTCCGATCACCATGCAAAATGAAATGGATAAAATCACAAATGCCTTTTTTGATTTATCATAAGGTAAGGACAAAGCTATTTTCTTTGCCACTGGACCTACAATAAATAATTCTAACAAGAAAGCAATTATAAAGCCAAGAACGAATTGCATAAGCAATCCTTGCAAGGGTATCGTTCCGATCAAGCCATTTCTAATTAAATTATAACATGTCATGACTACGACCATCCCAAAGCACATCATCATCCCAAAATAAAAATCTTCTTTCTTAGTTGTTGGCAATTTCCATCTTCCTTTCTTTTTCCCTTTGCTATTATAGAGGCAATGGAAAGCTCTTCATAAGTGAACAGTCTGTGAACATTTTGACATAGAAGTCTTCAACAAAAACGAAGGGCTGCCTCACGGCAGCCCTTTCGTGTTTATCTATTGTGTCCGTTAGTCGAATAGCTGACAGTACCTTCTGACCCTTGTTTCGCATTTTTTGCGGAATTCAAAATAAATACTCCCCCGACTATCAATAATATCCCTATTAACGTAACTAGCGTAAACGGTTCCTTCCATAGCAGTACTCCGATTAATGCAGTTAAGACCGTCCCGGCACCTGACCATATCGCATATGCCGTACCCAATGATACGGTTCTTACGCAAATGGAAATCGAATAAAACGCGATTCCGAAACCTGCGACGAAACCAATGGATGGCAATATATTTGTAAAGCCTTCCGAAAATTTAAGCATAGTACTGCCAAATACCTCTCCGATAATGGCTATTGCTAGTGCTATATATCCCTTCACGCCATGCCCCCCTTTGATAACATTTTAATGACTGCCCCCGGCAAGGTTCATCATTACAACGCCCCCGATAATTAAGACCATACCCAATAGTTTCTTGTAGTTAAAAAGCTCTTTATACAGGAGAACACCTATTAATGCAGTCAAAGAGGTTCCGACTCCCGCCCATATTGCGTAGGCTGTTCCTAACGGAAAAACCTTCAGAGCCAGTGATAGACTATAAAAAGACAAGATATATCCAATGACCAGAAACAGGGATGGAAGCCGATTTTTAAAGCCATCTGACAATTTCAGCATAGAACTGGCAAAAACCTCAGCTACTATAGCGACCGCTAAAAAAATATATGCATTCAAAATGGGCTTTCCCCCTTATCTCTTAGTCATATTTGTTAAATACGTTATTACCTTTTTCCGTAATTCACTGTTCAAATCCCCCACCTCAAATATTTCAGAAAACCATAATCCATCAACCGCTAATCGAACGATGGTGGCGAGCACCGGATCAATTCCGTCATTTTCAATTTTCTTTTGCCAGTTTGAATACTCGTTTTGCAGCTTTAGCAGTAAATCCGGATTAGTAAACAGTGATGCGATAATGGCTGTATTTAGTTCGTTTCCATTTCCGCTTTTATCATCAACGAAAGTTGCCTCAATATAAGCACGGCTCCACTTGCCATCACCGGCTGCATTTGCCGCCCTTTCATTCATGTTCGAAACAAAGTCGTTCGTTGACTCTTCAACCATTGCAGATATTAGCGCCTGCTTGTTGGGAAAATGGTGGAGTAAACCGCCTTTACTGATTCCAGCTTCTTTCGCAACTGCCTCAAGCGTAAGTTTTTCAGCACCGAGCGTTTTTATGATAGATGAAGCAGCAGATAAAATAAGATTACGTTTTGAATTACTGTTCATAATTTTCACCTCGTATTTACTATACCGTCCAGACGGTTTTTTGTCAAAATGAGTTTACTGCTTTAACTTGCCCGTTAACATGGAAAAGACAGCCGAATCCATCACGGCTGCCTCATTTGTTTTTATTAAGCTCTTGTTACCCCTCAGTACAGGAGCTTCTTTCTAGCCAGCCTGCTCCAAAACTCGTCTTCCCTATCGATTAACTTTTATCATTAGTAAATTTATCTGGCAGCGCCTTAATGATTTCTTCATATTGCAGGGCAACTGCCACCTCTAAAATATGGATAGGGTTTTGATGAGCATAGGCTACAAGCAATTCTTTCGTAAACTCATCATCATTTAATTTTAGGCTTCTTTTTACTAATTCCATCATGGCTCTTTGATTACGAAAATTAAGCTGCTCGATCTTTTCCATCGCTAATTCAATGTCACCCTGCATAGTACACTCCTAATAACCGTGATCAGTATTTTTTTAACTTACCGTAACGATTTGTTCTTAAATATAATATCTATTCGATACATTTCCATTCTTTCAGGGGGCGGGTAGATGAGAAAAACTTAACAAGATTATCCTATTCATGCTGTGCTAGAATAAACGCTCCAAGCTATACAGTATTTTACCTACAATTTGCATACGGAGGGATTCAACATCATGTACAGATTTTTAGCGCTATTCGCTCTACTCGTGCTCGTTACCGCAACCGCCACAAATCACAAAGCAGATGCTTCGACTGTCTTGAAATACGGAAGCGAAGGACAGGCCATTCCGGATCTGCAGTTCCGGCTTCAGACGATGGGTTATTACAATTTACCAATAGATAGCAGTTTCGGAAAGGTCACCCGCAGTGCGGTTCAACGTTTCCAAAAAAATAACGGGCTCCAGAGTGACGGCGTTGTAGGCCCGAGAACATGGGCGAAGCTCAAAAAATTGTCGGTTAACAAAAAAGAGCTCTCCATGCTTGCGCGTGTTATTTACGCTGAGGCCAGAGGTGAAGATTATAAAGGCCAAGTGGCTGTCGGTGCGGTCGTAATGAATCGCCTCCAGTCTTCAAAGTTTCCGAAAACAGTAAAAGAAGTGATTATGGAGCCCAATGCTTTCTCAGCCGTAAAGGATGGACAGTACTGGCTTATACCGAATCAAACGGCATTCAAGGCCGCTAAAGCAGCGGTAAAAGGGATGGACCCGACCGGTAATGCGTTGTTCTATTTTAATCCGGACATCTCCAAATCGAGTTGGTTCAAGACGCGTACGGCCACCAAGAAAATCGGGAACCATCTATTTACACTGTAGAGATCTCCAAGAAAGAGCTATGATCCAGAACAGGAGAACAAATGAATGAGAAATGGAACCAAAGACCGACAAAAAGCGAGAGTTGAAGTGGTCATTGATATCATTAAAGAGATTACCAAAAAAGAGACCGTTTCAGAAGCCTTTAAAGATAAATTATACGCAATGAGTTACGATGATTTGGGAGCTTTCGTTATGGATCTCGTTAAAACCCGATCCTTTGATGAAAATCTTTAATTGCGTAGTTGTTCATGCCCAAAAAGTGTAACTACCTTAAGCTTGGTGCCTTTAGTACAATAAATAGAGCAGGCGCTTCCGCGGCTCCTGCTTCTTTTTTACATAAGATACCCGTTAGCACAACTGCTTAACATCGTGTTCATCCGGCAATCACCCAAGGAATTAATGAATGATAGTCTTTGTAAAATCCCCTCCTACGTTCTACCTCTTCCTCAAGAACCCATTCCATAAGCCTAATTTGTTTCATGAAATCCCACCCTAATCTCAAGCCAAAATTTCACGGATCGCCTTTGTATAATCTGCTCTTTAGTCGAGGGAAGAAGCACGACCTTGGCTGGAATTCATATTTTTCCATTTCCAGTAAAATGCAGAGAGTGCCATGTGCTGTGATCCTCGAAAATGCAAAGGTGGAATGATAATGAAGGAGAAAAGGAAGAAAGGCCGGATTTGGAAACTGATTGGCCTCATTTTTGGAGTTGTCTTGTTGGCTCTCGCGACCGTTATTTTCGTACAGGTCGACTTTTCTAACCCAAAGGATCCCAACAACCTTATAAGGCTGTTGGGCTTCTTTTTGCTCAAATACGCCATTAGATAAAAACCGTGAGTTGAAGGTAAACTCTTCAAACCCCGGTTAATGAGACTACAGTCGGACCTGCTTCTCTCCTACTTAGACGCATGTTTACTCGTAAAAACACTTTGTTTATCGAATCAGCACTTCCTTTGTCACCCGTGCAGGGAGTCGTTTAATCACGGCGAATTATCCATACAGAACATCCGAAGCGGAGGGATCGAAATGGGTATTTTGAAAACGAAGGATGCCGCAGATCTTCTTTCTGTCAGTCAAACAACGATCAAACGTTGGGCTTCAACTTTCCCGCATTTTTTTCAAAAGGACCGATTTGGCCACTATATATTCTCGGAGCAGGACATGGGCCTGCTCATCCACATTAAAGACCGAATCAATCACGGGGAAACATTGGATCGCATTACTCTCGTGGGTACCAAGCAGCCGTCGGAGCCCCTGCAGGATGAGCTCCCCTTGCAAAAGCATGATTCGTCTATGGTAGATATGTTTACCCGCATCGAGCAGGTCGAACGCTCGCTTGACCAGAAAGCCGACGAAGTCGTCTCGATACAGCTGCTCCGGCAGCGTGAGGAGCTCGAGGAGCTGCGCCAAATGGTCAACCAATTAGCCGCCTCCTTAGAATCTATTCAGGTTTCCAGCAGCAAAACACACCAGGCGCGCGATGAGATTCATCCTGCTGCTGCCGCTAAACTTCAAGCTCCAACTAAGAAAAAAGGCCTTTTGCGTTCCCTTTTCTCATTCTTGTAAAGTGATAATAGGCAGAGGAGCCGTTCCAATGCCTATCGGACTTCAGACCAAAAACTCCGCCCACTGAGGGACGGAGTTTTTGGTCTTCTTGTTCTATTATCTATCGATTACAAAACTCTGCGCGCGCTGACGTAATGGCTTGACCACCAACCGGAGCTTAAGCTGCTAATGGCAATCCCATCGACAGACGGCGTATTATGAATAAACTTCCCGCCGCCCATATAAATGCCGACATGATTAATAGCGCGGTTGTTGCTGCCAATCGTATCAAAGAAGACCAGATCGCCTTTGCGAAGATTGCTCTTGCTTACAGCAGTCCCTTGGCTTTTCTGAACTCTCGTTCCCCACTTTAAATCTACCCCTACCTTAGCGAAGATGAATTCCGTAAAGGAAGAGCAGTCAAAAATTAGACGGCTTGGATTTCTCGTGCCGAAGTCGTAGCTCACACGGCCTTTGTAGCTTTGAGCTAGGCTGATGACCCTATCGGCCTTCGAGCTTGAAGACGCTTGACTGCTGCCGGTACTGCTGCTGCCGCCATTATAATTCGTATATTTCGAGTTGGCGGATATGTACCCGGTTTTATTATCCTTGGTACTTACTTTCAGCCAATAGCTGTTAACTTTAGAAATAACGTTAATGCTCTCGCCTTTGGAGATGAGACGGATCACTTTTCCACTGGTGCTCGGCTGGGTTCTGAGATTTACCCCGATCTCGACTTTCGTCTCATAGGTCACGGCTGCTTCAACTTTAGAAGCAAAAGGCGCCGGTGCGATTCCTAAAGCACCAAACCCGATAACTGCACTCATCCCGACAATAACAATCTTCTTTTTCAGTAATTCTAGCTGCATTTATTTGTTGCCTCCCATTCGTTTAGATAAGACTTAATATAGCAGGTATTAAGTTACCTAAATAATTCCTATGAGAGCAAAAACCTAGCATTAATAGGGGTTTATATCTTTTTATTAAAAAATAATGAGAGTTGTTTAATCTTTACAAACCCTATAAACCGCTTTCGAAAAATGCAAAATAATTTTATTTTATATTACTTTGAGTTCCTCATCCCCGCAAAATAAGCAAACAAAAAAAGGGCCAATCGCGCGCCCTTTTCTGGTTTCTAGTTTTTTTTATATTAGGTACCGCAAAAGGTTCGGTAAGGAAGGTTGGATTGCCCGGGAAGCGCGCAGTATTCTTCTTGTTCCGGAGCATGTGCGTAAGGGTTCGCCAGAACCTCAAGCAGCCTCTCCATCACACTGTAGTCTCCTTGTTTCACCGCGGCTGCTAAAGCTTCCTCCACCCGGTGGTTACGCGGAATTACCGCAGGGTTACTGTTTCGCATCAACTGCTGCGAGTCGGCTTTGGACTCCTGCTGCCTGCCCAGCCTCGCCTGCCACTGCTTATGCCACTGCTTAAATTCCGTGCTGTCAAACAGCACCGAATCCTCCGGCTTGTCAAAGGTTAAAGCCTTGAAGGTATTGGTATAGTCCGCTTGATCCTTCTGCATCATACCGAGCAAACCAGAAATAAGGGTTTCATCCTCAGCCTCTTCATTAAAGATGCCCAGCTTTGCCCTCATCCCCTTGAGCCAATGACGGTGATACGATTCGCTAAAATCTGAAAGTGCATCCTCCGCCAGTTTGACCGCTTGTTCTTCGTTCGGATCCAGCAGCGGCAGGAGGGTTTCAGCAAATCTCGCAAGATTCCACACTGCGATAGGCGGCTGATTGCCATAGGCATAACGGCCATGAGTATCAATCGAGCTGAATACCGTTTCGGGGTTATAGACGTCCATAAAGGCGCAAGGGCCATAATCAATGGTTTCTCCGCTAAGGGCCATATTGTCGGTGTTCATTACTCCGTGAATAAAGCCGACAAGCTGCCATTTTGCAATCAGCATGGCTTGGCGCTTGATCACTTCCTGAAGCAGTAATAAATAACGATTCCCCTCTGTGCCCACTTCCGGAAAATGTCTTTGCAAGGTGTAATCAGCCAGTTCCCGCAGGTCATCGGCAGACCCCCATTTGGAAGCGTATTGAAAGGTGCCGACTCGCAAATGACTTGCAGCGACACGGGTCAGTATAGCGCCCGGAAGCACGGTTTCACGAAATATGGATTCACCGGTTGCAACCACCGCTAGGCTGCGCGTAGTTGCAATACCAAGTGCATGCATGGCTTCACTGATGATGTATTCGCGCAGCATCGGTCCAAGCGCCGCGCGGCCGTCGCCTCCGCGGGAGTACGGCGTTCTGCCGGAACCCTTAAGCTGAATATCAAACCTTTCGCCTTGGGGAGTAATCTGTTCGCCAAGCAGCAAAGCCCGGCCGTCCCCTAACCGATTTAAATGACCGAATTGATGCCCGGCATAAGCTTGAGCAAGAGGCAAAGCTCCCTCGGGAATCTGATTGCCGGCTAATAAAGCCGCGCCCTCCTTGCTCTGCAGCGCTTGAGAGTCCAGCCCTAACGACGCTGCCAACGGTTCATTAAAAATGACCAATTCGGGTGAGCTTACTGGGGGTGGCGTCATCGTAGTGAAAAATGATTCCGGCAAACGCGCATAACTGTTGTCGAAGTTCCATCCTTCTGTCCTTGCTTTTTTATGTGTCATCGCAGCACCTTTCGTGTTCTTTTATAGGCATTATGATAGTTTTTTAGCTATCTACTTTCTAATCTACAACACTAGGCAGCCCTTTTTAGTGTTTGCTTTTCCCATTTTATTATACCATTTCCACACCTGGACAGCGCATGCCGAGGCTTAATTTGCACTTGAAGTACTCTCCGTATTTCTACGTACAAGGAGTAGACAAATGAACATGAGTAAAGAGCAAACGACGAGAATCCACATGGTTTTTGCAGCTAGCAAGTGATCCATGCTCCAGCCGATCAGCAACGGCAGCAGCGCTCCTCCAACACCGCCCGATGCGATCAGAATGCTTGTTGTTTGTTTCGTATTTCCGATAAACATCCGGTTAGCGAATACAAGCGCGATTGCAAAGATACCCGATAAAAAAAGACCGATGATTAGCACAATCGCGAACGCCGCAATCGTATTTTTAACTAGAGCAATGCAAATGAGAAACATAACGGCGCCTAACGTACTGCCAACCAAAAACCGGCTATAATTAATCTTCTCCGCAATAATACCCGAAAACAATCTTCCAATAACCATAGCGATCCAAAAAAAGGTGACCGAAAGCGTTGCGTCTGCTGTGTTCAGACTAAAATGTTGTACGAATATCGACGGCAAGAAATTAATAATGCTTGTTTCAAGCCCGACGTACAGAAATACGAAACAAACAAAGAAAGCAAGCTTGGAAAGAAGAACTTGCTTTTTCCCCTTTTCGCTGAACGTTTCAACGTTTTTGGAAGGACTTTGATGAGCCGCATTACGGACATCATGAGTCACGAATTTCTTGCTCCACAGCGCCAAGTTAATAATCGCGGCTGCGATAACAATGGCAAAAGACCAATTCCACGAATACTGCGCAATGATGAAACTCGACACCAAAGGCATGGCCAAAGCTCCGATTCCAAATGATACCTCCAGCCGGCTCATCGTTACAGCGCCATTTTTATCGGATTCCAATAAGAAAGCCCCTATTGCCGTTTGGGTCAGCCCAAATCCAAATCCGTTTAAAGCCACAAGAAGCATCACCAGGTACCAGTGGGGGTGGAATAATAATGTGCTGTGTACGATAACCAAACTGAGCACTCCCAGCATGATCGATCGCTGATACCCTAGACGCTGAGACGCCATCGGCGCCAAAACAACCCCAATAAAAAAACCTGCAAATTGAGTAAAAACCAATTGTCCGCCGCTGCTATAATTTCGGCTGTAATCATGCAGCATTGCCGGTAACAAAGCACCAAGCGCCACCGTTGCAAGTCCTATCAGAAAATATGCCGCGCAGCCTAACCAAACCATCCGTTTCATCCAATCAGCACCTTTCAATACCTATCCTTTAATAAAAGAGCGGTTATATGAGATGATCTGATTAATCGCTTCGGCCACGGAAGGCACGACGGCACTCGCTTGGTTTCTTATGTCGATATGGCTGCCGCCCATGGCAAAGCTATGCTCGGTTACGGCAAACATGGATAAATCGTTAAATGAATCGCCTATGCACGCCACTTCATTTGGGCTGAGACCCAGCTCTTTGATCAGAAGCGTTAACCCGGCCCCTTTCGAGACACGCAGCGGCATCACATCAAGGCAATCTTTGTCGGAAATAAACGTTTCTATTTCACCTTCAAACTGGCTGTTTAATTCTGACTTCAATTGAATCAGCTGCTCAAGCTCGCCAAAATAAGAAAGCTTGCAGCATCTTATTTCTTCCGCTCTTATCGCTTCTTTCAAATCAACACGCTCGGTACATGCTGTCATAATGCGTGCTTCATAAGGATGGGTGACATCCGTACGTTTCTTGATATAGAAGGAATCATCCGTACAATGGACAAAATTAATAAAATGATCGTATTTGTTCGTTAATTGAAGTATTCGGGAGGCTGTTCCCGCATCAAAAACGGAGGAAGCCAAATAACCCGTTTCTTTCTTATGAATAGTGGCTCCGTTCTGGCCTATCGCATGATAACAAGAATTAAATTCCTGCATGATGATATTGATTTCGGAGTACATTCTGCCTGATGCAATGCAAAATTCAAACCCGTCGCCGATAGCTGTTTTCACGGCTTGGAGATCCCTATCGTTAATCCGGCGCGTATGGTCTAATAAGGTGCCGTCTAAATCACTTACAATCAGTTTAATCATCGCTTTCTCCCTCCGATACGACTAATAGTTCGACATGGTGCTCGGCAAGCTTCTCCATCATTTCCCGATTCGGTTTCTGGTTCGTGATCAACAAATCAACGGAATCCAACCCGGCTATTTTGTAAAACATCTGATCGCCGAACTTTGTATGGTCAGCCAGCACAATGACTTGATTTGCCCGTTTAATCATTTCCCGCTTCACGACTCCGTCTTCCTCATGGGGATAAGACAAGCCGTTAGCCGTAATGCCGCAGGCGCCTAGAAACAACTTATCCACTTGGTAATCGGCCAACTTATCAATCGTGGATTTCCCGAATAGAAAACGATGCTGAGAGTTCAGTTCTCCGCCTAATAAAAAAGTCCTTACTGTTTTTTTTCGGGATAACACATCTGCGATATCTATCGAGTTGGTAACGACAACGACATTTTCGGACGATAAATTTTCCGCAGCGAATTGAACGGTCGTTGAAGCATCCATCATGATAAAATCACCGTTTTTAACGAGTGAAGCCGCAAAATGACCAATCTCATGCTTCTCGCCGGATTCTCTTACCAGCCGCTCCTTGTACTCGAATATTTCTTTTGTTTTTTTCGGCAAAACGGCCCCGCCATGCGTACGGATGATAAGGCCCAGCTCTTCCATCTTCAAAAGATCCCGCCTTGCAGTATCTCGGGATACCTCGAATTGTTGACAAATATCTTTAATATCGATTCGTTCATGTTGATTCAAATGCTCCATAATCGCGTTTATCCGTTCTTCTTGAAACATGCTCATTGCCTCCTCCTTCATGGCGGTACACTTAAGGATTATTGCATCTTTTAAGGAATTATACTTTATAACATAAGTAAATTCAATTATTTATCGTCTTTTATGCATCATTCGCAGACTCCTCTAGGCAAAAAAAGAACAGGCTGCCTTGCGGCGCCTGTTCAATCCTATCAACTTAATAAGCTAGAAAAAAATGAAGAGTTATCACGGCAACAGCGGCATGAAGCAACACATTCAGCCATTCTTTACGAGATACCTTTAAATCTTGGACCAACATGACAATCGACCATACGAAAACAATGATAAAAGCAATTTGAACTAAAATAGCAGGCATACTATTAGTACCTCCCCCCATCTTGTCATAGTTTAATATATTATGAAGATGCGGGAATCGTGCTTCTTTTTCCTACTATATTAGTCTAATAATTCATTTATTTTATAACGAAAAGAAAGCAGCAAGCCTCTGATAGGATCAGAGTGCCTGCTGCTTTGTCCTGCTATTCAAATGATAGAGCATGCTTCTATTTTGCCTGAATGTAACCTTCGGCTTTAAGCAGTTCCGCGATCAGAACAGCACCGCCCGCCGCTCCACGCAATGTATTATGCGATAGTCCTACAAATTTAAAATCGTATAGAGAGTCCTCACGCAATCTTCCCGCCGATACACCCATGCCGCGTTCAATGTCACGATCAAGCTTCGTCTGCGGTCTGTTCTCTTCTTCAAAATAAGTTATAAATTGTTTTGGCGCGCTTGGCAGGCCGAGCTCCTGCGGTCGTCCTTTGAAATTCAGCCAGCGATCGAGAATTTCTTCTTTCGATGGTTTATTCTCAAACTCAACAAATACTGTAGCCAAATGCCCATCCAATACGGGAACGCGGATACACTGCGTTGTGATCAATGGTGCGCTTGCTTTAATAATTTCGTTATTTACCAAGCTGCCCCAAATGCGCAGCGGCTCCTGCTCGCTTTTTTCTTCCTCGCCCCCAATATAAGGGATAACGTTATCTAACATTTCAGGCCAATCGGTAAAGTTTTTTCCAGCTCCGGATATCGCCTGGTACGTCGAGGCCACTACTTTTGTTGGTTTGTAATCCAGCAAGGCATGCAGTGCCGGCACATAACTCTGAATGGAACAGTTAGGCTTAACAGCAATAAATCCGGTCGAGGTTCCAAGCCGTTTTCTTTGCGCGGCAATCACTTCAATATGCCCTGGGTTAATCTCCGGAATAACCATTGGGATATCCGGTGTCCAGCGGTGAGCCGAATTATTGGAAACAACAGGCGTGCCCGTCTTTGCGTATGCTTCTTCCAAAGCTTTAATTTCATCTTTTTTCATATCAACTGCGCAGAAAATAAAATCGACTTGAGCGGAAAACTCCTCCACTTTCGATGCATCCTGAACGACGATATTTTTCACTGCTTCAGGAATCGGGCTGGACAGCTTCCATCTGTTTTGCACAGACTCTTCATACGTTTTTCCTGCCGAGCTGGCGCTTGCTGCAATTGCCGTTACCTTGAACCAGGGATGCTGATCCAGCAACTGGACAAACCGCTGGCCTACCATACCCGTTCCTCCTACAATACCAACCTTTAATTTTTCAGTCATATGCTGTTAAATTCCCTTCTGTATCGGATGATCTTTCCTAAATATTTATTCAAACCGTCTAATTTAGTTTCCTTATATTAAAGGTAACCTGTATTTCTTTCGCGTCAATATAAAAAAAATCCCACCCCCAAGACTTTGATCAGTCTTAGGGACGAGATTTGTATGCTCGCGGTACCACCCCAGATTCGCCAATATGTCGCCATATCAGCCTCTTCAAGTACGGCATTACCAAGTAATGCTTATACTCTAGCTCTGTAACAGGAGCTCCTGACACAACATCCCCCTTATGCGGGTTCCGAGGTGCTGCTCTGAGACTTTTTTCAATAAGGAACTCTTACTCCTTTTCAGCTAACGGAGCTCTCTGCGAAAGAATTCTTTTATTTACTCTTCTCTTCGTCGCATTTAAATGTTGCGATTATATTATCAGAAATCTCTCGTTTGGTAAACATCATTTTTAAAAATTAGAAAACATTTCATACCGAACATAATCTGATTTCTCTATTGTGGCGCTCGGCTTCACTCTAACAGGCATAAGAGTATGTTTAAGGTAAATATTTGATTTTGGAAGCAATCGGCGTTCTCGGCCTGGCAATCGGAACTTCCGCTGGATAGCCAATTCCAAATACGCCAATAACATCGTATCCCTCAGGCACACCGAGAATGCTGCGATTATGGGGCGAAGCGCCCAAAGAAGCCCAATAGGCGCCTACGCCTTCTTCATTTGCAGCTAATAAAAAATTTTGTACGAAACAAGAGGCAGCCATAACATTCTCGTCACGTTCAAACGAAGTGGGGGCGGATTTGGACAACACTGCAAGAACGACAGGGGCTCCGCCAAAGTCCGTTTTATGATTTAATTTCGCTCTCGTTTCTGCTCCGATAAACAGGAGCTCCCATGGTTCGTTCATACGGTGATTAGGCGCATAACTAGCCGCTTCCAGCCAAAATAACAAGTTTTTTTCGCTAATCGGAGCCGGCTTAAACTGCTTAATGTTTCTTCGGGATTTAATGACCTCAATTATTTTCATTTTTTGGATTACCGTCCTCGCTTTTAATGTCGTTAGCAGCTGCGTTTTCGTTAGAATCTGTGTTATCGCTAAAAATTCTATCGTCAGAAGATAGCTCATGAAGCTGAAACATATGGATAAACTCTTCGATGATCGCCTCTGTTGCTTTTAATTCACCGCTAATGACCTGTTTAATGGATTCAAACTCCGGCTCATTTAACTGCCGCTGCAAGGTCGAACGGTTTACGTTAAGCTTATCCAAAAATGCTGTTGCCCTGCCGCGACGAAAGGTTTGAGCGCTTTTGGGATGATGGTGCCCATGCTCTCGGTGTTCCCTATGCTCTCTATGACCGCGCTTGCCTTTGTGTTCATGTCCTTCACGCATATTTTTTCCTCCTTATTCATTTCTCCGTATACATTTGTATACAGCGAATTCCGTTGTATACAAATGTATACGGTCTAACTAATCTCTGTCAAGATTTATTTTGAAAAAAAAAAGAAGCCGCTCAAGAGCGGCTTTTTCATGGAGGAGGATTAACTTGCCTAATCAAGACAAAATTGATCTAGCATCTAATGAGTCGAGAAAGCCTGTGGAAGCTGCGCTTAACTCCAGTGGAAACGTGCTTGAGCAGCGCATTGAATCTCCCCGATCAAACCCCTGAAAAATGGTTGAACCGATTACCACCGGAAATTTTCGCTTGATACATAGCCTGATCAGCATGATGAAGCAATTCCTTCATCGTTTGCGCATGATCAGGGTACAAAGAAATCCCGACACTGGAAGAAGTATGAATCGTGCAGCCATGCAAATCAAAAGGCTGTGAAATTTTCATTATTATCCATTGGGCTACTTCTTCTACATGATCAAGATCATCACCATGTTCAATACAGATCCCAAATTCATCTCCGCCGAATCGCGCAATATGTAACCCTTCCCGGTGTAACGGCTTCAAGCGATCGACAACTAATTTTAATAGAAGATCACCTGCGCTGTGTCCATATTGATCGTTAACGGGTTTGAACTTGTCCAAATCGAAAAAAAGCAGCGCAACTTTACCTTTTGAAGTCTTTGCATTCGAAATCGCTCTTGTGAGCTCTTCTTCGAACTTTCTTCTATTTAGAATTCCAGTTAAGCTGTCATGGTTTGCTAAATAATTGGATTGTTCAAGTGCAGCTCTCAACTGATCAAGTAATTTCTCCCGTTCCAGAAATAATAACACCTGTCGTGTCAAGATAATCCCTATGGTAAGCAAGAGACCTATTTCAGTCACTAGATCGATTTGTCGTTCCACCAGCAAATTGCCGACTAGGAGCACTAAACCAATATAAGGACTCGAAAATCGGATAATACGTCCTACAATGGTTTCCATGAGCGAATATTTACTAGGTAAATCTTGTAAAGAAAACAAACCTGCTGCTGCAAAACAAAAAACAGCGCATGACCAGAATGAATCAATGATCGGCTCCCAAGCTTCCAATTTATAAACATCAATTAACACAACATAGAACAAGTCACCTGAAGCGCACAGGAGGAAACCCAACGTTAAAATTCCTATTGTGGCCCTATTCATCCTGCGTTCTCCGTTCAGCAGCCAAACCGATGTAACGAAAATCATAATAATCGATGTAAACGGATAACACATATCGACAAGGAGTATATACATACTTTCCTCGTTGAACACGGCAGGCTTCATCACATATTCCCAGAAAATGATTGAAATACTAATAATAATGGCCAGTGAATCAATGATATATCGTTTTCTTTCTCTAGTACTCTCAAGCCAGACAAAGAGGGCTGCTAGATACAAGATAGATTCACACATCCAAAATAGATCAGCTATGCTTATTTCGGGAGCTTCTACGGACCAGAATACTTCATACGATCCCCAAATCATTTGCGCTATAAACTCACAAGCGGCACCTATTGTCATTAATGTCCAAAATGTTTTGTTAATTCGTTTGGTATGACTTCGTATGACAACATTCAAGACAACGACTGCCGTTAAAGGTGCTAGCATGTTTAAAATATATAAAATCAGATTATAGCTGCCCTCCTGGATTGAAATGAATGATTTTATCACGATGACCACGATAGCAAATATAGCCAATAAACGTTCATTTCGATGTATTGTCAATGAAGTATCCTCCTATGAACTCCAACTGCAAATTCTAGCTAAATTCCTGGTTCCTCTCTATCATACTCGATCAGTCCGATATCTAAATAGTTTTATTTAAATAGTAATGATCACTCTCTGTTGTTCCGTTTATAAGTAAAGCTTTTGCTCTCGTTTCTTTCTTATATAAATGATCTTAAGTTAGAATTTACACGTTCATGTGGTGATTGATGTAAAAATTAATGTGGTTATTTGTTAATCGGGAGGGTGTGCGGAAGAGAGAAAAAGCCCCGGCATGATCGCCAGGGCCGGGGTTAGTAGTTACGGATGTTTTATAAAATATCGAGTTCCTTTGCCCGGCGGACTGCCGCCCGGCGGTTGTTTACTTCAAGCTTGTCGTAAATGTTCTTGGTGTGGGTCCGCAGGGTGTTTAAGGACACCATGAGTTCTCGGGCAATTTCCGGACCGCTCAAGTCAGTTCCGAGCAGCCGAAGCACGTCACGTTCACGTTCGCTGAGCGGCTCGCTCACAACTTTTTTGGCAAGCGGTTTGAGATCATCCCTGCCAAAGGCTGTCTGGAGGTGATGGGCATAATTCAGGGCTATCCCCTTTTTCACGGCCGTATCCAGCAGGTCCGCCATGGGTCGGCCTTCGTCCACGAAGATGCGGACATATCCCTCCGGCTCAGCCAGTGTCAGCACGCGTGCCAGCGGCACAAACGCAGCAGGGAGGTCGCCTTGCATATGGTGAGCAAGTGCCTGCAATATTAGAATTTCAATCGCACTTCCCGTTCTCTCTCCTTCCTCCGCCGCATGGAGGAGGCGCTCCATGAGTTCCATAGCCTCAAGCATCGAGTCGTCTGTACGGTCATTCTTATACTTGGCCATGAGCACCCTAGCCAAGGTGATGTGCTCGAATTCGCGCAGATAGCTAAGGTCGTCCCGGGCGGACAAACCTTGCTCCCGTGCCCAGTCGAGAGCTTCACCCAACCTCCCCTGCGAAAGCCACATCCTTGTCTTCACTGCCGCAATAGGACGCACATTTGGGAAAAAGTCGCTCACATACAGCTGCTCTGCCTCGAGAAGCAGGTGGAGCGCAGCGTCCAGATCTCCTTGAGCCTCCCGTATTCGAGACATTGCAACGCACCAGCGATACCCGTTTTGCGGAAACCCGGTGTGCTCGCCCTGTTCCTTGCTTCGCAGCAGATGCTGCGTAGCGGCATGCAGGTCGTTATGTTCACGGCAGAGCACACTTATTCCCACATACATGTCCGCCGTTCCCCGTATTGCAGGCTCGCCCTGTTCCGTTGCAATCTGCAATCCCCGCTCATAGATACGCCTTGCTTGGCGCAGTCTACCTTGCGCAATCCGAATATCAGCCAGAGCGATTGTGCCCCCGATTGCATCAGAGATACCTCCGGCGGACTGCACACTTGCCATGCCATCGGTAAACGTTTGGTATGCCGCCTCGAGATCTCCGTTCGTCCAGGATGCAAGTCCGAGGAGCGCAGCTGCCGACCCGCGACGGAGAGGGTCGCCCTCCGGGACGAGGTCGAGCACCCGCCGGGCGTATTTGATGGTGGCGGGTATATCACCAAGAGCCTGAGCATGTGCGGCACGGTACAAAGCGATCGTAGCCGGGAGACCGCGAAATCCTTCTTCGTCTACGACTACCATCGCGGCCAGCGAGACTTCCCTTCGCTCAAGCAAGTCTGCCGTCTCCTCCAACCACCGTTCTGCATCTCGCAATTTTTCCTCAACGGTATCCAGCTCATTGCCAGCAAGTAACGCCCAGGCATACCCAACACTAAGAACAGGCCTGCAGCGGACCAGCTCATATGGGAGTTCCTTCAGCCAGCCCAGCACCGAAGCCTCCTGTCTGCTCCTCTGCATGGCTGGCATTGCCATCTCCACCAGGTCTGCCGCTCGCGCGAAATCCTCAGCTGCCAACGCGTGGCGGATAGCATCTGTGGTCGAGCCATGCTGTTCGTACCACCTGCCCGCGCGCCGATGTAGCTCAGCTATCTGATTAGGCTGGTCCGCCCTCAAATGCGCAGAGAGAACCTCGGCAAAGAGGTGATGATAGCGATACCAGCGGCGCTTGTCATCCAGTGGAACGACAAAGAAGTTGCCTCGCTCAAGGGCATCCAACTGTATGCTGCCTTCCTCCTGACCGGTGACGGCATCGCACAGCGGACCATGCAACCGGTCGAGAATGGAGGTCTGAAGCAAGAAGCTTCGGACATGGTCGGGCTGACGCTGCAGGACCTCTTCAACCAGATAGTCCACAATGTACCGATTCTCTCCTGCGAATGCACGAATAAACGCAGGAATGTCCTCGCGCCCGCGCATCGAGAGCGCCGCCAGCTGGAGCCCCGCAATCCAGCCTTCGGTGCGGGTCTCGAGCACCGTAATTTCGTCGTGCGTAAGACCAAAGCCCATCACCTGGTTGAGGAACGAGGCCGCTTCTCCGGGAGTAAAACGCAGATCGGTGGCACGGATCTCGGTCAAGTCGCCCCGGGCGCGTAAACGGCCCAGGGGAAGCTGTGGATTTTCACGGGTGGAGATGACCAAGTGCATCTGAGGCGGGAGATGCTCGAGGATGAAGATGATGGCATCATCGATCGGTTTGGCATCAATCACATGGTAGTCGTCAAGAACAAGAACAAATTTATGCGGCAGGGCTGAGATATCATTGATCAAAATCGTTAGTGTCGAATCGTTTAACGGTGGTTGCGGTGAGTTGAGCGCACTAACCACGCCCCCTCCAATATTCTCCGCAATCGTCTGCAAAGCTGCGACAAGGTGAGTCAGGAACCTTAATAAGTCGTTATCCCCTTCGTCTAATGACAGCCATGCGATAGGTCGCTCACAACCAGCGGCCCATTCGCTGACCAGTGTGGTCTTGCCAAAGCCCGCGGAAGCGGATATAAGGGTCAGCTTCCGGTCCAGACCCTCGTTCAGCCTTTCGATCAGGCACGGTCGTAGGACAACTTTAGTCCGCGGCGTGGGGATATATAATTTAGTGGATAAAATAGGCATATTCATAAATTAATATTACCACGTAAAATACTTCTGCTCACACATTATTTAAATGAAGCCCTAGACAATGATGTGAGCCAAAATCCAAAAATAGAAGAATAACCGAGGCAATGAGTTCTCTTTCACTCCATGCGTGAAGTAATCCGTATAGCAAATAAGGCCTGTCACCATCCTGTGACTGGCCTTATTTGGCTTTAACCGACAAGAGATACTTGTAAATTTTACTAAATATGATATCATTTCAATATCAAAGTACTGTCATGAACGCCGCAAGGCGATGCTGCAAAAGGAGGAATAACGCGATTGAACAAACAGTTTACGGCATGCTTATCGAAAAAAAACATTCAGTTGTGGTCGGAACTCCCCAACCATCAGCTAACAGTTGGTTTGGTTCACCATTCCTCGCTGCCGAAGGATCCAAAAATTAAGGAGTGAAGCCAAATGGTAAGCCAAGGCTCTATCACAGCAATGATTGTTCAGGTTATTCTAGGAATTGTAATTTCTTTATCTCTGCTCATTTATTATCGCAGTAAGCATAAAATTTCTTACCGTGCGGTCGGTGTCGGAATTCTTATCTTTATCGTTTTCTCGCAGTTATTGGAGCAAGTGCTGCATACCTATATGTTTTCAGGTAACGCAACAACCTCGGCCTGGCTGAAAGATCCGTGGATGTCCGCCGTCTACGGTGGATTAGCCGCAGCTATTTTTGAAAACGGAGGACGTTGGCTAGGCTTCTCGTTTCTATTAAAAAAGCGCCAAGAGCGCAAAGACGGCATTGCTGTAGGGATAGGACACGGCGGTATCGAGGTATTGATAATAAGCGTCGGTATGGGAATACTGGGGCTCGTGTTAGCAGCATTGATTAACGCAGGAACCTTCGAGCAAGCTTTTGGCGCCCAAACACCCTCCGAGCAAATTGATCTGTTCCAAGAGCTCAAAGACCGAATGATCCATACACCGCAAAGTGAATATTGGCTTGGCGCTTTCGAACGCATTCCAGCGATATTTATCCAAATTGCACTTTCATTAACGGTTTTGTACGGGGTTCGGGCACGCAGGGCCGTGTACTTGCTTTATGCGGTTTTGATTCACGCTCTAATCGATTTTTTTGCGGGTCTGTATCAGACAGAAATGTTACCGCTGTGGGTAATCGAATGTATATTGTGGGCGTGGGGAGCCGGTTCCGTATTTGTGATCGTGAAGTCACGGGAATGGTTTGCTAAATTGCCGCCTTTTTCAGAAAAAAGAAAGGGAGACCCTATAGATATACAATCATAAAACCATGAGAAAACTGAGTTCCTGCAGCAGTCGAAATAATACGCTTGTAAGAAAGCGGTACTACCACCCGAGCTGCCTAGAGAAGTGGTAGGTTTAATATAAAAGGGATAATAGCAGGCATGGTTGGGTCTTCCAGAATTCTTTAACCGTTTTCATATCTACCTCTACACCTCTCTTCACCTCAAATGCAGCCGTCATTTTCTTACGGTCCAGCTTATCACAATTAAACTAAACTGCCCCGTTAGCTCAAGATGGCTGCCGTCTATGTCGGCAGCCTTGTTATGGTGATGATAAGCTGCCGTAAATTAATATTTCTTTATTGAACCAACCCAAACATCTCCAACCTTCACGCTGTACGTTTTATCCGTATCTCCATATGAAAGATGAACTGTTTCGACTTTGTAAGCCTTGCCTGTAATAGATTCAACTTCGTTTTCACTCATCAAACCTTGCTGGATATTGTCAATTAGGTCGTTTTCTGTGTAAATATCGCTATCAATATGTAGTTGCCAATCGAACATTTCTAACTTTTCTCTTAGGTGATTGCACTTGTGTAACTGGATTTTTTTTTCTTGATTTCCAACATCAAACGTTTGATCGTAAAAGTGCAGACAATCTTTATAAGCAGCTACAACCTGCGAGTTGATGAAGTGTGGGTCATATATCCATAATTTTAGATAAAATTCTTCATTTAATTTTGATAACTTTTCATGCCAACTTCGGTAAACATCCAACATTGCTTCAAGGAGAATGCGATTGTACCATACAGGAGGATTTCTGCGCGGGATGGAATAAAATGGTTGAATCCAAAGTTTAGCGTAATCTCTTTGGTACTGAAGCAGATGTTCGATATCTAAATCAATAACTCGCCGCTTCCACTTTCCGATTTTTCTTACATGTCTTTTCCAGCCTCTAATTTTCTTTCTGTTGCTTAAGAACAACTATAACCCTCCAATTAAAAAGCTTGCATTATATTAATTCGCAAAGGTTTTTGAATGCCTTCCTAATTGTGAAATATGTGGGCCTGTACTCCGCTTTCGCAAGTTTTATTTCTTTGCTTCTGAAATATGCCAGCATACACCAGAGGGATCTATTAGGTTAATCTCGCGTTTTCCCCAAGGATACATTATAGGTTCCTTGACCCTAATAGGATACTTATTCTGTAAAGTAACGGATTGTAAGTGTGTCCACCAACCATCTAAATCCTCAACTACCAGTTCTAGCATGTAATTATCTTGAAACTCCTGATTATGGAAATTTTGAAGAAAGAATTCCTGTTCATCCATTCGAAAAATACTCAATCCGTCATCGGAGTAGATTTTCTCAAAACCGAGATCTTCAAAAAAATTCTGTGCAAGTATATAATCTTTGCCTGATGGAATAAATGGTCGAAGCTTAGTAACTTTCATACGTTTTCTCCCCTTTGGCCTAATAGGCAGCCCTAATCATCCTCGAAAGCCTTTGTTTACATAATTATACAGGCAACTTTCTTAAAATACATCCTAATTCCAACGTTAAGCTTTGAATCTAACGTTTGTTGACTATAGTATCAAGTTTGTTATCTAGAAGCATCGAATCCTCCTACTATACAATGGACTCAACAAGTGCAATACAAGCGAGAAAACACCGAAAGGAGCGAAAGGCATGAAATCGACAGTCGAACTTCAAAATAAAAGAAAGCGCTTACGAATTCGTTGGCACAAGCAGGACACAGAACTCACCCTCTTGGCATTGCCTACGACAATTTGGTACATATTGTTTTGTTTCTTACCTATGTTCGGGATCATTATTGCCTTCAAAAACTTCAGAATTAGCGGCGGCTTCTTGAGCAACGTGTTTAACAGTCCTTGGGTAGGCTTCAAAAACTTTGAGTTCTTATTCAAGTCGAATGACGCTTGGATCATCATTCGAAACACCATTGGATACAATATTATTTTTATCGTTCTAGGCATTGTGCTGCCCGTTCTATTCGCTATTATGATCGGACTGCTCCACAGTCGCAAAGCAAGTAAAGTCTATCAGACGATGATGTTCCTCCCCTATTTCCTATCTTGGGTTGTCGTATCTGCTGTAGGCTGGGCGTTCCTAAGCTTTGATAAAGGGATTCTCAATCAAATGCTCGTCAATATGGGCAGCGATCCTGTTAACTGGTATATGGAGCCTGCATACTGGCCATACATCCTGATTCTCTTAAATGTCTGGAAAGGCTTGGGCTATGGCATGGTCATTTATCTGGCAACCATCACAAGCCTTGACAGCACCTATTATGAGGCAGCTGTTATTGATGGCGCTTCCATTTGGCAGCAGACGAGATATATTACATTGCCAATGCTCAAACTCGTTATCGTCATGCTGTTCATTTTGGCAGTGGGGCGTATATTCTACACCGATTTCGGCTTGTTCTATCAGGTCACGCGAGATTCCAATTCTCTGTTCAACGTGTCTACCACAATCGATGTCATGGTATATAAACAACTGAAATCCGCTACATTGGGGATGGCAGCTGCTGCCGCATTCGTACAGTCTGTTCTGGGTTGTGCAACTATTCTAGGCGCTAATTGGATTGTTCGCAAAATTGATCCTGATAGCGCGATGATGTAAGGAGGTAAGAGCATGTCAACGAGAACTACTTACGAAACGGGCCTTGAGAAATTTAACCGTACAAGCACAGTCGTAAACATCTTTTTCAACCTGATATTTATCATCTTGGCGCTGCTCTGTGTCATACCGGTAATTGTTGTTCTATCGATTTCATTTTCCAGTGAGGACTCCATACGTGAGACAGGATATCATCTGCTGCCGGTTGCATTGTCAAGTGAAGCATACGCCTATGTCGTCAAGCAGGGAACGATGATTCTACGGGCGCTCGGCGTATCCGCTCTTGTTACTGTCGTTGGTACAGTCCTCGGCGTATTGCTTACCACCTCCATGGGCTATGTGCTCTCTCGCCCAACCTACAAGCTGAATGGCTTTCTGACCTGGGTCGTATTCATCCCCATGATATTCAATGGCGGTCTGGTATCCAGCTACTTCATTAATACGAATTTATTAGGGCTAAAAGATAGCGTCTGGGCACTTATTCTTCCGCTGGCCGTCTCATCGTTCAACGTTATCATTTGCAAAACCTTCTTCAAAAGTACGATTCCCGATGGGCTGATTGAATCTGCTGAAATTGATGGCGCGAGCCAGCTGCGAATCTTTTTCTCCATCATCCTACCGATCTCTTTGCCGGTCATAGCAACAATCGGACTGTTCCTCTGCTTCTCCTATTGGAATGACTGGTTCCAATCGATGCTATATATCGACAACCAGAACCTATATTCTCTGCAGGCACTGCTAAATAGCTTGATGAGCAATGTGGATGCACTTGCCAAGAATGCTGCAAGTATGGGCGTTAGCTATGCCGTGCTCGTCGCAACGATGCCGAAGGAATCTGCCCGCATGGCTGTAGCCATTATCATCGTTCTGCCTGTAGCCTTCGCCTATCCGTTCTTCCAGAAATATTTCATTTCCGGACTTACGATTGGCGCTGTCAAAGGATAACCAACGAAATAAACCATGTCAACTTGGTTTATGATAGATCACTTTACGACTCGTACGGTGATACAACTTCAATAAGGGGGAAATGAAATGAAGAAATCTTGGAAGCTCATCTCTATGCTTTGTACACTTACACTGCTGGTGGCTGCCTTAGCAGCCTGCTCTGGCTCGAACTCTCCATCTGCAACAAATGCAGCTAATGCAACTAATGCAGCTACAGACACGCCAAAGGACACCGCAGAACCTAGTAAAGATATTCCGACTTTGATCTGGTGGACCATCGGCGGCCAAGTGCCTAATAACTTCAGCAAAGCTATTGATGCCATGAATGCATACACAGCTGAGAAGATTGGCGTGAAAATTGACATCAAGGTAGCCAGCTGGGGTGAATGGGACACCAAAATAAACACGATAGTGAATACTGGCGAACCATTCGACATTATGTTTACTAATAGCGGTAAATACAGCAAGCAAGTGGCAATGGGGGCTTTTGCCGATATCACTGATCTGGTTCAAAGTGAAACACCTGACTTATACAAGTTGATTCCTGAAAAAGTATGGGATGGCACAAAAATTGGCGGCAAGTATTATTCCATTCCTACCTATAAGGATTCAGCACTAACGCAGTATTGGGTATACGATGATAAATATGTGCAAAAGTACAATATCGATATCAACAATATCAAGACACTGCAGGACCTTGATACACCTCTGCACAGCATAAAGTCTGGCGAAGGCAAGAGCTTCTACCCATTGCCAATGACGCAAGGTGAAGGTTTGAACGGTTTCTTTAACAATTATGATGATTTAACACTAGGCTTCACTCCCATTGGCGTAAAAGCTGACGATGCTTCACGCACGGTTGTCTCTGTTCTCGAGCAGCCTGATATTATGGCCGATCTGAAGCTCCTGCATCAATGGTATCAAGATGGCATCATTAACCCGGATGCTCCGACTAAAACGGAGAACGACAAAGGCAGACCCTTCTTCGCCGCTCAGGCATTTCCAGGTGCAGAAGTAAGCTGGCAAATCAATGATGCTGTTCAAAAATATGATATGGTTCAGCACTTCGGACCTATTTATACAACAAGCACGATCCAAGGCTCCCTGAACGCGATTTCTGCGAATTCGAAGTACAAGAAAGAAGCATTAAAGTACCTCGAATTAGTCAACACAGATCCAAAACTGCGCAATATGCTGGCATTCGGTGAGTTAGACGCAGATTACAAAAATATCGACGGCGAAAAGGTAATCGAGCGTACTTCCGATACTTGGCCGCTGGCTGCTTACTCCCAAGGTACATTCTTCAATCTAGCGGTTACCAAAGGTGCTCCTGTGGATCAATGGGAACAGGTTAAAAAGCTGAATGACGCAGCGACATCCTCCACGGTATTAGGTTTCGCACTGGACATCAGCAATCTTCAGACAGAAATAGCGAATTGCCAATCGGTATGGGATAAATACAAATATGAACTCATTACAGGCGCATCCGATCCCGAGAAAGTGATTCCGAAGATTACTGCTGAATTAAAGTCCGCTGGCATGGACACGATTATGAAAGCTGCTCAAGAGCAAATTAATAATTACTTCAAGTAAGATTAAACATAAGCATCCCCTATTGAGACACTCTGTATGGGATGCTTTTTTCTTGCTATCTATGAAGCTTTGCTTAATCATGTTAAAGTGGTAGGGTAAACGCTTACTTTAGGGCGAGCTGCTGCAATTGAGGTGTCGTATGAGCTCTTTTTTACAAATCAAAATCTATCGTTATAAGTTTATTGCCTATGTCATCTTCGTCGTGACCATTGGTCTCACGCTTGGCATTCTGACCTGCGCCATGCTGCTGAATCAATGGATTGGCGATGCCCGTTTAGAGGCTGCTAATGCTTTCGCGAGTGTAGAGAACGAGCTCCAGTATGATGCTGACCGAATTGAGGCCTATATGCAGCGTATATACTCCAATCATAGTCTGATGGATGATGCTCGCAGCTTTTTAAGCAGCAGTGCTGAAGGATACTTAACTAATAGCCTGCAAAACAGCCAATTCTCACAGCCGCTGGTATCCTTTCCAGAGGATATTAAAACCTACCTGTACAGCTGGGCGCAAGGTGGAATAACGCAGGTTAGTCTGCATACCAACCAGTATGGCAATGTCGTACAATTTAACGGTAACGGAATTGCAAGCTTCAAGTTCGGTCTTCCAAAAACAGACGAAGCTTTCCATGATACCATTCTAAAGGGATTCGTATATCACAAGAAACTATCGGATCCTACACTCGGCTCTAAGGAATTAGGGGAGCTGCGCTTCTTGGCCAGCAGTGATCAAATTTTTAAATCTATACAAAATTATCGTTTGGGAGAGGCTGCTGCAGTAAGCGCTTCTGGTGAGGTATACCTTATCGGTAACGGACAGGACCAAGACTTGAAGGAATTATCCCGTCTAGCGGCGGCGTATGGACGCAGTCATGGTTATATTTCGAGGGGATTTTTTGAGCATATCTTTTTTATCACCTTCCCGTCCACCAAGTTTAATTTCAAATTCGTTAGCATCGTTGATTTATCTATGCTAATTAAGCAGCATGCCAAAATGCTAATCACCATCTTTCTGATCGTAATAACGACCATGATTAGTGTACTACTGCTCATTGTGTACAATATGCGGGATGATTCCCGTTTCCTGCACCGCATCATTCAATCGATTGGACGCGTGAAAACAGCCAATTTCACCCCTAATCGCCCTGCCCGTTATCGCCGCAATGAATACGGCATGATCGCAAGGGAATTAGACGATATGATTCAGCAATTAGATAAGCATATCCGTAATGAATATTTGCTTAAACTAAAACAGCAAGAAACCGAAATGAAAGCGCTTCAGCATCAGATTAACCCTCATTTTCTCTACAATACGTTAGAGGTTATCCGCTCCACCGCCCTGGTTAACCAGGACAGGGACACCGCTGATGCCATCGCTACCTTAGGGGCACTCTATCGTGAAATTGTCAAAAAGGAGAATATTATTACGATTGCAAGTGAGCTGGAATTGCTGCAGAAGTACTTAGAGATTATGGAGTTTAAGTATCCAGAACGTTTTTTTTATCAAGTCAATGTTGAGCCGGCGTTACTCTCGATCCCTACCGTGAAATTCTGGATGCAGCCTTTGGCTGAGAATTTTTTCGTCCATGGCTTTAGCGCTAGTAATGAGTTTAACCTGTATATCGTCAATGGCTGGGAAGCTGAAGAACATTATGTATTAGAATTCGTGGATAATGGGCGAGGAATTCATGCGGACCGTTTGAATGCAGTGCGAAGCACACTGTCCAACCATGATGATACCTCTTCCGAGAGTATCGGTTTACGCAACGTATACACAAGGCTTCACTTCTTTTATGGAAAAAGCTTTTCTATAGAGATTGAGAATAATGAGGAAGCTGGAGTTAAGATTTCTGTACGGATTTCAAAAGAGGTGATTGAACATGTACAAACTGCTGATAATAGATGACGAACCTCAGATTTTGGAGGGTATGAAGCGAATCCTGGACTGGAAACAATACGGTTTCAGTCGGATCGATACCTGCGAATCTACGGAGGCGGCCATGTCCAAGGTTGTAGATCTGGTGCCAGATGTCGCCATTTTTGATGTCTGCATTGGCAAGAATCTTGGCTATGAAACGATCTACAGGCTCAATGAGCTCCATATCCCTACGAAATATGTGATTATGAGCGGCTATAGTGAATTCAAGTATGCCCAAGAAGCTGTTCGTTGCGGTGTCAAAGACTATCTACTCAAGCCTGTAGATCGTACAAAGCTGCAGCAAGTTATTGAGAAGATTATTGTTGAAGATCTGGGTGGTACGATAGGTAATATAAGCTGTGAGAGTTTGAACAAGGATCCCGTACTTGGTGTAAGCTATGACAGCTTATCCAAGCTGGTCAACCGCATTCTGCTGATGATCAAGACGGAGTATGCTCACAATATCACCTTAAAATCAGTCGCAGAGCGCTTCCAAATGAACAGTACTTATCTTGGACAATTATTTCTCAAAGAATCCGAAATGAAGTTTTCAGAGTACCTAATGGCTTACCGTATGCTCCTCGCACAAGAACGGATTCAATCGACAGATGAGAAGATTTCTTCTATCGCGCTTTCTGTCGGCTACAACAATCTCAATTATTTTTATACGCACTTTCAAAGCTTTTTCGGAAAATCTCCCTCTGATCTGCGGGGAAAAGGCTAACAATGAGCTCTGCGGAAAGGAGGATATTGATGCTAAAGTGCTCTAGACACAGATGTATCTTCATGACAATCAGTATTATACTGCTGCTCACAGCGTATACGACCGGTTGCTCCCGGCAGCCTAGCAAAAACAACGATCACAAATATGATGGTGATACTGTAAATCTGATTTATTACACGATTGGAGAGCCTGACAAGGATCTGAAGCTCGTAAATGATAAAATCAATGAAATCATGGCTCCTAAAATTGGCGTGACTATCACCTACATCAAGATTGGTTGGCAGGAGTATGAAGACCGGCTGAACACACTTATATCCGCAGGCACTCCTTTCGACATTGCTTTTGCCCCAAACTATGCAACCACCACTATGCGCGGCGCATGGCTGAGACTGGATGACTATCTTACAAGTCTGGGTAAAGGTTTGTACGACGCGATTGATCCAACCTTTTGGCAAGGGGCACGAATGAATGATGGAGGCATTTATGGGGTGCCGACCAATAAAGAACTGGCTGTGCGTGATCATTGGATGTACCCTGCTTCCATAGTGAAGAAGTACAATATCGACATTACCAAGTACAATACGCTGGAATCGCTTGAACCTTTGCTCCGGATGATTCAACAGAATGAGCCTGCATTCATACCAATGGAATTAGATCGGGATTCACACAATTTCTTCGCTCTCTATGGCTACGAATATATTGTAAACCATAAAGTTCCCTTGATGGTGCAATCACTGGACCCTAACGCTGAGGTCGTTAATATCTTCGAAACAAAGGAAGCACGGCAGGTTTTAGATACATTAAGGCGTTATTATAAGGACGGCTTCATTAACAAAGACGCGGCGCTTCGGGAGCCTGGCGGACTTAAGCGCGGGGATAAAGTGTTCTGGAAATCCTCAGGCGGCGGACCACTCTCGGAGACTACTTGGAGTAAGGATCGCGGCTATAAGGTTGTATCGAATCCCGTAACCCCTATCGTCGTCACCACGGAATCAGTCCGTGGCGGGATCATGGCTGTTAATGCCAATACCAAGCATCCCATTGAGTCTATTAAGTTTCTGAATCTACTCAATACCGACCCTGAATTACGAAACTTATTTAATTATGGTATTGAAGGGGTCCATTACACGCTGAGTGAACAAGGGCAAGCGATCCCCATTCCCGGCAAAGACAGCCACGGCGAGCCCATCCCGGATGCACCAGCAAGCTATGCAGGAGTACAGTATACACAGGGCAACTGGTTTATCCTGAAAACCATGGGCGGTGAAAACCCGGAACCCCTTGATAAATGGGAGCAATTCCGCAAATACAACGCTGAAGTAATCAAGTCAACCGTTCTCGGCTTTACTCCTGATTTATCCAAGATGACCGCCCAAACCGATAACATCGAGATGGTTTGGAAGAAATACTATTCAAGCCTCATGACTGGCACCGTCGATGTCGACACGATCCTCCCCAAGTTTAACGAGGAGCTCAAACTCGCAGGCATCGAGGAGGTAAGGAAAGAAGTACAGAAGCAGTTGGATGCGCGGCGGGGCGTAAAGAGGTAAGTGCTCTAGCGGCTCCCGCATCCCGCTAGCGGATCCGGGTCCCATCGACACTAGTCCCCAAAATCCCGTTCCCAGAAGCGTGAATACGGTGTTAGCTGTTGGATTGTGACTTCACTGAATATCCCATTAAATGATCTATTTCAATACTATGTTCAATTTTCATTTCTAACTTTTCTCTTAATTGATCATACTTATTCAATAATTCTACTTCTTGTTCTAGTGTATTTGAGATAATTCCAATGATTGAGTCATCCTTGTCTTCGTTGCTCCAATCAAATAGTTCTCTATAGATATCAACTAACGATTTCATTTCTGTTCACGATCTTTCAGCTTACGTTTTATTTACGATCTTCCCAACTTTTTATGATTAAGGTATTCTCGAAATGAATTAAGGTAACCTGTCCGTTAGCTTAATGACGCATCGATAGTCTAAGACTTTATTTTCTCAATATCTACATCTTTGTTTTCCTAGTCTACATCTTTGTTTTCAGATTAATATTTTCTTCAACAGGTACAGTAGTATATAAAGTCTTATCACATTGCTTCATGAACATTGCCAGGCGTAACAACGGACGGAAAAATGGCTGTCGAGGTTTCTCGACAGCCTGTGGAACATGATTATCTCATATTTCAACTATTTTAGGCGGATAAGCTTTTTTCACCAACCCATTTAAGCAATAATGATGTCAAGAACAGCTGAATAGTCGGCTGAAATAAATTCGTCCTTTCCGATCACGGTAATTTCTCCATTCGGTTTCCCTATTATTGCCCCGTCTTCTATCACACATCCCTCGCCAAGAATAGCTTTATAGATTTGGACATTGCTTCCGATTTTGACGTCCGGCATAATGATGCTTTCCCGGATCTCGCATCCTTGGCCGATATGTACGCCGCTAAATATGACGGATCGCACTAACTCTCCTTCAATTATACTATCGGGATGAATTATCGACTTATGAGATTCAGCAGTCGGGTAGAGATTCGTTGTCGATGGTTGAAGACGCTTATTTGTGTACATCGGCCATTGTCCGTCATCAAGAACAATCTCACCGCCGAGCACCTCCATATGTGCATCCCAAAGGCTCTCCACCGTGCCCACATCACGCCAATATCCCTGGAAAGGAAAAGCAAACACATTCGACCCGGCTGCCAGCATCTGAGGGATGAGGTCCTTGCCGAAGTCATGAGAAGAAAGCTCATTCTCAGCATCCTGGAGCAAATAACGCTTTAGGAATGACCAACGGAATATGTAAATGCCCATTGAAGCAAGATTACTTTCAGGCTTGGATGGCTTTTCGAGAAAGTTAGTTACTTTATACGAATCGTCTACATTCATAATGCCGAATTGATGTGCGTCCTTCCACGGAACCTGCTTTACCGAGATCGTAGCTTCTGCTCCGCTTTCCTCATGGAACTCAATCATGGCGTTATAATCCATCTTATAAATATGATCCCCAGAGAGCAATAGCACGTGCTCCGGATTATGCCGCTGTATATACTCCAAATTTTTGTAGATGGCATCAGCCGTTCCCGAATAGAGGCCATCAGCCTGTCGACTGGCATCAAGGAGCGTAATTTCGGTTTCTTTTTCATTCAACCAAAATCCACTGTCTTTAATATGCATATGCAAGGTCTCCGCTTTGTACTGGGTCAATACCCCAATCGTGTCGATTCCTGAATTCAAACAATTGCTGAGCGGAAAATCAATAATGCGATATTGACCACCGAATGGCACCGCCGGCTTAGCGAGCTTCTGGGTTAGCGGAGCAAGCCGCTTTCCTTCCCCGCCTGCAAGTATCATAGCAATACATTTCTTCTGTGTTATACGGATCATCTCCTCTATTGGTGTAGTTTGCTCCCAAGCCATAAAGAGTAACTCAAAAAATAGTACCAGATGATCGTTACGAAGCTTGTCATAAACTGATGTAACTGAAAAATATTTACCGACAAAATAAAACGAAGAAAAAAATTCGAAACATCCCCCATTAGCACACCATTATTCAAAGCACTTGTTACGGAATTTCGACATAACTGCGATTTCCATTGTTGTTTGTTACTCGGCTTCGTGTCATTTTCAAGTATCATTTTTACGATCTTCGACATCCTTATTTCGACAATATCTTTAGAGCATTTGTGCTATCCCCTGTGTCAATCAAATCGCAAGGGAAGTGACTATCTGAAACGACGCTGTATAAGTTGAAAAGGGCAGCTAGGGCGAAAGGAATCGCTATGCCTGGCGGAGACAAAAAAGCAGAGTGATGGAGCACGCGAGATGAATTTTCAATAGTAGTAGAGACAGCTACTTTAAGTGAGTTCGAGTTATCGGAATACTGCCGCGCCAAAGCGTTGTTTGTAGAGCAAACAAAAAAGCGGGATACTTGTATGCAGTCCAATGGCGGTGTAGCTTGGGCTTACACAGCGTACATTACATTATTCATCGGCGAATGATCTGCGGTACAATTATTTCAGTGAAATAATTGAAATAATCTTACTTCACGTAATTTCCGAGCCCTGCTTTGTACCACCGATAAACATTCTTCGAGACCTGACCCGATACAGTACAAACTTTAAAGACAAGTGCACTTGAGAAAAATTGTATAAACAAAAATTTGCAAGATGCAAACTAATTGTTTCTACTGAAGCAGTGGAAACTCATGTACACATACAACGGCGCTATCGGACGCGTCGGCTTACCTGTTTCGTACGCGGAAACTTGTCGGCAAATGTTACCGGGGAACTGGAAATAGACCCTGTCGAAATCGTCTCGCATCCGTTAAATAATGCAAAATTTTGAAAACAATTGTTCAAGGCATTCTTGGTTGGTGAAATGTCATCCAATTATTCACTTTTCTTCACGTGAAGCGGATTGACCACAGCGCACGTAACGTGATTCTTTTAAAAAATGGGCCAGGTTCAGCCAGTAATGGCCGGTCGGTTCCATGCCTACGATGACGTCCTGAACCCCTTGCTCCGTTGCAATCTTTCTGTACCAGCTAACGAACATTTCGAAGCCTTCACGGTCGTTCTCAAACGTAATGGGCTTCCCGAACTCGACTCCGCGGTAGTCTTGTGCGCGAGCCACATGTTGGAACTTTGCGATGTCGACACCGACAATTAAGGTAGAAGAAGTGATTTGCTTAATGCGTTCATTTTGAGTAGAATTCATTTTGTAGTCTCCTTGGTTTGTATTTGGATCCGATCGCTGGCCAGCATCTGGGACCCACATACATCATACCAAGGAGTCTTTTTATTTCTCAAACTCCGTATTTCTTCATAATAGGAATGCTGCCCGTTAGCGCAACGAAAAATGGAGCAGCTGCCGTAGGCAAGCTGCTCCATTTTCCCTTCAACTATCGTTTCCCGTTAGTTCAAAACCATGCTGTATATAATCAATTTTGTTCCTCAGTGATGTGTTTCAACAATTGGGCTTGATTACCCTAAAGTGTCCTCATTAGATGTTTAACGTACCTTCGACACAAGTAACTGCATGACCACCGATTAAGATTTTTCCGTTATCCTGAAATCGAACTTCGACCCTTCCTTTTCGCCCTACACAATATCCCTGACTAGCAACATAGTTCGATTTTTTTATAAGTTCAAACTTTTTTATCAGTGTTGCCACGCATCCATTACCGCTACCACACACAGGGTCTTCATCTACTCCTTCGGTAGGGGCAAATGACCGTACCTCAAGATTAGACTCTGTATTTTCAGAATCTAGCCCAAATACGGTAACACCTGTTACTCCTGACGGAATCAATGTAGAAAGTTTCGCCATGTCGGGGCGCATGCTTCGTACCTCATTTGCATTAGATACTTGTAGTGTAATCCATACTGCTCCAACATCAATCGTTGCACTTGCTTTAACACTATGCGAAGGGACTCCCAAAGCATTTGCAAGTTCAACTAAATCTGCAGATTGTATGCTTTGTACTTTAGGCTCAGGCAATGTCAGGAATAGTTTATCTTCATCAATAAAAATAGAGACTAACCCGCTACCACATTCCTGTACGATACATCCTTCTGTCTTCGGTTTTTGACCATGTTTAAGTATAGCAAAAGCAGACCCTATAGTAGGGTGTCCTGCAAAAGGAAGCTCACTGTTAGGGGTGAAAATGCGCAATCTATAGTCAGCCCGTGGGTCTGTTGGCGTGCAGACAAAGGTGGTTTCAGATAGGTTCGTCCAATTTGCGATAGCCTGCATCTCCTCCGTTGACAGTTCATTTCCATCGAGAACAACGGCAACGGGGTTGCCCTTAAATGGAACATCAGTAAATACGTCTACTTGTTGGAATGGAACTTGGTGATTCATTAATTATTTCCCCTTTCGAATTAAAAAATTGTTTAGGTTTGTAAGTAAGGTGACCACCGTGAATAATTTTGGGGCAAAAAAAAGCAATGAAATATTCGTATGGAGCAACAATTGGTTTTAGATTACTACTCGTAATTCTGCTGCGTTGAACACAACTATTAATAGTAATGCTGATCATCTCTTATAACATCCTACATCTTAAAACGAATACCATATAGTATATTATTGCAGATATTTAGCTTCTCCCGCCATGGATCTAAGTCGCAAAAGATATTGTTGTTCCTTGTAACTTTCCTGCCCATTAACTCAACGAGGCTACCGTTGCCGGCAGCCTCGTCCTGGTGCTTGTTTTGCTATAGATTTACCCGTTAGTTCAACAGGAACTAGAGTTAATTACTATTCGTCAGAGAACGATGAGTAGATTATTCAAGGCTCTGCAAATAAAGCTCATACTCGATTGTAAACTCAAGCGCTCGGGAAAATTCGGGAGAGAGCGCAGACAATGTTTCAACCACAGCTTCCTTTCCCACTTCTCTTAATGCAAGGATCTCCGGCTGCCGAGGTACTTGAAACTGTGTGTGATCATGATAGACAATAGTGACAATCGTGCCGATTGGCTCTTGGTGCGGACCATAAATTGTGCTCCACATCCAGCGCTGCTGGTTATCCTGCAGATCATTGCCCCATTCCCGCGAGATGTCAAAATCTCCTGGGAACCGGGGCTCCGGATTAAGACCGGCCTCTTTAAACTGACGGTGAATGGGAAGAAACAACAGGTTCAAATATGTTCCATAGGCCATGTCTCCTGCTTCCACGTAAGCCTGTTGCAGTTTATCTCGATGGTTCACCAGCACTTTATCCCAATTATAGGAAATATGTTCCTTGATGTACCGGGAAATGCTCTTGATACGAGCTTCGCCGCTCTCTTCCAATACAATTTGCAGCAAGTTTATTGATCCCATCTCAAAACATCCTTTCATTTGAGATTCACTTTCCCTTCTATCTTATAACATTCATGCAAATCCAAAGGTTATAAAGAAAAAACACCGTTGGTATTTGAATACAAGTGAAGAACCTTAGCATAGGGTTTAAACTTTTACTGAAGCGTTTTTTGGATTTATTATCAGCGAAGTCATTTACTCTCGTACGCTTTGTTGAGCAAATTTGCCAGTTAGTTCAACGAGGCTGCCGTTCTATGCCGGCAGCCTCGTCCACGTGATTATTAAGCCATAGTTCCCCGTAAGTGTAAAAAAGGACTAGTGTGTTTTTCTATATGGAAGTAAAATGCTCTCTACCCACTCATAAAATTTATTTTCTGCTTCTTCGTAGTCACGCACCGTTAAAATCACAGCTCCAAACAATTGATGTCTTGGCTGAGTCTTTACAAACAAGTCTGTATCATGACTATCATCGTAATAAACAACCCATTTGCCATCTTCAAAAAAACCAACAGCTTCTATATCATTGCCATCCTTGTAGTACCCCAAATGCCAATGGCTTATTTCCATTTATTCTTTATCTCCTTCATTTCGGAATAATTCACCGCCAAATATAAGCTCTAAATTGAAAACCCTGACCTTGCCCTGAAAAAGCGGCAGACCAAATTCTGGTTTGCCGCTTCAATAATACTATCGTTAGCTTAATACTTGATTCTTCCCCAATTACCCAATAGTTGTTCCATTAGGTAATTCAATATCCGGTTTCAAAAGGATCACATCACCCTTTTCCGGTATTCCTCCAAGAACTAATACTTCTGATTTGAAACCCGCTATACGCCGAGCAGGGAAGTTAACTACAGCTATTATTTGTTTCCCTATAATATCCTCAGTCTTATATCGTTTTGTTATTTGCGCACTTGAAGTTTTAACTCCGATATCTGGTCCAAAATCAATTCGAAGTTTAATAGCAGGTATTTTTGCTTCTGCAAAAAAATCCGCTTGAATAACAGTTCCTACACGAATATCGAGATTCAAAAAATCATCAATTGTTGCCATTATTCGTTCCCCTATCCAATTAAAATGAATTCTTAAATAATCAGTTGCTATTTTGAACATTGTACTTTAATGATTTTGACCAAAAATACATTCCCATACCGATTAAAGTTATCATACCGCCTAAGAACTGAAAGAAAGTAATTGTTTCTCCTAATAGTAGATACGCAAGAATAATGGCAAGAACAGGTTCGCCAATAATGCCTACAGAGACAGTAGTTGCCCCAATTGATTTTAACAATAGATTAAAAATATATTGACCAAAAATAGTTGGGATTATTGCAAGCAACAAAAAATAAGTCCATTCCGATGAGTCGTAGTCCACTAAAGAGAAATTATTTAACAAATTGTAGACGAGCATGACGGTGCCGCCCATAAAAAAAACGATTATGCTGTACACATTAGCATCGATTTTACGACTCACTTTCTGCCCCGCTAACAGATATGCTGAAACGAAGAGTGTGCCAATTAACGATAATCCGTCTCCAATTAGCGCTTCTCTCGAAATCCCTATGTCTCCCCAAGCTATAATAATTGAACCAAAAAGAGCAACGATCAAGCAAAACAGAGTTAGCAGATTAGCTTGTTCCTTGAACAAAAAGTAAGAACCGATCATTACAAATAATGGCTGTAACGACAAGATGACCATGGAGCTTGCAACTGAGGTATAGGCCAATGATTCCATCCAGAATAAAAAGTGTAACCCTAGAAACAGACCGGCTAGAATAACAATACTCCAGTCTTTTTTATTCATCTCTGAGGAGCGAAGCATTTTCCAAGGCACAAAAGCGAACATGATGATTACGGAAATAAACAATCTGTACATCCCAGCCACCGATGTGGGTGTATCTGAAAATTTTATCATGATGGAAGAGATAGAAACGGACAATATACTGATTAATAACAAAATATACGGATGAGAAGGTAACGAGGATTTATTTAATTTAACCATAGTTCCTCCAAGCTAATAAACAATTAACTGTGCACAGAATTGTAATGATAAGCTTAAGCTGGATATAATAATATCATCAATATCATCTATTTTGTGTAACTATATCTTTAATTTATATCGAAATATCGTCTAATAAAGGAGCCTGTCCCTTGAAAAAACAATTACACGAAGCCATTCGGTATCCTGACGAGGCATTTCCATACATTATGTACACTCATACTAATCATGGCTCTATTCCTGAAGGCAGAGGAGTTAACGATCTGCATTGGCACGAAGAATTACAAATTACTTTCGTGACCAAAGGGAAACTAACTATACAAATCAATGGTATCGATTATGATTTAGGAACGGGTCAGGCCATTTTTATCAATAAGAGTGTTCTTCACATTGTTACATACCTAACTCATGACGGTGAATATGTAAGCTTTAATTTTCCGGAGAAGCTGCTCGCCTTTTATTCAGATAGTGCCATGGAAAAAAGCTATGTACTTCCTTTTACTAATTCTTACTTATTATCTTTAGAGATCAAAGGAGATGCGGAGTGGCAAAATCAAATCCTGCAATTACTTTGGTATATGAAGAAGGAATTTGAAATAAAAGAAACCTGGGGATGGCAGTATGAGGTTTCCATCAAAACGGTTCAGTTGTGGCTGATTCTTATATCCAATATCCGTCTATCTTCAGAGGAGTCCTCTAAACATAACCGGCTCCAGCAAGAGAGACTGCAATTAATGCTTAGCTTTATCCACCAAAACTATACAGACAATATAACTTTGAAGGAAATTGCTGACGTAGCACATTTGAGTGTCTCGGAGTGCGCTCGCAGCTTTAAAAAAAGCATTCATATGACTCCTTACTACTACTTGGTTAAATACCGCATTAAAAGGAGCTGCGAGCTGTTAGAAACGACTGAGTATACGATAACCGAAATTGCCCGGAGAGTTGGTTTCAATCATGTAAATCATTTTATCCAATCTTTTAAAAAACATCGTGCTATTACACCTAAGGAATTCCGTAAAATTAGAAATGAACAGACTTCATCTCAGAAACTAATTCCATGTAAAAACGAAACATAGCAGTCCAGTAGAAATGACTCCCGTCTTTACCAAGGGAAGTACCACTGGGCTTTTCATTCGACTGGAATTTATAGTATGCTAAACCATATGAAAGGAGAGGAATTTATGGTTAAACAACTGATCGTCGGCGACGCTACGCATGAACTGGAATCTACGCGCCGCATTCTGGAACGCTTGCCCGAGGAACATATGTCGTGGAAGCCGCACGAGAAATCGATGACGCTCGGCGGACTGGCCACGCACCTGATCAACCTGCTGAACTGGCAAATTGCGATTTTCCAGTATCGGGAGTTCGATCTTTCGACCGTCCCGCTGCGGCGGGAGCCTTTGGAGAAACGCGCTGACGTTCTGGAGGAGTTTGACGCGAACGTCAGCAAGGTTGAAAAGTTGCTCGCCGAATGCGACGAGAAAACACTCGGCGAGGAATGGACGCTGCGCCACGGTGACCATATTATCCTCCGCGAGCCGCGGGCGATCGCGCTCCGCACCTTCGGATTAAGCCACATGGTCCACCACCGGGCGCAGCTCGGGGTATACTTGCGGCTTCTCGATACTCCGGTGCCGGGCATCTACGGTCCCTCGGCCGACGAGCAAGCACCATGAACTAATTTTCACGATTTGATTCGCGCCAAACAGTTGCAGGGCACCGGCATAACCGCCGGTACTCTGCGACTGTTTTATTGTCATCGAATATCTGGTCCCGCAAACAGCTGGCGGTGAGAATGGAATTATCCTGCCCATTACCTCAATGACTTAGCGTATTGACTTATCAAAAAGCTAATTTGAGTAATAAAAAAGCACCTACCAACCGAATGGAGATGCTTTAACTTTTTAATTTCCACTAAAACTTAATCCAAATCGCAAGTATTAAAAAAATTATCGTAACAATCACGCTTATCGCAAGCATAAACACGCCAATCTTATTACTCACGACTGCCCCAAAATCATTTACGTACCTTTTGGAAACCAGTACTGCCGCTAACCAGAACGGTATTGAAGCTAAAAAAGGATAGTGAAAACCATCAGTGCCGTTTGAGTATATATCTAGTCCTATTATTTTAAAGAGAGAATGGCTTACAATCAAATCATTCCCAAAATTCCAGTTTATTAAGAATCCCGAAAGCAGAAGAAATAAAGAAAGTGATCCATAACCAAAGCGTTTCTTTACTCCCAAAATGCATCAACCTCTCAGCGAATATTTTATCCATATTATACCATGTATGCCTAAGTGATGATATTCATTTTAGCAAGAGTACGCTGTTTCAGATGCTAGGGCTTTCTGCACTCCCCTGCATGTTAGCTTAATAAGAAGAACAGGCCACCGTAGCGCCTGCTCATCATGTATTCACTCCCCCTTTTGTTACTAGCAGCTGTCTTCACTTGCTTAGCGACTAAAAAAAAACCCTTCTAACGAAAAGTATTATATTATATAAAACCAGAATGGTAACAGCACGCTGCTAGGAGGGAGAAATTTATGACTATCCAACTCGCTGAATGTATTAATCACTCCGCTCAAAATAATCCCCATATAATTTCTATTATGGCCGAAATGATCGCAACTATGGAGAATGACGCCAAACTCAAAAAAGAAATTCTTTTTACAGTTGATGAAATCAGTATGGAGATTTCCAGAAAAGATAAACTCTGTTATGACGTAGTGAATGCTACTCGTAATAACGGTGACTATTACAAAGCTAAGATGCTATGGAAACAATTTAGAAATGAAGTAGAGCATGCCCTAGGAGAATTGTATAAGCGAATTCAATGGACAAGATACCCTGACGAATGGAGTGAGACATATGAGCTCCTAAAGCGTCGAGCAGCTTTACATGATGATGAGGTGGAAAGATTAGAGCGGCAAGAGTTATTGAGCGTCTAGTCAGTTCTATAAATTGGAACAGTCAAATAACGCACCTCTTATCACACTCATACAATACCACATATTGGAACTATCCTGCCCAATAGTCCAATGAAAAACAGCTGCCGATTGATTGCCGGCAGCTGTCTTATTGTTGTGCTAATGTTACCTGTTAACTTAATGAAATAAAATCATTTAGAAGCTTATTGGTGCGTAATAAGCTAGTAAACGTGTTGTCTTTTCTCTATCAGTAAACTTTACTACAAGTTCTGTATTCATTCTTTCACCAAGTATTTCAATAATTTTACCTGCACCAAACTTAGGATGTTGAATCTCATCATTGATACCAAGTGATTCAATAAATCGTTTTTGCTCATCAGGAGGATCTACTTCAGGTTCATTTAAATCCTGCTTTAGGTATTCAGGAGGTAACGGATATTTATTTCCGTCATTGTTGTAGTATTCTCCATCATCTCCTTGTACTCGAGCATCTATTCTATACCTGTGACCATTGAATGCGCGATTGGGTAGAAACCCTTAAAGGTTGACAGTGGCAGAAGCTTTTACTCTCCTACTCTGATACCTTGCAACGGCCCAGTCAATAAAGAAGCCCGCAGCCAGAAAGATAAGAAACACATTCGGATAACCATACCTATTGAAGGCGACGAATGGAACATAGATCACTGTAAAATAGGCCAATGCAAGCAGTAAAAATAAATAGGGAATCTTCTTTTGACGGAGGGCTTGCATAAGCATAATCAACAGCCCGGCTGCTCCAAGAAGCATAAATACGACATGATAGATGCCCGTGATCCATATATTTACACCAAATACCGTTTTCCAATAGTAAGGAACCTCGTATAATCCAAATACTTTATCTACCGTATACCATTTCAAATATTTCAATGGCTGATGCTGGAAGCCGAAAATCACAATTTTTTGGGCCGTTTCCGCCAGTGCGGCGTCTGAGCCTACAAATAAGTTATCACTGCTGCCCTCGTATTCCGGATGGGCGTCGAAGAAGGCCTTTGAAGGCGCCCCGTAGTGGATAAGCGCACCTAATAGCATCGGATTACCTGCTGACTGTGTGAATGGAATGAATTTATCAAACGTAATGTAATTCCGAACCCACCAAGGAGATAGAAGAAGGATCATCGTTAGCGAAATAACTGCCGTATGCTTCACTATCGTTTTCCAGGATACCCTCTGCACAAGCCATAAAAAGAACCAGACAGCGGGAAAAAGCACCGTATGCGGCTTGAAATAACAAGCTAGTCCAACAAAAACGGCCGCAATAACGTAATATTTCGTTTGCTGGCTCCTTAAGGCGAGAAGGCTGAAGCAAATAAGCAATATGAAAAGGGTGCGGAACATCGTTTCCGATAAAATTACGCCGGAGGAAAAATAATCGGGTAAATAAAGCGCTGTTGCGATACTGGCAATAATAGCTGCTCTACTATTAAAAAGCTGATTTGCCACTATAAAAATTAAATAGATCGAGAAGGCTTGAAGGGCTACCTGCAGGACTCGGAATGCTACAACCGCTCCATCTCCTTGTCCGAAAATGAGCATGAGACCAGCCAGCACGACCGGCATTCCAGGCATGATGAAAGTTGATGGCTCCTCGCCGCTGTTATAAGCAATCGTGTGCTTATTCAATAAAATCTTAGCGCTATTTACATACTTTACGTCGTCATTATTTAATTTCTCATAAGACCCAAGCAGAAAGTGATCGCCATACAACAGAACAGATGCGGTGCTAATCGAGAAAACGAGAATGATGATTACGAATAAAATGCTGCGAATAGGACGGGATACACGGTTAAGCTTAAACAAAATTTACACACCCTTTATCTTTATCTACGATGGATATAGAATTGCACTAACAACTAGAACGTGGTTTTTACAGCTCATTCTATAAATTGGAATATGTTAAAAACTTTTTTACAATTTCCACTCTTCATTAAAAACGAATAATGAAGCTTTTTTGTTGCGTTAACCTGCCAGTTAGAAAATACATGTATGCGCCCGACTGACACTACTCCTCGTTTGAATTTTCATTGAATACCCCTTCTTTTTGCATTTCGCATCTGCATGTCTGATATTTCGACGGATGAAGTTCCATTTTTGTTGCAAAATGGAACTTATATTCCTGCCAATGAACTTAAAGTGCAGGAACTCCACTTTATTTATTTGTTTTCATTTCCGTTCTGCCACAAAATCATATGCCTCTGAAAATTCCGTTATCGAACAAGACTCATTTAGTTCAATAACCAGTTGTTTTTTGTATCGCAAATTCTCAAATGACATAATCTGAACGTGTAATAAATCATCAATCTTTCTGAATTTCCAAACGGTTCCACCGGGTTCTTCATTCCATTCAAATTGTGAATTTGAAACAGGGAATGGACTGAGCTCTGGATTAAGTAAAATCAGAGCCTTTAACATCTCATCAAGAGCATCCGTGATATAACTTGTTGCAAAATAAAAGGTATTTGAGTTCATTTCAATGAATCCACTAGCCCAACCTCTTCCGGTAAGTTCATATTTGAACCTCAAAAATCCACCTCACCTTAGGGAGCTTAACTACGAAATAAAGCAGCTGCCTTAGCAAACTGCTCCTTGATTGTTGAACTATCGTTACCCGTCCCTCGGTTTAGTTTAACGAATGAATTTGTTGGGGATTCACTTTAGATTTTTCTTAGCATGGTACAACACAACAGCTTGAGGTTTATTTAGAATTCCACCATCTTCTTCAATTGCTTCTTTGATTTCCCCAAACAATTCAAATCGCACATTGTCGGGAAGTAGTCTATGTCTGGAATTAGTGTTTAATAAAGAGATATATTCGTCAGCTGTATAGGTGTGATTACAAATGTATTGCTTTATTTCTAATTCCTTAAACAACCCATCCTTTAGAGTTAAAACTGACCTATCATCGATAATTTGTTCAATGGTTGGGTTTTTTGAGTCATCTAGTTGTGGTGCATATCTATTGTAACTTTCTCGAATTCGATTTGAGACATCATCATAGGACGGAATATGGACGGTCCAAAAGAATGCTATAGAGCCTTCGTCGTTAAGCAATTCGAAGACCTTGCGATAGCCAACATCTTGTGGCTGAATAAAGTGAAACGCTGTACCAGATATAACCAAGTCAAAGTTACTCTTTTCACTCTGCCAAGTTTCAAATGGGGAATTGATTATGTTAACATTTGGTTTGTTTTTAAATTTGTTACGAGTAAGTTCCACTAATTTTTGACCTAATTCAATGCAAGTCACATTATCAAAACCTAAATCAACAAAACCTTTCGTTGCCTGACCTGTGCCACAGCCGATTTCAAGTATGGAATCGCTCTGCTTGATATCCGTCAACTCCAAGATGTCAGTAAATAATTGTTCTGGATATCTAGGTCTGTACTTGTCGTATTCACTAGCAATTTCGTTGAAAGTGTTTTTTCTTTCCATTTCAAAAACCTCCTATATATACTTTTGTGATAAAAAACAAAACTCCCGCCCCGTAAAGGGACGAGAGTTAATACTCCGTGTTACCACCCAAGTTCATCAATGCTTAACGCATCGAACTCTTTTCAAGTACGGCAACTTTAGTTATGTTGCTTATACCCTAGCACGATAACGGGTGCCACCGTCACATCCTACTTCCCTATTGGGTTTCGAGGTGCAGCTCAGAGACCATTTTCATTGGTACTTTCTTTGCCCCCTTTCAGCACTGAGGGGCTCTCTGCAAAAGAAACTGTCCAATTACTCTTTCTCACCACAGCCTTTATAGGTAAATAATGGTTTGAAAAGATAATATCACGATTAAAATTATGGAGCAAGACACTAATTTTCTTCATTCTTATGCCCAGTATGATGAAGGCGATATAAATTAAGATAGCAATTGAATCGATTAATGTATCCGAAAGTGCTTCTTAACGTTAATTTAAACAGGATGAAAATTGATCGATCAATCTGTTCGGTGCATGCCATCACGCAGTGATGCCAAGTGATTTTCGATAGATCGAAGCCGTATATCGATTGTATGCAGCTTCTCCTGAATTTCAAGATTCTCTTGTTCGGCTTTGTAGTTGATAGCGTTATCCAGCATTTGTTCCTGCTTGTCCTTTACGGTTTGCCTAATTTGGCTCATTTGAATCATAGCGGCTTGAAAAGCCGTAAAAACGGAAAGACAAAAGCTGAGCATAAATAAAGATGTCCGGCTGTTGTCGTACGTGAGCCATAGTATAACAATCAAACACAGTGTGATAACAAACCGCCAACTGCCACCGAAACTCGCCACCCAATCCGCAAGACGGTCCCAACGGCCAGCCTTTTGTTCCTGCTGTTCATGAAGGCAAGCTTTGATATTGCCTTTGTATTCATTAACCATTGAGGCGACTCGCTTTATATCGTCTGTGTTTTGTTCCCGGTTCGGGTATTGTTTTTCCAGTTCACTAAGTAGAGATGATTCCGAATCCGCTGTATGATCTAGGTTAGTTTTCATGCGACGCTTGGGTTCCATTATCATCTCTCCTTCATGGGCATCTTAACTTATACCCTTTTTCAACGCCTCCAACGCGTATTTCTTTATTCCTTTTTATTCTATCGCTTCGCTCGTCGCCAAAATATAGCCAATTGTTTCTCTGGGTATTAAGTTACCCTTCCGCATTGAGCACTTACGGATGAGAATGCTATAATAACAGCATTGATTCATTAAAGCTTTATGGGAGGACGACAATATTTTAAAAACTGATTTTATAGATGTAATGTCCATTATTTCCAATAAACTATATGAATCGACTGCAAGTGTAATGGATACAGCCAGTAAAATGATGCCGGCGAATACTTTTTGTATTGCGAATTTAGATAAGGATTCAACGAAAGTGATTAAGGCTTTCAATCGCAGCAAAGTGATTCTTGCAGAGGGACTTGTCGTTGCGAATCAAGATTCGTACTGTGCTCTTGTTACCGAAAATGCGCAAGGGCCGCTGATAATAGATAATAATATGACACACTTTCTTACCAAAGATATGGATGCCACACCCTATGTTGGAGAGTGCTCTTTTTTGGGTGTTCCAATCAAATCGGAAGATGGAAAAATCTATGGTTCTCTTTGCGCCTTTGATCATGAAATGTATCAATACCAGCAGAATGATGTAGAATTATTACTTTCATTGTCGACTTTTTTCTCCACACTTTTAGAGTTGGAAACAAACATTCAGAACCTGAAAGAGGCTGAGATTAAAGCATCTAAGCTAATGACAGAAAAATCAAATCTCTTGGCGGTACTTAGCCATGAAATTCGTACACCAATGAACGGTGTATTAGGTATGGCAGACTTGCTTCATTCTACAGAATTGTCATTAGAGCAAGCCAATTATGTAGATATTATAAAAAAGAGCGGCAGCAGTCTTCTTTCGATGATGGATCAAATATTGGACTATTCGAAAATAGAGGCAGGAACAATGGAACTGGAGTACAACCCGTTTAGTATCCGTGAGGACGTAAATCATGTGATGCAATTGTTCGCAGCTGAAACATTGAGTAAGGGCCTTAGATTATACGCAGAGTTTGATTCGGGGGCAGATACCATTGTTATGGGCGATAGCAATAAAATCAAGCAGGTACTTTCCAATTTGATCGGAAACGCGCTTAAATTCTCTCAACAGGGCTATATTTCCATTAACGTTCAAATGAGTCTATCCCAAGGAGAGACGGTCGATTTGATCGTTAAAGTGAAAGATACAGGCGTAGGCATACCAGAGAATGAGAAGGAGCACTTATTCAGGGCTTTCTCTCAAATTCACGAAAAAGATACGCCTGGAAAATACGCTGGTGCTGGTTTGGGTTTATCGATCTGCAGGCAGCTGGTTGAGCTTATGGGTGGAGACATATGGCTTGTGGAATCAAGTGAGAGTGGCAGCCAATTTGCATTCCGAGTGAAATTAAAGAAATATTTAATGTCCTAAAGAAACATTCGCTTAAGCGCCGCTATCTTACAAAGATCGCTGCGCTTATTCGTTCTTGTTCCTAAGAAATATACCGGTTTCTATTTCCGCCAAAAAGTTGAACAGTCTGCCTTATCCAAAATATTGAACTCGATCATTCTCTCAAGTAAGGAGAAATCAACCGGACTATCCCACTTGATACGTACCAATTCTTTGGTATGATCATAGCCAGCCTTCACAATATCATCAGAAAAATGATTAATCCCTGCTCTTTCAGGGGCAACGGCCAAATGATGTTTGGCTACGCTAAAGCCAATAATAAATGTGTCGTGATCGGTAAACATGGGCTGATTCCACGCGATTTTCGGCATTAAATTTGGAAATTTCCGAGTTACCCAGCCCAAAACTTCTTCCGTTCGGTCCCGATGCTGCGGGTTATCGATACGCTCTAAAAATTCTATAAAAACTTCCATGTTATTCCCTCCTAAAATATTAATTATGTCATTCAGAGAAGTTCCTCAAACCCATTCGTCGTTAAATCCACGTTAGCGGAAGTACATTATTTCAAAATTTTCAATCTCATTTTATCTTGATTATAAAGTTTAAAAGCCCCTCTGGTCAAAATTCTAACCATAAACACCACTTCCCCGGAAGTGGTGTTTATGGTTTTGTTGGATAAGTATTTAAGCGAATGCAATTCGCAAACTCAATTACGAATATAACTCCGTCTTTTTAAATAAGCATACATAAGCAATACATCTGGCAAGCGCATTCAAAAAAACGGCTTGCAGTCCGACTAGCAGCAACTAATTGAGGAGGGAAAAAAGTGATAGCGAGCAAAAGGAAATTCATCCTAATGACAGCAGTGATCATTTGTGTTTCATTGTTATTCGGTTGTACGAGCAATACGGGAAATAATGAAACGGCGACGAACGAACCCAGCAATACGAAGACCGAGGATGGGAATGCCGAGACGACAAAGAAAACGATCACGATAACGTATAGAGATGATGGAATTGGCGAGGAAGGATCGTTTTATAAATGGATTAAGGAAGTATCAGCCAGTTATCCGAACAAAAATGTGGAAATCAAACCAACGCCTATTCAAGCGTCCGAAGGCGATTATTTTGCCAAAATTGCATTGGCACTGAAGTCCAAAGATACGGCGCCTGATATTGTAACGGAAGACACGTTTATTTTGAATTCGGATGCAAGCGCAGGATTTCTGGAGCCCTTGGATGAGAGATTAAAAGGTTGGGAAGATTGGACCAATGGTTCCTTTATTGAAGCGATGAAAAAGGGCGTTACAGCGAGCGACGGCAAAGTTTATGGCGTTCCCTACAACACCGATTCAAGAGGTCTGTGGTATAACAAGGAAATCTTCAAAAAAGCAGGTTTGCCTGAGGATTGGCAGCCGAAATCATGGGATGACATCCTAAGTACTGCGAGAACGATCAAAGAAAAAGCAGGTGAGGATGTTGTACCCATCTGGATGAACCTAGGCAAGGCGACAGGAGAAGCAACATCGATGCAAACCTACGAAATGCTGCTCTATGGAACGGGAGATCGATTATACGATAACGACACCGGCAAATGGATCATTAAGAGTCAGGGCATTTTGGATGCGCTAAGCTTCATTGAGACGATTAACAAGGAGAAGCTTGGACCGCCGCTGTCTAAAGTATTGAATGGCCAGGCAGGAAACACTTCTTCGCGGGAATATTTGCCTCAAGGCAAGCTTGCCATTTCATTAGACGGCTCTTGGATCACAGGCAACTATTTTGAAGGCGGCGCTTCGCCTTGGCCGGAATATAAGGATGTTCTAGGCTTTGCCCCGATGCCGACAAGCAAAGGCCAGGCGCCAGGATCAATTACACTGGCAGGAGGTTGGGCGTTATCTATCCCTAGCAATGCTCAGCATAAGGATGAGGCTTGGGACTTCATCCAATACGCATTAAACAAAGAGAATACCCAAAAGCTCGTTATTGCTCAAGGTAACATTACGGTTCGGGCCGATGTGGCAAAGGACCCTGAGTATACAAAAATGCCGTTTAATGAAATCGCGACGGAGTATTTGCAAAATGCGGAGTTCAGGCCAGCGCAGGATAAATATCCTGAAGTGTCCACTCAAATCCAAACGATGGTTGAATCCGTGACTACAGGCACGTCACCTGAGGATGCACTGAAAAAGTACTCGCAGGATGTAACAAGAATTGCCGGCAAAGAAAATGTAATAGAAAAATAAAATAGAAAAGCTTGCTTGCTCAAGCAGATCCCAACAAGCGGATTTGCTTGAGCAGCCGCTTTTTTTTGATTTTCAGCATGCGGGAGGAGAACGATGCATGAGCAGTTTGACGGGAAATGTTCTCTATAAGAAAAGAAAATCATATGCATGGCTTTATTTTTTGCTTCCATCCATAGCGATCATGCTCGTTTTTTTTATTTATCCGATTTTGTTGACCTTCTTTTATTCCTTCACGAATTTGGCATTGACCGGAGAAGCGGCCAAGGAGCTGAAATTTGTAGGGATCGACAACTATACTCGCATGTTTGAAGACCCGACAGTCAGAGTCAGCATATGGAATACGCTAGTTTTCTTGATAGGATCCGCTGTTATCGGTCAGCAAGTGCTGGGATTTCTGATCGCGCTTCTCATGAAGCATAAAAATAAGATGTTTAGGCGCGTCGTGGGCACGATTGTGCTTGCAGGCTGGGTAACCCCTGAAATTGTATGTGCATTATGCCTATACAGCTTTTTCGGAGATGAAGGTACGCTCAATGCCATAATTACATCCATTGGCCTTCCTGAAGTCCTTTGGCTGTACACCGTTCCTATGGTCACCATCATAATTGCAAACATTTGGCACGGCACGGCTTTCTCTATGCTTGTGTTCCAAGCAGCGCTGGATGATGTGCCGACGGAGATTGAAGAAGCGGCCGTTGTAGACGGGGCATCAGGTTGGCAGATTTTAACGAAAATTACGATTCCATATATTAAAGATACGATCACAACGAATATGATGCTCGTAACGCTGCAGACGCTTGGGGTGTTTGGACTGATCTATGCGATGACCGGCGGAGGACCAGGAACTTCGACCACGACCTTGCCTATCTTTATGTATAACCAAGCCTTTGTTAATTATCAGCTCGGCTATGGCACCGCAATATCCTTATTGCTGCTGTTCATCGGTATTATTCTTAGCTTGTTCTATATCCGCTCGATGAAAGAGTAAATGTACAAGGAGACTTCGTATGAATGCGAAACATCGTAAACTGATTTATCGAGTCCTGCCGTATACGATTCTTACTTTGCTCGGAATTTGTTTCTTGCTTCCTCTTCTATGGGTATTCGTGGCATCCATTGACCCCAACGCGATGCAATCGCTTAAGTTACCGAATCAAATAACGGGCAGCAATTATGTTGATGTGATTACCAATCGTGTCAATCAGCGCGCATATGTCATTGGCCTGATCATGTCAGTTGGCCAAGCTATACTCGTCGTTATATTAGCCTTGCTCGCTGCCTATCCTTTGTCTCGGTATCAAATGAAATATAAGAAATCATTTATGCTGACGATTTTATTTATGACTTCTTTGCCGATTACAGCTGTAATGGTACCCGTGTATCAACTGTTTTTAAGCCTGAAATTGTATGATAATATTTTTGGGGTCATATTATTTTATGTCGCCTCCTCGATGCCATATGGCATTTGGATGCTGAAAAACTTCATGGATTCGGTGCCGAATGACTTGGAAGAAGCCGCTTGGGTCGACGGGGCGTCCGTCTTCGTCGGCATCCGCAAGGTTGTTGCGCCATTAATGGTTCCGGGCATTTGTACGGTAGCGATTTTCACATTTTCCGGAAGCTGGGGCAACTTCTTTGTTCCGTATATATTATTGCAGACACCTGAAAATTTTCCGGCTTCATTGAAGCTGTATCAGTTTTTCGGGCAATACGGTATGGTGGAATATGGCAAACTTGCAGCGTTTTCCGTGCTGTATGCGGTTCCTTCGGTCGTGATGTATATCCTCTCTCAGCAGTTTATGTCCAAAGGTTTTGGACTGCAAGGCGGGACGAAAGGGTAATGATATTAGTGGTTTGAACTCTATCCTATTCATTGAACATGCCTGTTCAGGGCATGTTTTTTTGTAACCTCCGCTAATCCCCATTACTGTTAAGAATCTTTAAAATCCCAAGTAATTCCCAGTCTATCACCTGTTAAAAATTTCATGTCTATTGTACAATAATGACTAATTAATGGACGATTGTGATAGATTAAAAGTGCCTATTATTACAATGGCAGAAAGGTGACTTCTCTTGAGCATAACTCGGGATTTCTTGCTGCAGTTCTCATTAGTTATTGTGCCTTTCGGCATTTATCTGGCTTATTTATTTGGTCATATACGGATAAAAAAACACATTCGCATTTTTTTGACGGCCCTATGGGGAATTTCGATTATATTATGCATCTCATTTCCGGTGAGTTACGGTTACAATATGAACCATGACTTCAGAATCGTCCCCTTACTGATAGGGACTCTGTACGGGGGGCGGATAACCGGCGTAATCTTAGCCGCATTAATTATTCTATATCGTTTATACCTGTATGGAACGAATATAGGCAGTCTCATTACCTTTTTGGCCATCATCATTGGATTTTCTCCCATTTTGTATTTTCAGAAGAAATTCGGAAACTCATCAAAAGGAAACCGCATTAAACTTGCCATTATGCTTGCAGGGTTTTATTGCCTCGTAGGCGCTTCGCTTGTTGGCTTATTCCGAGGAATCTCAGCAGAAAGCATTACAGTGCAGATCGCCCACTTCGGATTGGCTGCAGGTTTTGCCTGGCTAATGGTCGTTTTAATTGAAAACATGGCAGAGATCTATACCATGCGTAAAGAACTGCATAACGCCGAGAGGTTACGGCTTATTGGGGATTTAACTGGCGTATTTGCTCATGAAATTCGTAATCCAATGCAAGTAGCACGGGGGTTTCTCCAATTGCTAGATACACCAGACCTGCCGGCTTCAACTAAGAAGCATTATATTAAGTTGTCTATTGAAGAACTGGACCAAGCAAATGATATCATTCGTGAATTTTTACTATTGGGTAAGCCCTCCACTGAAAATAATGAAGACGTGGACGTGGGTAATCAACTAGAACGAACTGTGAATCTCATTCAAAACTATGCTTTGAGCAAAAATGTCTCTATCGAAACCAAAATCGATGTTGATTGTATGATTAACGGAAATACGCAGAGATTGAACCAATTCTTACTCAATATCATGAAGAACGCGATCGAAGCAATGCCTGACGGCGGAACAATAGTTGCCTCATGTTTTTTTGCAGATGATTCATTTATTGAGATCCGTGTCAAAGATGAAGGTATTGGGATGTTGAGACATGAAGTTGAGCGACTTGGATCTCCCTATTACTCTTTGAAGGAAAGCGGTACAGGGTTGGGTATGATGGTTAGCTTCCAGATCATCGAATCTTTTGCCGGAAAACTCCACGTATTCAGTGAAAAAGATATTGGAACGGAAGTAGTAGCAAGAATTCCAGGCGTAAAACGATCTATGAACAAGCCAGTATGAGCAGTTTAACTGCCCCTTTATACAGCTAATTTTGCGTTCAGTTTTATCTTTGCAGCTCTAGTGATGTTCCCCATTCAATCTTAACAACTGGTTTCGTTTGAACGATCAAAGGTGTTACGTAATTTTCCTTAGCAAAATGCACTTTAAAGCCCTCTATTTTTCCTTCTTTTATGGTTTGGATTTCTGTTACGTTGTCTAAATTTAAATGTATGATTGTTTCTCCATTAACTTCCAATCTAAGTTCGCCGTTTCCGCTCGCAGGATTAACATAAAACTTGATCAATTTATTCTCTCTCATCAGCGAAAACGAAGCACCTGTATAATACCAAGGTATTTCTTCATCCACTATTCGAGCATCACATTCAAACAAGTATTCCAACTCATACAATTCCGGAGTTTTCAATTCGGTCACCACCCGCTTTTATATGAACACGAAATTCGCAAAGCCGCACTGATATGTAGCTGTCCGCTGTTTTCAAGCATCACCGCAAGGTGTATTATAAGGTGTATTATAAGGTGTATTATATCGAATATAAATTCATTTAGCTCGGGATACCTACCTAGCTGCGAGGAGCTGCAAGAGAATGAAGGTTGACCCCCGCGATTCCTTAATTACCCGACAGTCCGATGAAATCGCCGCTTTGCGTTCCCAAATAGAAGAACTTAAGCATATCGAGCGTCGATACCGCCTGTTGACCGAAGTATCGCCGGATTGGATTTCCCTGCACAAGCCGGACGCAAACACTACCATAACTTATTCATCCCCCAGCTGCCGGGCTCTTCTGGGTTATGAACCCGAAGAGATGATCGGACTTAGCGGCATGTCTCTCGTGCATCCCGAAGACCGGGACAGAATCTGGGAATTCTTGTCCGACAAAAGCCAGGAAGGGCGCATCGTGAAAACTCGTTACCTCTGCAAGGACGGCCAATATAAGTGGCTGGAGATTTCCACTCGGTATTTGTTTGACGATCTTGGCAACCTGGAAGAACTGATCGCCATCTCGCGGGACATCACGGATAACATCCAAGCAGACCGGCTTGTCCAGGAAAGCGAGCAGCGATACAAATCTCTGTTCGACCACAACCCGGCCGCCGTATATTCGATGAATCCGGACGGAGATTACCTTACGGCCAATGCCAATCTGGAGAAGATTACCGGCTACACGCTGGAGGAATTGATAGGCATGTACTGGGGTCCGATCGTGCATCCTAAAGATTTGTCTAAAACCCTTTACTATTTTAATCTGGCAAAACAAGGCGAGCCGCAGAGCTATGATCTTACGATCATCCACAAAAACGGCCACCCTGTGGAAATCAATTCCACGAATATTCCGATCATCGTAAACGGCGAAGTCGTCGGCGTGTACGGCATCACGGTTGACATCACGGAACGTCAGCGTTATCTGGAACATATCGAGAATCTCAGCGGCGAAAACAAGCTGATATTGGATTCCGTCTCCGAAGGCATTCTCGGCACCGATTCTCTAGGAAAAGGAATGTTCCTGAACCCCGCCGGCGCAGAAATGCTGGGATATAAACGACATGAGAACGAATATGCAGGCCTCCCCCTGCCGACGGACGATCTTCCGCTGGTTCAGGCTATTCGGGATGGAAGGCCGCATTACAATTCGGAAGCCATATTCTGGCGTAATGACGGCTCCACCTTCTTGGCGGAATATCATGCGGCACCGCTGCGGGATAAAGGCGAACTGAAGGGATCGGTCGTCGTTTTCCGCGACATTACAGGGGAGAAGGAAATCCTACGGGCCAAGGAGTCTGCGGAAAAAGCCGATCGGGCAAAGTCGGAATTCCTGGCCATGATGAGCCATGAGATTCGTACGCCGATGAACGGCATTATCGGAATGACGGAGCTTCTCTCCGAAACGGAGTTGTTGGAAGAGCAGCGCGTATATGCAGATACGATTAAAGAAAGCAGCTATGCCCTTCTCCGGATCCTGAACGAAATCCTGGACTTCAGCCAGATCGAAGCCGGCAAGTTGGATCTGCATATGGAGGAAATTCTTCTGGAGCCGTTGCTTCAAAGTGTTATGGAGCTCTTCTCTCCCCGTGCAATCAGTCAAGGAATCGGTCTATCATTGCGGATGAAGGAGCGCGTCCCGACCTGTCTGATCGGGGACGGTGGCAGACTCCGTCAGATCCTGGTGAATCTTATCGGCAACGCGGTCAAATTCACCGACCAAGGCGAGGTCACCCTCTCTGTGGAGCTGCTGTCGAACCAGCATCCAGGCGAAATCATACTGCAGTTCCATGTAACGGACACCGGCATTGGTATTCCGAAGGATAAGTTTGACCTTCTCTTCCAATCCTTCTCTCAGCTGCACCCCGCCATGAACCGAAAATACGGGGGTACGGGCCTCGGTCTTGCGATTACCAAGAAGCTGGTGGAGCTGATGGGCGGAACAATCGGAGTGGTAAGCCGTGAAAATGGCGGCTCCACCTTCTATTTCACGCTTCCGTTCCGGGCGACGCAGGAAGAACTGAGTCAGGAGCCGTCGTCACCCGCTCCGAAAAATAACGAGACCATAACTGGGTCAGCCGTTCATTCGACGTTGAAATATGGGCCCTTGAAAATCTTGATCGCGGATGACGATGAAGTCAACCGTTTTTTACTGGCCACTTGGATTCGCAGGCTAGGGTATGAGCCCGAGTTGACCCAGGATGGGGACGAAACCGTACGGGCCGTCACACGAGAAGATTTCGATATCGTGTTTATGGATCTGCAGATGCCCGGAATGGACGGGCTGGAAGCCACGGCCGCCATCCGGCAGCTGCAAGGGAAAGCCAAACGTCCGGTTATTGTGGCAGTAACGGCATTGGCCCGAAAGGAAGACCGGGACCTATGCCTGTCTTCCGGCATGGATGATTTCATCAGCAAACCGCTGGGGGCGGATGAAATAGAACGTGTTTTGAAGCATTGGTCGTAATGCTGCCAAGCCGGTTGGCGTTGCGCTGGCAATGTTAAGCAAGCGATTGATAAACCTAACCAAAGATGGCGATCCATTGTTTTTAACACCGAACTACTCGGCCCCCATTTAATTTAATAAAATGAGCAGGCACCTCTGATAAGCTCCCCTTACAGTAACAGGTTTTATTTTTTAACCTGTCTACCGTAGGGGGAGCATATCACTCAGTGCCTGCTCTTTTACGTTTGCTATTCATCTATAATTTCTAGTTAGCGTAATAATCATCATTTCTTTACCCTTGTTTCACCAGGTTTTCCGCCGTGCGGAAAGCCAAGGCAAGAATCGTCAACACCGGGTTAACGCCGCCATTGGTCACGTGCACAGAGCCGTCGCTCACCCAGAGATTATCGTATCCATGTACGCGGCCTAAGGGATCCGTAACGGATGTCGCAGGGTCATTCCCCATACGAAGGGTACCCGCCTGATGCTGACCGGCGCTAAGCCCGCCGCCCGGCCGAGTCCGCCATACCTCGCGCGCTCCGGCGGCCCAAAGCCACTTCTCCGCTTGCTCTGCCATCATGGCTGAAGCCCGAAGAGACTCGGGATGGACACTTCCGGAGAGATGGGCTGCGTGCAGGCCAAATCGGTCTTTTACTGTCCTTGAGAGTTGTACTCTGGATTCGGCGCTCGGGATCTCCTGGATCGGCCCCTGAATTTGGCTGGTGCGCAAGTAACTCTCGCGCATCGTTTCCTTGCCCGCGCTCCCCCATCGCGCCGCATCCGGCGCGAGCGCTCGGTACCAGTGAATAAGCGGCAGCCGGGTGAACTCGTTAGCAAGCAGCCCTCCCCCGATAATCCCGCCTTCGTTACTATGGTCAAAGCGGAAGGTGGCAATACTCACCCCCGGACCAAGACCGTCTTGAACCGGTTCATCGAAGAGGCCGTAAGCACCGGAATAAACATGGCCTTGAAGGTTTCTTCCTACTTGTCCGTTCCGATTGCCTATTCCGTCCGGTTCCGAATCACTTGCCGAGTTGAGAAGGAGGCGTGCGCTTTCGATGGCTCCGGCGGCAACCACAACGTGCCCTGCCCGTACTTGCCTGCGCTGGATTGAGCCTTCCAATTGCTGCACTAGACGTACGCCTGTGGCATGCCTTCCTCCCTCGGTATCAATGCGTTCCACCGTAGTATCGCAGATCAGATCACAGTTACCGGTAGCAATCGCCCTCACTAACATCGTATTGTGCCCGCCATTCTTACTGTTGGTCGGGCAGGCAAATCCGACACACTGGCCGCACCGCCCACAAGCCGGCCGGCCGTCCCGGTCGATGGAGTTGATGAGGAGAGGCACCGGACCCGCTTCCCAGCCCAACTTCTCTGCCGCCCGAGCCAGTCGCTCTGCTTCCAGCGTAAGCGGCAGCGCTGGCATTGGATAAGAGCGCTGCCGCTTCCCGCGTCCAGAGTGGGCATTCCCATCACCGGAGACGCCGACTTCCCACTCGGCCCGCGCGTAATAAGGTTCGAGCTCCTCATAGCGAATCGGCCAATCGCTTAGCGAACTCCCGTCTGGTATCCCATAGCGACTCGCCATACGGAAGTCATCCGGATGAAACCGCCATGCCTGCGCCCCATAGATCCGTGTTCCTCCACCCACCGTCATTGCGTTATTATGATAGTCGCCTTCAATAGGCGATGTGATCCGCTCATCTCCGCCAGGCAATAGAATCGTACGAGGATTACCTTCCAATCCTGGTCCCGTATTATGTCCATACTTGCTAAAACGATGGTTACGCAAATGATCGCTGCCTACCTGACTGTATCGAAGCCAGCTCCCGCGCTCTACGACGAGAACCTGAAGCCCAGATTCGGCCAATACTGCAGCCGCTACCGAGCCTCCAGCCCCAGCTCCTACGATGATGACATCATAATGGTCCCGAAGTTGATTCATGGGTTTTTGCGGTAAATCGGTTTCTGGGGCCGGGGTATGGCTTCCGGATACAGGGCCCGGCCGAAATCCGATCATGTCCCAGGACCTGCCTTCACTATTCCCGCCCGCCTCAGGGCTTCCATAGTAACCTTCGATGACCAGACACAATAAAGTGTCAAAGAAGCGTTTTGACGATACGGGCCAGTCCCGAAAGGAATCCTGCTCGACGTCGTTCAGCAATCTATCTTTCTCATGAGCCGGCAATTCCGAAAATGGTTGGTCATGAAGAGCAAATGCTTCTGTATCCAATGCTCGAAGTCCAGGTTCTATCACATCTGTCCAAGCAGCTGCATCCTGGGCGGCACTGCGTTTCAGATATTCCAGAACTCCACCATCGGTCGCCGACGGCCATGCATCCTCCGGAATCATTCGATCAGCAACCGCTTTCAAAATCAAAGGAACCTCGCTCGGAACATACTTCTGATCGTCAAGCCTCATCGAACTTCCACAACCCAATGACATTCAACAGCAGCATATTGACCCATCCTTATGAACGCCCTCCTTTATTTGTACAAACGGTAGCTTTATATCCATATTATACTTTTCACCGAGTTGTTCAAGTACTTTCCATACCTTGTTCTGCCAAAAAAAACAAACGGGCTCCTTCGTCGTACATGTGAAGGAACCTGTTTGTTTTTATTACGTTATTCGTTTTTCTCGCAACTTAATAAAAAAGAGCAGCTGCCGCAGTATACTGCTCCAATTTTCGTACTAAGCAAGTTGAATAATTCGTTTTTGGAATCCCTCTTAACATTTGCAAATCATCAACATGTTCCCATCCGGATCTTTAAAATTAAACCAATGGCCATTTTCAATAGCTGTAATGAGTTCAACTCCGCGTTCTTTCATAAAATAGTAAGCCTTATCTATATCGTCCGTGTTAAAATGAAAGGCCGGATTTCTAAAGTATGAATCCTCATTGTAAATCTTGCTATCTAAAACAAGATTTAATCCGTTGTTATCCAACGGGATGCAGCAGAGATGGCCTGCGATAATATCAAACGCCGGTTCCAAACCAAGAATGGAGCAATACCATTCCCGTGCTTTTCTAATGTCGCTTACCGGGATAAAAATAGCTCCTGCTTTACTCGAAATCTCGCTCACACTGTTCACTCCTATACTTTATTATCTCGGTGATCTCGGATGGTCACTTCACTCCATCAATCGGTCCAAAATCCTTAATAAAGGATATCACCAAACCAATAATACCATATTCAGGGAATTATACGCCGTAAAATTTTATAAGATTCAGGTCAGCAAAGCCATCTCACGCGTAGAAAGTGAAATGCGAGTCTTATTCATAGATTGCCTTAGGTCTTTCAGTGTACCCTCAAAAAACCTTTATGCCCTCCGAATAGTTGTAGGGGTCGCACAAACTACATACTCATGGAGGTAATAAAATGAAAAAGTCCGTAATTTTGGCTGGTGCAATTTCGCTTAGCCTAATGGCATCCACTGCTTTTGCCGCACCTGGAAATCAAGGCAAAAACGAAACAGTTATTAAAGTAGAAGCAGAAGGTACTACTGTCAGCGGCTCCGTCTATGGCGACGGAAAAAACGCTGGCTCTAAAGGTCTTCAAACTGCGTATGAGAACGTTAAAGACAAACCCGCAGGCGTTCGGATTGCCGAGCTGCTTAAAACAAAATATAACATTGATGTGAATGCGGACACTAGTTTAGCTGCACTGGTTACGACATTGGAGAAGGATGGAGAACTAAAAGCCGCAGCAGAAGTACAAGCCGAAGTGGTCTCGCAGGATCCTGCCAATATTGAAGGATATAAGAAACTTAGCAAGATTAAAGTGAAGCTTGGCGACAAAAAAGTGAAGGTTTATGTAAATGGCAAAACACTAGGTACTGAAGTATCTCCCGTTGTTGAGAGCGGACGCACGCTGGTTCCGTTCCGCGCGATCTCCGAATCGCTGGACGCCGTTGTGGCCTATGATAATGTTTCGAAAACGGTGACCGTTACGCGTGATGGAGTAGTAGTCAAACTGACGCTGGGCAGTAAAATCGCTACGATTAATGGAAAAACCGTTACGCTTGACGTTTCCGGTAAGGTGAAAAGCAACAGAGTTTTAGTACCGCTGCGTTTTCTTAGCGAAGCACTGAACACCAATGTAACATGGGACACAGAAACTTCCAGCGCAATTATTATCGATAAAAACACGGAAGCATGATTATTTAAGCATGTTAACTGATCTTAAAAAACAGCTCTCCATATTCTCATGAATATGGAGAGCTGTTTTGCATTTGTGTTGATCCAATGAAGCTTTTCGAATGACAATCTCGTCAGACTTCGTAAAATAAATAGGAGCAGCATTAGAGCTCTTTCGTACGAAAAGTATCTCCGCCTTCGATCGAGCCGAGCTCGAAGCCTTTATAAAACCATCGCTTTCTCTGCTCGGAAGTTCCATGCGTGAAGCTCTCGGGCACTACATATCCTTGACCTTTTTTCTGAATGGTGTCATCGCCGACAGCGCTCGCCGCATTCAAAGCTTCCTCAAGATCACCCGCTTCAAGCACATTCATATCCTTAGCATGATGGGCCCACACGCCAGCCAGATAGTCAGCCTGTAACTCCATGCGGATAGAATCTTCATTGGACATTTGCCGCCCCGGCGCAGCCTTCCCTGTTCCCAACAGGGTCTGCACATGATGCCCCACTTCATGCGCGATCACATACGCCATTGCAAAGTCCCCGGGAGCCTGAAACTTTTGCCGGAGCTCATCATAGAAGCTTAGGTCAATGTATAGCTTATGGTCACCCGGACAATAGAACGGCCCCACCGACGAACCGGCAGTTCCACAGGCCGACTGGACGCTGTCCGTGTACAATACCAGTATCGGCTTTTCGTATTCCAAGCCTTCCTGCTCGAATAGCTCTGTCCATACTTCCTCCGTATCTGCGAGGACAACGGATACGAATTGCGAGAGCTCCTTCTCCTGCTGCGTTTCCTCATATGGAACGACGCTAGAGCCTGTATCCATATTTAGCAGCTCTCCTGGATTTCCGCCTAGCAGTGTCACTATAAGTAAAATGATTATCCCGCCAATTCCGCCTCCGACGAGTGTTTTGCCTCCTCTTCCTCGTCGGTCCTCCACGTTCGCGCTTCCTCGTCTTCCCTTCCACTGCATAGCGATTCACCCCTTAGTCATGAGATTCGTTGATTGCACACAATTACTCATGTCTAAGTTATTTACCCACGATTGCTAGATTTATTCGAGCTAGTTAAAATTAACAAAAACAGGGCTTGCCTTGATACAGCCAGCCATTCCGCTAAATTTCCCTGTTATAAATTTTATGGCTTAAACACTAGCTTTTTGGCGGCGCATAGAGAATTCGGTCGAAATTTTACATATATAGGTCTGCAAGAATCTAGTAATTGCTGGTATAATAGTAGACCTACATAGCCTAAGAATACTAAAGGAGACTTGTATGAAAAAAATTGTATACCTAATGATTTTGATCTGTGGGTTGATTAGTATTTCCGGTTATACACCAAGCCGGGCGGAAGCAAGCGGTAGTTATACAGCCAAGGTATACACCGACTCCTTGAATGTCCGCAGCGAGCCATCGCTTGAAGCGTCGATTGTGGGTGCTTTGAGCAATCGCGAGACCGTCACCGTTTCGGATGAAGCGCACGGCTGGCTGCGCATCAAGTCAGATCGGGTCTCCGGATGGGCTGCAGGTTATTTTTTCAAGAAGGTCGATGGCAGTATCGTAACGATATCGGCGACAGAGCAAGCGGACAGTGTGCAAACGAGTTCTGCAGCCAACCGTGCGACTGTGCTGGCGGATTCGCTGCGAATCAGGGCCGGCGCCGGATTGAACTATAAGGTTCTTGGAGGCCTAACCAAGGGTGAGACTGTTACGATAATGGACAGCCTGGAAGGTTGGGTTCAGATCCAGACTCCGGATGGGCAAACCGGCTGGGTATCTGATCGTTATATCGCGAAAGACGCAATACAAACGGCAGCGGTTTCTTCGGAAAAATCGAATGGACTTCAAGGGAAGGTAATCGTCATTGACCCCGGTCATGGCGGTGACGATCCCGGAGCGATCGGAATGAAATATGAAACGATGGAGAAAGAGCTAAATTTGAGCACTTCCTTCTACCTCGAGGATGAGCTGCGCAGCCGCGGAGCGCGCGTCCTCATGACCAGAACGAAGGATGAGGAGAAGCCCAAGCTTTCCGACAGGGTGCAGATAAGCGAATCCGCCGGCGCGGACGCTTTCGTCAGCATCCATTATAATTCTTCGGAGAAAAATACGTCCGGCATACTTACTTTCTATTATTCGGAAACGAAAGATCGGTCATTGGCCCGCGCGATAGAAAACAGACTTGCGGGCGGCATCGGCTTGAAGAGCAATGGGATTTCTTTCGGCAATCTTCACGTTTTGCGGGAAAATGATACGGTATCTACACTCGTAGAGCTCGGTTTCTTGACCAACGCAAAGGATGAATCGATCATCCGCAGCTCCGACTACCAAAAGAAAGCAGCCAAAGCCATAGCGAAAGGGCTGGAGGATTACTTTAGCATGTAACTGCATACTGGGACGAAAGCAGACCGCCAGCTTTGGGCGGTCTGTTTTTTTAATGAAATGAACAAAATCCACAAGAAACTAACCTGTCTTCTAGTGTGACGTCCTATCCATCAAATGACTCTCGTCATCTCAATATAATTACCTTTGTCACTATCTAGGACATGTCAAAGACATTAACATAAGAGTATCTAATTGACGAGGTGGGCGAGAAAATGAACGGAAGCACTTTTTATGTGATGATTGTTTTTATAGCAGCTTTGGTTTTGTGGAGAAGAACGAGAAGCATGTATCGTCCTATACGGGGAAACGGGATTCGACTACTGGTTCCTCTGTTATTCATGTTACCTGCACTGTCTTTGATTTTTAATTCTAACGTACATGAACCAGCTTGGGCTTTTGGGGCTGCCTTCGGACTTGGCATTTTATTTTCCCTCCCATTGATTTGGACAACCAACTATGAGGTAAGAGAAGACAACTTGGTTTATGCCAAGAAAAATTGGGGATTTGTCGCAGTTTTCATAGGCATTGTGTTCCTACGCTTTGCTCTTCGTCAAGAATTATCCGACATAGATCCTCAAGGTAAAACGGCATTGTTCCTATTAGTGGCTTTTGGATATATCATTCCTTGGAGAACTGTTTCGTTTATCAAATTTCGGCGTGTGGTCAACCAATCGTATTCTCCCCAGAATACCACCTTCTAAGCTGATTAATTTGAGCTTGATGATAACGGTTATGGTCTGCCATATGCCATAGGCCCCAACGTTTGGTTGCTTTCTTTTCATTCTCATGCCCAAATGTGACAACTTTATCTAGATCGGCATCTGTTAATTGCGCACACGAATCCTTCAACATCATAAATACATCTTCATATTTAGAAATAAGTGTGTTCAAAGATATCCCTTTGATCATTGGGAGCCTATTATTTTCATCTATCATGGGGCCATATTGCTCTTTTAATGACTGAGGAAGCGGCAGTTCTTTTATTCTATAAACCCAATTCAAATCAACATACATGATATGTTTTATTAACTGAGCGGTACTATTAAAATTGTTATTAGGCCCCTTGTAATCTACTTCTTCTTGCGACATGCCATCCGTTATTAATTGTAGTCGTTGGCTATTCTCTTTTACGGCAGAATATAATATTCCCACAATAGGCGGCATATTGGCTTCACCTTTTAAATCGTAAATCATCCTAGCTCTCCCTCCTCTTTTTTCGCACACTAACTTCGTAAACACTTCAATATTATCCTTTTTACATATTCGTGTATCGATTGAACTCTCCTGCACGTTAGCTGAGCGAGGCTGACGTTTCATGCAAAAAGCCCCCGTCTTCATGAAGTGCACCCCTTATAGTAGACATTGTAAAAACACCCTGGTGTTTAAACCGATGAAACTATAGGGGGTGCTTTTCGTTATGGCGAGAAAAGGACAGAAATTTGAGAAGTATAGTTTTGAATTGAAGAAGAAGGCTATTGAGCTACGACATGGAGGTATGACCAAGCAGAGGGTGGCGGAAGAGCTTGGGATCGCAGATATCGGGCGTTTAAAGGTGTGGATGAGGAAGTATAAAGAGCAAGGCGATTATGGACTTATGGAACACCGAGGCAGACGAGTACAGTACAAGGATCAGGAAAGTTATCTTAAGCGATTGGAGATGGAGAACGCTGTCCTAAAAAAGTGGTTAGAAATTACGAAGAAGGAGGTATACCAGAGAAGTATCGGCTCGTCTGCGAACTTCGTGAAGGTTTTAGTGTCAAAGAACTCTGTAAAGAAATCGGTGTCTCCCGAAGTGGATTCTACGCATACTTGAAGCGACTGAAAACAGATGAGAATAAGGAGGATAAACAGTTAATTCGTGACACTTTTGAATACTATAGAGGCGTGTATGGGTACCGCCAAATTCAATTGTTCATGTTCCAAGATCATGGCGTGTGGATGAACCATAAGAAGGTTCTCCGGCTCATGCAAGAAATGGAGCTGCGCTCTAGAGTACGTCGTAAATACCATCACAGTACTCGAAGCTGGAACATCGGTGATCGCGTTACGAAGAACATACTGGAACGTAACTTTCAAGCGGAAGCACCCAATCAAAAATGGGTAACTGACGTCACACAGTATCGAATTGGTGATGTTTGGTTGTATCTCTCCGCCATTAAAGATTTGTGTCAGAACGAAATTGTCGCTTACCAAACCAGTCATCACAATGACAAGCAACTTGTTCTACAGACGTTCTCTAAGGCGTTTGAAAAGGAAAAGGACGTGGCTGGGCTGATCGTTCACAGCGATCAGGGGTCCCAGTACACGTCCTACGATTACCACGACATGCTGCCAAAGGTTGGCGCCCAAATCAGCATGTCCAGGCGAGGCAATTGTTACGATAATGCCTCAATGGAGAGCTTCTTCTCGCATTTGAAGACAGAAGCGCTCTATCCTTATGATATTCGATCAGTAGAAGAAGCACAAAGCCGAATTGAAGAATATATACACTTTTACAACAATAAGCGTCCACAAAGAAAACTAAACAAGCTGGCTCCGATTCAGTACCGGCTCCAGCTTGTTAGGTAGGGTCTTTTATTCAGTGTCCGCTATATGGGGTCTTGACCATCAAGACGAGGGCTTTCTTATTGAACGTATGGGTCATTTATCTAACCATGTGCGCATCATAGATAACAAATGCGCGCTGTTGACCGGTTTTGTGATGTAATCCGAACAGCCGGCTTCGAGGCATAGTTCCCGGTCTCCCTTCATGGCTTTCGCCGTGAGTGCAAGAATGGGAAGGTTCTTGAATTTCGCCATCTGCCGGATAGCGCGGGTCGTTTCGTAACCGTCCATTCCCGGCATCATGATATCCATCAGCACGATTTCGATGTCCGGTGTCTGTTCCAGGAGGCTGATGGCATCCTGGCCGGTCTCCGCCGTAATGACTTTCATATGATGGCGTTCCAAAATCGAGGTGAGCGCAAAAATGTTCCGGATATCATCATCCACAACAAGCACTTTCTTATACTCGATCATTTCATCCGAATTATGCAGTTTAACCAGCTTGTCCCTTGAGGCGGACGGCAAGTTCTCTGCCTTGCGGTGCAGGAAGAGGGTCGTTTCATCGATCAATTGGACATTCGATTTCACCTCTTTGAGAACCGCCATTTTGACCAACTCATCCCACTCGTTCTCCTCCGCCGGCGTCAACTTCGTACTCAGGCGGGCTATGACGGGAACCCGTTTATTTTTGGCGTTCTTGTGCATATCTCGGACGAACCGGATGAGATTCAAATCCGGCATGCTGTTGTCTAATACAACACAATCGAAATCTTTTGAGTTGATCTGGTTCAAAGCTTTGCGCCCCGTGTCCACTGCCGTGATCTTGAGATCCTGATTGCTAAGCAGGTCGATGATTTGCTTGCGCTCTTGCTCATCATGGACGGCCAACAGCAGGCTTTGAGCCTTCCTGTCCGCAAATTGGTTCAAACGATCCAACGCGTTCTCGAGCTCTTCGTTCGTCACCGGTTTCCGGAAGTAATCATGAACACCCTTCTGCAGCAGGTGCACCTCGTCCTCGTCGACTGTCATGACACAAATCGGAATATGGCGCACCTGGATATCGTTCTTCAACTGCTCAAGCACCAGCCAACCATCGGTATCCCCAAGATGCAGATCCAGCGTTATAGCAATCGGCTTGTACTTATGAACGAGTTCCAAGGCATCCAAACCGCCGGTCGTAATAACAGCTTTGATCCCTTTCTTATGGAGAAGATCGAGAATAATTTCATTGAACTTCTGGTCGTCCTCAACAATCAGGAATACACGGTCTTCCGGCTTGATGTTATCCCGGTCGTCAATCAAAGCGTCAACCGCAGGTTTGGCCAGGTTGCTTCTACGTTTGGGCGGGGTAATATCAATCACCTCCGGAACATGTAACCTTTTCGGCTCCGGTTCCGTGAATTCCGCTTCGGTTGGAAGGTACAGATTAAATACGCTTCCCTTGCCCACCTCACTGTACAGGGTGATTTCTCCGCCCAGCATCTCGGCAATCTCGCGGGATATCGCAAGACCCAAGCCCGTTCCGCCATATTCCCGGTTCGTGCTGCCGTCCGCCTGCTGGAAGGCTTCAAAAATGATCTGCTGTTTTTCATGTGGGATGCCGATCCCCGTGTCGCTGACAGAGAAGCAAATGACCGTTTTGGCACGATTCAGCGATACATTTTCCGGATGCCAGCCCTCGCTCGCTTTCCGGATCAGGAGCATGATCTGTCCTTGTTCCGTGAATTTAAAGGCGTTCGAAAGCAAGTTTTTCAAAATTTGCTGAAGCCGCTTGAAGTCCGTTACGACGCCCGCCGGCACGCCGGGATTAATTTTGATTCGGTAGTCCAGCTTCTTAGCGTCCACCATGTGGCGGAAGGTACGGTCGAGCCCGTCTGTCAGTTCCGCCAAAACGACTTCGCTGTAATCCGGCGTAATGGTGCCCGATTCGATTTTGGACAGATCGAGAATATCATTAATAAGGTTAAGTAATTCGAGTCCGGAGTCCTGAATTGTCTTCGCAAACTTCACCTGTATCTCGTGAAGATTTTCATCCGGGTTCTCGGCAAGCTGTTCTGCCAGCAACAGCAAGGAGTTCAGAGGGGTACGAAGTTCGTGCGACATATTGGCCAAAAATTCGGATTTGTACTTGGACGTGAGGGCAAGCTGTTCCGCTTTCTCCTCCAGGTACCGCTTGGCCACCTCTACCTCATGGTTCTTGCTTTCCACTTCCGCCTTCTGCAGCACGAGCAGCTTCGCTTTATCCTCGAGCTCGTCGTTCGTATTCCGCAGCTCCATCTGCTGCTTTTGGAGCTCTTCGGTGAGAGACTGCGATTGGATCAGCAGCTCCTCTGTGCGTTGGTTCGCCTGCATCGTGTTAATCACGATTCCGATGGATTCCGTAAGCTGATCCAAGAATGCGATGTCGATATCACTGTATGGGCGGAAGGAAGCGAGTTCCAGAATGGCGAGCACCTGATCTTCGAAAATGATCGGCAGCAAAATAATGTTGAGAGGCGTAGCTTCTCCCAAAGCGGACGATATCACGACATAGTCACCCGGCACGTTGGTAAGCAGGATCCGCTGTTTCTCGATCAGGCACTGGCCGACCAGCCCTTGCCCCGCTCGGAATTCATTCGCCAGATGTTTGCGGCTTTGGTAAGCATAGCTCGCAAACAACTTCAGCACCGGTTCGCCGTTAAACGGTTCATTGATGTAGAAGACGCCATGCTGCATGGACACGAGCGGAGCCAGCTCGGACAGGATCATGCGGCTGACCGCATACAAGTCTCTTTGTCCTTGCAACAGCCGCGAGAATTTGGCAAGGTTGGTTTTGAGCCAGTCCTGGTCCGTATTGATCCGAGTCGTTTCCTTCAGGTTCCGAATCATTTCATTGATGTTATCTTTCAGCGTCGCGACTTCTCCGGATGCGGATACGTCGATGGCACGTGACAGATCGCCCTTCGTCACCGCTGTTGCGACGTTGGTGATGGCGCGTACCTGAGTGGTCAGCGTGCTCGCCATATAGTTAACGTTATCGGTGAGGTCGCGCCAAGTACCGGCTGCGCCAGGCACGTTCGCTTGTCCGCCCAGTTTTCCTTCGGCTCCTACCTCCCGCGCCACGGTGGTTACCTGGTCGGCGAAGGTGGCCAGCGTCTCGATCATATTGTTGATTGTATCCGTCAGTTCGGCGATTTCGCCTTTGGCTTCCACGGTCAGTTTCTGCTTCAGATTGCCGTTCGCAACCGCGGTCACGACCTTGGCGATCCCGCGCACCTGATCCGTCAGGTTGGTCGCCATGATGTTAACGTTGTCGGTGAGGTCTTTCCAGATCCCGCCAACGCCGCGCACCTGCGCTTGTCCGCCCAGCTTGCCGTCCGTGCCTACCTCGCGCGCCACCCGCGTAACCTCGGATGCAAACGAATTGAGTTGATCCACCATCGTGTTGATCGTGTTCTTCAGTTCCAACAGTTCGCCTTTTACGTCTACTGTAATTTTCTTGGACAGATCCCCATTCGCAACCGCCGTTGTAACGCCGGCAATGTTACGCATCTGAATGGTCAAGTTGCTGGCCATGTAGTTAACCGTATCGGTCAAATCTTTCCACGTACCGGAAACATCTTTAACCTCCGCTTGCGCGCCGAGTTTTCCATCCGTGCCGACCTCGCGCGCTACGCGCGTAACCTCGGATGCGAAGGTCGAGAGCTGGTCCACCATGGTGTTGATCGTATTCTTTAATTCAAGGATTTCGCCTTTGACGTCGACGGTGATTTTCTTGGATAGATCGCCTTTCGCTACCGCCGTTGTAACGTCCGCGATATTCCGCACCTGGTCCGTAAGATTCCGAGCCATGTTATTAACGCTTTCGGTCAAATCTTTCCAGGTTCCGCCGACCCCTTTCACCTGCGCTTGTCCGCCCAATTTCCCGTCCGTGCCTACCTCGCGCGCCACCCGCGTAACCTCGGAGGAGAACATCGAGAGCTGGTCCACCATCGTGTTAATCGTATTTTTGAGCTCGAGGATTTCTCCTTGCACATCCGCCGTGATTTTCTTGGACAGATCGCCGTTCGCGACCGCCGTCGTCACGACGGCGATGTTGCGCACTTGGTTGGTCAAGTTCGAAGCCATATAGTTAACGCTCTCGGTCAAATCGCGCCATGTACCCGCCACGCCTTTAACTTGGGCTTGTCCGCCCAGCATGCCCTCGGTGCCAACCTCTCGCGCCACCCGCGTAACCTCGGATGCGAAGGTAGAGAGCTGATCCACCATCGTATTGATTGTGTTCTTGAGCTCAAGAATTTCGCCTTTCGCATTTACCGTGATCTGCTTGGATAGATCGCCTTTCGCTACCGCCGTCGTCACCTCGGCGATATTACGCACCTGATCGGTCAGCGTACCGGCCATAAAGTTAACGCTGTCAGTTAAATCCTTCCAAGTGCCGGATACCCCCTTAACATCCGCTTGGCCGCCAAGGATCCCTTCCGTTGAAACCTCCCGCGCCACCCGCGTAACCTCGGAGGCGAAGTTGCTGAGCTGATCCACCATGATGTTAATTGTGCTTTTCAACTGGAGGATCTCGCCCTTCGCATCAACGGTTATCGTCTTCGACAAGTCGCCCTTAGCCACGGCGGTTGTCACTTCCGCGATGTTACGCACCTGATTGGTTAAGTTAGACGCCATGTAGTTTACGCTTTCCGTCAAATCCCGCCATGTGCCGGATACGCCTTTAACGTCCGCCTGCCCGCCGAGTATCCCTTCCGTACCGACCTCGCGCGCCATCCGGGTAACCTCGGAAGCAAAGGTCGACAATTGATCTACCATCGTGTTGATTGTGTTCTTCAATTCCAGGATTTCGCCTTGCACATCAGCGGTAATCTTCTTCGACAGGTCGCCATTGGCGACCGCTGTGGTAACAACCGCGATGTTGCGCACTTGGTTGGTCAGGTTAGACGCCATGTAGTTTACGCTTTCGGTTAAATCCCGCCAAGTACCGGATACGCCTTTTACGTCCGCCTGCCCGCCGAGTTTGCCCTCCGTGCCGACCTCACGCGCCACACGAGTAACCTCGGAAGAGAACATGGAGAGCTGGTCTACCATTGTATTGATCGTATTTTTAAGCTCAAGAATCTCTCCCCGCGCATTTACCGTGATTTGCTTCGATAGATCACCGTTTGCGACGGCTGTTGTGACCGCCGCGATATTACGCACTTGATCCGTGAGGTTTGTCGCCATGTAATTCACGCTGTCAGTCAGATCTTTCCAGGTGCCTGATACGCCTTTGACGTCTGCCTGGCCGCCCAAGATCCCTTCCGTACCGACCTCTCGCGCCACACGAGTAACCTCGGAGGCAAAGGTGCTGAGCTGATTCACCATCATGTTGATGTTGCTCGCCGTTCTCTGGAACTCACCGGTGAGGGCCCGTCCTTCGATTTCCAGTTCCACCTTTTGGGACAGATCGCCTTTGGCAACGGCGTTAATAACCCGAACCATCTCGCTCGTCGGCTGGATTAAGTCGATGACCAGACCGTTCAACGAATCGGTGACCGTATCCCATGATCCACCCAAATTTTTCTGCACGAACCTTCTCGAAAGATTCCCTTCTTTTCCGACAACCTTGGCTACCGTCTGGACTTCATATACCAGACCTTCCTGAATATCCATGATCTCGTTAAACGTATCCGCTACCTTGCCGGCCACGCCCGTGCGGTCATAGGGCAGTCTGTAGGAGAAGTTGCCTTTCTTCATCGCCATTAAGGCGTTGAGCAGCTCACCGACGTCAATTTGATCGTCATTCTTTTCGTTGATTTGGTTTTGATCACTCATATCCTCAACCCTGCCCCTTTTTCAACATATATTTTTGAATGACCTGTTTCAGATCGTCCAAACGAACCGGCTTGGCGATAAAATCATCCATGCCCGAGGATAAACAGCGCTGCATCGTTTCCTTGGAAACGTTCGCCGTCATGGCAATGATCACAGGATGCTTGTCCGTAACATTCGTTTTGATTTCTTGCACTGTCTCCCAACCGTCTTTGAATGGGATTTGAAGATCAAGGAAAAGCAGGTCGTAAGACGTTTGTTCCAAAGCTGCCAGCACCTCTGGGCCGTTCTCCGCCAAATCAGCGGAGAAACCGAGCGCTCCCAGCATCTGTTTCATCAGCCTCCGGCTTACGTTGTCGTCTTCTCCGACCAAGACGCGAATCGGAGCCGGCGTATGGCTTTCGATCGTGATTTCCGTTATCACCGGCTTCCGATCCGACTTGTCCTGAGGCTGAGCGGGAGGATCTGTGCCCATGAGCGGCTTGACAGCAATCGTAAAAATAACCGTCGCGCCGGGCTCATTCGACGGTTCTACCCGTATCGTGCCGCCCATTAGTTCAACTAGGGATTTGCTAATCGATAATCCGAGTCCCGTGCCTCCGAACTTACGTGTGGTTGAGGCATCCAACTGGGAGAACGGCTGAAACAGTTCGTTTATCTTATCCGAAGGGATTCCTATCCCGGTATCTTTAATCATAAATTCAAGCGTAAGCGAATTCTCCGTCTCCGCCAGCAAGCTAACCATGATGTACACACTGCCCACATGCGTAAATTTCACGGCATTGCCCACTAGATTATTCAACACCTGACGGAGACGGTTCATATCTCCTTTTAAATAAGCCGGCAGCGACGGATCAACCACTACCACCATTTCCAGATTTCGTTCCCTGGTTTTGGCCGTAAACAAATTAATCGTTTCAATTAGGCACTGCTGAAGGGAGAACGGCTCCTCCACCAATTCCATCTTACCGTTCTCGATTTTGGAAAAGTCGAGAATATGATTGATGACAGAGAGCAGTGCATTGCCGCTTGTGTGGATGATCTCCGCCATCTCGGAGTATTCTTCCGGCAAATCGGAGGCAAGAAGCAGTTCCGACATGCCAATGATCCCATTCAATGGAGTCCGAATTTCATGGCTCATCATGGCCAGAAATTCCGATTTCACGCGGGATGCGATTTCCGCCGTTTCCTTGGCCTGGCTGAGCGCCTGATTGGTTTTCTCCATCTGCCACGTTTGTTTCTTCAACATTTCGCTTTGGATCTGAAGGGTTTTGTTCGCTTCATACATGCTGACGTAACCTTCGATTTTGGATTTGAAAATTTGCGGAACGAACGGTTTCGTCATATAATCCATAGCGCCGACGGAATAGCCGGCAAAGCTATGCTCCATTTTATTGCTCGCGGCCGTCATAAAGATGATTGGCACGTATTTGGTTTTCTCTCGGGTCCTGATAATGCTGGCCGTCTCGAGCCCGTCCATTCCCGGCATTTGCACATCCATGACAATGACGGTAAATTCCTCTTCCAATAAACATCGCAAAGCTTCCATACCGGAATATGCCCGAACCAGACGATAGGGTTCTCCGCTGAGAACCGCCTCAATGGCAACCAAGTTTTCCGGGTGATCGTCTACGATCAGGATGTTGACTGGAAAGTCCATGGCGCCCCTCACTTTCCAACTCTTTTTTTGCTTTCGTTTATATTTCTAAAATATAGGCTATATACCCATAATTCCTAATATTGAAACTTACATTTCGAAAAACTTTTTTTGATTCCGAATCCTTGGTTTTCGTGGTTTTTATTTCAATTACAACCATCATGGATCGCTAGATTTGGACTAAAGTGTCCGATAGCTCAACGAGGCTGCCGTTGCATGCCGGCAGCCTCGTAGTGATTGTTAAGCTATGGTTTCATGTTAACTTGTTATATTCTTCTCTGCGTTGCCTGTCGGTCCAGTATTGCGCCCTATGCTATTTACTTATGTTCCCCAGGTATTTCGAATGGTTTCTTCCAAGCCTGTTCTTATGTTGTAGGCCGGACGCCAATTGAGCAGTTGTAATGCCTTTCGGTTATCCAGACAGCTATGCTTAACATCACCGGGATTTCCTGGCTTGTAAACCAATGGAATCGGCGCTCCGACAATTTCTTTAAATAAGTCTGCAAGCATGCGGATCGAAGTCGATTCACCCGTGCTGATATTAAACGTTTGCCCATCTCCCTTTTGCATGGCCGCCGCATTGGCGGAGACGATATCCCGAACATAGATGAAGTCCCGCGTCTGTAAACCGTCTCCATGTATAGATAAAAGCTCCGATCGCTGCAAGCGTGACAGGAATACGGCCACAACTCCGCCTTCCCCTTTTGGCTGCTGCCCCGGACCGTACACATTTCCGTATCTGAGAATCGTATAGGAAACTCCGAATAGCTGGCGATACATTTCCATATATTGCTCCGATGTCCGTTTGGAGAGTGCGTAAAATGAAACCGGTGAAACCGGATCAACCTCTGAAATCACATTTTTCTCCAGTTGGCCATAAACACCGGAAGTAGAAGCAAATATAATTTTTCTAACATTACTTTGCCGGCACGCCTCCAGCATATGGATCGTCCCCATTATGTTGCTGTCCGCATCCAGGCTAGGGTTCTGAATCGATTTTTGCACGTCCGATTGCGCTGCAAGATGAAACAAATAGTCCGGCGCTATATGCCGTACGAGATTAACGGAGTCCGCATCCGAAATATCTTGAATATGGAGAACGGCCGATGCGGGAACATTTCCATTCTCTCCAGTATGCAGATCCAAGATGTGTACCTCTGCATGCTCCCTGAGAAAATAGCGGACCAAATGAGAGCCGATAAATCCCAAACCACCCGTGACGATTATTCTCATGTGTTCCCCTTCTTCACCGTTTGGATATAAAGGGACCGAATTCGTCGTGAAACATTATTGACGGAATATCGATGAACGGTCATTTTGCGCCCCATAGCACCTAGTTCTTTCGCCCATTGCTGATTGGATAGAACCCTTCCGATATCGCGGGCAAGCTTAGCCGCGGTAACCGGATCTTTCCCTCCATGATCCCCGAATTGGTTGGATAAAGACTCCTTCAGATTACTTGGGGTTACAATGCCAAAGTAACCCTTCACTCCTGCCGCAATGATCGTTTTCCCGCATGACATTGCCTCATTAGCAACGGTTCCGGTGGCGACAATGACGTCGGCAGCACCATATAAAAATTGAATTTGCCTTACTGCCGGCTTCACGATAATTGCCCGTCTCCCGATTCTGCGATTTGCCGTTTCAGCTTGCTTTATCAGGTGTTTGCGGTAAGCTCCAGGCCCGGCCAGTACGAATATACTTTTCTCACGCTTTAAAGCAACAACCTCACCGGCTGATATGACCTTGCGGGCGATGGGGTATTTATCCCCGTCGAAACGGCTAGCATAGGCCGTAACCTCCCATCCTTGGGGAATAGCAAGCTTCCTCCGGCATTGAACTCGTGATTGAGGACTGAAACGGACGGTGTCAATGCCAATCGGGATATGAACGACCTTCGAAGCGGGGATATTCAGGCTCCGTACCCAGGCCTGTAATCGCTGTGTTACAACAATAATTTTGTTTGCACCTTTAGCTGCTTCTAACAAAGGAGGAACGCCATGATAGCGTCCATGAACCGTAAGCACCGAAGTTACTTTAGATATACGGAGTAAGCTGGCTGTAAGACGATAGCTCAGGGTATCGTGCGCATGAATCAGCTGATAGGACTTCGTCTTGATCGTCTTTGTCAGCATCGAAACCATTTCACTATGCTTCGCATTAGGAGGGAACAGATGGACCGGAATGTCATATTTGAGGAATTCGGCCGTCAACGGACCGCTATGTGCTGCGATGCCGACATGGACTCCCAGCCTCTTTAATGCACGTGCCAGGTTGAGCACATAATACTCGGTCCCGCCTATATTCATTCGATTGAAGAGCATGAGAACGTTTATCGTAATCCTCCTCTGCTGGTGAATATCTAGCCATGAGATCTCAAAGATAAATTATTCTAAAGGGAAGTGCGGGGTTTGTTGATTAGCCTATGAAACACTCACTGCCTATTCCTTTATTTTACGGTGTTTTCAATGAATAGCCCTATGAGTACTGTATGGATAGGATAAAATATCAATAAAACAAATAAACCCGCGTTTCCAATAGGAAAAGCGGATCTATTTGTTTTCAATCCATTCGTTTATGTGGAATGAAGGGGACTGCTCTGTCATCTCAACAATCGATCCCTAGGATGCTCCGAGAGGACCGAGTCGAATAACTCGCGCACCGCGGGATGCGTGGATGCTGCAAGCTGGGATTTATCGCTGCATAGCTCCACAATTTGTCCTTTGTCCATTACAGCGAGTGAATCCGAAATCACATGGGCCGCCTTTATATCATGCGTAATAAAAAGATACGAAAGGCCTAGCGTCGCTTTCAGCTCACTCAGCAGACTCAGGATCCGAGCTTGATTCACCGTATCGAGGCTGCTGACAGCTTCGTCCAATACGATCAGCTTCGGTTTCAAGGCGATTGCCCGCGCGATATTAATACGCTGAAGCTGGCCGCCGCTGAACGTATGCGGGTATTTCCGCATATCGTCTGCCTTTAACCCGACTGCCTCGAGCAGTTCGCCAACCCGTCGTTTTCCTTCGTCTCGTGTGAGTTTCTCGTAATTATTGAGCGGCTCCGCGATGATCTGCTCAGCCGTCATTCGCGGATTGACCGAGGAATAACAATCTTGAAACACCACCTGCAAATCCCTGCGAAGCTGCCTTGTTGCTTGTGAATCTGCGTTGTACAGGTCGTGGCCCTGGAAGATAATCCTCCCCTGACGCGGCTCTTCCAAGCCAAGAATAACCTTGCCCAGTGTACTTTTGCCTGCTCCGCTCGTTCCGAGCAAACCCAGGCATTGCCCGCGTTCAATCTCAAATGACACATGTGAAAGCACGGTCGATAAGCCTCCTGACCCCCACAGCCGTTTGGATGAACGGTACGCATGTGAGATCTCCTCAACCTGTAAAAGACTCATCCAATCTTCTCCTTTCTTCTTGATGCCAGCAGGACAAGCAGCAAGGCTGCCAGCCCGATCCCTATACAGCTCGAGAACATCACTCGATACGAATAGCTATCCGCGATGAAACTAAGAACCATTGTGCCGACAGACGTGCCGAAATCAGCAGCTGCAATAAACAGCCCCAGCCCCTTGCCCCGGGCATGTTCAGGCACGATAAACGTTACATAGGTCACCAGAGTCGGATACAGCATTGACAATGCGCAGCCGCTGCAAATGGCAGCAAGCACCAGTAGAACCGGCGATCCCCCGAACCGAATCAGCGTCGCTGATACCGTCAGGAGCAGAATGAAGATCGCGATCATGCGAATCGGAAAATATCCGTTTGTCGGAATCTTCTTGCGTCCCATAAATCGCAGCGATACCAGAACAATCGTCTCGGTCAAGAAGAACAGGCCCGCGTAAGGCATACTCTTCTGCTGCAAATAAAGAGGCAGAAAAGAAGCTACCGTACCGATGATTACGGAAGCAAGCAGCATGATCATCGAAGGATGTAGCAGCTTGGGATCGTTCCACGCTCTGTACGGCTTTTCATCCGCCGCCCCATCCGTTCCCGGTTGAGCGTTCATGATGCGTTCCGGAAGCTTAATGGTCATCCCGACAAGCAGCGTCAGAAATGCAAGCGGGATGAGCGCACCAAAGAGGTAGGACATCGGCACACGGTCCGCAAAATAAATAACCAGAAAGGGCCCGTAAGTATAAGGCAGCATGGAGGAGAGCGAGAAAAGCGACATTCCTTGTCCCCTGCTCTTCTCCGGCAGCGCCTCCACGATCATTAGATGAAGCACCATAGAGACAAACGAGAGAATGACTCCCTGCGCCATCCGCAGGGCAGCAAACACAGCTAATTCGTCGATCAAATAAAGTGATATGACGGCTGTATGCAACAACAAAGCAGCAGTAAATACTCTTCTGGTTCCCAGTTTATCGACAATTTTTCCGGCTGCCGGCCGCAAAAACATTGAGGTAAACATGTACGCGCCCATAATCAGACCGATTTGAGACGGGCTCGCTCCTAGCTTGTGCGCGTGAAGCGGAAGAAGCACAAGCAGCGTATGGCTCGCCGTATAAAACAACAAGGAAACGATATAAATCCTAATAGCATTCGTTCCAAAGGGACGATTCTCCGCGTCCGTCTGCAACTGCTTTTGTATCTGCTGGCTCATGCGTGTACGAGCTCCGTTAATGGCTCAGACACACTTGATTTCAAGTTTGGCCGTGCCTGCAGAAGCTGCTTCGTGTACTCATGCTTCGGATGATCGAACAACGTATGCACATCCGACCTTTCGACAATCTGCCCCTGCTGCATAACGATCACATCATCAGCCAGTTCCGCAATAACGCCCAAATCATGAGAGATCAACAAAACCGCGGTGCCTTGGCTTTGGCGCAGCCGGTCCAGCTGTCTCAGAACCTGCAGCTGATTAGTTGCATCCAGCGCTGTCGTTGGCTCATCCGCGATGATAACCGCAGGCTTCAGGCACATAGAAATAGCGATCATCACACGCTGCAGCATCCCCCCGCTCAGTTGGAACGGGTATCGCCGCATCAATTCAGCGGGATTCGGCAAGCGGACATCCTCCATCGAGGCAATAGCCAGTTCTGCCGCTTCACTCCTGGCCATGCGGGAATGCGTTCGAATCGTCTCGACAAATTGGGAGCCAATCGTGGCGACAGGCGAGAACGCATTCATCGGATTTTGCACAATAAGCCCAATTTCTTTCCCTCGAATTGATTGCAGGGCATTAGGCTTCATGCCAATCAATTCGTTTCCATTCAGTCGAATACTTCCCTCAATGCTCGTTTGTTTCCGATCAAGGAGCTGAAGCAGCGCAAGACTTGTTACTGTCTTTCCGCTGCCGCTCTCGCCTACAAGGCCAAGCACCCGGCCAGGCTGCAGTTCGAAACTGATCCCATGGACGAGAGAAGCGGTGCCATCTGGCGTTTTCGCTTGCACCTTCAGTCCGTTTACTTCCAATACAGGCCCCGATTGCACCATTAAAGCTCTCCGTCCTTCCCAAAACGCTTCTTGACGCCAAGCCGTTCCGACAACGCTTCACCAAGTAGATTAAACATGACAACAACAAGCAAAATGAGAAGCCCCGGGTACATCATAAGTTCCGGGTTACTCCGGATATAAGCTTTTCCTTCATGAATCATAGAGCCCCATTCAGGCGATGGAGGCTGTATGCCAAGCCCTAGAAAGGAAAGTGCCGCGATGTCCATAATGGCCCAGCCGATCTCAAGCGTTCCCATGACAACAATCGGCGGAAGCACGTTCGGAATGATATGCCTCCGAATGATATTCCACTGTGAGGAACCGCTGATCCGTGCTGCGGCAATAAAGTTTCGCTCCTTTAAACTAATTACCAATCCCCTGAACATACGGGCATAATATACCCACTGCACGAGCACCATTGCCAGCACGACCTGCGCAAGGCCCGGACCGAACACGCCGACCAAACCAAGCACGAGCACGAGTGTCGGAAAAGCCATGACACCTTCGCAAAACCGCATGAGCATATAATCCATCCATCCGCCAATGTACCCCGACAAGGTTCCGATAAACAGCCCGATCCCGAGCGATGAAATGAAAATGAGCGAAGCAAAGCCTAGCGAAACACGCGCTCCGTATAACAGACGGGATAGCGTACAGCGCCCCAAATGGTCTGTGCCCAGCGGATATTCCCATGAAGGCGGGCTTAGCTTAAGAGCCAGGTTCACCTGTATGGGATCATGCGGCGCGATCCAGGGTGCAAGAACCGTCAGCAGAAACAGCACGAACAAAGCAACGGAGCAAGCTATTGCGATTTGGGGGCTTCTGATGCCGGCTCGTAAGGTCGCAATCATCGCTGAGCCCTCCCTTCCCTGGATATGCGAGGATCGAGCACCATTTGCAGAAGGTCTACGATCAAGTTGCAGACGATGAACAAAATGGCCGAGAGGAGCACATAGCATTGAATAACCGGTATATCCCGGTTAAAGATGGCTTCAATAAAATACCTCCCGAAGCCCGGCCAGGAGAACACTTCCTCTACGATGATCGTACCGCCGAGCAATTTGCCCATGTTCATCCCGAGTCCTGTCAACATGGGCGAAATCGCAATTCTCAGCACATGCTTGCCCAGAATAACCCGCTCTTTCATTCCTCTGGTTCTCGCATACAACACATAAGGCTCCTCCAATTGCACCAGGACAGTCGTGCGCAGCAGACGGGAATAAATAGCGATCAACCCCATTGCCAGCGTTAACGAAGGCAGTACTAAATGCATCCACGTGCCTGTACCCTGGACAGGCAGAAGATCCAGCTTGACGGAGAAAAAGAAAATGAGCAAATACCCCAGCCAGAACTGAGGTATCGATGCTCCAAAAAAAGCAATAAGCCTGCTCATATGGTCGACAATGCCGTTCTTGTACATAGCCGAAAAGAAACCGATTGGAACGCTAATGATTACGGCTAAAACAATGCTGCCGAACGCCAGTTTAAGCGTGGCAGGGATACGCATGGCTATCTCATCCCAGACCGGCTCATTCGTAAGATAAGATGTACCGAACTCAAGCCGGCACATCTTCATCAGGAATTGGGCGTATTGAATGGGAAGAGGCTGGTCCAAGCCGAACTCATGTCTTTTCTGCTCGAGAATCTCGTCGGTCGGATGAATATGTGCCGCAACCAGATAGGCTTCGGCCGGATCGACCGGCGAGAGATGGACTAAGATAAACGCCAGCAGCGTGGCAAAGAAAAAGAGCGGTATGACGGCAAGCAGCCGTTTTCCAATAAAGCTGCCCATGAATGGCCTCCCTGGCGATTACTCGTTAATCTGCAGACTAGAGAATGCATTGGCATCCCGATTTGCCGGAAATTCAACGCCGCCCAGTTTTTTGTTGGCAACGACCATTTTCTTCACATAGGAGATCGGAACGATTGCTGCCTGCTCTTGAAGTGTCGTCAAAATGGAACCGTACAGCTCTTCGCGCTTCTTCTCGTCCGTCGAGCCGAGCGCATCATGAATTTGCTGGTCGAGCTGTGCCTTCATCGGCAGTTTAGCCAGCGCTTCCGCAATGCCAAAGCCCTTCTCAGCGGTAATCTGGATAAAGGAGTGCGGATCATATGGCGAACCATAGTTGCTGAAGAAGTTTAGGTCAAAGTCATTTGCGCGGAACCGTTTAATTTGCTCGGTCAGATCTAGACCGGTAATGTTCAGCTTAATGCCGATTGCGGCCCATTCAGCCTGTAACGTCTCGGCCATCGGCTTTTGAATTTGCTCGGCTTTCTCATAGATCAGCTCAAGTTCAAGCGGTTTGCCATCCTTTTCACGAACCGTTTTGCCCTCGGGCAGCTTCCAGCCCGCTTCATCCAGATAGGACTTGGCTTTCTCTACGTCGTAAGGAATAGGTGTAACGGTAATATTCGTATAAGGCAGGTTAGTGGACAACAAATGATCGGCCTTCTCTTCGAATCCCGACGTAACGCCGTCGACCATCGCCTGTTTGTTAAAGCCCGCCTGCAGCGCAAGGCGCACGTTCAAGTCTGCTAATGCTGCATTAGCCGTATTCAGTATCAACTGTCTCGTAGCAACGGGTTCGGAAAGTTTGGTCTCATACTCGCCGGATTCCTCAAGCTGCTTGTAGGCATCCAGGCTAATGATCCCTTCACCATAAATCAGGTCGAGCTCGCCTTTCTCGAAAGCCAGTACGCGCGTGTCGCCGTCTGGAATGATCTTGATGACGATTTTGTCGACCTTCGGCTGCTCACCCCAATAATTCGGGTTACGGGTGAATGTCGCATATTCGTCCGTTTTATAATCGCTCAGCATCCATGGACCTGTACCGATCGAGGCTTTCACACCTTTCGATGTGTCACCGTCATCTGGGAATCCGGCCTCTCCAAGGAAGCGGACAGGACGTACGACAGACAGTTCCTGGATCGTCGGATAGTAGGATTCTTTCAAATTCATCTTAAATGTATATTCGTCCACAGCTTCGGTCTTCTCAAGAAGAGCGATAAAGCCGAGCCAGCTATGATTGTCAACATTTTTCATGATAGCATCGAAGTTCTTCTTGACGATCGTAGCGTTAAAAGCAGAACCATCGGAGAATTTTACGCCTTCCCGGATTTTAAATGTATATTCCTTACCGTCCTCGGAAATCGTCCAAGACTCAGCCAATGCAGGCTCCAGCTTGCCGCCTTCTTCGTAATTGACCAAAGGCTCAAAGACCATCGATTGCCCAATGAGCTGAGACGGATTGTACACATGCGGATTCATAGGCCCCATATCACGCGGCCAAGATAGGGTAACGACTTTCTCTGCTGGCGTTTCGTTTGCCTCAGCATTGTTTTGCTCCGGCGCATTGCCCCCGTTGGAACAGCCTGCAAGGGCGGTGGACAAGAGCAGCATAATTGCCGCTGCCAGTAGAACCATTGATTTTCTCTTTCCTGCAACCATTTCTAAGATGACCCCTCTCATTCTCTCTATTCCCCTAAATTGATAATCATTATCATTTCAGTAAGAATGATAACCCTTATCATGTAGGCGTGTCAATAACAATTTCCCCCACGATTCCGCAAATATAAGCAATTCGTGCTTTCTGTTTGCATAATTGACATCTCGTTCTCCAAATCAAGAGATCCCAAAACTTCGACCTCTTGTTCAACTCCCTCATCGTCCACCAACGTGAGAAACGATACATGAACGCTATCATTGTTTTAGGCTTTAGCCGTTACCTGACAAACATGAATCATCATAGACTAATTCTGTACCTAACTCATTAGGAATGGGAGCAAAAAATGAGAATTCCAGTTAACGGATTTGTAATGGGATCTTCCGAAGATGACGATAACCATCATTCGCATAAGCTATATATAACGTCATGGAATGGAACACCCGTCCATGTTCATGCCTTTTCCGGTCAAACCTCCATCGATGACGGACATTCCCATCAATATATGAGTTGGACCGCTCCTGCTCCTACCGGAGTGCCTCATGTGCATGGATATCAAACTGTTACTTCACTGAATCAAGGCCATACCCACCTTATTCAAGGAACGACCGGCCCGGCCATCGCTCTTCCCGGCGGAGGGCACTATCACTTATTTGAAGGATATACCACTATTAACGGCACTCATCCCCATTCACATGCTTATCAAGGAAGAACAGGAAATGAAGTTAGCAATAATATGTAAAAGCGTTGGCCTAAAAAAGAAAGGTGCTCACATGAGCACCTTTTTTCGTTCTTAATTATCTAGCTTGTATTGTTTTATCGATTCATTTAAATCAACAGAAAGATTGGAAAGTTGTATAATTACTGCGGATATTTCTTGCATAGAAGCGCTTTGTTGCTGAGCAGATGCAGCGACCTCTTCCGTTCCTGCAGCCTGTTCCTGCGTTATACCAGAGATTTGCTGCATAGATTCGGTTATTTTCTCAAAAGACTCATCCACTTTGCCTAATGCACTGAACATATGGTTCGTATGCTCGGTAAACTCCGAAACGCCGCTATAAATTCCTTTAAAGTTTTCGTATGTTCCCTGTATCCATGAATGCCCTTGCTCAACGGCTTTACTTCCATCGTTAATACTTTTCATGACTAACAAACTATTTTCTTGCGTACTGGATACAAGATCTGTCACAGACAATGCTGCCTGGGCAGATTGTGTCGCTAATTTCTTAACCTCACCGGCAACGACTGCAAATCCTCTCCCCACATCTCCTGCGCGAGCCGCTTCTATTGAAGCATTTAATGCGAGCAGATTCGTTTGATTGGATATTTCAGAGATAATGTTTATGATTTCACTTATCTCGTTAGATCGTTCCTCTAGTGCAGTAGCAGCTTCTTGAGATTGAAGCATGGCTTGTTTGATTACATACATCTGTTGAAGAGTTCGTTCAACAAGGTCCTGACCTTGTTCTGACTGGTTATGCACCTCCGCAGCGATGTTCTGAATATCCTTCATACCGCCTGATACATCTTTAATTTCAGAATCGATGTGGTTGATGTTCGTTTGACTATCAGTCACGCTCAGAACGATTTCATTAATTCCTTCTGTCATCCGATTGGTTGAATCAGCAACCTGTTGCGCACTATTCGTTGACTCATTTACAGTTTGCTCTAGGTGTTGACTTGTTACTGAAATAAGATTTGAAGAGGCAACAACCTGTTGAATAAGACTTTTAAGGCTATTAATCATTAATCCAAATGATATAGCTAATTTTCCGATTTCATCATTGCTCTGAACAGCAATAGCCGTTTTCATATCGCCGGCTGCAATCTTATCTGCTGCTAACATTAAATTGCGTAGCGGATTCGTAATTACCCTACCGATTACGATTGCGATTATACTTCCGACTACGAGCACTATAATTGAAATAATGATGGTAGTCAGATTTGAGCTTGTTGTCGTATTGGGCACAACGGAAGCATCTAAATCAATACCAAGGATTCCAAATGCTTTACCCGACTCATCGGACAGCGGAACGAAGATGGATTTATGTGTACCGTACTCATCATTATAAATAGGACTTATTACAGGACTATTCGATGTGATTGCTTCTTTCATTTCAGCTGTAAACGGGTAAGGCGTTCCAAAATCATCCGGCACACCGGATAGGATAAGAATCCGTTCGTTATTCTCGGAGTTAGAAAGGATGTAAATATTCTCAAGGCTATGAATCTCTTGCAGTTTCTCTAACTCTGTTTTGATCAATGCATAATTCGGGTCATCCGTACTTGCTAGCAGCTTTCCTGATCCCGGGATAGCGGATAAGGTATTGCTTGCAATTTGAATATCCGTACTCAGCCGATTATCGAATTGCTCCAGCAATTTCTCTGAAAGATTATGCTGGGTCATATAGCCGGATACGGCAAAAGCAACACAGGTAATAACTTGCAAGAGAAGAATGCTGAACGCAATTTTTACAGCTAGATGTTCTTTATACCAATTAAAACTAAATATAGATTTCTTCATGAGTGAGCTCCCTTGTATTTGTTCGATTATATTCCGAATAGGTTTCTTCGATTTTGCCTTTTAAATAATGAACAATAGAATCAACATCGGACACTTGCGTATATGGTGAAATTACGAACAGCTTGCTGGCATATAGCGCAATTCTCTTATTATCCCTTGTAGGAACGTAAAGATGCTTTTTGGTATCGCCAAAGAACATTTCTCTTCGGTCTCTTCCCAGTATCTCAAACAAAATTTCATTTAATTTGTTTTCTTTGTCTACTTCCTCATAGCTGCTGGCTCCGGCATATTCTTTTGCATAACCATTCTGCCCGTCCGTATAAAGGCGGAACAATGTGATGATGCCTGGATTTAGAGGATTAACGATGATTGCTTCCGGGATTTCCCTCTGCAGCGCTTTTCGGAAGGCGGCATTTACTTCAACAAATTGAGCTAACAGTTTTTGATATCCCTCGATTCCAAACGCCAGCAAAGCGCTGTATATGCTAATGGAGCTTCCCATTCTTGAGCATTCTAACGTATAGCTCGTATGATATTGCCCATATCCCCGGTGTCCGACATATGGAGTCTCGTCTGGATCTAAATCCAGAAGCTTTAAATCAGATGCATTTTTCACTAAAAATAAGCTTGTTGAATAAGGGGTTTGTCCCAACTTCTGAAAATCGAAGCAAAGAGAATCTGCTTTGTTCAAATGTTTCATTTTTGCTTGAATGGCTTTTAGAGCTGCAAGCGCTTCGTCCGCAATATTCAAAGGATTATTGGCAAAATCGTAGTTGTTGAAGAAAGCGAAGAATCCGCCCAGAGCCGAGTCGGCATGGATATGGGGCCGTTGGATACGGTGCTCCTGTGCTAAGCGTTCTGTCATTTGATATACTTCATCAAGATTGTCAATGCCCATTGCATCTGTCGTACCCGTAGTGGCAACAACGTATATCGGAATGCCGCCCTTTGCGATAACCTGTTCCATTTTCGCTTTCAAATCCCCGATATCCATGGAGCTATCTTCATGGGTACGGATTTTGATTAAGTGATCGCTTCCAATCCCTGTGGCTTCCATCGACTTATAAAGGCTGTAATGTGCCGCCTCCGAGCAGAACGCATATAAGTTTTGGGGCACTCCACTCTTTGCGGCAGATGAGCTTGCTTTATTAATCGCCAGCCTCAATCCGGTGAATATTGCGCCCTGGCCGCCCCAAGTTGTATAACCTCCGCTTACAGCCGTGTGATAGCCGATAAGATCCGACATCATCGCAACGACCTTAACTTCGGCTTCGGCGCCAGCCGGTCCATATACATCCCATAAATTATTGCCATTCACCATGAATGCCGTAAGCATGCCGAGTATTCCCGGGGTGCTGGCCATAGGTAAAATATTGGTTAAAAAGTATTTGGTGTGATAGGGATGAGCGTGAAGCAAGGATAGAAGCTCTTTATTAACCTCATCCAGCGGGCTTCCGAGATGTGGAATTCTGCTAGCATCCGCCAGCTCCTTATAAAAAAGCGGTCCTCGCTCTTTATTCCCTTTCAAAAAAACCGATTCTGGGTCCTTTAGCTCATCGACACCGCTAACGATCTGCCCAATTAATTCTAAAAACTTGTTACGCTGCTCTACATTTCCATCATCACTTGGAAATAAGCTGCGAATATTAGTTTGATGATTCATACTCATACTACCTCTCTCCACCGTTGATATTTTTCTCTCTAAATAAAAAAGGCACACCTATAAACGACCATAGGTATACCCTTTGCTTATAACATTGCAACTGGCTGACATTTCTTTTTAAGAAGTAGTCCCTATAGCTTTGCGCCACCATCTTTCGATGGATTTGCCAATATTAAATTCAGAGAAATTTACAGGTTAATTAGAAAACATTTACATCTAATAGGAACATTCTACTATCTCACTTTTCCAGAATCAACGTTTTTTTAGTTAAATATGTCTAAAGAACTAATGAATTATGTCGACGGTTATTTTTTTTTGTAACAATTACCCTATTAATATAAATGACACCGTTTTCTTTTATAAATTCCCTTTACTACTCTTATCTTCTCTTTTTGCCGGAAATAAAAAAAAGCATCGTGCCGATAAAAAAGGGAAACTCCCTAATTATTCGGACGATGCTTTCGCCGGTCATGTTATTTGATTAGTTTGATGATAGCAGAGTAGAAGGACTAAACATGTAGTTTCTTAGAAGAATGGATATTAAACTTAATATCAAGAATAGCAATCCCCCAAAGACGATGTATGGCGTGCCCATTCCTGAAATAAGTAAACCGCCTACTGCTGTACCCATTGTTATCCCTAAGTTACCGCATGATAGATACAATCCATTAACGAAATCTGGAGCTTCTGGCGCCGCAGAGGTAATCCAATATTGACCGACATTATTACCTATAGCAAATAAAATTCCCCATAACATAATTGTTACCAACATAGGTCCAGTGGACATGCCTGTAAGGAATGACAATAGGAGAACGATACCTAATGCGATTGGGAAAAGTATTGCCGTCTTCATAGCATGTTTGGTAAGTAACCTTCCTCCTACCAAATTTCCAAGCAGGCTTGCTAAACCTAATAAAAACAATGCCAAAGTTAAGGTTTTCCCCGATATATTCGTTACGGTCCCAAGATATTCTGTGATGAAAGTATTAATACTCGAAGTTGCAGAACCAATAAATACGACAGTAGCAATAGCTAACCAAAGAACCGGCTTTTTTAATACGCTTATTTGGGTGCCATAAGAAAGCCTTTCTTTAACAGGCATGGATGGCACAAATATCATTGTAGCTATGAATGCCATAGCGTTAACGATAGCAAAGAATAACATGGCCTTTTCTATGGAAGCTCCGCTAGCAATATAATTAGTGATGGGTACGCCAAGTATCATACCTGCGGTTACGCCTAAAATCACTTTAGAAACAGCCTTAGGAGCTTCTTCCGCTCTAACAGAGGTAGCAGCAACTGTCAAAGCCAATGAACAATAAATAGGATGGAAAAAGGCTGGGATCACACGAGCAATTAGCAGAACGGTAAAGCTTGGTGCAAATATTGAAACAATGTTACCTACAACGAAAATACCAAGAACGAGCAGCATTACCGTCTTACGGTTTATTCTTGAAAACAATAACGGCATAATAGGACCAGATATTGCAACGGCCAGTGCAAAGAGGCTCACTAGCAGACCTGCTTTGGATACACTGATATCAAATTGCTCAGCAATTGAAGGTAGTATCCCAATTACGCCCATCTCAGTCGTTAGAATACCGAAAACGCCTACAGCTAAAATAAATATAAGCAAATTATTTTGTTTAGTCATAAGTTAAGTTGTATCTCCTCTGTCTTCTGCGCTTTTCAGATTTTTTTCATTCGGTGCCACAGACTGTTCATAACTATCAATTTTCCCGTTCAAAAGTTGCAGGGATTTCTGTAGTTTATCAATTTTTGGAACCAACTGGTCTCGTTGTTGAACTAATAGTTCCTTTCTTGTTTGAATAGTCGAATCGCCTTGATGAACCATTTCTACGTACTCAAGTAACAACTCTATGGACATACCTGCGTTACGCATATAGATAATGACTTGAATCCATTTACAGTCCTGTTCTGAGTACTCCCTTATCCCACTTTTATTACGATTTATACGAGGAATAAGACCTATTCGCTCATAATAACGCAAGGTATCAGGTGAGATTCCAAATTTCTCGCATATTTCTGAAATCATCATAAAAATCGCCTCCTTAACTTATCGAAGCTTAACAGTTGAAGTGAACTCCAAGTCAAGGGCTTTTTTTTGATGCCGTTTAACAACGTAAAAAAAAAGCCCTTAACAAGGCAACTCTCCATTATTTTGTAATTATGCCCGGTTCGGCAATCATTTAGCGCGTTATCCTGCTTTACTTCTAACCATGGAAGCTAGAGAAGGCCAATTGTCCGACGTTCAACCGTCAGACAATTGGCCCTCATCAAAAACCGCTTTTTAGGGTTTAAGCATAACATCCAGATAGTCAATCTCCGCGTAATTAGCGCCTTTGATAAACCGGATTTTATTATGTCCGGCCGTTAAGGTTTTCTCGATTGCAGTCGTTCCCCAGTTTCCCCAGCCGGAATACGAAATGTCAACCGCTTGACTCGCTCCTCCATTGACAGTCATGTTGTATGTTGCGACCGGTTTGCCGATCGTTCCGTTAGCCGTTCTTGCCAACAGGATATAGGAACCCGCCGAAGCGACGGTAACATCGAATTCGATATAACTGTTCGCATTATCGATGTATCCAACCTTTTTGCGGCCTGAGGCCGTCTCGTCCTGAACTCTCTTTGCCCCGTTCGCAAGCTTCGCCTCCTCGGCTTCATATCTCTTCCTCTCGGGCTCCCCGGACGGTGTCCGGATCGGAAAGTTCGGTGAGACCGGAACGCTGAGGTTAGGCGTGTTATCGGCATTCCACGTAAAAAGCTGCGCCCTTACATTCCGTGTCCAACCTGCGCCTGAAAATCTAGCAGTATGATAGATTAACCAATCCTCGGTGCCGTCAGGCGATTTGGTGAAGCTATTGTGCCCCGGTCCGTAGATGCCGCTTCCACTGCTGAAAATCGATGCGTTCTTCTTCGTCCAGGAAGCTGCCGACAATAAATTGGACGTGGTGCTTGCCGTCAGCAGTCCCAAGTTGTAATTATCGCTCCAACTGCCATTCGCCGAGTATACCAGATTAACCTTATTGCCTTTGACGATAGGCTGCGGAGCTTCATTTATATCAGGTACATCAGGTCCACCCTCACTCATCTCCCAGCCATAAGTAGGCGATGCGATTAACGTCTTTGCGCTTGACAGCGTATACGGATTGCTCATCGATGCCACATAGAGGTTCTGGCGAACCTGATATGGAGAATCCCATCCGGACCAGAACCAATACAACTGACCTGCAAGATTCAACACGGTGCCGTCGATTGCCCACAAATCGGTCGCGTCGGTTATTTTCCCTTTGTCGGTAAAAGTTCCTTGGAACGGATCGGCGTTTGTATTTTCCAATACAAACATGCGATGGTTATAACCATCCGTATCACCGCAGGTCGTGGCCGAATAATAGGCATACCAGGCATTGTTTAGAAAATGAATTTCCGGTGCCCAGATAGCTTGACAGTTAGCCGCATTGGGGTTATTGGTCGGCGGGGTCCAGATGACCTTCTTCTCGCCGGATTCAATACCGGACATGGTCTTGGATCTCCAGATCGTCACATTGTTTCCCGTCGTCCGGGTGTAATAATAGTAACCATCGGTATGTTTGTACATCCATGCGTCGGCGCCATCCTGAGAGATGACATTATGGAAATCGGATCGGGCAAGCAACGGCGAACGCACCTCTACCTCGGATAGTTCCACAAGGCCGCTCTGACCGCCACCTGGAAATTTTAACCGCAAATACCTTCCCGAAGCGTTCAAAGTGTACGTGTACTTCGATGAATCGTAGTTCAGACCCTCGACAGGTACATTGTTCGCGCTCAGTGCGTTAGTCCAGGTATTCTTGTCATTACTAACCTCAAAGGTGATGTTGGCCGGCACGGTATATGCGGTGCCATAAGGATATTCCCGGAAGTATAAAGCCACATCCTGTATGGACGTTATTTTTCCCAAATCAACCTCCCACCATGAGTTTACCGCTCCTGCGGCGGTTGATGCCCATGCATTCTCCGCCGTTCTGCGGGAGTGCGTACCGTCGTTTGCCTTAGCGGCCGGATACATCGTCGAATACGCCGATGAAGCCGTCGCTTTTCTCTTAAAGGCGGCATTTAGCGTCTGCCGCTGATGCTGAGGAAGACTGCGGTTATAGATCCCGACCTCCGACAATTGCACTAGCGTGTCCTGGCCGCCGTCTTCAAACAGCAATCGGACATATCTTCCTTTGCCGTTTACGGAATAGGAATACGTAGCGGACCCATAGGGCTGACCAGTCGCAGGAACGTTAGCCGATCTTGCGATCAGTGTCGTCCAATTCGTATTATCGTCGCTTGTTTGAATAGTAATCGTCTTAGGCACCATATAGGCCGTATCTGCGATAAATTCCCTGAATTTTACCTCGATGGTTTTAAACTTTTCCTGCTGTCCCAAATCGACCTTCCACCAACTGTTCTGGTTCGTACCCGAGGTGCTTGACCACGCATTGTTCGGATTGGCGGTTCCATGACTATTCACACCGTCGTTTGCCTTGCCTGCAGCGTAGGTACTGTCAATTACAGAAGATGCGGAAGCCGTCTTTCCGATCGCTAGATTAACGGATGCCGCTACCGCCTTTTCTTGAGCGATTTCAACCTCCGAAAGCTCGATCAGCGAGTTTTGCCCACCTGTAGGAAACTTCAGCTGCACGTATCTAGCCTCCCCCTGGAAAGGATAGAAGTACACTTCGGAAGCATAGGTTGAACCTTCTAGCGGAACGTTCGTCGATTGACTCACGACCGTTGTCCAGTTGACGTTGTCGTTGCTTATTTGCACGGTTACCGAGTTCGGAACCATGTATGCTTTTTCTTCAAACTCACGATACTTGACTCGCACGCCTTCCATTTTCTGCTTTTTGCCTAGGTCCAGCTTCCACCAGGAATTAAGCGCAGCACCGCTAGCGGTAGCCCAAGCATTCTCCACGGTGTCATTGCTGTTAATACCGTCCACGGCTTTAATGGCGGCATAGTCAGCGCTGTACTCCGATGACGAAGTAGCGGTTTTCTTAAATCCCGGATTGGATACGATGGTGTCCCAATATTTTTTGGCACGCGCAAACTCTGTCGCATCGTTCTTGTAGGCATCGGGATTCCACATCCAGTTCGCCATCGATATGGCATAGATTTTGTGCGGAGTTGTCGGCCGGAAAATATTTTCCAAGACGCCTTCGGAAGTATTCCGCGGCATATCGTTCCATACGTAACCGCCCGGCAATGTTAAAGATTGAGCTGGCGGAACTAGTGTTTTCGTTTTAAACGGAACTCTTGAATCTGTAAAGTAATAGTTGTCTATCTCCCATTTCGGTACGTCCTTATCGTTAAAATTCAATCTTGTATCCGCCAGTTCGTAGTCATTGTGCCAATAGAAAGGCAGTTTATAAGGATTGTTCGTAGAATTTCTCCAAGTGGATACGTGGGCAGGCGTTAACTCCGTCGAGAAGACATCATACCCTGTCCAAGTCGCCCCGATCTCCGGGATCAGTCCGTCCGTAAAAGTATTCAGGTACGTGCTGATATCCGACTCTCCCAAATGGTACAACTCCGGTGTCGCCAGCAAATAGAACCCTTCCTGACCTGACAAACTTTTTTGTACTTTATTGACCAAATCCCGATGTTTCGCCGGATCCGGATAGGCCTGATCGTCAAAGGCCAGCATAATTTTGGAAGCGCCTTCATCCAGTGATAATTTAAACAAATCGATCAGCTTGCTATACTCCGCATCAGTCGGCAACCCTCCCGAATAACCGGGATTGACCCCCTGCATAAACTGGATGATCCCTTTGTCCCTTTCATAATTGCTAAATTCCTTTACCGCATTCACGTAATCCGAAGAAGGATTTCTCCATCCATTCTCTAACAGATGAGAGTAACATAAGTTGAACACGTTAATCTTCAGCAAAGGAAGCATATGCATCCAGTCTCTAGCGTCGGAATACGTAAATTCGCCTTCATTATTTGCATGATATTTTGTGTAGATGTCCTTGATGATCCGCATATCCATATCCGGATAGTCGCGAACCGATACGACCCGCAGCCGGGTTAAGGCGCCGCTCGAATCTACCATTTGGGCAAGGCTCGTCGAACCGTAATAGGCTCCGATAGCCTCGTAACCGGTTACTAACACGATATGCCGATTGCCAACCAACGCCCGCTCGATTGCATACCCTTCCTTATGATCGGGAACGTCAATGGAGTGGCTTCCGTTAACAGTATTGGTATTCGCCGTTCCGATGGCAATCACCACCGAATAGCCGGAATTGGTTTGATCGTCGTAGAGTATCGGAATTTGCTGCCCGTTCTTGAGGGCAATGACTCTTTGCAGCAAATTCGCGCCTTCCTCCTCCGCCGGGGAAGCTTCTCTGCCGATTACGATAGCCGCTTTATAGGAAGTACCGTCATGCAGCGTCAAAAACTCGTCCGTATAGCTAACCTGCTGGGGAGTTGGTACGATTTTGTCTATATCCGCAATCGTCGCACTGGCGCGTTCAAACGGACCAATGAGAAATCCGGTTGTCGCAAGAGCTAGAACAATCACCGTTTTTACCAGATACACTAGATAACGTTTCATTGGATAACCTCCTCTATTATTCTTTAAGCGATCCCAGCATTGCGCCTTTGACAAAATATCTTTGCAGGAACGGATAGACGACCAGAATCGGCACCGTGGCAAAGATAATAATACCTGCGCTCATCATTTCCGGCGTAACAGGCATATTTAATTCGAACTGTACCTCTCCCATGAAGTTGTTCAGTCCTTTCTTGGCGACCAGGTTCTGCAGCAGCACCTGCAAAGGATAGAGCGTCTTGTCCCTAATGAAAACAAGTGCGGAAAAGTAAGTGTTCCATTGATAAACGGCATGGAAGAGACCGATGGTGGCAATAACAGCCGTCGATAAGGGCAGCACGACACGGAAATAGATGCCCGCTTCGCTGCAGCCGTCCATCTTCGCCGCATCGAACAGCTCCCCGGAAACATTCCGGAAAAAGGTTCGCATAATGATCACATAAAAGGCGCTTGTTGCTCCCGGTATCATCAATGACCAGAGCGTATCAAGCATATGGAGGGATTTGACAAGCAGAAAACCCGGTATAAGCGGTGCGGGTAAAATAAAAGTAAGCACGATGAGCCGCATGATCCACGTTCGACCTGGCATGGTCGTTCGAGAGAGCGCGAAAGCAATCATGGACGTAAGCGCCAATGTAATCAACGTGCCGACAATGGTAATGTAGACACTGACGCCCATCGCCCTCCACATTTCATCCATCGAAATTATCTTTTTGTAAACGGCAAACTGCAGTCCCTTCGGCCAGAAATAAACTAACTTAGCCTGCGCATAAAGCGGAGAACTTAGGGAAACCGACAGGATGTGAATTAACGGAGCCAACATGATTAGGCTTAAAGCTGTCAAAATGGTGACCAAAAAGGCTTGGAAAGCTATAGGTTTACGCACGACTCCACCTCCGATGTTAGTAAAGGCTCTCTCCGGTTGTTTTACGACTGATCGCATTCAGCCCGAATACAAGTACAATGCCCACCACGGCTTTAAATAAGGCAATTGCCGTCGTATAGCTGTATTGGCCGCCTACCAAACCGAAAGTATAGACATACGTATCGAACACCTCTCCCACATCCCTAACCAGCGGATTCAGGAAAATCAGCACCTGCTCTACATTCGCGTCCAGAATATGCCCAATCGACAGAAGCAGCACGACAACCATAGTCGGCATCAATAAGGGCAGTGTAATGCTCCACATTTGCCTCCATCTGCCTGCGCCGTCAACCATGGCAGCTTCATAAAAATTCGGATTAATTCCAGATAGTGCTGCCAGGTAGAGAATCGTGCCCCATCCAACTTCTTTCCAGATCCCAGTAGATATCAGTACGGCAATGAAGGTGTTTCCTTGCGTTACATAGTCAACCTTTGCTATACCCATTTGACTAGCTATCGTATTAATAATGCCTTCGTAAGAGAGTAGATTGATGAAGATGGAGCCGACGATAACCCACGACAAGAAGTGAGGCATGTAGACAACGGTTTGCACGACTCTCTTGAACGCCATCGATTTCAGTTCATTCAGCAGCAATGCCAAAATGATCGGTGCAGGGAAGCCGAACAACAGCGAATACAAGCCGAGCTTCACCGAGTTGCGAAACACTTCATAAAAATCTTCGAACCCGAACATCCGCTCAAATTGAGCAAAACCCACCCACGGGCTGTGTAAAATTCCTTTAAAGATGTTATAGTCCTGAAAGGCAATGACATTGCCAAGTAGTGGAACGTATTTGAATAATAAAAAATAGAGCAATCCGGGCAAAGCGAACAAGATGAGAACCCACTTGTCGCGTAAAACCAACCGCCTATTCATAACATCACCTGCCGATCTTGTGGATGGCCAACCTGCTTTTCCAGCTTTACTGATCATTCGCGAGCCGCGCTGCATGCATTAGGCATGCAGCGCAATTCACAATTAAGGTTATTTATGGAACGCATTATACCACTGCGTTGCTTCTTCGATTGCCTTATCTCCGCCGCGTTTATTCCAGTCCGCAACAAATTTGTCGAAGGCTTCAATCGGTTGATTTCCCGTCATGATCTTGGAGAACATCTCGACGAACATCGTTCCCCATGTCGATATTTCCGGGTTGTTCTGGAAGGTGACAAGCGGCGGCATATACAGACTATCGTGCGGCATTGCAATATCCGCCGAGAGCTTATAGCCTGCAATGATCTTTTCCGATTCCGGCAGCGTTTTTAATACCAGATCGTTGTTGAACCCGATTTCACGGGGATTGATGGACAATTGAAACATTTGGAACGCATTTTTGTCCGCGTTCACAGGAGCCGAAACATCGTATTTGAGTTCTCCGCCTTCGTCGGTGTAGTTGGAGCCCTCAATCCCATAAGCGAAGAACTTATCTGCTTCCGGGGCACTCCATGCCCAATCGAGATACTTGATGATTTCTTCGGGATTTTTTACCGTTTCTGGAATCACCCACACAAAATAAATGCCGTCGGACACGGGTCCCAAACCTCTTTCGCCTCGAGGTCCCGCCGGTGGAGCAACCATCGAGATCTTGACCTTGTCAGGCTCGTTGACGAACTTTTTCGGCGCATTGGTTGCACTGAAGTCTGGTGTGTATTGATAGACAGCGGCAGCAAAGCTTCCCGACTTGCCGTTATAGATATCGGCGCGGAAATCGGCCTCCTTCTTCGTGAACAAATCACGATTGACATACCCTTTCTCATATAGCATCCTATAAAATGCGATGGCTTCCTTCATCTTCGGGCTGATCATATCAGGAATCAGCTTGCCATCCTGCATGTGCCAAGTTCCGGGATCAACGCCGAACGATCCGAAGAACATTGAGCTCCAACCTACTCCTTCAAACATCGTATAGCCGTATTCGTCGTTCGGATCACCATTTCCGTTCACATCCTGAACCTTAACCTGCTCGAAATAGTTAAGCCACTCGTCAATCGTTTCCGGTTGCTTCAGACTCAGCTTATCGAGCCAATCCTGGCGGATAAAACCGATTCTGTCGTTTGCCGTTCCGACAAGAACCGGAATGCCGTAAATTTTCCCGTCCTTCTGAACTCGTGGACTGTTCCATGCGGTTTCGGGAATGCGATTTTTGAGGTTTGGACCGTACTGATCAATCAAGGGACCTAATTCTTTGAAGATACCCTGTTCAACCGCATTCTTGTGAATGGTGGAATCGATGCTGGGCGTCCGGACCAAATCCGCCAAATCCTCGGAAACAAAACGAAGAGAGAGCTGTTGATCGTAGTCGGAATGTCCCAGAAAATCAAAACTGAGATTATAACCCGATAATTTGTTTAACTCTTTGATATAGGGATCGTCTGCTTTGACAGTTTTGGCATACTCCGCTTCTGCGTGGGAAAGCAGTACCTTAATGGATTTATTGCCCGAATCCGGACTTTTGGTTGCGCTTTCATTATTGCTTTCAGTGCTTAATTTCCCTTCACTATTCGGACTGTTCTCGTTTCCTTTGTTCTCCTTGCTAGAACACGCGGTAAAAATGAGTGCGAGTGCGATGACGATAACCCAAGTTTTCTTCATTCAGTGATACCCCTCTCGTCTAGTGTAGTTCATGATTTATGTTTGCAAGGCGGTCATCTGCCTGAGGTCGCGATCCTGCAAGGCATTTGGCCAATCCCCGGAAATTAGACTGTATACTGCGAAGCCGCCACTCATTTCTAAATCTACTGCTCTATAAATAGGATTGGGTTACTTTGTTGATACCATTCACTATATCTTCCATGTCCCTCTCGGATCCAAGAAGAACGTTCTGGTGTAACCAGAGCAATTCATGTTCGGACGCTCTTTCTGCCACCGGACAGCTGTTAGTCCTAACCTCTCCAAGCAGCTTGTGGATTCGATCGATAATGGCGGAATTTTTGTTAAGAGGGACATAACCTGCCGTAACCGGTATCCCCTCCGCATTCAACTTGCGGATAAAATCTTCTTTAACAATTCTGTCTGTAACGTCTCTATCCAGCTTGAACATATAAAGGTGGTTCGCATGTTTCGTAATTCTGCTATCATATTTCACGGGATGGATTCCTTCAATTTGATGCAAGAGTCCATCCAGATGATTTGCGCTACGCTGGCGAATTTCCATCTGTTCTTCCACTCGGCTCAACTGGGCTAGCGCTAGCGCAGCCTGCACCTCACTGAACCTGAAGTTCCAGCCAATACGCTCGTGCTGATACCATTTACCGTTGCGAACACGACCGCAGTTATGAATCGACCAGACATGATCGGCCAATTCCTCATCGTTACTCACAATGACTCCGCCCTCGCCGCTATTGATATTTTTACTGGATTGGAGACTGAAGGTACCCAGATCACCCAGGGCTCCTACCCCCTGGTCTTCCCATTTAGCGGCTACCGCCTGCGCGGCATCTTCTATTAACCTTAGTTTATAAGTCTTCGCAATTTGCCTCAATCGGGTCATGTTGGCCGGAGCGCCGGCAATATGAACTGCGATAATCGCCTTGGTAGCTGGAGTGATCGCTGCTTCAACCTGATCCGGATCGATCAGCATCGACTCATCTACATCCGCAAATACCGGAATAGCGCCGATCAACAATGCAGCCGTAGCTGTAGCAATGAACGTATAGGGAGGCATGATGACCTCATCGCCGGCATCTACGCCTGCAGCCAGTAAAGCAATGCTTATGGCAACTGTGCCATTGTTGACTGTTACGGCGTATTTCGCATCCTGCAGAAGGGCAAACTTCTCCTCGAATAATTTGATTTTATCCGGATCCACACCTCCCCAGTTCCCTGATCTGACAGCCTCCAACATTAGCTTCTCTTCCAGTTCTCCGAAAATCGGCCACTTGGGAAACGGGTGCGTTCGTATCGGACTTCCACCGTCTACTGCTAATCTTAACTTCTGCATACTGTTTCTCCTCCTAAATTTGTTCGTCGATAATAGCCATAAGCTGTCTTTTTACTTCCGCCTCAACAGCTTGGTCGAAGGGACAAGGAAGGCCGAAATAAGTGACAGATTCAATCGGCTCATATCCGCCTTCCTGCAGCTGATTAGCGGTTGTAATATATCCGATCATTCCATTGCTATAAGCCAGAGGGACTAGGCCCGGGGAGCAGCTTTTCAAGAACAAGCCATATTCCACGACCATTTCGCCATTCATAGCTATAAATGTTAACCCTTCCGCTATAGCTAGCTTTGTTATTTCAAATCGGGCTTGCTTCCTGAGCCTGTCGGGTTGCTCCAAGAAGCTTTGAGCCCACTTGCGGACGTCGGCTGAAGCCGATTCATCCACGACTCGCTGCAGCTTAGCCTTAGTAGGTATTTCTGCAAAGGGAAGTACTGCAATCGAACGCCTACTAGTCAATACATTGGGTTCAAGCCATTCAAGCTCTCCAGATAGGATCGCGTCTACATCGTCGGCAAACCTTTGTCCTACGATGGAAATGACATCCTGATTGCTTTCGGCAACTTCCGGCCTTAAGGGATTAATATCGCCGCTGCAGCCTTGAAGATAAGCGCATACCGTCAAGGAGTCGTAACGGTTCTCCAGCCGTTCCATCGCGTAACCGCAAAATTCAGAGGATACCGAATTGCGGTCCGTTAGCGTTGGATGACAGGCATAGTGGGTTAGCACCCCCTTCTTCTTCCCTGCGAAAGTAGTAAAGACGTATACCCTTAGCTCAGGATCGGTCACTCCTTCGGGGTTCGGAGACAAAACAATTTGGTCCCCATCCTTCTTCCTGCGATTCACGCCGATTCCGGATGTGCCTTTTCCCATCTGTATGCTCACAGGCTCGGCATCGCCTACTGCCTGTTCCACACTCTGGATTACCGCTTGTTCCAAAAAAGCGAGGTAATTCGGATCAGGCTCTCCTAGCCCAATTGTTCGCATTGAAATGGCCGGACCGGAGTGCGTATGAGTGGCATGCAGAATAATGGCGTCCACCGCGATTCCCCACTGCCGCTCAATTCGCATGCGCAGTTGATCAGCCAGCTCTTCCGACCAGAACAGAATATCGGCAGACATGAGCAGCGACTGTAACTTTGAACCGTCCGTAGAGTGCTGTAGGAAATAAAACGTTCGCAAGAACAAGAAGCTATCGATGGTCTCGAAGTTTCGATTGTTCCGGCTGGCAAAACCAGCGAGCGGCAAAGCGAATGGCGGAGTGATATCGACTTTGGCTGTACCGACACTCAATTGAAGCTCCACAGAATCACTCCTTCCGATTTCTATGTTATAATATATTTCATTAAGAATTCGGTCATTTTTTTCATTTACCTGGTCAATATAAAGAAAACATTGAAGAAATCGGGGGTAAATCGACATGGTTATGTTTCCGGAATATGAAGATGTTCTGTCTTTATCTGGAGCCGTGAGCCGCAAGTTTTCGTGCGTAGTTACAACGCATACGCTCCATAAGCATTATGCTTTGCATCACCATGATGTGCTCGAACTATCCCTCGTTGTTAGCGGAACCGGGACCGAATTCATTAATGGGAGTCCGCATAAACTTCAACCAGGAACAGTCACTTTTTTACGCCCCCATGATATGCACGAAATATTTTGCGATGATACGGGTGTAGAAGTGATTTGTTGCATGTTCGATATAAGCCTGCTGTTCGGATCAACAATGGAGGCGGATTTCGGCACGATCATTTTAGGCACGAATGACGGATCCACATCCTACGTAGATCTCGATCCTCACCCTTACGCCGAGATGAGAGCCTGCCTTGAAAAAATGCGGTTAGAATACCGAGAAGACAAGCTGGCTAAAAATTCGTATATTCGCAGCAAGCTAATCGAAGCCCTGATTATCTATTTCCGCGCTCATCAGAGAAGAAATAACCTCACACCGCCGAGTTCCAATTATCGCAATAAAAAGTTGATATGGAATGTCATTCAATATGTGAATATCCACTATATTAACGACTTATCCCTTGAAATACTCTCCAGCCAATTCGATACCAGCGTTTCCGCCATTAGTCTAGCGTTCAAGGAAGTAATGGGAACAACTTTCCTTCAATATTTGCACAGCCTTCGGATCAGGAGAGCTACCGGTCTGCTGCTGAACACAAGCATGTCTATTCTTGATGTCTCCTTGGAAACCGGCTTTCAATCCTTTCGCACCTTCTCCAGGGTTTTCATGAAAATCGAAGGAATATCACCCCGTGAATACCGTCTAAAGTACTCAAGAGAACCAGCAACCACCTCCCCTCAGTCCGATGCTTCAATGGATTAGGATTCAAAGCACCCTACTATCCGATTCGCAATTCTGACGGCGGAACAAGCTTCTTCCGCCGTTATAGGAAGCGGACCTTTCATCTCGATTGCCTGAATAAAGCTTAATAACTGGAAATAATAGGGATCCCCAAACTCTGACGCCTCAGGTATAATAACACCTCGATCCGATGAGCTCTCATGAACCGCCTTATTATCACTCCCAATATCCTCTTTGACGCCGCCTATACTAAGAACCCCCTGTTCTCCCGTCATATCAAACCCGGCATGAAAGTCAGACGCACCCCAAACAGCCTCTAAGCTAACCTTAGTTCCGTCAGCGTAATAGAGCCATGCCAACGCTTGCTCCATTCCCTCGCGAGCTATAATTTCAGCTCTAATATGTGTAATTTGATCTCCAAGAAGCCAAAGCACGTAATCGATATCATGAATCATAAGGTCAAACACAACGCCGCCGCTTTTTCGCTTATCCAGAAACCAGCTGTTCTCCGCCGGCATTAGACTTGCTCTTATTGTACGCACGGACTTGACCGCCCCAACTTCCCCTGAACGCAACCGCAGGCGGGCATCCTTATATTCCGGAAAAAATCTAACGACATGGGCGACACACAATTTAACACCCTTTGCTCGGCTTGTCTCTATTAATTCCCAACAATCCTCCTCGGTCAGTGTCAGCGGTTTCTCGCAAATAACATGCTTTCCAGCCTCCAGAGCCATCCGCACATATTCCTTATGCAAGTAAGTCGGCAAAGTCACGCAGATGATATCGATATCCGGACGCGCGATCATTTCGTTGTAAGATTCATAGATTCTTGCCTGCGCCATTTCTGCTAATGCGGCTGCTTTCTCCCGCTCAGGATGGCAGACTGCCGTTATCCGAACTCCCTTCATCCTCATCAAACGATCAACGTATACTCTTCCCATCGCGCCGCACCCGATTAATCCGATGTTCATGCCTACCATCCTCCTCTTATTTCTACTTCAGTTTAATGAAATCCACAAAAAAGGATGGTCAAAATTATTACGCAAACAGACAATTCTGATATTTCAAAGAGGCCTTATAAAAAAATATAAAAAGAGAGCCCCTTGGCTCCCCTGTTTATGTTTTATGAACGAACTACAGCATAACCCTTGCGAATATTTATGCCCGTTAGCTTAATAAAAAGAGCAGGCCACCATAGCGCTATTACATACGGAGCATTTCGGGTACTACTTAATTGGCTGTTTAGGCCCATTCCACAGGGTTCAATAAGTCCGATAGAATAGAATTAAGTTGAGGAACAAAGGAGAAGATTACGTTTTGAATAAGAGAAGCACACGCAGAAGCAACCGTTCCAAAGGCCGCCTGTCATCTTTAAAGCAAACAAAACTCATCATCTATCTGGCGATATTCATCATTTTTGTTGGTATTTGCGGAGCATTGTACGGTAAAAATACGAATAAAGTTGATTCTACGCTTCCTCTTGCTGATTCGGATTCCCTTAATAATGGGAATAGCGGAAACGAGCCCTTGGCAGATGACCCCATCCCCGCCGGAACCCTTGACAGCGGAGAGGAACAAGAGCCTATAGAGGAATACAAAGATGTGACGGAAGAGCCTTCTCCTACTGCATCCGACGCAACGGTCAAAGAAGGTGATAAGCCAACGGAGACTCCTAAGCCTGCACAGACAGAACAACCAATGCAAGAAAATAAGGATGATGGCAATAAATCAACGGAAGCCCCTTCTAAAACGGTGAAGCTTCCAACCACCTATGTTGTTCAAAAAGGCGATACGCTAAGATCGATATCCGAGAAGTTCTATCAATCTAAGGAGCATTATGCGCTGGTTGCAGCGTATAACCATATCGTGTTTATTAATGATATGAAAGCCGGTGATACGCTTAAGATCCCCGTATTATCATCAACAGACAGCTCGATAGATGGCAGTCAGCAGGGAACCAAAGACTATTCGAAAATTAATTTGCCTGCTACCTATCTGATCCAATCAGGCGATACGCTGTCAGTAATTTCCAGAATGTTTTATAAATCAGCGAAATATGTGGATTATATTGCGAAAGAAAACAAGCTTGATAAAAATGTAGGCTTGAAAGCAGGCACCAACCTCCTTATTCCGTCCCTGAAAAATTATAAGATTGATGAAGAAAATGGCACTCCCGTTCATATCGTAAAGAATGGCGAGACGCTCTACAGCATCTCCAAAATCTATTACGGCTCCGACAAATATGTGAAGTCCATTGCGGATTACAATCATATTGTAAATCTTGATGATGTAAAAGCCGGCACGGTGCTGAAAATTCCAAAAGCTTAGAAACGAAGTCTGAAAGAAAAGGCTCCGCCATAGCGAGGCCACTGAAGAACTTACGTCTTTCCTTAGGAAGCCTTGGATAAGACAAAAAAGACATTCATTCCCGTGTTTTGGGGAGTAGGATGTCTTTTTTGTGTTTGAATTTGGGCTATTCACCTTGCTTATCAATCCATCAGTTTCAATATTCGCTTAAGATTTACAGCGAATATGGTCATAGCTCCTTGCATCTCAATGCCAATCAGACCCGAGGATGTGGCTACATCATACCCGTGTCCATGTTTGAGTTCGCTGTTCTTTGCTTCAATTTTGTAGCGCTCCTTGGATTTTTCCTTGAAATATTCCGTCTCTTGGAATACCATTTGCTCCGAGTGTACATCGGATTTAATACTGACGGAATAGCTCTTGCTTTTGGCGCCTTCTTTGTAGCAGCCCTCCTTGAGTGGACAACGTTTACATTGTTCCACATCAAAGTAATAGGTGTCTACTTGGTTTGTACCGGCGTCTTTCTTGCCTTGCCGAGCCTTACGGATGGCCATGTGACCAGCTGGGCATACGTACATGCCAGCATCTTTGTTGAACAAAAATTCGTCCTCTTTCTTGCGACCGCCTTGCGTAATCTGCGGATTTAGTTTCGATACAAGTTCAATCTCGTTGTTCTTCGTGTATGAAATGTTATCCTTCTCGGAGTAAGCGGTATCGCCAATAACCGTCTTAACCCGCATGCCTATTGCTTTGCTTTTTTCGATAAGCGTCTGCAATTGCTTACCGTCATTCTTCTCGCCTGTTGTAATGACAGCCGCTGTAATCATGCGTTCCTCGGACATCGCCAGATGTGTTTTGTATCCAAAGAAAGCAGAGTCTGCACTCTTATGTCCCACACGCGCATCCGGATCCGCTGCCAGGCGAAGTTGCTCGACGTCATCTGCTATGGTCTCTTTCAACAGATTAAGAGGCTCTAGAATTTTCGGTACTTGTGCGATCCCGGATTCGTTTTTGATGAAGGCTACGAGCTTCTGGCAATATTCGATTTCGTCTTCGAGTACATTGGTTGCGTTCTTTGTTGGCATTTTGGCTTTGGCCGATTCATCCATCGTGTAAATAGCCTTTCGCAACTTCCGTGCACGGTCTTGCAGAATTTCCTGGGGCGATTTCTGGTTATAACGCGCTTTCGTATGCGTAGCGTCAACGATGATGGAGTTGCTCAATAGGATATTCTGCTCGATGGCAAGGGCTACCGTCTTACCAATGAGCATATCCAATAGGTTCATGTCATTCAACCGCAGTTTACGGAATTTGGTCAGGGAGCTTGGGTCGATTACCGGGTCCTCCGGTGCCATGCCGAGGAAGTATTTGAACGACAGGCCGTACTTAGAGCGCTCGACAATGTCCACGTCGGATAGTTCAAAGATGGCTTTCAGCAGCAAATATTTAAACATGCGAACGGGGTCAATGGCATTACGTTCATTGTCTAAACAATATTTTGCTTCCAGTTCTTCATATATGAAAGAGAAGTCTACTAACTCATTGATTTGACGGAGCATATTGTCCTTCGGCACAACAATGTCATACAGTGCCGCATAAGGACTCAGAACCAAGGTTTGTTGTTGCCGAATCATCCGCTCTCATCCGCTTTTCATGATGCCTTAATTATACGCCAAAAAAGGTACAGCCTCTTCAACTTTCTTGAAGGACTGTACCTTTTTCTAGAGGATGGACTTTTTCAGTGGCCTCTCTCTCGACGAGGATCTCTTATAGAGTTGATTTGTTCCAGGGCGCTTTCTGCCCCTTCACTTTTCAGTCTTTCTGCACACCTGCATCCGCTTCAAGCCATTGAATAACATCCTGTTGATTTTCTAACGAGACACTGTGATAAACTGCTCCTTGATTGTTCAACTATTGTGTCCCGTTAGCTTAACATCAAATTGAACTCAAAAATTGATTTTCTTACCACTTTTATCAAAAAATTGAATCCCTCTTGTTCCTAAAGGGAAGACGTGTCTTTCCAGATTTCAAAGATTTCAACAACAATCGAAAGGAAATACAACCGCTCAAAATCCATAATCGAGATAAAAAAGAAGCTGCTCAAAAATTTTCAAGTTTGAGACAGCTCCTTTATGGTTCGAATATACCTTAATATTCTGTTGCCATTCAGTCGGCATTTATCAGCGTCACTTCTTTTTGAAAGATGACTTTCGCTTTTCCGCCGTAAGGATTAAACAGCGACGCTTGTATGACTGCTGTACCGCTTGCGGCATGATTCGGAATGGATACGTTTCCGTTCAAATTCACGGTCACATCGTCACTCCCGGATACTTTTGTCCATTTCACAATAATGGACGGAAGCTCAATATCGAGAACCTTGAGCCCGTATTCGTGCTTCTTGCCGTTCGCAATTATTTTGACTGTCTCATCCGCTTCAGAACGGATAAAAGCAACGATTAACGCGTTAATGGCCGGCACATCATGCTTCAGTTTTACCTGGAAGTTATACACCGCCGACCTTACGTCTTCAGGCTTAACATCAAGTTTGTATAGCACCGCGCTAAGCGCATACGTATTTTTATCATCTAATACTTCAGCCAGCGCTTTGCTTAAGACCGCATTCATTCGATCCTTATTGGCGAGCAGTGCCGCAAGTTCCTTCGGTTTCATATTCTTCAGTATATCGCGGACTGTTCCTTCTATCCCTGCTGCATTTCTTCCATCGCCAAAAAGCAGGATAAGGAAATCGTCCATCGATACATTCGGATGGCCTCCGGCCGCTGCAATCGTCTCTAGTGCCGCTATGAATTCCGGATTCGTCCGAATGGCTTCCAAATCGGACAACTGTGGATCGTAACGTAACGAACCGATAGCCTTGACGATTCGGAACAGGCTGATCTTTAGCTCGGCCTGATCAACTGATGCCGGCAGCTTGGCGCTGATTTTGTTCCATAAGGGATCGATCAGCGACTGATCGGCCGAATCGTCCAGCCCCGCGATTTCATCGAGCAGATTTCTCACGTCCTGTATGTCCGCTGGATTGCCGGCAACGAAGGCGGCATGAAGCTTGTTAAGCCATTCTAAGAATGGACTTGACGTCCTCACCGACATAGACGGTCCATCCGTCGACCAATTGCCGTCCGGCAGCTCTGACTCCACCTTAAAGATGTATCTGGTATCCGGCTGCAGCATCGTTACATCATACGAATGGACGTTTCCGTTCACTGTATCTATGAGTTCCCCGTTCCTGTATATCCGGTAACCATTGCTCTCCCGGGCGGCCGGCCAGGATAAGGCAAGTGCATTCCGTCCGACATTCTCTGCCTTCAAGCTGCTTCCTTCTGGCCATACAGACCATACAGATTTCTTGACAGTGAAACTGCCGGAATGCTCTGCAATATTTCCTTCTTTATCCGCAGCACGGATCAGAAGGGAATGGGTACCATCCTGCAATCCAGAGGCAGGCGCGGTCACGGTCATCGACTCCACGTCATAGCTGGATTCCAGAATTTGATCGTCGACTTTGACTATCAGCGTAAAGGGATCCACCCCCGAATCGGGATCCAAAATGACAGCGGATAAGACCGGATTATTCACGGTTACCGTCTCGCCATCCAAAGGCTGCACACTGCCGATCGTCGGTGCCGTCGTTTCTTTTTTTAACGCAAATAACGTATTGTCAATCATTCCATATTCTTGCCCGTCCAGCCGTACCAGCCGCAGTTCGGATGTTCCGATTTCTACAGGATCGCTTATTCCGTCAGCCTTATATTTACGAAGAAACAGCTTGTTATCGTTATAAAAAGCGACGTCACCGTTTTCGGCTAAGTAAGCGATTATATAGGGGTAACTTGTGCGGAAATTTGCAACCTGCTGCTCTTGGCCGTCGGGAGCGCGAAGCCATAGCTGCTCTCCGCTAATTGTTGGACGGTTGTAAGCTACCCAACCTTGATTTAATTGGTAATCACTTCCTCTTACGTCCGACCATACCTCGCCTATGGCCTGATCGCCATCGGGTCCGCGAAGCACCAAAGAACACGGTGAATTATAGCTATTGGTTTTGCAAAACAAGGTATAATGGCCATCTGTTATAGATGATAAGAGGGTTTCGGAGGTGGAATGGTCCAAGGGAGTAATAGTGCCCTTGTCGTATTTATAGCTCCCTCCAGGGTTTTCCCAACTCATACCGTAAGTTGCAAAATAGACCTCATTTCCAGTAAGAAAAAATCTCATGATGAGTTCTTCCGGTGGACTTGGAATAATTTCGTTTGTTCCCGTCACCAAATTTCGTAAAATAAGATCACTATTTTCATAGAGAGCATAGTTTTGGTTTACGGGTACATCGTGAATACTGCAAAGAAGATATTCCTGCTCACAAGCGAAACTTGAATGGAAATACCCTAAAGAATCGAGCTTGCCGTCTCTCCACTCATAAAGGACGGACGGGGCATCCATTATCCCTTTATCTAATTGAAGAGCCATAACAGCGCCGTGGGGAGTCAAAAAGCCGTATTTAAATACATCGTTTACAGGGAGATCGTAGGGAACGGTAATGATTTCACCGGATTTTCGGTCTTTGATACCCAGCTGCTTTTTTTGACGGTTATCAAATAATATTTTTTCCGTGCTGACATCCAGAATATCGCCGTCCACCGTATCGACCAGGCGAAGCCACTCGCTGTGTTCCGGCCAAACCGAGAAGCTCTGACTAGCGGTTTGATTTCTTGAATCTACAGCCGTCAATGAAATATCAAGTCCCTGATCGATATATTCACCCAAATCTACATGTTGATCGATGCTGTTTACTCGAGTTATTTTTTCGCTGCCATAAGATATCTCTAGTGTACAACCGTTAGGATCATCATCCGTACAGGTTGCCTGAACGCGGAGTTTCGGGGTCTGTCCGGTAAAATCTGTTGCAAGCTGCTGAACCTGAAGGACCGGCTTCTCATCGTAGATGATATCGATAGTCTTGCTGACTGAGTTTCCTTTGGAATCCCAAGCGGTAATCAATACCGACTTTTCCCCTTTGGGTAAAGAAGAAATATCCATTGTTCCCTTCCAACAGGTATAATTTACCCCGCATGAAACGAAATTCATAGTAACGTCATCAACCTGTGCCGTCACTTTTGCAATTTGGAACGTTGTATAAGAAACTTTAAGTCCTATGTATAGCTGATTTCCCACTATAGTACCGTTAGCAGGAGACGTCACCGTTATTCCCATTCCATTAATGGCTTCCGTTAAACCGCTTTCGCTAACGGCACTCTGTTCCGCCGCATAGGATGACAGGGGGACGAACAGCAGCGCAAGCATACCTGTAATGAGCAAATATTGAACCTTTAATCGCAACCTTTTCATAAATGCCTCCGTTTTCCTCATCTATCCAATTATATATAATTATTCATTTCGAACAATAATATATCATATAAGTTCTCGTTTTGAATATATAAATGAAAGTGTATTGCCCCCGCCTATCTAAAACAAGCACGGAATTTAACATCACAGTGAGGTTCATCCAAGCAATTCCTCAATATGATCGACCGTGCGCCGGACGCGAGACCAATATTCGGTCGCCTTCGATTTCCTCCCCGTTGCCTGATTAGAGAAATTGGTTATCCTACGAATTCTTCTTCTGGCAGTCTCCGCGCTGACAATCTCAGACATATGTACAAAATTTCTTATTTTGTGAAGATGGAAGAAGGAGCTGCCGCGGCAGCTCCTTCTTCGTTTGTATAGAGTCCCTCATTGAACTAACGTTACTCGTTAGCGTAATAACTGTTGATTAGCTAACTTTATCAAATTCTCTCGGGTGTCTCATAAACGTACTTTGGCATTGGTAGTATCAGATGACACTGGACTCCATTTACAGCCCCCCAGTAACAGGGGTATACGATCTGGTAACAAAACGCGAATCGTCGCTTGCCAAGAACGAAATAACACCTGCAATATCATCAGGTTCCGCCACACGCCTCAGTGGTGTGAAGCTAATGGTTTGTTTCTCTTCCTCTGACAAAAAGGCCGTCGCATCGGTTTGCACTAATCCGGGTGCAACCACGTTGGCTGAAATCCCTTGTGGACCGAATTCTTGGGCAATATAGTCGGAAAAGGTATTCAACCCTCCTTTTGCCGTTCCATGAGCGATCATGTAAGGCGAGGATCCTTACCTAAACTGCTGGATACATAAATGATACGTCCGAACTTTTGTTCGATCATGAACGGAATAACGGATTTAGTCGTCACGAATGCTGCTTTTAGTTCATCATTTAATTTCTGAGAGAACTCCTCCCAATTCATTTCGGCAAAGGGCTTCGCAGTGAAACTCATATTCGCGTTGCAGACCAATATATCAACTTTCTTAAAAGCTTCTAAAGTAGCGTCTACGAGCTTTGTAAATTGGTGTGAATCACGAACATCCGCCCGGAGAGCAATGGCTTCTCCGCCGCTGGATCGAATATCGGAGGCCACCGCTTCAGCAGCATCTTGATTTTTTAAATAATTAACAACGACTTTCGCACCCCGTTGGGCCAATAATTTTGATGCAGCACTTCCAATTCCTCTAGCCTCCGGTAACGATAACAACTTTCCCCTGTAGATTCATATTATTCTTCCTTCCATCCTACTATTTAATTTCGAATGTTCTAACTTTAGATTCGAGCTTCATAACAACATTTCGGGTAGTTTTAGCGAAGCTGACCAAAAAACTTTCGGATGTCATTAACTAACAGGTCAGGTGCTTCCATTGCCGCAAAGTGACCACCGCGATCGAATTCCGACCAGTGCACGACATTATGCTCACGTTCGACAATACCTCGGATCGAGATGTCTTTCGGAAAAACCGCAACACCAGTAGGAACCGTAGAGCGTTGAGCAGGCATGCCCCAGGATTTCGCCTCCTCTTTATAAATCCGTGCCGATGACCCTGCCGTTCCGGTCAACCAATACAATGAGACATTTGTTAGCATGTGGTCGAGATCAACGGCATCTTCCGGAAGATTTGCTGTAGGGTCTGTCCATTCCTTGAACTTCTCTACTATCCAAGCAAGCTGACCGACGGGCGAGTCAGTCAGACCATAGGCAAGCGTCTGAGGTCGTGTAGATTGTATAATCGCATAACCCGTTGTCTCATAGCTTTGTTGAGTCAACGTATCGTAGCGCGCTCGCTCGATTTCAGTTAAATCAAGCGATTCTGTGGGATCTCCGGACGGGAATGTTGTAAGCCCGTTTGCATGAATACCAATGACAGAGTCTGGCGCAAATCGTCCAAGCTCTGGAGAAACCATTGCCCCGGTGTCACCACCTTGAGCGCCGTAACGTTCATAACCTAGTCGACGCATCAGTTCAGCCCAAGCAATGGCTACTCGATTAATGTTCCACCCTACCTCGGTTGTCGGTCCAGAAAATCCAAATCCGGGTAGCGAAGGTATGACGACATGGAAAGCATCTGCCGGATTACCGCCATGAGCACGGGGATCGGTGAGCGGTCCTATAATGTTCATAAACTCAACGATCGAACCGGGCCAACCATGTGTGATGATCAACGGCATTGCATCTGGTTCTGGGGAACTTACATGCAGAAAGTGTATGTTCTGTCCGTCTATGGTGGTGGTGAACTGCGGGAATTTGTTAAGAGATTCCTCGTGTTTGCGCCAGTCATATTTGGATCTCCAGTATTCCGCCAGTTCCTTGAGGTAATCAACGGGAATACCATAGTCCCAGCCTACACCGGCCAAAGCATCCGGCCAACGGGTGCGGGTTAAACGGTCTCGTAATTCATCAAGATCAGCCTGCGGAACATCGATACGGAAAGGCTTGATCTCAGTGCTCTGGTGGCCACTGCGTACAATTTGTTGTTCTGAATAAGTCATTTTTTGGAAATCCTCCTCAAATTTTTTTGTATTTTCTTGTAACTGATTAATGTGTTCTCTCTATTTAAACTCATAATAAACCATGTTTATTGACAACAGTGTGTCAACAATCGATATAAAGCTTAGCTATCTCCAAGGCACTTTTCCGTACAGCTGCAGCAATATGCGAGGGTTCAAGAATGAACAAATCCGTTCTAAAATGAAGTAAAAAGCCGATTAACCAGTCGTTATCCGGGTATCGGACCCGAACGATAAGCGAACCATCGGGTTGCCGTTCAATTTCATCCGCATCAAAATGATCTTCTGCTGGAACCTTAGCCGGTCCTGTAAATCTAAGCACCAGATCGACCATCTTGGAATCGCGCTGCGGGCCCCAATTTTCATTCAACTCAGACAGCGTCACCATTCGACGCCGGAACGTATCCTCAATAATGAGTAGATTCCGGATTCGAGAAAGCCTGAACATGCGGTAATCATCTCGGTTTAAGCAATAACCGTGAAGATACCACGTGTAGCCTTTGAGCACCAGCCCCATAGGTTCAATACAACGTTCTGTTTCTCCCCCTTGTCCGTTGGTATATGTAAAACGGATCAGCCTTTTATCACTTACGGCTTTATGCAGCGTGTCATACTTGTTCCGTTCTGAAGAGCTGCTTTTCCACGGATTTAAGTCTATGATGACCTGATCAGCACCAGCCATACGACCTTGTTCTGCCTTCGAGACCAATGCGCCAACTTTGTCGAGCAGCCCGTCTAAATTTTGGTTGCTAAATGCCTGTGTAGATTGAAGGCCTCGCAAAGCTGTAGAGAGGGAAATAAGTTCATTTAATGAAAGCATTTGCCGATCCAATCGAAAGTTTTCCATGATTTCGAATCCGCCTTCTGCTCCCGTGTACGAAATAATGGGAATTCCTGCTAGATTCAATGATTCCAAATCGCGATAAATCGTACGCAATGAAACCTCCAGACGATCAGCCAATTCTTGGGCCTGTACGCGTTTGCGGTTTAATAGAAGGATCGTAATGGCCATAAGTCGCTCAAGTTTCACTGTTGTCCCCCCAATTCAATAAGGTAACTAGTTAATACAATGTTTCAGTTCCACGAATACGATGCTTTAACTCCTGCGGGTAATTAGGCTCTTACTTGTATAATAAACTTTCATTGTAGACAATAGTCTGTCAGGATTAGAAAGTTCACCAGTGTTTTGTTGCTTTTTTTTGAAACCACGAATTCAGATATCATCTTAAATGATCAAGCCCTAGTTAATAAAACCGGGCTATAATACATCTACGCTTGATTGGCTTATTCCGTTATCCTGCCCGTTAGCTTAATAAAAAGAGCAGGCCACCGTAGCACCTGCTCATCCATGTGTTTTTCAACTATCGTTCCCCGTTAGTGCAATAATAAAAATCACTTTATACAACTGTATTACTTATAATCGTCAGAAAGCTATTCTTTGCAGCGGTAGCAATTAACTTATAAATGGATTGTCTTGCGGTTTCGCTAAACAAAAACCACTCATCTTTAGATACATCATGAATTAAAGTCTCTGGGTATCCTGTTAAAAGTTCAGATGGAAAAGATCGAATTAAAGAATATACGTCAAAACGAACTAAGCTGTTCTCTTTTTGGTCTAGAAAATCATATTGTTCATTTTTATAATAAGACCCAAGTGTGTCAATCGTGTTGCTCCATGAGTAGTTTGCAGGTGCTTCGACCTTTTTACCTTTGTTTTCTACAAAAATATTATAAATGGTTTCGTTATATGCATTACCATTTATTTGCTGAACTACGCCGCCCATAGTCATATGGTATTCTTGTTGCAATGCTTTTACTTGCACACCGTCTATGAATAACGGTTCAGTATCGACAGTCACTGCAAAGTTGTTGTAGTTGACATTGCATCCAAACGTCTCTGCAATAAAACGAAGAGGAACAAATATGCGATTATTTTTCATGTATGGTTTTACATCAAGCAGCATCTTTTCACTGTTCTTCAACGCTGTACTACTGTTCAGTGTTAATATTACTTTCATATCGCTTTTAGCGATAATAACCTTGGAATTGGACCATACGACGCTTGCCCCCAAATTTTCACTAATAACACGTAGAGGTACCATTGTACGTTTGTTCTTAGTTTCGGGCTTCACCTCGGAAGCAATAGCAACACCATCAATTTTAATTTGATGTTCTGCTGCATAAGTAGTTGAAGATGAAATAAATATTGAGATTGCAAAAAAGACCACAAAGATTACTTTCTTCATAAATGATTGCTCCTTATTAGATAATTTTGGTTTACAGCATTTCTTTCCCATATTAAGACGTATCTGGATAAAATTAGTTGCACTTTTATGCCCTTTAGCTAAATGAAAAAAAGGAGTAGCTGCCGAGGCAAACTACTCCTTGTTTCGCTCAACTATCGTTAACCGTTAGTTTAACGCAAAATGGTTATTCATTAGTCAAGTTTAATAATCTTATCAAAGCAGTATGAATCTTTGTCATAGCTATTATGCTCATAGAAAGCATGGGCATCGGTTCGCTTCATCCCGGTACATAAAATAATGCTGGATATTCCGCTGTCTTTCGCATAATTTTCAGTGTATCGTAGCAGTTCAGTTCCTACTTTATGACGCTGAAAATCATTATGAACAGCAAGTCCGGTTATATGCAGATAACCATTCGCAGACCCTACAGCTAATGCATGAACAATAGATATGAATCCAACAACATGATTCGCAAGTAACGCTACAAACGTTTTGTAATTGCCGGCTCTGATCATCTGTTCCATCGTAACGCGAAAGTTCTCATCCGTAACAGTACGAACGCCAAGTACATCGTTCCATAAGAAAACAACTTCAGTATAGTCTTTTGATACAACTTCTCGTATCTTAATTTCCATACCCTACCCCCGTTAATAAAAATATTTCAACTATAGTACCCGTTAGCGTAATGACCTAACATTTCACAGTGATACAGTTCTCCACTGTTTGAAAATATTGTTGCTAGTAGAATGAGCAACGCCCCAATCAAGCTCACGACTATGATACTTTATCGTCCAAATCGAACACTCCCTTCTTGTACAGTTGCCCTGATCATATGTCGCAATCTGCTCCGTGTTTACGCCTATGAAATGCCCCCGCTAGTAAGCAGTGTATCGCGCAAGCGACGGATGTCTCTGACCGGGGGGAGCCCAAACATACGGGCGTATTCACGGCTAAAATGGGAGGGACTTTCGTAGCCGACCTGAAATGCCGCCTCGGCCGCTTCAGTAGTTTCCGTTAAGAGCAACCGGCGCGCCACCTGCAGCCTAATCTGTTTTTGGTATTGGATCGGGCTCATTCCGGTTACTTCCTTGAAGTAGTCATATAAGGAAGAGGCGCTCATCCGAGCCTCCTCAGCTAATTCATCGATGCGCAGCGGCAAAGCAAAGTCGCGGTTGAGGCGCTCAATCACCTTCGCGATCCGCTGTGCATGGCTGCCGATTAAAGCAAACTGCTTCAGGGCTGCATTTTGTTCATTCTGAAGAACCCGGTATATGATTTCACGGATGACATAAGGTGCCATCACCGGAATATCTTGCGGCGCTTCCAGCATTTTGACAAGACGCAGCACAGCATCGTAGAGCGTATCGTTCATTCGGCTGACCACTAAGCCCCGACCGGATTCGCGTTTGCTATGACCTTTATGCTCGGAGGCTTGAATGACCTCGAGAATCTGGGTCATATCGAATTGCAGCTGAAGGCTTAGATACGGCGCTTCCCGTGAAGCCTCGATGATTTGTCCTGCTATGGGCAAATGCACGGAAGCTGTTAAGTAGCTGTCCGGATCGTACTGGAAGCTCTCTTGCCCCATCATAACAACCTTCGCGCCCTGTGCAACGATGCAAAGGGAAGGCTCATAGACGGAATAGACCGGTTCGGATAAACGCGACGCGCGAATCAAACGCAAGGCAGGAATCAGTGTCTCATGCGTTCCGTCATGCTCGGCGAACCGATCGATCAACTGCAACAATTCCCGACTTCGATTAAAGGACATTTCATCCATACTTATGTATTACCTCCTATTCTCTCCACACTTATCTTTACAATAAAATCTGTTGGAGGATTAGGCAATACCAACGTAATATCCAGCTACCGCCTCTTTCGCGATTGGAACCATAATTATCTTGTAACAAGCGGTCCACCTAATCAGAGATTACCAGCATCAGTCCATATACTTCAGCTGATCGTGATCTTAAGATTCATGCACGAAAGGAGAGGTTGTCATGAACAACATCAATCCCAATCCATATCGCTATGTTGGCATGTGGGTGACAAAGGATGGATACATCCGTCATGAACTGCTGCCAAACGGTCGGTATGACGAAGCCCGCGGCAATCGCAAGAGCGCCTACCAGGGCCATTACACCATTGAAGGCGATCATATCGAATATGTAGATGATTCTGGCTTCACAGCAGACGGCTATTTTCGTGACTCGGTGCTCTACCACGCGGGGATGGTGCTCTATCGGGAGGAGTAGCGCCGAAGCAGCTTGTACACTTTTAACGCTTCGCAGCATAAGTAGGTTGAACAATAAGGAGAGATGTCCAATGTCAGGAGTTAAAGGGAAAGTAGTTGTTATTACGGGGGCTAGCAGCGGTATCGGTGAAGAGACAGCGCGGCTGCTCGCAAGCCTTGGCGCTCATGTCGTCATGGGTGCAAGACGCATAGAGAGACTGGAAGCGTTGGCATCCGCCATTCATGCAGAAGGCTGTTCGGCGGTCTATCAACAGCTGGACGTGACAGAGCTTGACCAGATGCAGGCAATCATCCGCTTGGCCAAGAGCAGGTTCGGCCGCGTCGATGTCGTATTGAATAATGCCGGCGTGATGCCGCTCTCCCCCCTTGAGGCCTTGAAAATCGACGAATGGAACCGGATGATCGATGTGAACATCCGCGGTGTTCTTCATGGCATTGCTGCAGGGCTCCCCGTCATGAAGGAGCAAGGCTTCGGCCACATGATCAATGTAGCTTCCATCGGTGCCTATGAAGTCTCTCCGACAGCAGCGGTATATTGCGCAACCAAGTATGCCGTACGCGCGATCACCGAGGGTTTGCGGCAAGAGACGGGCAGCGACATACAAGTAACGCTCGTTTCACCGGGCGTGACGGAATCCGAGCTCGCGGAAAGTATTACAGACGATGAAGCCAAGGAGCTGATGAGGACGTACCGTCGCAATGCTCTCCCGGCATCCGCTATAGCCCGGGCCATCGCGTACGCCATTGAGCAGCCGGCGGGGGTGGATGTGAACGAACTCGTTGTCAGGCCGACAGCTTGAGCTTATTTGAGGCATTTGAATGGTAGGAACAGCTTACGTGAAATATTTCATCCTAACATAAAATTTCCAGTGATTATTAATTCCAGAAAATTATCTCCAATCCTTTTATTAAGAAGCCATTAATTTAATGGTTTCTTCCACGCTATACTGCCCGTTCGTATTATGAGGTCAGCCAGTTTTTGCTGGTTGACCTCTTTTGTTTTGAGAGGTTTAGTAAACGGTAGCCGGGGTCGAACGTAACTGCCCGTGGGACCGTGATCCCGTGAACTAAACTGTTCACCCCCTACTTGCAGAAACATGTTTGAGGCTGGTTGAGACAACGATCTCGCATAACAAGCGAAGCTATGACACTGCAAGAAGGACTAGGGGCTGCCGGCAAATACAGTCATTAGGAGTGATTCGGAGAATGAATCCAGTAATTGGTCTGGATATAGCAAAAGGGGAAAGTCAGGGCCAGGCCTTCTTAGACATAGGACTACCCTACGGTAAGAGTTTTACCATCATTCACACACGCGAGGGATTACAGGGTTTTCTTCAGCTTTTGAAGGATCTTGAAACCATAGCTGGGCAACAACCAGTGGTAATTCTAGAGGCTACGGGCCATTACCATGCCCCTATCACTCAGTTTCTAGAAGAACAGAACTACCTCTACATTGTTGTCAATCCGATCCTGTCTTATCAGGCGAAGAAGTCCTCGAGCTTACGCAAAGTAAAAACGGATGCCATGGACGCCTATGCCTTATGCGAATTCTATTACAAAGAAGATTTCGAACATTATAAGACGAGAGGCGTGCAATCATAAACCTCCGCAATCTTACTAGTAGACAGCATGAATCGGTTACGGGTCAGTTTGTCCAGATCAAACTTCAATTCCAAGCGGTATTAGATCAGGTATTCCCGGAGTTTAAAGGTGTATACGGGGCTTTGTACGCTGCGGTGTCTCTCAAAACTTTGTTGGAATTCCCGACTTCTGAGGCCGTACTGAGTGCTGGAGAAGCTAAATTAACGGAGAGAATTGCAGTCATATGTGCATGTCGTTCTGAAAAATGGGCAAAGGAAAAGGCTCAGAGCCTTATGGAAGCGGCACTTCGAAATCCATTTCGTAAAGCGCCATATCAAAGTCATTTGTTTAGTATGAATATGTACATTAGCATGCTGCTCCATTATAAAGAGCATCTATCAACCCTCGAAAAGCAAATAGATGCTCTCGCTAATGAAGTTGAAGAATATGAGATTATCCAATCCATCCCCGGCATCGGAGAAAAACTCGCTGCAACGATTATCTCTGAAGTTGGTGAGATCGATCGGTTTAATCACCCCAAAAAACTCGTTGCCTTCGTTGGAGTAGATATAATCGGAAAATAAACGAAGAACACAAAAAACTTTCCAGCACATTATTGGAGGGTTATTTGGTATGCTCTGTAATTAGTATAGCATCATCTTCCCCATCTTCTATTGAAAAATCTTGACAAGATATTAGCTGGTTTAGTTGAACAGGCTGCCGAAATTATCAGCAGCCTGTTGTCATTGCGCTATCGTGTCCCGTTAGTTCAGGCTATGTAACCAGATGTGACCATCCAGGGTTGTTCTTCATTTCATAGATTTTTTGGAGAGTATGGACATGCTTCGTCTTCTCGTCATCAGCCTCTGTGTGGAGATACCCCTCTACAAGCCTGTACCCGAATACGAGAAGAATTATCTCATAGACACAATGATCGGCGATTCGGGTTACATGTGCATACTCCGAAAAGCCTTTGTAATACGCGGGGACGCATCGCTGGTAGTATTCGACCATGTGATCGATATCCGGTTCATCTGCGATCAGGCTTGCGAGATCCTCGCCCAGGTAGCCCCATCCGCTGGTATCCCAGTCGATGAGCGCGATATTCCCTTCAGCATAGATCAGGTTGGTTACCCAGAAGTCCCGGTGGCATAGCACGAGGGGCAATTTTTCGATACGAGCGAATATCTCGTCCGCTTGCTCATCGATGTCGACGAGCATTTGCCGCACGTGCAGCGGGAATCCGCAATCCTCCGAGCGTATATAATCGTAGACGACCGGCCATGACCGATAATGCAGGTACGTATTCTTCATGAGATCCGCATGGCTCAGATTGGTCAGGCTCTGCAGCACGGCGGGCTGCTCCGCATACAACTTGCCTTGAAAGCGCCCTAACTCCAGCGCGGCCTTTTCATACATGTCACCGGTCAAGTCTAAACCGGTTACGCCATCGATATATTCCAGCCACAGCTGGTATTCATTTTCTTCGGCATTGAGCTCTGCGTGATAACATGTCGGCCAGCGGAGGGCTTGCGAGAACGTCGCTCCCAAGTCAGACGAATAGAGATCATATTCCCGACGCCATGAGCCCGGATCGCCGTAACGCTCCCATTTATTCTGGATTTTCAGCACTATACGGTACGGCAATTTTTTGCCATCCACGCTTTCGGCGATACCCGTTACCAGGTACACATTTCCCACAGTTCCGCCCTGTAATGGCATAGTTTGGCAGTCGGCAGAGATGATATCCGTCTTGAACCGTTGGTTTAAAGCGTAAATCAGCTTTTCAAGTTCAATATTCATTTATTCCTCCGTTTTCTCCGTTTGCTTACTCCACATGGCGAGAGTTTTGTTTCGAGTTCTCTTGTCGATGAGGTAGCTTGTATTATCCTGGTTATACTCGTTATCATGCTGCGGGGCATAGAAACCCATCTATTGAGAAGACGACAGCCGTTAAACCAGTTGCTTAGATGATTATATCAAATGTAATCCCTAATTTTTGGGAAGACTTTAGTTATAACTATTCTGCCCGTTCGTATTATGAGGTCACCAGATCTTTCTGGTGGACCTCATTTTTGTGTGGTCGTAAGATAGCGGTAGCCGGGGATCGAACATTACTGCCCGTGGGACTTGGATCCCGAGAGCTATTCTGTTCATCCCCCTACTTGTTCAACCATGGTTAGGCTGGCTCAGACGTTGATCCCGTATCACATGCGATAGTGTGGAAGACAAGAAGGTTAGGGGTTGCCGGTGAAAATACTACAGGAGTGATGTCATGAATCCAGTCATTGGTTTGGTCCAAGGGAGAGAGCCATGCACAAGCTTTTTTAGACCGTGGAGTACCTCATGGGAAGATCTATAGATTTACTCATGATCTAGAGGGATTATCGTCTTTTCTTAATTATGTTAGAGCAGTAGAATCAGCTGCAGGGATTAGCCCTTGCATTGTAATGGAGGCAACAGGCCATTATCATAGCCCTGTTGTTCAGTTTCTGGATGAGCACCAGTATCTGTACATTGCTGAAATGACATTCACCACAAAGAACCATACCATAGATTGGAACTCTTTACTTTACTATATTCAGAAAAATCGAAATAATCAAACTGTATGGTGTTGGTAGAAGGCGCAGCAAATCTAACCTCTCCTTTTCTGAATATAATATTCCACTTGGCACTTATTTACTGTTCGGCACCTTAAACTATAGTGATAAAGTTACCCATAGCTCAATGAGCGGGCTTTTACAGCTCTATGCCAAAATACGATAACAAAGCTGATTTATACGCTTCATCAGTCTTCGGGATGAAGGCCTTTACATCTGCAGAGGTGAAAATGCGGAACTCGCGGTCAGAGATTGTACACCGTCCCTCCGGAGTTCGTATCGCAACGATCGGGTATTTATTGAAAATGGAATCCGGGGCATTTTCACACCAGAAACTCGCAAATAGGTAGTCTTTCGGCAGTTGCGGTTCCTCTGTGAAGGAGTAAATGCGATTCCATCCCCCATTTTTCTGTTCACAAAGCGCCCAGCCGTAATAAGGATCTTTTTCGAGGCGGTAGCACTCCTTCCCTTGCTGCTGTTCAAGACCTTCGTTGAACGAAATTGGTCTGCAGGGTACGATCCCACCCACACCAACATCGCACAGGTAGTCGACGCCTCCTGCTTCTACCTTCAAGACGTGATGGCGCCTTTTTGGCGGGAGATCCGGCTCATCGCGCCAAAATCGGGCGACCAAGTCAGTAACCGTATAACCAAGTTCCCTCAGCAGCCAGCCGAATAAGGCATTTAACTCGAAACAGTACCCACCCCGCCGGCGCATAACAATTTTCTCATACAGATCCTGCGGATCAAGTGATAAAGCTCTACGTTCCAGTATATCCAAATTCTCATATGGAACCGTGTATAGATGTCGTTCTTGCAGGTCGGCCAGCGTCTTTGCGCTTCCATCGAGCGAACCTTTAAAACCGATACGATCTAGATAGCTCTGAATTTGATTGTTTTTACTAATCATTCTTGAGACACCGTCCTTAAGAGAGTTACTTTCTATGAAAATAGCCGTAAGATAAATCTTACCATTACAACTCATCCATAAAAATCTTCAATATCTTTCGATTTATAATCAACGATTTTAATAATTAGTCGTAAAAACAGAAATCCCATTTTTCCCTGTACGTTTCACGCTATACATTGCCTCATCCGCATTCTTCAGTAACGTAGTAACGTCCGATGCATCTCTGGGGTATAAGCTGACTCCTGCACTAAACATAACCGGAATTTCAATCCCCTCATGCAAAAATGGGCTCTTGGATAAGAGGGACAACCGACTATTGACCACATGATTTAAATCACTGCTTTCGTCTATACAAGAAATGATCAAAACGAACTCATCTCCCCCGATTCGCCCTATAAAATCACCAGTCCGTGCATGTTCTTTCATAATACGTGCAATATGCTGCAGATAGAGATCTCCAATTAAATGCCCGTAAGTATCATTAATCAGCTTAAAATTATCTAGGTCCACTAATGTAAGGGCAAACATTTCACGCCCCGCTATTTTCTGCTGCACCCGCTCCTGAATGGCCACGCGATTATATAAATCCGTTAGTGAATCATGGTGTGCCAAATATTTGTAGCTTCGCTCAGATTCCAATAACTTGCGTTCTGTATCCTTTAAGGAGGTAACATCAGTAAGATGCATGACAAACAGCTCCTCGTCAGCCTCCTCGATCAAATCAATCCCCATAATCAAATCCAAATCGCCTTTATTCGGATTATACATTCGAGCCACCCACTGGGCTTCTTTCTCCTTATTCTGAAGAAACAAAGCCAACATATCGCCTATATTTAGCCTATCTTCAAATTGAAAATGACTCAGAATATCATGTATTGGAATTCCCTCACACCATTGTTTCGCTCGGGGATTCATTTCTCTAATTACGCCCTTCTGGTCCAAAAGCAAAATGGCTGTAGGAGCGGATTGGAATAGAATATGGAACAGCTTGCGGTAATCCGGCATAATGTCATGTTTGCCAACTAAATGACGAAGTGCAATAGCCCAAAGCAAATATCCTATAAAATAAAGGATCATAGCATTCCGTGACGTTATAAACTCCAATTGCAAAAAGGCTGTGACAAAGACAAACCAGGCAAACAGCGTAAATAAACTGAAAAGAAGGGAGCGCAAAATCTTTCTTTGTTTTGCTTCCTGAGTACGATACCAGGAAAATACGAGGATAGAGACCGAAAGCAGAATATACCCGGCTACAAAGAGAACCGTAAGATGCAGAAACAGCGGATCAAGAGGACTGCGGCCATCCGTCACAGCGGCATTGTATAATACCAGATGATCCTCGGTAATTAAAAAAACAATCCACAATGCAAAGGGAGCTGCGTAAATGAAAGGCAACCATCGCTTCAAAGAAGATGTCGCAGGGCTTCCAATGAGTATACATAGATGAACTAGGAAACAAATGACCAGCAGAAGCATGGGGCTATTTCCATAAAGAACAATCTGCATTTGATACTGGGGCAGCAAAGATGTTTTAATGTATTCCCCTAGAAAATAAAAAAGAAAAGCCAGCATGAGAAGCGCGGCAATTCGATTTAGCATACTCTTCTTGTTTCGATTGATTAACGTAATTGCCATGTAAAAAAAGAAGTAAGTAGGAAGCAAAATCGTTAAGAAGTCCATGAAAAGTTCGTTCATTTAAATGTACCTTATGGTGATCCTCTAGTTGAATTAATTTCTAGGTAACATCATCCTAAAATCTACTCCAAGCAGAGCTGGTTTTTACAGGATACATACGGGTTAAAATCCCCAAACCGACCACTCCTTTCTTTTCAGTTAGCGTAATAAAAGTCATTTTGTTTCTATTCTTGGCTTTCCCCTTATAATAATATTTTGTACACGAATTTCGTATATAAAAATATTCATCAAGAAAAGACCATTACCTTCTTTCGTGTGACAAGTAATTGCGTTAACCCGCGCGTTAGCTAAAAAAATAAAAGGAGTATACTGTAACAAACTGATCCTTATTTGTTCAACTGTAGTTACCCGTTAGCACAATAAGCTAGTGGTTTCAAAAACTATTCTTTGGCTTAAATAAGTCGTATACTCTTATTTGTCAATAAGTTTGCCCGTGAGATAAATAACTAATAAATTAACCCTTAATTCACAATCAAGCTAGGTATGAGATAGAAAAAAAAAGTTCGATGAATCTGCCAGTATGTAGAAAACGGCAGCCATGTATCCGGCTGCCGTCTCTTCGTGCTTATTGTGCTATCGTACCCCGTGCTTTGCACGAACATAATTCGCATACCAAAGGAGCGTTATTCAATGGACATCCAATCGTTTCTATACCCCAAAAACGAAGTCTCTTACCTCGTGACATCCTCTAATATGAAAGAAGCCATGGACAAATTGGAGGCCAGCCATTATACGGCCATTCCGATCTTGGACGACAATGGATTATATTTCGGAACGCTATCCGAAGGAGATTTGTTATGGAAGCTCAAAGCCACTCCCGGCCTCGGCTTCGATACGATGCACGAAATTCCTGTCGTTTCCATCAAAAAACGGATGAAAGTCGAATGCGTCGAAATCAACGCCGATTTGGACGATATGCTGGCACTGGCGGCCGATCAGAACTTCGTTCCGGTCGTAGACGCCGGTCGCGTCTTCCTCGGTATTATTCGCCGCAAAGATATAATCGAATACTATACCCGGAATATTGCTGATTAATTGGAAAGATCTGATCTTGCAGATCATTAAGGTTGCAGTCCGCTGATCTTACTCGTATTTGCGCCAGCAAACAAAGCCATATAAGCAAAACCCTCATCTTATTTCAAGATGAGGGCATTTTGGTATCGTTATTCGTATATTTCCGGCAATCCGAGATCGGATTCTTCGTACACCGGTTTCTCTTGTACGGAGATGCCTTGAAATTTGTTCGGCTGCGCGACGGAATTGCTTACCGTGAACGATTTGAAGGTGCCCGATACTTGAACGTCATAAGACGTTTGGTACACGTTGTTTTGGAGATCGTATACGCTTACCCCCGTTAAGTTCGCTCCCGTCCAACTAACTACGGATCCCGAATCTACGGGAGCGTGTTCCGTTAACTTAAAAAATAAAACAACAATACGTTAATCGTTATGAAAACATTAGATGCCAAAGCTGCGACAAAACGCTCGGAAAATATTCCTGCGGATGTAAGAGCCAACAAGAAAATTGTTACTGACTTTTTCATATAGTGTTCTCCTAAAGTCTCCCGTTGGTTGATTGCTTTACTTGGAACTCGGTGTGTTTGCTGAAAATGAAGCCACCTCAGGAAACCATTGTACTTCAAACTTAAAATAGACCAGTGTTGGCTCCCAGTCATCCCATCCGGTTGTTTCTGAATGAGGCACAACAGAGACAAAGTATCTTAAGTCTTTTTTTTGAATTTCTCTTACTAAAAAAGCGCTCAAACCATTATTCGAAAAACGATTAATGTGAAACTTCTTTCGGAGGGGAGCCTCAAGCAGCATTGCCCTCCAATCTGGTTCAAGGCTAATTTCGTAAACTAAATCTGCTAAATACCTTGAATGTTGTTTTTTCCGAATCCGTCGATTCATTAAATTATCACCGCTGGTTGCTACCCCAGCTATATAGCACATAGTTTGGATAATTATAATATTTTTCCATGTCCAATTGCTTATTTTAAAGGTAAAATCATCTTATTTAGTACTATACCTTAATTAACGCAAACTGCTCTTAAGCCGATTACATGCAAGCTGTTGTCGTGTTGTTTTGAACTAATGTACCCCGTTTGCGTAATGATTTACTGCCATCCGACGAACTACTCTCGCAGGTGTGTCCACCTGAATCCGCTAACTCGAAATGCCTCTGCTGACCGAGGATCGGTGATAACGATCTGATGCGTGAACATATATGAAGTCCACTTCTACGTAGCTCTAACCGAATACCAATTCTTATCCAGTTTTTCCACTTCCATAAAGTCTCCGCCAAAAAGCATTTCATCAGGGACGCTATCATTAGCGGTATAAATAAATCCAGCCATATTACCTACTACTCCACGATAGGTAAAAAAAAGAATTTCAGCACTCTGTCCGTATCCTTCAACCCAGAACTCACCACCGCCTTTGGAAAGTTTCTTATATTCCTCTGGCAAACGAATCAATAATTCATTATTAGATACATTCGGTTTCAATGAGCCATCCAATACCATTCGAACTACATCTTCTCTTTCTTCCTTATTGAAACGAAAATCGAAATCTAAAACTATTGAGGTAAACGGAACAATTAACACCAAAATAAAAATAATTAGATTCAACAAAAAAGGTATTCCGTTTCTTGCCCTATTGAAGGATTTACTTACGACAAAATACACAAAAACAATCAGTGAGCAAATAAAGAAAACAATATAACCCAGTATCTCAATAAATGGGGCAAAAAAGGGAGTGAGGATATCAACTAAAGTCAAGCGATAGATATTCAGAAACAAGATTATCATTGATCCAATTATTGTGATCGAAAGCATGAAATAGAATATTATATTCGATTGATCATTCTTAATTTGCTTTATTTCATCCTCCATGAGACACCTCCATAACAAAAGTTTTTAAGTGGATTTCCTATATCGTCTTATTTACGAACTTCACCATTATTATGTATTTAATTTTAAAAAATGGAATCAAATTCAGTCGCCATTTTTATCGTGTTGATCAAATTGTCGCTGTCAATTTGAACGCCTTTTTTCATGTCGATTTAAATTTTGCACCTCAAAACGGAACCCATTAATTTAACACCCAATGTTTTTTACTTATTAAGCTAATCTGCCCGTTAACGTAATGAAGCAGCCGATCATTGTGGTCGGCTGCTTCCGTGTGTTTATTGAACTATCGTTTCCCGTTAGCTTAATGCTTTTTATTTATTTTTAGAGATAAGTCTAAACTTCATTATTCTCGCCTAACGCTGTGATCATCTGAATTTTATCGTTGAGCTCGTCACGTAAGAAAGCTTTTGCTTCGGCATTTCCCGTTAACTGCAACAAAATCGGTTCGTTTTCGTGACTTGCACTAACCGTGAACGTTAAAAACGGACAGCATTTTCGCTCCAAGCTAATCCAATCATACAACAGACGCAGCGTATCCGAATCAGCAGGAAATTGATACTCAAACCCTGACTCGATCTCCGCAACCCCAAGCCTTCTTTTTTCTAATTCGCGCCAAGCGTCCTTGTAATCTATACGTTCTTCTTTCGTGAACACGGTATGGCAGCAAGCAACAGGTATTTCTTTTTTCATACGCTTAGCTCCTTCCACTTGCACAAGAAGTGCAGCTGCAGCCTGGTTTCATACACGATGTTCCATTTGCTTTTCGGCGTTGATAAACGACGACTGCAACAGTAAGGAGTACAAGAGCCAATATCACAATTACCACTGGATTTAAAAAGAAAGAAGATATGCCAAGAACTGCCGCGCCGCCAAGCAAAGGTGTTGCACAACATAGCGCGCATGCTCCAAGAACACCAAGCCCAGCTAGCCATTCCTTTTTTTTCATTTACTCCACCACCTCATTCCGACTATACTTTTATTATAAAACTTAAAGTTAACTTTAAGTCAATGGGGAGGTGAATTCCTTTGCCAAGTCTCAGCATCGGAAAGTTAGCAGCCAAAGCCGATATAAACGCGTCTACGCTTCGTTATTATGAATCTATTGGATTATTGCCGCCGCCGGAACGAATAAACGGTCAGCGCCGCTATGCCGAAAATCTAATTGAGCGAATCACATTCATAAAAATTGCGCAGCAAACCGGCTTTACGATTCCAGAAATCGGCGTGCTGCTCGAAGGTTTCGAAACACTCCCGCCATCAGAGCGATGGGAGGAAATGGCGCGAGAAAAACGTGTGCAGCTTGAAGAGAAAAAGAAACAAATTAACTCCATGATCCAAATTTTAGATGATGGATTGAACTGTAAATGCCTTACCTGGACCGAGTGCTTTGATAAAATAAAAACCACCGGTTCTTGTTCATAGTGAAAGGAGAAATCTTTTTTGTTGTTAACTATCTTAATATTCATCGTTGCAGGACTTGCCGAAATTGGTGGAGGTTATCTCGTTTGGTTATGGCTACGCGAATCCAAGCCACTATGGTATGGAATTGTAGGAGGCGTATTCCTCATCCTGTACGGGATCATTCCAACGCTACAGAGCTTCCCATCATTTGGACGAGTCTATGCAGCATACGGCGGAGTATTCGTTATTCTTGCTGTGCTGTGGGGATGGCTAGTCGATAAAAAAACACCCGATATGTACGATTGGATCGGAGCCGCTGTTTGTGTTGTAGGAGTCTCCATTATGCTTTGGGCTCCTAGAAGTTAATACGTTATTCTGCCCGTTAGCGTAATGAAGCAGCCGACCATTCCGATCGGCAGCTTCTGTGTTTTTATTGAACTATCGTTCTCCGTTAGCTTAATCTCACACCCACTTGGTGTTCCTCAACCCAAGTTCTGATATTGGAAAATAAGTTGGCTGGAAAAGTATAATTATACGTGTTTGCGACTTCAGAAGATAATCGACAGAATAACTCAAACGATAAGGTTAATGCTTTCCAACTGCTCTTCTGATCGTATCCCCCAAAGGAGAGTTTCAAATCGTCTATTACATCTTTATCAGCCCATTCTTTGATAAACCTTCCTGCATGCCATGTATCAAATGTCGCTCCATGTGAGGCTTTTGCATGCCATTCTATCATTTGCAACAGTAACTGTTTACAGTCTTTATCTCTTTGGTTGACTACCCAAAATTCATTACGCAAAATTTGCTTTGCCACGTACAGACTGGCAAAACAAAACATGCTAACAACCTGCAAAAAAGCCTCTTGTGAAATGGGATTATTCCCAGGGGCAATTATGGTTTGAGGTACTAGCTTGTGTCCCACTCCCGTCTTATCAACTAGAATCTTGACACCACGCTGAAAGCCTTGTGGAATCTGGTCTAGATTAATTGAACGTTCCAAATCCGAAATATGACGAAATAAAAAGTCAACTTGCATACCTTGATCAAAGAGAACGAGTTTCTCAGAATCCCCATCAACGGTTCGAAACATAAAGTTTGTCCAGACCGTACCGATTTGTAGTAACCATTCGTCATTTTGAAGATAGTAATCTGGATTAGTTGAAAAGATGACTAGATCTAAATCGGAATATTCGTCAAACGGCTTGTCCAGTCTCGCTCTTGATCCAACTATGTAGATCGTGATTATCTCCTCATTATTAAGTCCCCAGTTAGATATACGCTCTTCAAGAATCTCATATAGATCACTACTCATTGTTCTCCCCCCAGAGTATGGTTACATGCCCATGTTAGCATATTAAGTTATGTACCATCCAACAAATTTTCCCAAACGATTATTGAGTTAAGCTGCCCGTTAGTTCAACGAGGCTACCGTTTTATGCAGGCAGCCTCGTCCTGCTTTTGTTAAGGTGTACTCGTTGATTTTAATTAAGACATCTCCAAAAATTAATTACTAAAATGTGGATATTGGCAGATAGATATACTCTTGTTCCTAATGAAATAGCTCAGTCATTTTGATTCAAACTTATATATTATGATGAAGGAAACAGTAACATTGTTTGCCACCAAATATATTAATATTTAGAACAAAATTAGATGAGGTGTTTGAGATTAATCCTAAAAAGAAAAGTATAATAATAGTCAAACTCAAGGCACGATATTTTCTAGATATGTCGTTAGAAAAAAAAAGGTGCAAGAGGAAACGTGGACCTGACGGGCCTCAAGGACCCGCTGGACCCCGGGGATTTCAAGGGAGAAGAGGATTCAGAGGTCTTCGTGGACCTGCTGGACCACAAGGAATACAAGGAATACAAGGAATACAAGGAATACAGGGAATACAAGGACCACAGGGCCCCGGTTGCGTAGAACCCTTGCCGATTGCTACCCAAATCGTATATGTTAACAAAGCGGGTAATGATTCGACTGCTGACGGTTCTGAATGTGATCCATTTTTGACGGTTACTGCAGCAATGGCTTCTGTTGTTGATGCTACTCCAGCTAAACGTTTAGAACTTCTACCGATCGCCACCCAAATCGTATAAATCAACAAAGCGGGTAGTGATGCGACTGCTGATGGTTCTGAATGTGATCCATTTTTAACGGTAACTGCAGTTAGGTAAGCATGCAATCAGTCGTAATAATTCCTCTATGTCCTTCAGGCTACTTCATTCCTCTCCTGGATCACACTATAGTCTCCTGTTAGCTTAATCCATGGTCTTCGTCAATTATCCATGCAAACTCTACTGCAATCGCGGTTGCGATATCTGCTATGATTTGCTCCAGAATATCATCAATGTATTTGGGCAAGTCAATTTCAATTAAATTAACTTCTTCAATCCCATCGAGTGTATCTATCCCGTAGTTTCCATCTTTATCAGCAGGTATCCCTCTTATTTTGATATGTTCTCCATTAATTTTTTTGCAAAATGTCAGGTGACTAACCTTTTCGAATTCCAAATTACGAATTAAGAATTGCTCCAAGACCTTTGACTTTACTTTTTTTGAGTAATCATCAGAATGAATACTAATGTAGTAAAACCCAGCAGTACATCTGTACAAAATTTCTTATTTTGTGAAGATGTAAAAAGGAGCTGCCTTCTTCGTTTGTATAGAGTCCTTCATTGAACTAACGTTCCTCGTTAGCTTAAACAAATCATTTCATATCTTTGTTTTCCAGACCATGGCATTTGAAGATATGTTTTGGATTGTTCTTAACCTGATCTTTCTGAAGTTCATACATAGCTATTTTATAATTGATCTCCTCCAAATACCTCAAATCCTCTTCAACTTTCTTCTGAACTTCCAATTTATGCTGTACCAGCATTTCTTGTCTTTGCGCGAATGTCGAATTGCCTAATCCAAAAAGATCCTTATATTCTTTTATCTTAGCAAGCGACATTCCCGTTTCTCTGAGACAGCGAATAAATGAAATCCAATCGATATCTTGCTCGGAATAAACTCTTCGACCATTCTCATCGCGCGATATATTTTCCAATACCCCTTGCTCTTCATAATATCGAAGCGTCTTTGCCGTTATATTGTAGTTCTCAACCACATGTTTCATGGAGTAAAACATTTAAAATCACTACCTCTCATAACTACAGTTACTGTAACTTAAGGATATCATAAAAATGCTGTAAAGGCTCAATATAAGCGTATAAAAATTAGCATTTGACTTCCCCTTACGTCAACCAAATACACTTAGTTAGAACTCGCGGCAGTAACAAAATAAAAATGAATTGAGAGGTAAATGATAATGAATCAAAAATACAGTAAGTTTTTTGACTCCTTCACCTTTAAAAGCGGAGTAACCATCAAGAATAGAGTCGTTATGTCACCTATGACAACATGGTCAAGTAATGATGACCTTACAATTTCAGATGAAGAAGTAAGCTATTACAAACAAAGAGTAAATGGCGTAGGACTTGTCATTACAGGTTGCACGCAAGTTTTACCAAATGGACAAGGTTTTACGAATGAATTTGCTGGATACAGCGATGATTTTATTCCAAGCTTACGAAAACTAGCCGACGCGGCTAAAAGTGGTGGCGCTCCTGCTATCCTGCAGATTTTCCATGCCGGTGATAAATCCTTGCCCGGACTAGATAAAGTAAGTGCGAGCGTTTATCAACCTGAGCCTACTCCTTTTGGTCCAAGTGCAGAAACAAGAGAGCTTTCCCATGAGGAAATTCTGTCTACAATACGTGCTTTTGGCGATACGACGAGAAGAGCAATCGAAGCTGGATTTGATGGCGTTGAAATTCATGGCGCTCATGGATTTTTAATCCAAAACTTCTGGTCTCCAGCAACCAACCAGCGAACAGATCAATGGGGCGGAACACTTGAAAATCGACTCCGTTTTCCATTGGCGATCATTGAAGAAATCAAAACGGTCATTGAAAAACATGCTACAAAACCATTCCTGCTAGGTTATCGTTTCTCGCCTGAAGAATCCTCCAAAGCGAACGGATTACGAATGAGTGACACCTATGAATTAATCGATTTCCTTGTCGAACAAAATCTCGATTACATTCATGCTTCGTTAGATCATGTGGCTTCCAAGGCAGTAGATAGTCAAGATGAAAAAACAAGGCTTGAATTGATTCTTGAAAGAGCAAACGGTAAAGTTCCTGTATTCGCGGCTGGTTCCATATTAACCCCTGATGATGCTGTCAAAGTTATGGATTTAGGATTACCACTTTTCGTCATTGGACATGCATTAATTATCAACCCCGACTGGGTTGAAAAAGTGGCAAATGGACGTGAAGCTGAAGTTGAAACCGAATTAAAGGTTTCAAAACTCGACCAACTTCAAATTCCAGGTAAACTTTGGAATGTAATTCAGATGGCAAATGGTTGGTTTAATATCAGTTAATTAAATAAAATAAAGTAGCCCCACAGTGGGGCTACTTTATTTTATTTATTGAAATATCCTGCCAGTTAGCTCAACGAGGCTGCCGATTTATGCCGGCAGCCTCGTCCTGGTGATGAAGCTATAGTTCCTCGATAGTTCAATCACTTGGGGTTAATGCGCTAATAGCTCTCTAAGAAATTTATTATTTTTTGTGAGTTATAATCTTTTGCAATATCTATTGGGGTTTTACCGTTACATTCCAAGGCGTTTTTATCCGCACCATTATCCAACAAATACTTTATTAATTCTGTTGGTTCCTCTCCAGGACTTCCACCCGTTTGAATTGTGCCGTCTATGGATATATCCACGGCTACATGTAATGGTGTCCATTCTTTAAAACTCTTAAAATTTATATCCGCCCCGTTCTGAAGCAAGAACTTTACTACCTCTAATTGTTCATTTTCTACAGCTATATTTAGTAAAGAATGGCCACTATTTATATCCTCATAATTTGCACTATTACCTCTCGAAAAAAGGGATTTTACGCACTCAATATCACCTTTCGCAACTGCTCTACAGATATTATCATCCAAGATTATCCCTCCTTATAAGGTATTTTACCATGAATAACCATTGACGTAATCTGCCCGTTAGCTTAACGAAGGGCCGCCCGCTGTCCGCCCTCATGTTTTTGAACTATCGTCTTCCGTTAGCTGAACAGCCTGCAGGATCTCGCCGGCAAGCTGTGTAATTAACCGGGTTGATTTTTCAAAATTTACGCTTCCGAATCCATGAGACCGATGAATTCCCGGATCGGCTATCGTCTATATAAACGAAGGATAAATGAACACAAACTAATTTGACGAAGAGGTGTTTTGAAAATGGCATTAACGTCCGCATTCACGAGCTTCAACCTGCCTGTAATAAACGTAGAACAATCGATAGCGTTCTTCACCGGACTCGGATTCGAGCTTAACCCGCAATTCCCCGAGAACGAGAATTCGGTAGCCATCGTGATCGGCGACAACCTGCAGGTCATGCTGATCAATCAAGCATTCTTTAATACGCTCACGGAGAAGGAATCCGTCGATACGAGCAAGTATGCGCAGATGACGATCGCATTGGCCTTCGAGAGCCGGGAAAAGGTCGATGAAATCGTGAATACCGCGGTCTCCTTGGGCGGGAAATTGCACGCTGAACCTGAAGATCATGGGTCCATGTATCATTGGGGCTTCGTGGACTTGGACGGCCATCTGTGGGCCATTAACTACATGAACATGGATGCGACACAAGGTTAAGGCTAACGGAGAGCACGCTCGTACTAGGGTTCAAAAAGAAAGACGCCGGGCATCTTCCCCGGCGTCTTCTTCGCGATGATTAGTTTTGTTCGGTATAGACTTTGAAATTATCCATGATCGCTTGCCAGCCTGCTTGCTGGAACTCGACGGGATTGGAGCTTTCCGCGTCGAACGTTTCAATGACCTTCGTCTCATTCCCTTGATCGACGAAAGCAATATCCACTCTTCTTCCGTCTTCCATGGTGTAGCCGATCGCCTCATGTCGATTCACGACATCGTAGACGCCGCCAAAATCAAAGCCAAAGCTGCCATCCTTCGCTTCCATCCGTGTCAGAAACTTGCCGCCGACCCGCAGATCGTTTTCGGCTCTCGGCGCATGCCAGTCCTCGGACGCTTGATTCCACTTCGTGATGTGATCCGGCTCGGTCCAATAGCGCCATACCTTCTCGACAGGGGCTTGAATGACGGCTTGCACGGTTACTTTCGTCGGTTGACTCGTTTCCATTTTAAATAAACACCTCTCTCATGATATTCGTCGTTTGGTTATTCTCAATGATATAGACGTAAGCCAATGACGAAATTCATTGGTCAATTCGCTCAGGCAGCCCAAATCGCGAAAACAATGGCGTATGAATGAAGTTTTGAACGTGCAGGATTTGATTTTCTTTGGTTTCGATGACGTGGATGCCCCAGGGTACCAGCCCAGAGCCCTCTTTGCCCGGCATATACTGGGCCAACGCCGGATAACCGCCATTCACCGTAATGGGCACAAATCGCGAACCTTCGCAATGCCAGCGAGTAAGCGAATAGAAGGCGGACAAATCTTCCTTGCCGCGGATCCACATCTCGAAGGGCGGCATCGACATGCAGCCTTCCTCATGGAACAACGCGACGAGCGCAGCAATATCGAATTGCTCGAAGGCCTCCACATACCGGGACAGCAGCAGCTGCTCCGGTTGAACGTCCATGCTGCTGAGCTCATCCGAGCGAAGCTGCGCCCGGTTCATCGTCTCTCGGGCTCTTTGCAAGGCGCTGTTCACCGCTGCCGGCGACATCGCCAACGTTTCCGCGATCTGCTTGGAGGACCATTCAAATACATCCTTCAAAATGAGTACCGCGCGCTGCCGCGGAGGCAAGTTCTGCAGGAGAGCGATGAAGCACAGTTGAAGGGTATCTCTGCGGACGAGCCGATCCTCGGGATTGCCCCCAAAGTCGGGAGACGGCCAGATCCAGGCAGAATCCGGCAGCGTGTCGCGCGGCTCGACGATGGCGACGGCCGGGTCGAACAGGTCAACGGGAAGCGCGCGGCGTTTGGATTGTCTCAGCTTGTCCAAGCACAGGTTGGAGGCAATCCGATAGACCCAAGTTTTGAACGAGGAATCCTGTCTGAACGTGCTCCAGCTCTGCCAGACCCGAATACTCGTCTCCTGAACGGCATCGTCCGCATCGTCCATGGAGCCTAGCATTCGGTAACAGAACGAGGTTAAGCCCGGCTTCAAGCTTGCAAATAATGGTTCGTCAAATGCGGTTTCGTTCATCGCGGCCTCCCTTAAACGATCTCCCCGAAGGGTGGTACCTTCATTATATGCAATGAAGCGGACAGCCTCAACCGAATAAATAGGCAGGATTTTAGTACTCATGGATAAATATTTAGCACGATCGTACTAATAATTCAATAACCGATAAATTAACCCTTGTCTATACTTTAGAAATAATTCGCAATACCTCACGCCAGGTCCTGAATACTGGAGCTATCCTGCCCGTTAGTTTAACGAAGAAAGGAGCAGCTGCCGTAGCAAACTGCTCCATATTTGTTCAACTATCGTTTCCCGTTAGTTCAGTACCATTATACAAAAAAATCTAAAGTCAATACTGCCCTTGTTCTTTAATTATCTCTATTTCTTTAGCGCTAGCCTGTGCAGGAAAAGATTCATCAACCCCGCCTTCGACCCAATAACGTACTTTTTGTCCAATTTTATATTTCGAAGAGGATGTTTTTAACCAAATAGCGTTACCTGTATAATCTTCAAAAATATCGTTCCAACATTTACCAAAATCACTTTTTTTAACATTATCCAAAATCAATACTCTGTCTTCACTAACTTCAAATACATATCCTTGACCAGAGGGTTCGGAAACTAGTTTCTCTTCACATCCCCATAAAGCAATTGTCATTACTACTATCAGCAATATCTTTAAATACCTCATTTTCAATTCGCCTCCATGAAATAAACGAATTTGGTTCCGTTTTTGCTACAAACGGTTAAACTAACTTGCCCGTTACCGTAACGAAGGGCTACCACACGGCAGCCTCTTGGTGTTCAACTATCGTCCTGCCATTGCACCATGATTCAGCTATCGTTACCCGTATGCATACACGATCGCGATCGATGCAACGTGGGTAAGTAAGCAGCTTCTGCTTCAGCCGGCTGACCGAAGTGCCTTTGCCGTTATCGTTCTAGATCCGGTCCAGCCTCTCTTGATTATCAGGATCGCTCGCGATCCACTGATCTTTTCAGGTTATCGCCACCCAAATACTTACTATTCCGTTTATATTATATGGTTTTTAACAATCACCCTGATTGTTGTCGATTATTGGTCCCGGCGAATATTCACGAAGCAAAGCAAAACAAGCCGTCTATGAAAACAGCTTGTTATTGAATACTATTCGATTTTTAGTGCTCTGCACTACTTTACAGTAGCAACATTATTTAAGAACGGAAATCTCAATTCCTTCCGAAATATCCTTGCCGAACCATTTCTTGGAGATCCGCGTATAAGTCCCGTCTTCATGCATTGCCCTGAGCGCTTCGTTATAGGCCTGCACAGTTGCCTCCTGCCCTTTGGTGAACAGGAACGCCGCCGTTTCAATCTCTTCGGATTGATCGACTACTTTGATTTTAAGATCGTGCCTATTCTTGCGCAGATCCAGAAAATACAAATTATTATAGATCAGCGCATCTACCCGCTTGGAAGTTAAGAGCTCCACGGAATCGCCGTTCTCCGGCACCAGCGTGGCCCCGTATTTGAGCGCCAATGCCCCTTGGACGGACTCCGCAATTCCGTTCGTTTTTTTGCCAGCCAGGTCCTCGAAGCTGCGGATGTCCTCGTTCTCTTCCAGGACGATGAGAGTCAGATTGGAGAATTGATACGGATCGCTGAAGTCATATTTTTGCTTGCGCTCCTCCGTAACAGATAGCTGCGGAATCGTGTCGAAGCGCCCACCATCGATACCCGAAAACATGCCGGCGAATTCGACCTCGGCGTATTTTGCCTTAATGCCCAGCCGCTTGGCGATCTCATCGGATATGTCGATATCGAAGCCGGTTAGCCCGCTGCTGTCGTGGAAGGAATATGGCGGATACGTTCCCGTCGTCGCGACGATGATCTCGCCTTCGCTCTTCAGCTTTGCGAGCGAATCCGTCCCTTCGTTGGCCGAACTGCCATTCCCGCATGCGGTCAAGCTCAAAGCGATTAAACTTATGATACCTAATCCAAGCCTTCTCATATTAAACTGAAACCTCCATTATTATAATGATGATTCTGTATGATCCATTCGAGCGTGAGGAGACAGCCGTCTGACGAAAGCTTGAATCCGCTCGTGACGCGGCCGCACAATCACCTCGCCTGGCGTCCCGCTCTCCACGATCCGGCCTTCGTCCATGAAGATCACCTGATCGGCCACGCGGCTCGCGAAATCCAGTTCATGCGTGACGATGACGAGCGTCATCCCGTCCCGGGTCAATGCCTTCATCACCTCCAGCACTTCCAGCACAAGCTCAGGGTCAAGCGCCGAGGTCGGTTCATCGAACAACAGTATCGTCGGCTCCATCGACATCGCTCTGGCAATGCCGACCCGCTGCTGCTGGCCGCCGGACAGCTGATGCGGATAACGTTCCGCAAGTTCGCCTAGCCCAACCTTGTCCAAGAGAGCCGCTGCGTGCCACTTCGCATCAGGCTTATTCTGCCTTTTTACCACGACAGGTCCGAGCATCACATTCTCTAGTGCCGTCAGATGCGGGAACAAGTGATTGCCCTGGAAAACCATGCCGGTTTGCTGGCGGAAGCTTTGCACCGCGCGCGGGCCGGGCTTCTTATCGGCGCTGAAGGTCATAGACATCCCATTAAGCGTGATCGTGCCTTCGTTTGGAAGTTCCAGCAGATTGATACAATTCAATAGCGTCGATTTCCCGGAGCCAGATGGACCGATGATGATCGTGGTCGTTCCTTTGCGGATGTCGAGCCCGACATTCCGAAGCACCTCCACTGGACCGAAACGTTTATACAACCCACTAATCGAAAGCACATTCGGCTCGCCTCTCCCCGTCGGATCATTTCGCATACTCCCACCTCCTCTCTAACCGGCTCTGCCCGACCGTTAATAACGAGCAGATGACGAGATAATAGACACCGGCCAGTAGATAGAGAAGCATCGGCTCGAAGGTCGACGCCGCGATCAGTTTCGCCGCGCCGAACAAGTCCGGAAGCGTGACGAGCGCGGCGAGCGAGGTCGTCTTCACCAGCGTAATAAACTGGTTGCCGAACGGCGGGATGCAGACCCGGAGCGCTTGCGGCAGGATCACTTTCACGAGCACCTGTCTCCTCGACATTCCGAGTGCATAGCCGGCTCTCCATTGTCCCTCAGGGAGGGACAGGATGGAGGCACGGATGATCTCCGACGTATAGGCCCCTTCGGATAGCGTTAAGCTGATCAATACGCTCACGAAAGGCGATAGCAGGATGCCATAGTGGGGAAGCCCGTAGAAAATAATGAAAAGCTGAACGAGAATCGGCGTACACCTGATGATCCATACATAGGATCTTGCAAGCTTGCTTAAAAAACGATTAGGCGATAGGCTGGCCAGCGCGACTAATAGAGCTAGGATCAGCCCAAGGAAAAAGGAAATTAAAGACAGAGGGATCGTATAATTGAGCGTCCCTCTTAGCAACGGGACGAGCGAGTCTGAAATAATCTCCATCACCCGCTGAAGCCGGTCTTCCGTCATGACAATCCATCCTTGATGCCGCAATAGGCATTTGATATAATTCATATTATTCCAATACTATTACCTGTATTTATGAGCAGACGGAGGTTAGCGATGATTAACTTTAGGAATTCCCGGTACCGGTGCGCATCCGAAATTACGTTGGACCTGATCAGCGGGAAATGGAAGATTCTCATCCTCAGCTATTTGTCCGAAAACACCTTTCGCTTCAACGAACTACAGAAGCTAATGCCCGGCGCCACCCAAAAGATGCTGACCGCGCAATTGAGAGATTTAGAGCAAGACGGCCTGATCGTCCGCAAAGTCTACGCGGTCGCGCCTCCAAAGGTCGAATATTACTTATCGGAATTCGGAAGCCGCCTTGTTCCGATGCTGAAGACGCTGTGCGATTTCGGTGCGGATTACATGGAGAGCTTCCAGTCCGCTGCCAAGACCGATGATCAGCGAGCTTGAGTCTCGGCTATGTGATCAGAATTTTTGCGCCGAAGCCTTTGCCCGAACCCGCTGCCCTATGAAGCGCCTCTTCCCCATCCTCTTCCAGAACGATGACATTCTCCGGATACAATTTTCCAAGCAGCGCCCACAACACAAGCGGGTTTCTTGCCGTGTCGATCAGATGATACCCGGAGTCGGCCGTTGCCAGACCGGGTAGCTCCAAAATCTTCGCAGCCGAATGGCGCGTGACGTTCTCCAGATCCAGCTGGCTTGATGGGTCATGATCAGGCTTAGATTTCGGGAGGTACAGATATCGATGCCCTCTGAAAATTTGCCCGAGGTCCACATCATAATCGGCAGCGGCAATACGGAACCGGTACCGGATTTGTATCCGATCTTCCGCATCTTCTATAGGACTGACCAGCAGTTCGGCTTCGCGCGCTTGCTCTAACGCCCATTCAACTGAAGCAATGCCGACTACGTTATTGTCTTTCACAGTACTGTCATCCACCTGGCTCCTTGAAGCAGAATAGTAATCCGCGTAGGCGTAGTCGAAAACTGCCGCCGCAGTCTCTCCTTCAACGAACGGAACCGTTCTGACCGGATACCAACGGAGCAGATACCTTCGCGCTGTAGCCGGATGCCCGTTCAAGCTTGCCGGCAGTATTGTGCCATAATGGTACTGAAAGCCGTAACCTGCGGCCGATAACGCAGGGGCTAAGCCGCTTTGCGCATAGTGGAGCACCGATTGGTGTGATGGCTTACCGATGAGAAATTCCGATAGGAAAGCGGTGCGGGCCTGTTCGGTGAAACGAAGGCCTTTTCCCGTTTCCCCATGCTTGATCTCGATCGGTACCTCCTCCCAATTCTCGAAAGGAATGAGGAAATCACGTAAGAGCACTAGCTGATGAAGATATTCATTGAACAGCTGCATCACGGTAGGTCCCCCATGCGGACCGGTCAGTATATCCGTGACGAGAAGCGTCCACAAATGATGGTCGCAGCGGCTCCGGAACCGAATGGCCCCCAGCACCTCCCTGCTGATCGGCGTCTCCTCCCCCCCGCGTTCGCTTGCCCACCGGGCAATGGTTTCCCCGATCTTGCGGGCTTGCTCTGCCAGCTCGAGTCTCGCCGTATCTTCGAGCGCAAGCGCATCCAACTGCAATACCGCTTCCCTCCCTGAGAGCGCCAGACTGTTCCTGACATTCTCCAGCAAAGGCTCATAGCCCGATGTTCCTCGTAGGTGCTCGATCACCGAATCCAGCAGCATCCCCAGCTCCCATACAATTTCGCGCGCTCGGTATACTCCCTCGGGCAGCTCCCAGTCCCATTCTCCCTCAGGTTGACGGGTCAAAGCATCTTGTTGCGGATTCGCAATGTTCAGCGCAAGCGGAGTTCCCCAGCTTAGGCTGTACTCCCCCGCCTTTAATTGATAGGTTGACATCCTTATACACCTCTCTTTCGTTTTTACTAGATTAACAACGCTGCCGGTTTTTGGGAAGTACGCACTTTTCCGTATTATTGTTCCTTTTCGGTGCGATAGGCACCAAAAGGGAACTGTCATCGCGTTTCCTCTAAGTCTTTTGAATTGGCGAAACGAAGGAGCTTTGCGAGGTGCTCCTGACTATAATCGCTTTATTTTGGGTGAAGTGACAGGACAATGTTTAAGAAGGAGAGTGTATGGTAGTTCAAACGCAAAGACGCGCTATTTTTCCTGGCCTTAGCCTTGGCCGTAACGTAGGGTAAGGTTTTCTATTCGGGCTCGGCTTCGTCGGATTCATCGATGAAGCTTTGTTTCACCAGCTGCTGCACTGGCAACACTTTTACGATAATCGACGACGGAAATTGGCTTGGTATCGGACGGTTTGTTTCATGCCTTCAGCTGGTTGCGACCATCGGGGGCTTGTTTATGATTGCGGACTTTCGCCGGCGCGCTGCGTTGTTAGAACTATCGTGTCCCGTTAGAATTCCTGTAAAACAAACGAAATAATAATTTTGCCGACAGCATTAACGTAATCTGCCCGTTAGCTTAACCATGAATTATGAAATAACCTCTATATTAATGTTTTTAGCTGATATCGAGAACTCCATTAAAGGACCATCTAATAACACCTGAAGTTCAAAACCTGTTTCTGTGAGGTAAACTTCATCATAAAGCCAAACACTACCTACGCTTAAGTTTGCAAGCTGTAACTTCTCCACTCCCGTAAAGGTTAACTTAACATCCGTTAAATAATGATAGCCTCCTGTACAGTCCAATGTCATGATAAACGTTTCCTTCAAAGGCATCTCAATCGAAGTTACTCGTGCATCGTGTAATGTCTTCTCAAACAACTGAATAACATTCTCGGGAAGTGAGCTTTTTATGGAGTTATAGTAATTCTGATAAATAATCCCATTTGCTTTCGTTCGCTCATCACACTCCAATCGCCATTGGTCGGCCATTTTTCTAAGTTCTTCAGAAGGAAATTGTGATTTTAACGTTCCGTCTTGAATAAAAGGGATGAAAGAATGCTGGGAGATATTTAACTAACTCAGCTCTTTTATCCTCCAATTGGTTCTTACAAATGTCTTTGAAGTCCAAACCCTCAGATACATACCAAGCAATGTCTTCTTCCCAATCTTTCTTCGTTTCATGGAAAGTCAAAAAACTTGATATCTGTATTTCTTCAAACCACTCTTTAGTGAAGTATTTCATTAGTTCCTCCTAGTATAATTCACTCACTAAACATACGACTTGTATATATGTTTTGTTGCGCTAACCTGCCCGTTAGCTCAACGAGGCTGCCGTTTCATGCCGGCAGCCACGCTCGTACTAGTGATTGTTAAGCTATAGTTACCATTAGGCCATTCACCTGGGAACAAATCCTTCGTAAATTAACGCTCCGCGTCATGTATCAATTCTTTATTCCAATGATTATCAGTGTAACCCCGATTATTATTCCATTCGGCCAACATTTGTCTCTGCCTAATTTCTAAATCAGAGTAGGGAGCAGCCACAATTTCAATGTCACTGAACAAATCATTATAGATAGGCAACTGACTTGTTCCTTCCTTAAATTTTTTAAATGCTCCGATATCAGCATCATTTGCAGCCCATACCACTTTTTTAATCATGGAGAGTACTATAGTCCCCGTACACATTGGGCAGGGCTCACACGTTGTATATAACGTAAGCCCGTTGTTTATAACAAATTTTTTACTTTCAACATCTAATATCTTATGTCCAGCTTTTCTTATAGCGTCTACTTCTGCATGTGATGTTGAATCACAGCTGGAAAAAACTCTATTTCTACCTCGACTAACAACGGTTCCGTTAGAATCAACAAGTACCTTCTTCTTTTGCCTTTTGCGCTTCATCGAAAGCTAGCAGAAGGTAATCATAGTGTTTGTCCATTTTCACTCATCCTAACATAATAATTTCCAGTGATTATTTATTCCAGAAAATTATCTCCAATCCTTCTATTAAGAAGCCATTAATTTAAGGGTTTCTTCCACGCTATACTGCCCGTTAACTCAACGAGGCTGCCGATTTATGCTATTAGTCTCGTTCTGGTGATTGTTTAGCTATAGTTCCCCGTTAGCTACGCGATCCTGCCAAATGAAACACGACAACCCCATGGTATTATTTTATTAAGTAAAATCCTTTCATTAACATAGCAAGTCACGATGTTTTTTGTATGCAATTTGACTATCCATTGCCTGGTCGGAATAAAAAAAGGATTGTCTCCGCCTGTAATAGGTAGTGACAATCTTCTTTATGTTGAAATACAAGGCACATTCGAGAATACCTCAGCTAACCTCGACAACAAAAGGAACCGTAAGCAATTCCCCTTTGTACTGAAATTGACCCCATAGCTTATAGATGCCCTTCTCAGGAAACACAGAATGGAACATGACATTCGCTCCTCCACTCATCGCTTCTACAGCATGTGCATGAACAAACTGATCGGCATTTTGACTCAATATCACGCAATGACCGGATGTACCTAGAAAAGGTTCAAGCTGCTTGATCGGCTTGCCTGTTTCCTTGTCCGTAAAACGAAACAGCAGCATGACCATTTGTCCTGCTTTGATTTCAGTAACGGCTGGACTTGAAACTAGCGATATATCCAGATTGGCTATGCTCTTCACCCATGAAGTATCAGGTAACAAGGCCTCATTTGATCGTTGATTTCCGTCTATTTGGATCCATTGCTTATGAAGAATGACATCCTCCTTCTGAGGTCGAAACTCTGTTAGGAAAAGGTAAGGTCCTGCAAATGGAATTGTGAGCTGAACTTGGAACTCATTGTCTTTTATCTGCTTCGGGTGCACATGCTGAAAAGCGGTTAGATCCTTGCTCACTACAATAAGATGCATGAGTTTGGTCATATCTTCTGTATATTTCAGAACCGGCTCTCCTGCGTTTTTTGTTACTCCCAGTGACAATTCAATACTGCCCATCCTTAAAGGCTTACCCTCCAACTCAGTGATCGTGACCTGGTAGCTGGGATCTGCTTGCGCTGATGTTTGCTCTTTCTTAAGTGCAGCAAGTATTCCACGAGCAGGAGGTTCGATATCGACATTTTTAAATGTAGTAGATGAACACCCCGTTGGCGCAAGCAGAACAAGAATAAGTGGAATGGAGATAAAGCGAAACAGCTTACCGCTAACTTTCATCGTATCCCTCTGTCTGTCGCATTGGATAAGATACTTAATGCGAGCGAGAGCAGCGCAGCTTGCACAATAGAGCCTACCCAGAGCTCAGGCTCCCAACCAATACCGCTTGAAACAGCCATCCAGCCAAAATAGCTGCCCCATAATGCGATCGGGGTGAAGATGGCGACCAGACGGTTGCCCCTCTGAGGCTGTTCATCATTTCCGCGCCATAGTAGTAGTAAATCTGCACTTACACCTGCGATAAAAGAAATGATTAAACCTTGGATTTGATTAAAACCGTCTAGAACACCCATTAATGCCGTTATAATGAGAAACAATAGAGTAATCGCGCCAAACGGGGGCCTCCATCTCTTTAACATTAGAAAGACCGGATACATAAAAACAATCGTATTCAATAAAATAAAAGTCAGTCCACGTACTTGTGCATCTTCAACCATTCTGTGGGCGAACAGATTGCTGGAGTTATCTGTATACCATTCGATCACTTTCGGAGCAGCCAGGTTATATCTAAACATCCAGACATACATAAGAAAGAAATTAACCGTTCCTGCAGATAACGATAATGACAACAGAGAAGGCAAAAAGGTTTTCCAGTCAGGTCTTTCCCATCCAGACTCTCTCCAGCCCGCTCGAAGAGGACTAGATAAAATCAAAATACCGCCCAGCATTAAAGCCAGATGAGAGGGACTTAGCAATGCTTCAATATTTACTTCGATTCCAAAGATCAAATGCCATGCCATATCGCATAATCCGCCGACCAGAAAAATGAACACCCCTAGCAAACCTAGCTCATACCCCGCAGGAACGGATTGTTTCCAGCCGGACCCATTACGTTTTTTCGTATAAAGAGTTAATCCGACTACCCATATAGCACATGCTAGAAATCCGCTATATAATATGGCATGCCAGGGAGTAAAAAAAGTTTCTACTACTCCATGATTGTGTGCATAGCCATCAATAAAAATGCCTAGAACCAACCATGCGCCGAGCAGCATCGTAATGAAGTGGCTTGTTGCAGAAACCTTATAAAAAGACATTTTTCACGCTCCCTGGCTATTACTTTATAAATTGTTCCGCAATATGTATTAATTCGAGTTTTGTCATATCCTCCGCTGGACTGCCAACCGTGTACATAACTGTATCCCTCTCACGTGAATCTAACCAAGATAACGCGCGGTACTGGTCGGTATTACTGAATAAAAAGTTCTCGGAGTGTACAAAGGTAGCTGGCTGATCGCCAATTCGGATTTGCTCCTGCTCATTAAAGTCAGAAAGCATCTGAATCGTTGTTTTATCTCTAAACACCTCCATCGTAATATTTATTCGATTATCGGCCTCGCTTTCATACATCGTCGTAAATACGAACTCCTCAATTGCGCGCTTAGGCAAAAGCATCCAAGTCTCTGCCCTCTGCCTCTCTTGACTGCGAAGCTCAAGTTCCTTGACAAAAGCCATATCGTCTAAGGATAAAAACCCGCCAAAAGGCTGCTCCTTCTGTCCTCCGATAAATGTCAAAGAGTCCGTCAGAGATCCGGGCAGATGGAGGTCTGCAGCTCCTGTTAATTCTTCCTCCCACTCACGTTGATCCTCCCATACATATGGTTTTGTAATGAGTAGAAAAGGAGAAAGCTTAGTTTTCGGTAAAAGTTTCTTTAAGTTATCTGAATAGTAAAGCCCACGCTCCCCAATCTGCATTTCTTGTTTGGCAAGGTCTATGGATTCGCGAACTTGCTCAGCAAGATTGTTGTCATAAGCGTTCATTCGATTTGGAAGAACGTTGTATTCGATTAGCTTATCTTTGAGTTGAAACAAATAGGGGGCAGAAAAGCCCACTGAAGTAAGTAGAACGCAAGCAACGATTATTCGAATAGCCCACGTTTTTTTTGAGGCACGCTTCTTTAAGTGTTTTTGTATACTCTGCACCGCATACTGCCGAGAAATTCTAGCATCCAGCTGCTCTGGTCGCATAACCATATTTGCAGATCTCTTATAAGCCTCTCTCAACTCTTGTTCAATCGGCATGATGATAAGCCTCCTTAAAAAAATGGGACCTAGAGGTTCGAATTCGGAGTTTTTTAAGTGCTTCATGATGCCTTGATTTTGCTGTGCCTAGTGGAATTTGTAGTGTACTCGCTATCTCATCGAAGGAACAATCCTGATAATAACGGAGAACGATAACCTCTCTTAGTTTTAAAGAGAGACTGTTTACCAGTTCCAACACATTATCTTTCTCTTCCGCTTCAATGGCCAGCTCATCCGGCCTCTTCCAAGGCTGTGAAACATGCAGCTGTTTATTGCGGTTGAAGATTCGAAGCCTTCGCCAACCCTTACGGCTCCAATTATTTACCTGATTAATAATTAATCCATTTAACCATGCGCGGAAAGGCTTATTGCGGTCATAGTATGGTAAAGCAGCCAGCAAGGCAATATAGATATCGCTTACGATATCATTTACCTCATTCTTGTTGTTCACTAAATAATAGACGGTTCGATAGACATGATCAGCCGTTCGTTCATAGAATTCACGGAAAGCATCTATATCCTTATTTATGACCGGTGTTAACAAAGGATTTATGTCTGAATCCTTCAAAACGAATACCCCCTTGCAATTAAAAAATGCTGATTTTACTACTATTCAAACATCGATAGTTCGCCCATCAAGATACCTGTAACCTTGCCAGCCGTTATTATAAATTCAATGACCCATTCGTTCTCCTTATCGATATAACCTAACGCTTCTATATCTTTATATCCCCTATTATAAAATTCTTCGCCATATATGTCTTTCACGGAATCGCTTGAATCACCCAGCTTCACTCCTCCTACCGTTGCTGAATTCTTATGCAGATTATAACTGACAACTTTATCATTCCGAATCGTATATCCGGCATCAGAGTACTCTAATGCACGAAACGGGTCATCATATTCATCCTTACCATTCATCTTCACATCGAATTCACCATCTGGCAATCCACGTTTTTCCTTCAGTTGCTGCTCGGATTCTCCTAGCTGAACCCCTCCTACTTGTTCGCTGCTCAAATCGGTGCTGTTCAATTCTGCAATAAAATCCTGAGGAATACTTGATTTTTCACTCGAGCAAGCAGATAACAACAAACAGAATAAAATAATAAAGAAGCCTTTCTTCATATAGAACCCCCTCCGTATTCGTTCGAGATAGATTGGTTTTAAATGTTAAAAAGGTTCGAAAAGTTTCCAGTTGATATTATGTGCTGCCTCAGTGGAGCAAACTGAGCAATATATCATAAGCTTTGGTCTTAACATTTTAAGGGAGTCAACTCATCTTTCCAGTTATCAATGAGTAAATGATTCCCTGTGTAGTTCTCCGAATCAAAATAGTCGTGCTATAAGAAATCATCCCCTTTATTGTCATTGTCTCCACTCCAGGAATTGACGAGAACTTCCCATTTGGTGAGAAACGGCAGCCAATTAGATCGGCTGCCGTCTCTATGTGTTTATTCAGCTATAGTGTCCCGTTAGCTCAACAGTAATTCACTTTTCACATGTCAAAATCGCTTTTATATGGGTTTGCATATAAATCAATATCAAACTCCGCTTCTATGCTATTTGCGAATTCAATCTGTTTATTATCGAGGTGTAAAGCTGGCGTTTGACCATTTTCAATTATTATTACGATTGAGAAAAGGCAATCCAATCTATACCTCTTTCTTAACTGATTTATTATCGCTGTTTTAATTTTCAATGGTTCCAAAACTTGAGCCAGTTGTTCAGTAACATCATAGGATTCTTGATACCCTGAACTTAGTACCCAGGCTGTTTTTTTTCTGTAATGTACTGTGGTACTAATTATTTTGTCATTCTTCTGTCTGACAATAACATCACCTTTATTATACGATTCTGTTGGTTCTATGCTGAGTAATTTAGTAACTTCATTTACTGGAAATTCCTCTCCAAAGAGACTGAAATACGCCATTACTTTGGTCTTGTCTATTTTCAACACCTCAATCATTTATGAAATCATCCTTGTCTCGATTGTACCACTAACTAATAAAGGCAGCCGATCGTTTGACCGGCAGCCTCTTGTGTTTATTGAGTTATGTTTCCCGTTAGTTCAATGAGTTACTTTAATTATCAAACCAAAAGACCATACGGACATTCTCAGGCTCGTCAATTTTACTCAAACGCGGGATAAACTCATTCACAAAAGGGATAACCAGCGCTTCGAGAGGAAAGATTTCGTTATTGTCATCTTCGATTTTTTGTTGCCAATCGTATTCGAGGAGTTCTTTTAGAGTTAGCCAACTTCTTGTATGTGCGTCCTCGTTTTCTTTGTCGCTCTGATTTTTCACTTCTGGGCTTACATCGTCAGGCAGTCCCTTTGGCAACGAAATGGGATGGATATTATATTCATTTCTTTCATCTGCTAGTATCGCAAATAACAGATAATTTCTATCTGTCCAGAAATGTTTTCGAACCCCCATTCCCTCAAAGTAAGAGGCATGTATCCATTCATCTACACTAATCCATTCAGTCATTAACGGAGTGTCATTTTTATATATTTTCTGCTCGATATATACATGGATGTCGGTCCCCATCTGATCCCCTGCCCTTCATTAACTTAATTCGAATTAAGTTCACCAAACCCCCTTGATTTTAACACATATTGGAACTAAACTGCCCGTTAGCTTAACAAAGAAATGGAGCAGCTGCCTCAGCAAACTGCTCCTTGTTTGTTCAACTCGTGTTCCGTTAGCGTAATGATGCCAGTCCTAACAAGGGGAATAACAACTTTCACAAGCACAATAATACTAAAAGCCTAGCTGTTTCACATAGTTATCATATTGGTCTTTAGTACCTATATAAAAATGTGCAACTGTTAAGTTATCTTTGCCACCGCTACCAGTGGAAACTCCATGAAATTCTTCATGAATTACTTCCTTACGATGACCTTGATTGTCAACATAGTATACCTCAACAGGTCCACCTTTCAGATTAGTTGAAGTTTTCAACTTACCCGACGTAGGTACATTATAGATATTTTTTTCTATTTTAAGAGGTGGATAATCCGCCTGTGCAAAAGTAATTTCAACTTCTCCAGTGAAATTTTCAGGTAATAAATATATATGAAGTGGATTTTTATTTATTGTAGCTATTAGAAAGATAAAGCCCATTAACAGGATAGCTAAGGCTACAAAAACATATTTAGGTAAGCCAATAATACTTTTCAATAAAACTCCCCCAGAATTGTTCTCATTTTTCAATTTCGCCATGATGTCTCCCTCCTCAAATTCTTCTTTCTTCAAGGGTAACAGCAAGTTCATCTGCTGAGCAGTTCTAACTTTTGTAGTACCTGCCGCCTGCAAGGACTGCGGATCTTTCCCACAAAAAAGAACACCTCAAATGAAGCGTCCTTTCCTTTGGTAAATCGTGTTAATCTACCCGTTAGCCATCCATGCCGCAGCACAGCACCACAGATTATGGTAGAAATTACGTTCTTCCATGGGAGCGTAACGAAGGGCCATTCGCCACCGGATGGGAGCCCTCAAGGTACTGAACTATCGTTTCCCGTTAGTTTAATGATAAAATCCACTTATTTTTGGCTTAGTTAAACTTAATTGTTGATTTATGCTCAAAAAAAAGGGAGCTACGCTCTCGAAGTTACTTTCTTCTTTAATTTTGACTCAACTGCAAGAACCACAGGATAAGCAATAATTAAAAAGAGGGTGAGATAAATGGATTTCTCAAACGCATCTCGAAACGTTTCTTTAGACCAGCCGTCTTCTCCAAGAATCCAGTACGCCACTTTGTTTGAAGCTCCAATTCCATCGTTTACTTCTGGTATAAGGTTCTGAGTATAGTTTTGAGCAAGACAGATAACGGCTACGATGGAAAGAACAATAGCAAGGAAGAAACCTTTAGAATATGGGTTGGAAATCCCGACTCGTCTAAACGTAAATATTGAAATAATAATAAAAATTAGACAGACAAGCATAACTAACATCTTCACACCTCCGATTCGCTATTCGTAACGACTTATTTGTTACATGAACTAAATGTAAGCATGAATCAACTAAAATATTTTTCTTATTCGATGGTGTGTTCTCATATTTCTTGATATCTAAGTAACGGAACCAAGTCAGATAATGTTGCAAATACTTGGTTGCTACCTCATTAAAGCGGTCAATCCAACGTTTTAAACGACTATGATAGTTGTTTACATTTTGAATGTGGAAAACCTTTTTAACAATTCTGCCCGTTAGCTTAATAAAAAGAGCAGGCCACCGCAGCACCTGCTCATCCATATGTTATTCAACTATCGTTACCCGTCCCTCGTTTTTAAGGGTTTATCTCACATATACTCACTCATTCGCAGGATTTCGTCACCTTGGATCAAGTCCATCTCAGGAAGCAATGCAGTTGCTGCCGGTTGAGGTGGTGGGCTGAGCATGCGGAAATAGAGGAATACTCAGGAAATATTCCCCAGGCGATCTCTACTGCACGCATACTCCACATGATCCCTGGAGGTTCACCCTCCCACAACTCAACGGGTCAATGCCCTTACATTCCTTCGTTATACCTGTCCAAGGTGTGGAGACCGATAGCGTTTAGCGGATGGGTCAGAGCCCTTTTGGGTAACGAACTCGGTCCTCCGTGCTTTCTTTGTGAAATCCTGCGAATGAGTCAATATACGTGATGCTGCTTAGCTTAAGCTGCTTCTGCCCATGCAAGGACGGTTTTCTCTGGCGTGAATTTTTCTCCCCGTTGAACAATACCAACTAGAATTCGTGCCAGCTTTCCTAGTAACTTAAATATGGATTGTTGCTTTGTTATCTTCTTTTCTTGCACATTATGCTCATGCAGATGGCGGAATACGGGGTTGTTCCAAACGAGCTGAACCGTCGCGAGATAGAGATATTTTCGCAGGGCTGAGTCTCCTCGTTTCGAAAGAACAATTCGTCCTTTTCGCTTTCCTGACGTACTTTCAGCCAAATTTAGGCCAGCCTTCCGTAATACCTGACGGCCATGCGCATACTGTCTTAAATCTCCTGTGCCTGCTAGTATGGCCGCGGTGAAGATCTTCCCGAGACCTTTTATGGTGCGAAGTGCTGTGCCATTGGAATCTCAGAAAGCAGGGATTCGATGTCCTTTTCAATCTGTTCAAGCATGGTGGTAACGCGCTCATATTCTTCAATGAGCCGTATTAAATCTGTCTTCGATTCTTCTACTGCGGTCCGATCTCCGACACTGCGTTTAGCATGAGCGATGAGCTGTGCAGCCTGCTCAATCCCCGTAGAACCCCCAGCGCGCTGCATATGAGTTCTCCAAGCACGGATCACATCCGGTATTGCATACGTCTCCAAATCCTGTGGGCAAGGGAATGTCTTGAGGGTCGCCAATGATCGCTTACAGGTCCAGTCTTTGAATACGGATGGATACTCAGGAAAGCGAATGTCCAGCCAGCGTATGATTCGATTCTGCAGGCGTACACTATTCGACACCCAGAATTCGCGGTCACTCATTATGGTCCGTAAGCGTTGAAACACAAGCGATTGACGCGTGTACTCATAGTAGAAGCCCCGACTTACTGAATCTGCGATAATAAGTGCATCTTTTGGGTCGTTCTTTGATGGACTATTATCTCGATTTTCTTTATTGCGCTTCGTCGTAGCAGGGTTAACCATAACCACGTGTAATTCCTTATCTGCTAACCAGTTGGCCAGGTTAAACCAATAATGGCCGGTTGGCTCCACGCCGATGATGAGCTACTTTAATCGGTGTTTCTGCTGTAACTCCGTCATCCAGCGGATCAATTTTTCAAAGCCTTCCATGCTATTTGAGAATGAGAGATGTCGTTTGGAAACCACGATCCCACGGAAATTCGTAGCTTGTGCTACATGCGTTTCTTTGGCCATGTCGATCCCTACGACGAGATGCGAGGTGGTAATTCGTTCAATCCGTTGATTTTGTGCGTCTGATTGCTTAAACTTCATAGTAAGAGCGCCTCCTTGATGGTGTATTGGACAAACCCATCATACCGAGGCGCTCCTTTTTTGACAAAGGCTATTTCTTAGCCTCAACAGGAATGTTTAGCTTAATCTTCTTCCGATACTACTTGAAATTTGATAAAAGCTCACCCTTGATTATTTAAAGTTTGGATTTGCAACTACTTTTAATTGATCACCTATTTTTTCACAGTCAGGTGAGGGCTCTTATCAAGAAGAGGCTGTGCTTCTTTTAAGGCAACTTTTCGTAGTCGATGGCATACCAAAGTGTTTTTTATCTGCCATTGAATGCCTTATGGCATTCGCCCTTATAAAGTTTTTTATCGGTAAATTTCCGCGCATTCCGTGCTTGTTGGTTGGTAAAAACAATGATTTTTCCAAGTACCCGCGAGCGGTTGACCGTACCACATTGCGGGGCAAGCTTGAGATGTTGGCCCCCACGGATTGAAATACCACAGAGAGTATTTTGAAGGCCATTCTCGCCAGCCTTTTATGGTCTGTTCAGCTAGCCGCCGCTCTCGTTCCCGTGTCTTCAGATAAAAATCGGGTTCTAATATGGCGTCGAACATGGCATCGCCATTCATATAATGATAAATAACATCATTAATATTGTTGACGTTCTTGAAGTCCGAACACCTGACTACGGCCCGATTAATCACGACAGCGCCAACCGTTAACATACCCTTTTCGCCTTCCGCCTGTGCCTCGCCCCTCATAAGCCGCGCCAACAAATCAACGTCAGACGACGTATACTTAACCCTCGCACCCATGGCAAAACCCCCTTTAACTGGTTAACACACTATATTCACATTTTGGCAAAATGACCGTGGGCGTGCGGGGCGGGTCACATGTGTGCCAGGGTGTCAAAACTTAAAAAAGCAGCCGATCGTTTGGCCGGCTGCCGCTGTGTAATAATGGTTGAACTATCGTGTCCCGTTAGCTCAATTAATATTGCCATGCAACCATTCTTCTTTAATAAGACCGTATATAACTCGGTCAAAGTATTGATTGTGAAGCAATTCGTAGTTTCTAATAATCCCTTCTTGAGTAAAACCCAGACGTTCTGGTATTGCCCTACTTTTGATGTTGTTAGTTGCAGCTCCGATCTCAACCTTAGCTAAACGCAAATCATTGAAAGCGTGATTTATGAAGGCATTACAGGCCTTAGTTATAATACCGTTACCTTCAAATTTCTTCCCTAACCAATAACCTATTTCTGTTCTTTTAGAATCCCAATCAATCCATAAATACCCTATTGATCCTACGATTTGTCCTTTATGCCAGATACCAGACCAATATCCATTATCATTTGAAAATCTACTTAAAGACCGATGAATAAAGGCCTTTGTATCATCAACTGTATTTGTTTTATCAGGGAACACTAGCCAGTTTCTTAAAGAATCACGACTTCCATCGATTAACTCAAATAATTCTTGAGAATGCGACTGCTGGAGAATAGATAAGTATGTCTGATCATCAATTATTGCTTTGTACATAGACTAATCCCCTTATAATATCATCCAAAATTTGGTTAGGCCTATCGTAACAAAATATAATTATGTTAGCTACCTTAAGATCAAGGGAGTACCACGCTAAACTGCCCTTTACTTCAACAAAAATGGCAACTGATCATATAGATCAGCTGCCACTTTGTTGTTCTCAACTAACGTTCTTACGTTACTTCAACGGTCACAATATCCGTTACAACCTCGTCAGTGTCCAGTTAAAGATTAAAATAAAGTGCCGACATGTGCCGGCAGCTTTATTTACTGATCATTTTCAGGCATCCGGTGGATTCTTTTTTATTCTAAACCCGCCGAATACTACGCCAAACGCGATTCCAAGTCCGATACCAACAGAGATATTATCCATTGCTACGCCTATTGCTACACCAAGGGCGATTCCTACTGCAACTGCCGTTGCGGGTTTCATCTTGTTCTTCCTATCCATAATTCCTCCACCTCCATTGCTGTCTTTTATAAATACGTCCATCTAAACTGGCGGTTTCTATAATACTTAGTCTTGTCAAAGTAACCGTTTGCTTGTACCCCGTACTGTCTATAATTTGTGTGCTTTCTTTTTAAGAGCTCAATAATGAATCCTGCCTTTAGTTGAGAAAACGGCAGCTCACATGTATAAGCTATCGTTACCCGTTAGCTTAACCGTTTAAAGGTTTAATCAAGAACAAAGAAGTCATCAAAAGATTGGCCATCTAATGTATAAAGCATTTTATATATACCTAGTTTTTGATCCTTATAGACAATCGGTATATAGGATACTACATAATCAAAACCATAAGAGATGTCTTCATACACTTTGGTTTCATCCCACGTATCAATGAATAATGCTACACTTTTCATTTCAACTGTTAGTAGCTCAGCATCAAAATCATAACCAAATACTTGTCGAAACTCTTCTGGGTCTTCTTGTATGTAATTATTAAAGCAAAACCAAAAACCAGCATTGGATTTTTTTTCAATATCATTTTTAACAGCCCATTGTCGTAATTCTTTGTCCATCATTCAATCACCTCTATGCTATTATACTGCCCGTTAGCGTAATGAAGCAGCCGATCATTGTGGTCGACTGCTTCATTGTGTTAATTGAACTATCGTGTCCCGTTAGTTCAACGATCTGAACTTTTAATCCCTCGTAGTAAATCATACGCATTTATGGAATATCCCCATCTCTTCTCTATCTGTTCAATAGCGACCTTTGTTCTCCATAATCCTTCAACTGTTTCAGCGGATTCATATGTAGTTGTACAATCGCGGACGATATTTGTCATATACCCGTAAGAGTGCATATTAATAATCCCATAATCACTTTGAGTAATACATTCGTCTGTCTCAAATCCCATATAAAAAAGGACACGAATATTATGTTCAGTAAGAATCCGATGAAATTGTTCTTTTGAATAAACTAACAAATCTTGCTCTTGGGGTTGTACTACCTGAGGAATCTGTATTTGGGAATACGTTTCGATTTGTAGATTAGACCAATCTGTATGGTACACATCATTTGAATGCCTTGAACTCCATTCTTGTTGCCACTCTTTTTCTGGGAAAACATTATTTGCTACCTTAACATCGACGCACTGGTTCCCTGGAGATTCAAGTTTCCTACGTTCTTCTTCTGTTGTTGAATTAAGCCATTGTGGAAAACTGTTCAAGAATGGAGCATGATTGCAATGAAATATTTGAACTCCTAATTGTCTCAGTTCACTAATGGCGGGAGCAATTCGATTTGTCATGATCTCCTTCTTCCTTATTGCATGTGATACCCCTCTTTCCGTACTTAATTCCCATCCAAGGGATGTAACAAGGGGGCCATCATCCCAACCAAAATTCCATAAGTCAACTAAAGCTATTCCTATTTCCTTAGTATTAAATTCATACGATGAAGCTGATCGTAAATGGCTAGATTCAGTAAAAGGAAGTCCTTGCTTTGGAGATCTAGGTGTATATTCCAAGTCTAATTTAAATTTCAACATAATCACCTCTGAGGTAATATTCTCTAGTATTAAGGAAAAAACCTTTACATCATTTGCACAGCTATACTGCCCGTTAGCTTAATAAAGAAGGTGAGCAGTTGCCTTAGCGGTTGGACTCCAGTAACCAAACCCCTTTCTTCGTCATCTCAAGTTCTAAGTAGTCTGTTTCAGATCATCTTTTTCGGTTTATTCAATAAAGTCTTCTGTTTCGGCAATCATCATTAACTATCGTGTAACTACACACTTATCGTATGAGTTAACACATTTTGGGGCAAATTTTGAGAAGCAACTTTTATATAAAGGACTTGATTGAATGTTTGTACGGATGCTAGCTCTCTTTATTTTCATTGTGACCGCTATTTCCTTGCTGATTTATGCGCCAACGCTCATAGGGCTTGCAGATAATTCAGACTTTGACAGGACAACGAGAGCGTTTGGGCTGACCTCTGTCCATGACATAAGGTATTTAAGTACTGAAGATTGGTATCATATATCCAATCCTTCTCGAATTATTCAGTATTTTAATCATATATTTCTACCCGTCAAAGACAACCCTGCTGGATATTATTCCACGCAATTTCACTTTATTAAAATAGCCCTATTTTTTAACGCCATAGCCAACAAGCTTTTACATCGCGATACCAGCTTGTTTAACCTTTTCTTTCAAACCGTTCAATATATTATTATTTACGCATTTGCCTTCGTTTTATTTCTGAAGAATAAGTGGAAAGACAATAAATACGCCAATATTGCCGTGAAGATTGCTTTTGTATTTGTTTTTTTAGACTGTGGCTATTTGGTTTATTTCAATTCTTTTTATGGAGAAGCCACGACACTTATTTTTTTAATTCTATCTTTTGTCCTGCTTTTGTATCTTGAAAAGAATAAAAACAGCTATATTGTGTACATAGGATTAATGCTGTCACTCTTTGTCTTTTCCGGTTCAAAACCGGCCAACTTCCCGTCAACTTTGTTGTTGTCCGTCCCCCTCGCTTATTATGCGATCAAAAATGAAACGCTCAAGAAGAAAATCATCATTTGCACTTCAATAGTTATTATGCTTCTCGCATCATACAGTTACGCGAACCAAGCGCCCAAATGGATGGAAAAGGCTACCACGTTTCAAGCCGTTTTTTTTGGCGTTTTATACAATAATCCAGCGACAGAGCAGTCCACTAAAGATCTGGGTTTACCACCGGAACTGTCCAAATTGGAATCCTTAAATGCTTACGTGAGAGCCCCCTTGAATCCCTATAATATATATGATTCAAACTTTCAGTCTTTGTTTTTTGACCGAGCAAGCAAATTTAGTGTTTTAAAATATTATTTGACCCATCCTGCCTTTTTTGCCGAGAAGCTGGATGTAAGTGCCGAAGCGGCTTTGCCTCTAAGGCCTACCTATTTAACCAACATGAAATTGTCAAACGAGCAAGCAGACTTATTGTTTGAATTCAGATTTAATCTTTGGGAGAGTATTAGAAAGCATTTTTCTGGTTTTGCTTCTGTTTTCCTATGCATGGTCTTTACTCTCTCTATAGCTAATTTAGTTGTTTTATTTAGGAAAAGGGCTAGCTTGTACAGTATCTTGCTGAGGTTGGCACTCTTAGGTGCAGCTGCAGGGCAATTCATTGTCCCCATCGTAAGCAACGGAAACGCCGATTTGCAAAAGCATATGTTCTTATTTAATGTACATTTGGATATCCTGATCATCCTTTTGTTATTGGATAATCTCAATTTTAATAGCCGGGCTTTTAGACTTGTTGGCATTGTCTCCGTGGCTTTGTTGGGGGTCATTTCTTTTTATCCCGGCAAACCGGAAATGATTACGATGGGGAGCATAGAAGGCAAACCCATCGAATGGTTTGTTTTGGAGAAAAGCAACAGTATGGTAAAGGTTATCGCTAAAGACGCGCTATACAGTAGTGTGTATGATGAACGCTCTAACGATTATATACAAGCCAGCATACAGAAAGACTTGAATGCCAAAATCGATAGTTGGTTCTCGCAAGACGAGCAGGCTCGCATTCAATATGCCGAATATCCTGCGTTTTCTAATGAAAAAAACTGGATGAGAGCCGATAGTGGAGACCGGCCTCATTATTGGTTTTCGCCTATTAAATATGCTTCACAGGACAGCAATCGGGCATTTCGGAAGATGTACTCTGCTTATTTAACATTGCCGACCGTAGATGATGTGAAGCGGCTTTTTGACCTATCCAAAACCGCTTCTGTTTTGCCAAGTGATTATTGGCTCTCACTCCCTTATTATAGCAGTACCGACAAAGCGCGCATCGTTTCTTCTGATTATCAGATCTATCATCGAAGGGTGGATACTAAACTGGGCATACGTCCGGTCATGTGGGTTAGGGAAAAATAACCTCTTTCATTCGATAATTTGTTCAATGGTTGGTTTTTTTAAATCATCAAGTTGGGGTGCATATCTATTGTAACTTTCTCAAAGCTGTACCAGATATGTCCAGGTCAAAGTTACTCTTTTCACTCTGTAAAGTTTCAAATGGGGAAATGATTATGTTAACATTTGGTTTTTTAAAAAAATTTTCCACGAGTAATTTCCACCAAATTTTGACCTAATTCAATGTCCCCCCCAAAAATCCAGCATTCATTTGATTACCTCTTTACTGCAGGATCTTCCTGATGTGTTTTTTCTGAACTAACGTGTCCCGTTAGCGGAATGAACTAACCCATACGTCTTCTTCTCCATACAATTATCATTGTTAAAAGGACCAAGAAACAAATAAATGATAATGTAACTATCCATGCTTGTTTATTGGACTGGTCTGTTGTAACTTGAATCGGTCCAAATTTAGATGCCTTGAAGAACTTATCGTTTACCTTAACTGCTATTACATCTTGAGTGTCTGCCCCTTTAATTTCAAACAACAGGCTTCCTACTGGTATACTGTAATTTGACTCGCCGTTCTTCTTTGGCATCGGAGTTCTTTGGCGTTCAATCTTTCCAATCTCATTGCCAATGTCTTTGTTATCGACTTCCTCGATGGAAAGTCCATATAGGAGATTATTCCAAGCAACGGAACTTGGGTAGGTACTGGCTAACGTTCCTTCTATATTTGATGAAAACACCGAAACAATGACAAAGAACAAAAGGAAGAATTTCAGATGCTTCATATGCCATACCTCCTATTTTGTTGAACAAATCTGCCAGTTAGCTCAACGAGGCTGCCGTTTCATGCCGGCAGCCTCGTCTTGATGTTTATGGAGCTAACGTTTCCCGTTTGCTTAATGGATTGTTCGTCATTCATACGGAATCATAGGAGAATTAACGATATAATAAAACCACCAAAATAATAGAAAGGGGATACAACAAGAAATTAGTATTATTATAACAATAACTTTACTTTTTATTTGTCTCTTCATTTATAACCTCCGCGTAAGCTAATATCTTAGTTCCCTTCTTTGACGAATAATCGTGAAGCTTTGTTGCGTCATACTGCCCGTTAGCGTGGAAAAGGCAGCCGATGATTATGATCGGCTGCCTCGGTGTCTTTATTGAACTATCGTTTCCCGTTAGCTCAATAGTCTTATGTTTTAATTAGAGTCGCTGCTTATAGTTGTGAGGCTTGCCGAACACCTAATGCAGTGACGTCCCGACGGGCTTAGGGGCTGGATGTGGTCACTCGCTTCTCAGAGTGACCCGGAGCGTCAATATGGTGTTAGCCGAAGGAAGTTCTGGAAGCAGCCATTACATTTAAGGCGTTCTCAAAATAGCTATATACTTCATCTGCAATTCCCAGAAACTCTTCAACAAGTACATTACTATCCAAGTAACAAGCATACAGATAATCAACTAAAGCGGAGTCAATCTCACAATAGTTTAATATGGCATTCTTCATCTTAATAATGTCATCTTGCCATACACCTGTATCTTCTAAAACCAAAGAGTATAATGCACGAATTAATCTCTTAGAGTAACCTTTAATATATCTAGTTTTCATTGTGTTATCACTAGCATTAGAAAGTAAACTATGTATACGATCTACTTCCTCCTTGGTCTCTGTATTTAAGTCTAAAATGAACTCTGGAGAAATAATTATCGGTGGTACTTTTTCACCAACGTCATGACCATATATGCAAACACAAATTATCTTTACCCAAAAACCCCACTCATTTGGTTTACTTAATACATCGTCAATCGAGCAAATTATCGTATCAATCTTAGTTACTACTGGATATTCTTCCAAAAGCCTGTCTTTAATATTTGACAATCTTTCGTAATCAATATCTTTGGGATTTACACATACAATAGTAAAGTCTGCATCTGACTTAAAAGGTTTAGCAGTTCCTTTTGGAATCGAGCCACACATATAAATGCTATGAATCTTACCTTTAAATTCGGTAAGTATATTATCTATATACTTATCAACAAAATCCTTATATTCACTTTGTATTACAATTCTATTTATAACTTTTTCTAATATCATATAGACTCCTCCTAAACTAAGAACTTCTTTCGGCTAACGTCTTTTTTGCGAACTTCGTAAATTCGTCATGACTTAAGTTATTCGCGAAATCATTCAACTATCATGCCCGTTAGCTTAACGCCTAGCAGTACATCTGTACCAAATACCCTATTTTGTGATGATGTAAAAAGAGGAGCTGTTGTGCCTAGCTTGGCTAGGCGCGCACTGCCCGTCAGCTTAATAAAGATCTCGCATACGAACAAGTTCGGACTCGGGCAAATGTATTGTAAGCTTGTCTAACTCAAGGGAGGGATACCAATCATTCTCGATTTCACCACCATATTTTATTACGTGTGTGACAGTATATGCTGACATGTATAAGTTATGGTGAACAAATGGTTTTACCAGAATGCTCTCCCCCTGCTCCAAATGTTTCAAAACTACTTTGTCATCAGAGGCATACTCCGTGTAAACCAGCCATCCTTTTTGGACAACATAAAATTCTGTAAGGGACTTATGATAGTGGCTCTTCTGCCATCCACCATTATTTGAAGCTTCCGTACGGATATATGAACTACCGTCTGAACTAACTAGCCTGAATCGTCTTTCTCCGTTATCCATTTCCTGGTGCAAAGTATCAATACCGAGCAAATGAGCTTCTTCCTCAGAGATCTGTTTAGGCATGAAAATCCCCTATCTATATTTATTTCTATCATTCATTAAGATACCACATTTTACCTGGATATTCTTAGACGCACACAGTGTTGGAGTTCAATTAACCTTCCCGTTAGCTCAACGAGCCAACTATTGCATTAATCTCATCAGCCAAATCAAGTACTTGCTTCCATTCTGATGAGTTCCTCACCGCACTAATATTCCATTCATCACCTTGCTGTAACTTCAGGAATTTATTTCTTAAAGTCAGGCTTTAGCCCGCCGCGCTTTAATCCCCCATTTGAAACTCATGTACACATACAACGGTGCTATCGGACGCGTCGGCTTACCAGTTTCGTAAGCGGAAACTTGTCGGCAAATGTTACCGGGGAACTGGAAATATCAGTTCATAGACTCTGTCGAAATCGTCTCGCATCCGTTGAATAATGCGAAATTTTGAAAACAATTGTTCAAGGCTGTTCGCAATTGCTTTGTTGGCTTTATGTCGTTCTCGTACCAAATGTTTTTAACAACGAGCGTCCCGGCTTTTCGCTCCGCGATTACCTCGGCTCGTCCAATGAGGCTTTCTCCGTATAATAGAGGCAACACATAATAGCCGAATTTCCGTTTGATTGCAGGCGTGTAAATCTCCCAGGTGTAATCGAATCCAAACAATTCGTTGATCAGTTTTCTGTCCCATATGAAATTATCTAGTGGGGCAATTAGCTCGCAGCGCCATTTCGGCGCTGTATTTTGCAGAACGGCTTCAATAAGCGGCAAGTCCTCCGCGCGGCAATAAAGTATATCCTTCATTTGTTCCACGGCAACAGCAACAATGCGAGCTTCGTGCAACAGTTGGCGGAAAACCTCGTTGCGCTGCTCTGCTTTTAATCCCCATATGTTCAGCCAGGCATCGGATGCGCGATTCCATATAAGGCCAACAGCGCCGATTCGACGCAGTACTCGCCACTTGTGATGCTCAAGCTCGCCCTCCAGCGGCTCCGGCGCATTCAGCAGATTTGGCTTTATGTACTTCCCGGCGATATCGTAATATTTACGCGTTCCTTTTTTGTGATGTATAATCAACTCGCCTGTCGAGTACATCTGCTCCAGCACCGACCGGGATGAATTGTTTCCGCTGCTCCAGTGGATGGCCGATCGCCAAGCGAAATTTCCATCCAATTTTAGATCATCTGAACTTAGCGCACCGTGATTTTGGATGTGAGCTCGTACTTGCTCTATCAACGCTTCCATTTCGGGATAGCGCTTGGCATGTTGTCGGGCAGCCTGCCTGTACCGCTCAAAATACGGCCAGTCCTCGACAGGGATAATGGCCAAATTCTTGTCGGGATAATCGACAAGGATTCTATCTTGATACAGCAACTCGGCGAGCATGTTCTTGGTAAATCCTTTGATTCGCGACTGCAACACCAGTTCGGCGTTTTTTCCGCAAACATCGATGGGATCGTATTGTATACAGCCGACCTGCCGCACAAAATCCAATACTCCCTGCTTTCCGGTAAAATGATATTCGCCCAACAACCCGTGCTTCAATAGCAGAAATTGCCGTGCCTGGCGGTTCGTCAATTGAATCATGTACACATCGGCTCCTTAACGAAACAAACGGGAGCCGTTTGCACATGATTATGGATGGCGAGATTGCTTATCTCAACAAAGTTACTATTTGCTTCTTTCCATAATGATGGTATCCATTGGGATGCTTCATTAGCAAACCCCTTTCCTAATTTTCCAATAACCGAAAATTGCTCTTTTTCAATAACTTCAACCACTCCTATTCCCCCTATCCGTTGGAAAATACAAAAAACAAACACACGTTCCTGTAAAATGTTACCATTATCTCGAGCATAAAAACAAGAACTATTGAAAAATACTGCCCGTTAAAGCAATGAAGCAGCCGATCATTGTGGTCGGCTGCTTCATTGTTTTTATTGAACTATCGTTCCCCGATAGCGCAATGTATTCTTCTGTCATAGTGCTGTGTCGTGCATAGACATATCAATGATTTCTTAAATCAAAAGCTTCTTCTAGTACCGCCGTATCTTCAAAGATTTGAAAAAACGAAAATCGGTAGCCTGTTCCGTAATTTATAATAGCGAGGTTACGAACTTCACCTCCGGAAAGCGGCTATCCGGTCCTTTCATTAAGATTCCGCCTTGGTTTTTCAGATACATATCGAAGAAATCAAGCATATAGGCATTGATAACGGAGTTCGCTCTTTGGGGCGCAATCTTTCCTGTAATGCCCAGCATTTTGAAAATCGGAGAAATGAACTGTACGTCGGCAAAATTCAAATGCTCCGTATTTTCGATATAGAGGACTTGTCCCCCTTCGTCGACCGTTTCGCGCATCCGTTCTAGCTCCAACTTTTTATCTTCCATTACTTGATCCTCCCACTCTCTTGTTGAGCCCATACGGTTAAGCTCTGCATCCGTGTAGACCCGGTTATCCATCACCATTTTTAATTTTTCGAAATAGCTTTCCGAGTTGATGAACAAAAACGGCTTTTGCAGACTCTCTCTGTCACGCAGTCGATAAAGCCCTCCATCAAGGTCTATTCCAACCGCGATTCGCGGATCGTAAGAAGCGTCATAGGCCGTCGCTCCGCCGATGGAATGACCGAACACCCCGGCATGACCGAGATCAATCCTCCCTTTTAGATGACTTGGAATCTGCCCCGATTGGATGAGCTCGAATTGGTCCAGCGCAAACGCCACATCGCCGGTTAAAACTTGTCCCAACTTGTCGCGATTTCCTCTACTCGTCCGGTAATCATGGTTGGGCGAGAATAAGTCGTTGGTTGTGCTGGTCGTGATTCGCCCGTCCGGAAACTCGGTTGCAAATGTATTGTAGGTGTGGTCGATCACTGCCACGATATATCCGTGACTCGCGAGATATTCGGCTTGCGACGTGTGGAGGAACCTGGAAGAGCCGTTGCCGGGATTCGCAAGGATCAGCGGGTATGAAGTCTGTGCCGAAGAGACTTCGGCCCCCGAATAAGCATGACTGGATACGTACTTCAGGTGTTGAAAAGTAAACCCGGGAAGGCCATAGTCCGCGGCCATATAACGTAAAATCTGGGTATCGGGAATAAAGGGAGCGTACTTGCCGGTGCCAGCTTGAGCCGGATACCATACCTGAACCATCAATTCCCGCTTACCATCTCTGACTTCGTCGAAAGTCTCTTCCCTATTTGTATCCACGAAATGAAAAGTTTGCGTTCCTACCTTAAATTCGCCTGTCGGTTCAGGTAGTTTAAATACAGGAAAAGCATACATGAGACCTGCTGTTACGACCAGCATTATCACTATAGCGGTATAAGCTGAACCCAACATGAATCGTGGGATTTTTTTGGGGCCGGTTTTTTTAAAATTGCTATAACTTGAAATGGCTAAAAAAATGACCGTTATGCAATATGGGAAAAATAGCTGAACTCTGTAACCTTCCACCGTCCAATGAATGACCAGTAAAAGTGTGGCGATCCCGCTTGCAACGAATACTGGAATTCTACGCCGTCCTTTTTTTAATAGGACTGTTAATGCAAACAAGCCGATGTTTGACAAAAGAAGCAACAGTTCAAACAGCCTCATCTCGATTCTCCTTTTAAAAAGTTTCTATTTTGTTTCTTCCAATATTATCCTGAAAGGCTGGCCTAAGCTATCGATTTGCCTTACATCTACCTTACAATTTTGTAAGACGCTTACTTAGCACGTGACCATGAAGTGGTAACCATTCCTAAGACTGATCTTGCAGCCCCGTTTTCTTATCCACCCCGGTAAATTGCCCGTTAACTTAACAAATAAAAGGAGCAGCTGCCGCAGCAACTCCCCCCAGTTTGTTCATCTATCGTTCTCCGTTAGTTCAGCTGCAACTACAAAAAGGATAGTGGTTCAAGAAGAGTAATGTCTCTATGTACCAAAGCAAATTTGCACTCCGTCAACCACAACGGCTGAGAAAATGAAATGACCTCGTTCTCCCCTAGTGGAGTAGGCTCTACGGTAATCACTACCCTCAAATCTCGGAAAAACAAATCAGAAGTTTTGTCAAAATAATTTTCCAGCTCAGATTCATCATCTTCATTTACATCATAAAATACCATCAATGTTGTTCCTTTGATTTGCATCAAACCACGATCTTCAATACCCCAATTGAATTTATTCTGTGGTTAATGCCAATAATACCGATTGTTGAAGTAGAGTCAGATTTCAGCAACCTATGTGACATATTGAAGTATAAAAAAATAGGCAACCGCTCCCTTTTAATCCGGAAGACGATTACCTATTAATCTGGAAATACGCAACTGTTTAGTTAATGCAATGTAATTATTTTGTTCCTGGTATTTGTGGACTTGTAGACCATGGTGATCTTTTAGCGTTAGTATCTGACGCTGGATCAGGCCGTGGCGTTGGTGCAGGATGTGCCTTAATGTATTCTAGTGCATTGTAGATTTGTACCGCCGCTTCTGCACGAGAGATTTCGGCTTTCGGATGGAAGTTCCCTTGTTCATCTAGTTGCACAACATGATAAGCAAGTGCGCGTTGGATGGATCCTTCATAATCAATGGTTAGATCCGTGTTATCGTTAATCTGGGCGGGAACAAGTTTGATCTGAGGAAGATTGCTGTGCGCTTCAATCGTGCTAATAAGCTGGTGAGTGAACTCTTCACGCGTCCATTTCTTGTTTGGATCTAAATCTGTCGGCAGTACGACTCCATTAACACTTGCTGTAATCAAGGCATTCGCATACCACGCATCGTTGTCTGCGTTTTTGTAATAATCCGTCGCTTTAGGTTCTACAAGGAATCTTACTAGATCTAGATTCAGATTCACGGCTTTAACAATAAGTTGAATGCCTTGTGCCGCTGTGATGGTATCATTAGGGGCAAATAAGTTGGCCGAAATACCATGGACTAAGCCTTGTTCTTGTAAAGCAATAATTTTATCCTTTGCCGCGATATGAGTTAAATCCGAAAAAGGGGTGATAGCTGCATAGCTTTGTCCTGCAAAGGATAATGTTAATGCGGTTACCGTGGAAAGAGTTATCATTTTGAATTTTGTTTTCATTTCTTTCACCTCGTAGAGTTATTGGTTTGTGCTTTTGGGTTTTGACTTTTCATTCGGCCTGCCTTGAGTAGACTCTTGCATTTTTTGATCGTTGTTCGGATTAACCGGGCTTTCTCATGATTCACCTGATGCCACCCTTTCACTAGTAATACAATTGAGGAACCCATTATTTTTCACATTGCAAAAAAAAGTTTTGGACAAAAGAACAAAATAAAGCCCGCGGTTTCCGCGGACTTCATTCGGACATTGATGTCCTTATTCACACTCTCTTTTTATAAACCCTCATTGCAAAGAAATAGGCTACGAACAAAATCCCGACGCACCAGGCAAGAGCGACCCATATATCATTGCCCACCGGCTGACCTGACAGCAGCGCACGTATAGCCTCTACGATCGAGGTCACCGGTTGATTTTCAGCGAAGGCGCGAACGACAGTCGGCATCGACTCGGTCGGAACAAATGCCGAGCTGATAAATGGTAAGAAGATAAGCGGGTAGGAAAAGGCACTAGCGCCATCGACCGTTTTTGCAGACAGACCTGCAATGGCCGCTAACCAAGTTAATGCCAGCGTAAACAGAACAAGTATGCCGGCAACCGCAAGCCACGACAGTATCCCCGCAGACGAATGAAAGCCCATAATCAAAGCGATGAGAATGATTATGATAAGGGATATAGCGTTGGATACTAGTGAGGTGAGTACATGTCCCCAAAGAAATGCGGAACGTGAAATGGGCATGGTTTGAAACCGCTCGAATATGCCCTTCTGCACATCGTTGAACAGTCGAAAAGCCGTGTAGGATATTCCGCTAGCAATGGCAATTAGAAGTATACCTGGCAGCAGGTAATTCACATAGTTATCCGTTCCGGTTTGAATGGCACCGCCGAACACATAGACGAACAGCAGCATCAACGCAATCGGCGTGATGGTGACCGTAATAATAGTGTCCATGCTGCGAGAAATATGACGCATAGAACGTCCTAGCATAATGCCCATATCGCTGAAAAAGTGTTTCTTTACTCCCTCCATTTACTTTCCCTCCCTTTTGCCGACGATTGCAAGGAAAATATCCTCTAATGTCGGCTGTTTTTCAATATACTCCACCTTAGCGAGTGGGAACAGCATTTTCAGCTCCGTAAGCGTGCCGCTGGCAATAATCTTACCCTCATGCAGAATGGCAATTTTGTCAGCAAGCTGCTCTGCTTCTTCCAGATACTGCGTGGTTAAAAGTACTGTCGTACCGCCGCTTGCAAGCTCTTTGACAATGTTCCATACCTCGATACGCGCCTCAGGGTCGAGTCCTGTGGTCGGCTCGTCGAGGAATATGATCTTTGGTTTGCCCACAAGGCTCAAGGCGATGTCGAGCCTGCGGCGCATACCTCCCGAATAAGTGGATACTCTGCGGTTTGCGGCTTCTGTCAAGCCGAAGCTTTTAAGTAAATCGTCTGCAACTTGTCGTGGATTTTTAAGGTATCGCAGCTTGGCAATCAAGATAAGATTTTCCCGTCCGGTCAATAATTCGTCAACGGCGGCAAATTGACCGGTCAGACTGATCGCTTGTCGCACATTCTCGGGTTTTGAAGCAACATCGAATCCGTTTACGGTAACGGATCCGCCATCTTGTTTGAGCAGCGTGGTGAGGATTTTGACAACCGTTGTCTTGCCTGCTCCGTTGGACCCGAGCAACGCGAAAATACTGCCTTCTTCCACCTCAAAATCTACACCCTTTAGGACCTGAAGATCCTTATAGGACTTTTTGAGCCCTGTTACTTTAATTGATTTGTTTAGCATATATTTATCCCCCCTTAAATTACGGTAACCTTAGACAGATCGGCCTCCATGCCCTTAAGAGAGGCATAAGTCAACTTATCCATCATCGCTCCGTCAAAGCAGATCGTTTTAATGACGCGATAATATTTCTTCGTTAACGTAAAACCTGAATTAAAAGACACATTTTTAAGCGTTGCTCCCCTAAACGAAACTTCGTTTAATGCCGCCTTGTCAAACTTAACGCCGATAAAGGTTTGCCCGTCAAAACGCTGCCTGCCCAAGGCGGAGTACTTGAAGTCAACCCCATCAAATAAACAACCTTCAAAAATCGTTTTGCTAAGATCGGTCAGCGTTAACGTCACGTCGGTCAGTTTTGCTCCTATGAATTTGGCTCCGTCAAGCCCCGACTTGCTGAAATTGGTTCGTACAAGGATTGTCTTATTGAAGCTTGCATTTGTCAGGTCAAGTGCGGATAGGCTGCAGTCCGTCAGATTCGCGCCGTCAAAATTGGCTTCACGTACGTCGCTGCTCTTAAACGAACTGCCGGTCAAATCTGCGCCTGAAAAGTCGGAACCGTGTAACGCGCTGCCTTTAAACTGTCCCTTATGGGCCGTAACGCCTGCAAAGTCGCTTTTCGCCAGGTTACTTGCGCTAAAGTTTGTCACCACCTGACGTTCCAGCGAGCGGGAGAGGTTGGAGACCTCCAGGATCGTTTGCTCGATGTCGCCGATACTCTCAATAGTCATCTTAAACGCTGTTTCATCGTCCTTGCCCTCAGCTTTGAGTTCACGGAACCGCTCCTGTAAATCGGAGTGCAGGTCGGCCTTTAATTCGGTGACGCTTTTTACTCCATCGTATGGCGTAAATACGCCGTTCAAATAATTAGTCAATTTCTGATTCATAATTCATCTCTCCTTATAATAAGTTTTCAAGAACGCGCTTCGCGTACTCCCAGTTGCTTATATTGCGGGCGTAAGCAGTCTTACCCTTTTCGGTAATTCTAAAATATTTACGGCGTCCACCCTGAGATTCATCACCCCAAAACCACTCTATATCACCATCCGCTTCAAGCCGTCGGAAGCTGGAGTACATCGTGGCTTCTTTTAATTCATACTCACCGCCCGAGCGATCGGCAATCAGTTTGACGATCTCGTAACCGTAGCGGTCAGCTTCGGATAAGAGCCGTAAGATCATCGTATCGGTATGTCCGCGCAGCAGGTCGGATGTAATTTTGTTTTCATTCATATAATCACCTCGCATTTGTATAATACGACATATTACCATGACTGTCAAGGTAGTATTTCAAATTGATTACTTTGCCTAAAATCGAACGTTCTTATCCTCAATGAGGAATCACAAAAATAAAAAAGCCGCGCTATGCGCGGAGCTTCTATTCGATAATCCTCAACTAATGATTCCTAAATAGCACAGCAAAAAGGATCATGAACACGATAAGAAACTCATCTTCATGATCCTTTTATTTAAATACCATAATCCTCAGTCTTTGCTAATATTAAGTAATGCTATTGTAAGTAAACCATACATCATTGTACATGCCGATATCCCCGAAATATACATTTGATTTACACCAAACTTCTCCCGATTCAGTTACATATGTTTCAAGGATATACAGCTCAGTAAAGGATCCAAGAGTCCCAATTACTTCATTTGAATCGTAAGGACTACTGTATACTTTTGTTCCTTCATTTGTATTATACAGATAAGAATACAAGATATTTTCCGCTGTCTCGTTAGCTGCATTGATTCTAGCTTCGAGTTTCCGCTGTTTATCTGCAGCTGCCTTCCTTGCCTTAATCTCCTTATCCAACTCTTCCTTCTTCACTCGCTTTACGTTCGCAACACTTTCTTCACCCTCATTAGAGTAATGAAACACAAGTGTATTCTTATCAACTACCTCAAGCTTAAACATGTCGTCGGAGTCCTCAGTAAATACAATATCAACAAGCGTAGGAGTCGGGTTAGAAAATTTAAAAGCTCTGTCGAGCTTCTCTCCATTTTCGTCATAAGAGGTAATTTTTAGTTCCTTTGTAATCTCAATGAACCAATCATAGCTCTCTTCTTCATACGAAGCAGTCGCCTTCCAACTACCTGTAATTTGATCCACGGTAACCAACTTTTCATACAACATAGCATCTAGAAAATGAATAGTGCTAAAAGCACTCTCCTTCTCGATGACTTTTATGGCAGTGGGCTGATCTTTTGTCTTCGAATAGATCTCACCAGCTGTTGTCTTATATGCGAGATAGTTCAGACTGGTATCCGTTGAATATTGTACAACCAAATCTGCGATCTTCACCTTGTCCTTGACAGGACTTGCAGGGAGATCAACAGGCGTTACATTCTCTTCATTTTTGCTTTTCTCTTTTTTACCTTCATTATTTTTCGCTTCTTCATTTTCAACAACTACGTCCGGTTTAAGATCAATCGTATACAATGATCTTTCCTTATTTAACATCAAGATCGTGTGGTTATATAGGCTTACTTCACTAATATCACTAGCAACCTTGACCTTCTCTTCTGCGAACCGTTTGAGAAACAAGTTATTGTCAGTATCTATATAAACAATGCTTGTCCCATCTGGAGAAACTTTAAAAGATGTCACTCCTTCATCTATTTTGATCTTGTCGGTTGGATTTAAGGTAAGAAGTGATGTAGGATCTGTTGTGGGCTCCTGTTCTTTTTTCTTAGATGGTTTCTCTTCAACATCTGAAAGTATTTTCATGTAGAGTGATTTGTCTTCGTTTAAGAAATAGATATAATCGCCCATACCAGTAAACTGGTAATCCGTAATATCCGATGCAAGTTTAACCTTTTCGTACCCTTCTTTAATCAGTACTAGCTCTCCTCGCGAAGGAGAGTCTCTATACTCATCCAAGTAAGCAATTATCTTATTATCCTCGGAGAACTGAACCTGGCCAATATTTTCAGCGTCTAACTTTTCCTTATCTATTACGGTTGTTTTTTTAAGATAAATGCTATTTTCTTTATTTTCGAAGATAGTCAAACTCCCGTCTGGACTTGAATTAAAACTAATCACATCAGAGCCGAGCTTTTCTTTATCGGTAACATCCGCTGACTTGCGGTAGAGAGATCCATCTTCTGTTTGGAAGGTTATTACTTTACCATCGTCAGTTATGCTATACTCATTTGCTTTAACTGCTGATGAAATTTTTTCTTTTTCTTTTCCCCTTACAACGCTATATAGATCACCGAAGATCGCGGAGTAATCTTTTGCAGTCTGAGATTTCAGAAACAGGATCGTAGACTCATCCTTGGATACCTCAATCGAATCGGGGAAAACGTCAGTAGAGATCTGTTCCTCAGCCTTGCCAGATTCCTTTATGTAAAGATTATTATCCTTGTCGAGGTATAGTGCTGCCTTTGTATTATATAAATACTCAAACTGACCACGTAACACATTAGAAGCAATCTTCTCTTTATCCTCGTTATTTTTCTTAATATAAAGATCACCAATTCCTTTGGCAGAATTAGTATCCACGTATAGTACAACCTCATTTTTGACAATATTGACTGATGCATCTTCTTGATATGCAGGTTCAGCCACTTCAGTTTCCTCTCCAGGCTTTGTGCAACTTGTTAAAATAAACATAAAAATAATCGTCAAATAACCATACTTTCTAAGCATTTGGCTCTTTTCTCCCCCACAATAAGACTAATTTGGAACAACACCCCTTATAGTACCATTGTTATATTCTACCGTAAAGCATATAAGTCTAACGACTTATTTTTCGGTAATATCACAATAATATCGCTGATAATTAATGTGTTCAACAGAAATATACCGATAAAACTACCAGTAAAGTAACCTACTTATATATGCGTTAGTAGCCCGCCGACGTTACTGGCATTTAGCCTATAATTCGTAACGATTAACAAAAAGGAGCTGTCTTAGGCAGCTCCTTTTATACTTATTATTTATTTTTCTATTAAGTCCAGTTTATTAGTGCAGCAGCAAGCAATATATTGTCGACCCACTCCGGAGAAATGGTTCCAAAGATTGCGCAATGCGTCATATCTGCGTTCAACTTGTTACATATCCTCCAGTTGGGTGAATCATATCTAGTATGTAGCTTGAGAGGACGGCAAATTAATGTTATACCTCTTCGTAATTAACAATCTTAAAATTTAGCGTTGTTAAATCCAAATGATGTTGATACAATGCGTTAGGAAATGTTTTACATCATCCATTTATAAAACACATGTTGAAAGGAAAAAACAATGCCAAAAAAAATTATTTCACTTTTGTTTTGTTTCTTACTAGCTTTTCAAATTTCTAATGTTGTCAGCGCAGCTCAGCCAGCTCTTAAAATATCCGTTGATGGTCAAGTTTTGAGCTTATCGCAATCGCCGATAGTATTGAATGGGACGACAATGGTACCCATCGCTCCAATCTTCAAAAAGTTAGGTTTGTCGTTGGAGCTCACAGGAACCTCTTTAAAAGGGAGTAAAAAAGGAATCGTTATTAGAATGAACGTAGGAAGTAAAGTTGCGAGTGTGAACGGCGTTTCCGTCATTTTGAATGAACCTGTGAAAATAATAAACAATAATACTATGGTACCACTTCGATTCATTTCGGATAGCATAGGTGCTGCCGTATCATCAGCAAATGGAACCATCCTTATTTCGAACAACAATAGCAAAACCATGTATGATATTAATTTGCCGATATTAGTTTCAGGAAATTATGTCCGCAACTTAACAAACACTGATTTCCTCCAGTTGGTTGTAGTTGATTTCTTTTATAATCCATCCACGAAAACAGTGAGCCAGTATGATTTTTTTTCTAGTGTTATTGGTTTTGAAAGAAGCAGCACCAAGAGCTACAACAATTTTAATGTTGCTAAAACGGAGCACAATGGTGAAATTTATATCGGAAGCGCAATTAAGTCACTTATAGATTACGATAACAACATACAAGGCAATACGAACTACTCTAAAATTAAAGCCCATTATAATACCAACAGTTATTTAGAAAAAGTTAGAGCTCTAATAAAATCAGAGAAGGATGCAAGTAACGCAAGCCTAAAGAAAGAGCTTCAAGCGAATAATAATAAACCATTAAAAGTGACAGGCGTTGAGATTACATATAATTCGATTGATGTACCTGAAGTAAATCTTACCATTAAAAACCTCACCACAAAAACCATAGTGGCTTATGAAATGAAAGTAAGTTGTTACGACGATTTTGACAGACCAGTATACAGATATTTTAGCTCGAGTAACTTGTTTTTAGGAATCTCACAAGGTAACAGTCTTGCATCCGGAGAATCACAAACCGATACTTGGACGCTAAATCTCTATGATTTAGCAACACAGGTCAAAAATGTTACGATTACAGCCGTTAAATTTTCTGATGGTACTTCTTGGAAGTTATAATGCCAAATCATATTAAACAATAAGCCACTCTATTTCTGTGAGTGGTTTTTTCTCTATTTATATAACCTCAACAAAAAATATGCTTATTGTACAAGGAAAATAAAGTATGAGACTGACCTCAATAATAGAAACAGCGGCAGCAATGGATGAGAAAATAAAGTCTGATATGCTCCCCAATTATCTTTATTGTTCTTTCTTACATTTTACAATTAGAAAATTTATTGGAGGTTTATTTACCATGTTCTTATTCGGCTCATCGATTTCTGAAATCTCTGTCAGTCCATATTTTTCAAATTCTTGTTTTATGGAGTCAGAATCATAAAAAAACATTTTCACGCCTTCCATTATCTCGAAATAGTCTTTATCCAATTGTTCGCCCTTTCCAAACATTGGGGCTTTTTTTGAAACAGTGGTAAAAATCATATATCCATTTGGCTTTAACTGGTTATAGCAATCTTTAATAAACTTATCTCTCTCACGGTTATTCAATAAGTGGATAAGTGCATAGCAAAATATACCGTCATAGAGTTTGTTGTCAAAAGGCATGTCAGTTACGGAACCATGAAAAATACTGATATCAAGCCCGTTTTGCCTTGCCAAATCAATCGCTGTTTTTGAAATCTCAATACCTGTTACTTTTATTCCATTGTCAATAAAAACCCTTGCATTTCTGCCATATCCAATACCCGGAACCAGTATGTCCTTAACATTCCTTTCAAGGAAAAAGTTCTTTGACTCGATTGCGGAATCTGTAGGTTCAAATCCCCACATCGTTTGTTTTTCAATAAAACTTGATTCCCAGAATTCCGTCATATCTAATCTCCTTTATGTTTTAATCAATACATTTTTAAATTCACTAGGGCAGATGAACAAGCCATGATCTTATTTAAAGCATATATGAGTTAGAGTAAAACTTTCAATATAGGGATGTGACTTCATTTGCTAACGGAAGAGCAATATATACCGCTCTTTCAAATCATTCAACCATTAGACTGACAAATACTACTCCAAGTGGTAGGCTAATTCCTGTAGTTATTCAAAGATACAAAAAAGGAAGTGTTGTTGTAGTTATTGATACAGCAGTACATTTACCACCACATTCAACCAAAAGACTTTAATAATTAATAAGAATATACTTAAATGAGAGCTGCTTTATGAGCTTTCTTTTTTTTCTTCTAAATAAAAGTCCATTATTTATCTAAAGCTATTTTTCAGGTTTGCTTTCATAAGAGAGGCAATCTTTTGTTCGTCTCCATTCTGTATCCGTTCCAGTTGATTAATTACAAGTTCTTGCCTTTGTACTGAATGGTTTTGACTTAACTTTGCTTTACCTTCTATTTTGTTGATTTTTATTTTGAATCCTTGAATCCCTTTATTCAGTCCAGCGATAAAGTCTGCGTCTACCTCTTGTATTTTATATGAACTATCAGGGGCTTCATACTTCAATAGCATTTCATGCAAGGAATCCATTAACTCTTTTTCATCATCAATAAGTGTGACTTCCCCATATACATGAACAGTTACATAATTCCATGTTGGAACTGCTTTATTTGTTTCATACCAGGAAGGAGAGATATAGCAATGCGGACCATGAAAAATGGCTAAGACAACTTGAGTGCTAATATCCTTCCACTGAGGATTCGGACGTGCAAAATGCCCATATAAGTATTTATTCTCCTTATCCAAAATCAACGGTAAATGAGTAGCAAAGGGTACTCCATTTTGTTGTGAAAACAGTGTTGCAAAGCTATGTTCTTTGATAATGTCGTAAGCGATTTTTATTTCATCAATGTGAAAGTGTGAAGGAATATACATGGTTTTCTCCTCCTCATTTTAGAGAAATTGTTATAGGAGTGTTTTGATCATTATAAAATCTATTTGTTCTTCATCACCCATATAGAAAGAGTGGGCTCCAGTTTGAACAAAGCCCATTTTTTTATAAAAGGTAATTGCGCTCTCATTTTTTTCCCAAACCCCTAGCCAGATCTTCTCTTTATTCCGTTCTATCGCTATTTCTATAGCTTTATTTAGTAGATATTTACCATGCCCCTGCTTATGAAATTTTTTCCTTATATAAATCCTTTCGATTTCAAGCGAATCATCGCCCATTATTTCAGTTTGAACTTCATTCGTGTTTAGCTTTAAATACCCGGCAATTTCTTCACTAGAATAAATAAAATAGAATTCCGAAGAGATATTTGATAATTCTTTTTCTAATTGTTTTACGTTAAATGCTTTTTCCAAGTAGGCTTTCATATTTTCAGGTGAATTTTGATTCTTAAATGTCTCATTAAATGTTTCAACACTAATTTCTTGAAGCAATCCTAGATCTTCAAAATTGCACTTTTTTATATTTATAGTCATTTTATTTGTCATCCTTTTACTAAATCAATAATTTCTCTTGTTTCCCTTTTTCACAAACTCCCAGTCTTTTTCTACATTTTTTCTGACTCTTTGCAGCAGGTTAAAAATCGTTGCTGCTTCACTTTCGGAGAATCCAGATAGTGCAACCATATTGGAATAATCGTTTTCCCTTTTTATAAAAGGGTAAACAGCCTTCCCTTTCTCTGTAGAAAATAGTTTTTTAATTTTCTGGTTATATTGATCATCATACTTTTCAATAAATCCATTAATCTCCAGTTTCTTTATAGCACGAGCAGCTGTCGTTCGGTCTACCTTTATCATTTCAGCTAACTTTTCTTGAATTATTCCTGGATTTTCACATATTCGCACGAGGTACAAGTACTGTCCTTTTGTAAGGTCATATTTTTTAAATTCTATATTACTTATAGAATCCAATGCCCTAGCAATCATTCCAACCTCACGTAAAATTTCCATCATAATTGCAACTCCACTAATATTGTATTTTTCAAACGCCGTAAAAAAATAGTACATTATTTTTGTTGCATTTACAACAAAAATTCCTATTCGCTTTTCCATACTAATCTGCCCGTTAGCTTAACGAAGAAAGGAACAGCTGCCGCAGCAAACTGCTCCTTAATTGTTCAGCTATCGTTTCCCGTTACCGTAACGATGTGTTATTGAATTAAAAACTTTATTGATTAAAACTATTTTCATAAATATCAAGAAACTTAGATACCATTACACCTTGTTGTTTAACCATTTCATTTTTAGTCTCAAGCTGCCCAGCATATTTCTTATAGTCTCTATAATTCTCATTACTAATAGGCATTAAATCATACTCGGCCACAGTTGCATCAAAACCTTGTTTATAATCGATTTGAGCTTGTTGCAATGCCTTCTTATGATCTTTGAAAATAGGCATCCCTTTGGCATTGGCTCCTATTTCATACGCATCGTTATCACCGAAATCGGCACTTAACTGGCTTGTATCAAAGTCATCAACAACTTTTGAAGGTGAATTGCAGGCAGTAAGAAATGTAAGTAAAGCAATACTAATCACCATCATTATATATTTCACTTTCTCCTCCGAATGTTCGTTTATTCTGCTATTGTTGCCCGTTAACGAAACAACTAACTATTGGATTATTAATTAATCATTTCTTTTAAAAATGGAATAAGAAAAATAAATCACTCCACCAACACCTAAAATCATTGAAGTACCAAATAATATCCATACTATTTGCACAATAGTATCACTAGGACCATTACCTACTGGACCAACTTTTGGTTCAAAAAATTTATTTAGTTTCCATATACCATAGAAAATGAGAAATATTGATGCGAACAATCCAACAAAATTTTTCTGTTTAATGTTACTCGCGCCCTCCATCCGTACACTATATATATTGGAACGATCCTGCCCGCTAGTTAAACACTTAGTCCCCCAGAACGGTCTGCTCTCTTCAGTGGTTCTCAGAAATTATTATTCAAAATGCAAAGTAAAAATGAGTGCCCATTCGAGTTTGCTTAACGATTCCGGCGAGAGATCCGCTGTATTCATTACGTCTGTGCTTGTTGCTTGCATTCCCCATACATAAACAGAACCATCGGCAATAAATGTGTGCGGTTCATTATCATAGATTAATCCCCGTGTGGTCAACTTTTTATCCCATGGCATAGTAAAGGTTGCGGTGCTTGATCCGGAGTCATGTATTGTACCGACTTTAATTGTGTTAAATTCTTCTTGTCCCTGGATGGAAACTACATCTATGGATATAATGACTTCGACTTCGTGACTTTCCCGAACGTCCGAATCTAAGAACAAATCACCAATTGAGCCAGAAGAAGCAACTTTCTTGCCATTTTGCCATATATCAATATCCAATTTTGCATTTGGCTTATTTCCTACATACCGTAATTTAAATGCTCCGGACATGGCTCCTAGAAAAGGCTTAAACTTTGCTCCGTCGCCCTTGAACAAGTCAACGGGTGTCAGTGTTACTTCAGCAGGCCCTTCTCTTTGTTCGGGCTCAGGCGTTTCAGCTCCAGATAATTGTGTACAGCCTGATGTCAACAACGCTAGCATGCTTATGAACATAACAACACCGATTGTTTTAAAATGCCTGATCATCATTATTTTTCGTCCCCTTCATCCCCACTGTACTACCCGTTAGCTCAACGAGGCTGCCGTTCTATGCCGGCAGCCCCGTTCTCGTAATAGTTAAGCTAGTTTCCCGTTAACACTTATGCTTGAATTTGATCATTTTTATTGAATATTAGCGGTATCCTTGAGCATTTGCTGGTTTGCCTGCATCTTGCACTTCTACGAGATACCGCCAGCAGTCTGGCTGTGAGCCGTCAAGATCACAAAAACCATACACTTGTGCGAGTTTGCCACTTGAAACAGACTGACCGTTCCATCGGCCAACTTCTGAATCTCCGGACAACGCGGCAACGGCACGTCCAACAAATCGGGGCGATTCTGAGATGGCGAAATGAGGTTCCTTCACAATGGCTTCTCGCCAGTTTCCTTCCTTAACACCATAGTGCTCAAGCATGATTTCAGAACGCATCCAACCCGGAGTCACTGCTACTGCTGTGCATTTATAGGGTGAAAGTTCTTGGGCTAAAGACTGAGCCATACGAATGACAGAAGTCTTGGCAAGATCGTAGAACAGTGACAAACGGTAGTTTTTATCGTTGTATTCTGCCGTGCCGTCCGTAATCTCAATGACCAGGCCATTCTTGTTTCGGATTAACAGAGGAAGGGCAAAGTGGCTTGTAATAATATGCGTGTCAATAGCAAGCCGAAGCATGCGAAGCCCCCGTTCAAGGGAGTGCTCCCACACGGGCACATTCCACTGTGCCAAATATTCAGCCCCCCATACATCGTTGACCAGAATGTCCAGTCTCCCCTGTTCATTCTCAATACGGGAAATTAGAGCCTGGACCTGATCCGGATCCAGATGATCCACTTGCACCGCTATTCCCAGGCCACCCGCATCATTTACAAGTTCGGCGGTTTCTTCTATCGTTTCAGGACGTTTGTACTCCGATTGTTGTGTTCGTGTCGTACGTCCTGTCACATAAACAGTAGCGCCGGCAGCTCCTAATTCTATAGCAATTCCTCTACCAGCCCCGCGTGTTGCACCTGCCACCAAAGCCACTTTTCCATTTAGGGGTTTCATGATCTGCAGCTCCTTTCTTTGATCTATCACCATTATAGACCTTAAATATGTCACCCTGTGTCATGTTAATAATTACGAAGGTACCGATGCCCATTAGTGCAATGAATGTTTTAACTCGTCAAATGTTATTGCGATAAATCATTCCGCATGGCAGACACGCCGCGTTACTCAACTGTAATCTTCGATCAATGCTATTTTTCCTTCTTCAATCCGAAATACTGACTTCCCTTTTAATTGCATGCTATCTCCATTCTTTAATCCGTTAGGCAAATCAACAGCTAATATTCCCTCATAGTCAATTTGCGCTTCTACTTTATCATCTACAGCACTATAGTCGATAATTGCCAGACGACGACTAGAGAAAATCTTTGATGACTTTTCTGCAAGTTCTCTAAAATCTTGTACTCCTCTGGTTTCCGTGTTTATTTCACCGTTGGAAAAATTCCTGAACAGAATATCCTTATGCAAGAGTTTAACAATCCCCACGACATCAAACGAATTGTAGGCCTCAACATAGTTATCAATGATTTCTTTGGTTTCTTTACTAATCATAGTCATACTCCCCTCAAGAAAGATGCTTATTACTTATATTCTTTAGAAGTCATTTTTTTCCTTTATTTAGAAATAGTTCACCAAATGCTATATTCAGCTAAACAGCCCGTTAGCGTAATCAAGCATCGTAAAACTTTATTTTCAGAGATTCCTATTACCTGATTGATTCAAAACATGAGGAAAAGGGTAAACATACCTTAAGTGGGAAGTGGAATTGAAACACAGCGAAAAACGGAATTTAAGTCATTTTAGTTTCCGAAAGGTTGTTGATTCACCATGAAAACACGAAGAAGGAGAAAAAGTTCGAGATTTCTGCTTCGATACTTTTTAAGTAAGACGTAGCTGCTCTTTTGAAATAAACCGCTTCCCACTTTAAGAGGACTCTGCGATATCATTCGCAGGGTCCTCGTTTTTATGATGCTAAGCATTCCCGGTAGGGACTCGGCTTGTCGATCATTAAAGCCTCCGCAAAACAAATAAGCGGCTTCTCCCCGTGCAAGTCGGGGAAAAAGCCGCTGTTTCATGCTAGAGTGAGCCCATAGCGTTACAATCCTTTCACTTGCTCCCAAGCCTGTTCGATATCCGCAACGAGCTCCCGCGGATCTTCTATGCCGACATACAATCTGACGATCGCGACCGGCTCATCACCGGCTTTCTCGTCGCTCATATGGCGATTAACCGTTACCAGGCTTTCGAAACCGCCCCAGCTTACACCGATTTTGAAATACTTCAGCCGGTTTGCCCATTCCTTCATTCGTTCCGCTGGTTCATTCGACAGAAAGGAGAACAAGCTGCCGGCCCCCGACATCTGGCGCTGCCCCAGCTCATGCTGCGGATGGGAGGCCAAGCCCGGATGGTTGACGCGGGTGACAAAGCTCAGCTTTGCGATATGCTCAGCCACATAAAGTCCGCTCTCTTCATGCCGCTGCATGCGCAGCGGCAGCGTCCGAAGGCCCTTCGCTACGAGCGCGGCCGATTGCGGAGTCATAATGCCGCCAAGCAGCATATACTCATTATTCGCAATCCGCTCTACAAGCTCCTTCGAGCCCAGCACGACGCCGCCGATACAATCGCTGTGCCCTCCGATATATTTAGTGATGGAATGCACCACCAGATCAATTCCCATCGTTGTCGGGTTTTGAAAGCATGGTGTCGCCCAAGTATTGTCGATGATTGTAACGGCGCCTATGCTGTGGGCCAGCTCCGCGCATTGCTTTAGGTCCTGCAGCTCAAAATACATCGTCGTAGGACTCTCCAAATAGAACAGCTTCGTATTGGGACGCACGGCACTGCGCCACTCTTCATTCGAGCTGCCGTCGATAAACGTGGTTTCTACGCCGAACCGGCTCATATAAGAGCCGAGAAATTCCTTAGTCGGGCCGTATGCCTGATTAACGCAGACGACATGGTCGCCTTGCGAGACGACGGACATAATTGCCGAGGAAATGGCAGCCATTCCCGAAGCAAAACATTTGGCGGACTCGGCTTCTTCCAAATCCGCCAGCTTCATCTCCAAATATTGAACCGTCGGGTTGTTCCCGCGCGAGTAGATGTGATGGCTTAGCTGCGCTTTCATCGCTTCATCGAATTGATCATAGCTCGGAAAGGCAAACAGGCTATTTTGATAAATCGGTACATGTATAGCGCCATGATGTCTGGCATCCAGCGGATCGTAAGCTGCTTTGGTGAACTTCTCCTCTAGTTTGCTCATCCTTTTTCCGCTCCTTGCGTCAAACCTTCCACAATGAATCGTTGTGCGAAAGCAAATAATAAAATGGTCGGAATGATCGATAATACCGCTCCAGCCGACATTGCGCCCCAATCCACGTCAAACTTCAGGATAAATGAGTTCATCGCGACCGGCAGTGTCTTCAGCGCGTCGTTATCGATGAACATGACCGCCAAAAACAGCTCATTCCAGTTTTGAACGAAAGCGAATATAAATGTCGAAGCGATTCCCGGCAGCATGACCGGAATAATGATTCTCACCAATGCCGTCCACCTCGAGCATCCGTCGATCATCGCTGCTTCTTCCAGACTAGACGGTATCCGCTCGAAGAACCCTCGCAGCATGATAGTTGAGAATGGGATGAGGCCAACGGTGTACATAAGAACGAGCGAAATCCGGTTATTGATTAAACCCATATTGCTCATCATCAAATACAGCGGAGCAAGGGCAACAAAGCCGGGCAGCATTTGCGTTGCAAAGAATGCGAGCATGATTTGCCGATGTCCCCGAAACTTAAAGCGGGCAAGTACATAGGCGCTTAATATTGCGATAACGAGTACGATTATCGCCGAAGTAATGGCTACCAGCAAGCTGTTGCCGATGTAAATGTGGAACTTTGATATTTTGAAAATATGAATGTAATTGTCCAGCGTAAATCGTTCAGGCCAATATTTCAGCGGGAATGAGAAAATATCCTTCTGCGGCTTGAGCGATGTGATGACGATCCAATACAGCGGGAAAACCATGACCAGCAAATAAATGGCCAGATAAATGACTTTGGACATGCCCAATATTCGCAGCTTCATTAGAAATCCCCCGCTTTCTCCGCCTTGGTGACTGATAGGAAGAAGATCGTGTAGAGCAGCAAAACAACGATCATAATAATGCCGATAGCAGAGGCCGCTCCGTAATCTCCTGCGTAAATAATCTTATCCAGCATCAGAGAAGACAGAATATGCGTACTGCCTGCAGGTCCCCCGTTCGTCAATCCGTAAATAATCGTCGGATCGTTGAAAATCCAAATCGCCCTCAGCAGCGTGGTCGCGATGATTGTCGGCATAATATAAGGCAGCGTGACATTCCACAGCTTGCGGAAGCTGCTTGCGCCGTCCATAACCGCCGCTTCATAAAGCTCGGAAGGCACGGATTGCAAGGCTGCCAAAAGCATGATGGCGAAGAACGCTACGCCATACCATACGTTCGCGATAATGACGGATGTCATCGCCCAGTTCGGGTCCGACAGAAAGCCGATTCGCTCATGGATGATGCCTAGTTGGAGCAAAATATCGTTAATGACACCGATCTGAGAGTTGAACATCCACTTCCATATCATCCCGATCAGGAAGCCGGACAACGCCCAAGAATAAAACACGAAGCCTTGGTAAATTCCCCGCCCCTTGAACGGCTTTTTGAGCAGAAGCGCAAGCGTAAACCCGAATAGAAATTGAAAAATGAGCGAGAAGAACACCCAGTAGGCGCTATTCTGCATAGCCATTAAAAATTTAGGGTCGTTAAAAGCATTTTTAAAGTTGTCCAGCCCGATGAAGTGGACATTTCTCAAATCGAACAGCTTATAATCCTGGAAAGCCATAACGATCCCTTTGAGGAAGGGGTAATAGGTGAATGCCAGCACGAGCAGTAAGGCGGGAATTAACCCAGATAGAATAAACGCTCTTTGTTTTTTCATTTCCGCACCGCCTTTCGTGGGTAAAGGATGATGGGCGGCAACGATCGCGCCGCCCATCATAACTACACGCCCTTATTATTTTAATTTCGCTTTCTGATCAACCCAGTATTCGTCCCACTTCTTAAGCGTATCGTCAAGGCTTGAACTGCCGAGCAGCAGCGATTGTCCAGACTCCATCGCAACTTGGCCCCATTGTGCGTTGCCCGGATATTGGAATGCCGGCTTAAAGTTCACGAACACGTCCGGATTGTTGGACATATCAATAAGCGTTTTGTACGGGCCGGTTTTGAAAAACTCGTCTTCCGTAGCATTGGTATGGATCGGAATCAATCCGTAATCCTTGGAGAATGCCGTGTTTGCGTCAGGGCTTGAGAGGAATTCAATCAGCTTCCAAGCCTCTTCCTTATGCTTGGATTGGGATGCGATTCCCCATCCGGCTCCGCCAGCCGCGAACAGCGCTTTACCAGTCGGGCCGGTTACGAGTGGAGCCGTTGCCCAAGTGCCTTCGGTCATCTTCTCCTGCAAGGATTGGATAACGTCCGGATCCTGCAGCAGAATGCCGGTTACGCCTGATGTGAATGCCTGCACTTGCTCTTGGAAGCCCCAGTTGATCGAATCCGGAGGCGAAGCGTCCTTGTAAAGCTTCAGGTAAAGCTCCATGCCTGCTTTCGCTTCAGGCGTGGAATAGACCGTTGCGCCGTCTTTCGTAAACATGGAATCGTCCAGGTTCACTTTGTCTCCGTTGTATGCAAGAATAATAGCGTCCGTAGTACCCGTGGAGCCAGCGCCGCCGCGGAACGAGAAACCGAAACGGTTTTTGGCCGGATCCGTTAACTTCTTCGAAACCTCATACAGCTCATCCCAGGTTGTCGGAGGATTTAAACCCGCTTCTTTCAGCCAGTCCGTACGGTAGAACATTTGTCTTTCATAGAGGCCGTTAGGCACAAAATACAATTTGTCGCCTATCGAGCCGACCGACTTGGATACGGCGCTCACCGTAGCGAAACCGCTCCATTTGTCCGTGTACGCGTTAAGCGGCTCGAGATACTCGTTGTTCACGTACTCCGCAACGTTCAAATCCCGCGCTTCCAGAACGTCAATCTGTTCGTTGGATGCAAGCATCGTCCTGATTTTGTTGTCCGCCTGATCAAATGGCGGCGAGATAAATTCTACTTTAATGTTCGGATTGGCCTCCTCGAACTTGGTGACCATTGCTTGAATCAATTCGGTTCTCTTGGGACTTGTTAAACTTTCAATCATGCGAAGCGTGATCTTCTCGCCGCCAGCGTTGCCGCCTTCATCTTCGTTCTTACTGCTGCATCCCGCCAACAGACCGATCGTCAATACGGCACATAACAGCGAAGCCAACACTTTTTTTCGCGTTCTCATCGATTAAAATCCCCCTTTAAATCACATGTATCATACAGTCTACCTGTCTGATAGGTTGATTATATTGAAAGCGCTTTACCTTGTCAACACATAATAAAGCGCTCCTCTTTAAAAGCTTTTGATCTTTTCCTCGATGCAGTCCATCATTTTGTTAAACTCCTCAAGCGCCCTTTCCGTATCATGGGCGGCAACCGCATCGAACATCGTGCGATGATAAGGGTATGTCTCGTCGAAAAGCTGTTTTTCGCCTAGCGGTTCATTGAAAAACTTCTCGTATAATCCGGAGATGGAATCCATCACGGTCTCGAGAATCGGGTTGTGGGCAGCTTTGATAATGTAACGGTGGAAAGCAAGATCAATCTGGGACGTATCCTTATTGCTCTCCTTCAACGCCTGGTACCGCTCAAGGCACAGCTCCAATTCCTTGACCTGGGCCAACGTAATGTTCTTAGATGCCAGCTCTACCGCCTTGCCTTCCAGCGCTCTGCGGATGTCAAGCGTGTTCAGCAAGTAATGGCGCTCCCGCTCGATTTTAACTTTCCCCGTAAAGCGGAACGTGTCGACATCCCGGACAAAAATGCCTTTGCCGTTTTCCACGCGAACGATATCAAGTGCCTCCAAGTATCGCAAAGCTTCCCGCAGCGAGGAACGGCCGACGCCGAACATTTGCGTCATTTCCTCAACGGACGGAAGCTTGTCTCCTTCTTGTAGATCTTTTTCTTGAATATAATTTTGAATTTCCTGGGATACCAATTCATGCACCAGTATTTTTTGAATTTTCGCCATAGCCTGCTTCTCTCTCCTCACCTTACTACCTATCCGATAGGTTAACCTTAAAGTAAATCTTATGTTAACGCTCTAGGAATGTCAATTGAGGACCGCACGCAAGCGGCTAGGATAGGCGTTAGCACCGGTTACCAAACGCAGCTCTGTTTCGCCTTGCTCCCGAATGGGTAATCACTAATATCATATAAAAAGGAGATGTTAAGCATGAACGACCACAACGGACTCAGCGACAAAATCAAAAGCGGCGTATCCAAGGCCAAGGGTGAAGTCAAAGACCAGATCGGGAACGCTACAGGCAACTCCCGTCTACAAGCAGAAGGAAAAAAGGATAAATTAAAAGGCGAGATCCAAGAAAAGATCGGCGAACTGAAAAGCCGGTAACGGAAAAGAGCAGCACCCGCAAGGCATTACGCCTTGCGGGTGTTTTGTTGTTTGAATGCTTGGAGGCATTAATAAACAGACAGTGATCGAGTTTTAATCTGCCCATGGCTAACAAAAAAACGCATCCCTATGAGAATGCGGCTAGTCTATTTGCAGCTTTCTTAAAAATTGTTGTAAATAACGTCAGCCGTGACCTTCCCGCTCGTGACGTCTCCCGAGGTGAAGCCGGATACCGTGTTGCCGACTTTAAATTCCTTGCTTACCAGCTGCTCGGAAGGATCAGGAGACGTCGGGCCCGTTATGCCGTATGTCGTTTCTCCCGTTACTGTGACCCATAACTCGCCGATCCGAAAGCTTTGGCCGTCGGCGCTTACCTCATCGATGACACCGTCAATATTGACCCGGTGCTTTGCCGATGTGGCCGGTCCCGGACCGTTATTTTCAACGACGCCGCCGCTTGGGTTTTTCGTGACCGGATCAGGAGCAGTAACGCTTCCGTTCTGATTAACCGCATAGATACTCAAAGTCAACACCGCGCAAGCCGCAATGCTCGCTGCCCAGATGACCACCTTGTTTTTCTTTACTGCCGGATTAGCTATTCTCATAGGAATCTCTCCATTTCGTTTATCGTTATCGATTTGTTTGTGTCTTTCCCGGTTTAAGCGTTCAAGCGCACGTTCTTGAAAATCTTCGCTCGTTTTCAATTTGGACATGGCCGATTTATATCTCGATTTCTTCATCTTCACAAATCACCACCTATAACTTCTTTAAGCTGATTGCGCCCGCGAGCAAGCCAAGTCCCTACCGTCGCAGGTTTGGCATGAAGAATTTCCGCTATTTCTTCCAATGAGTAACCCTCGTAATAATGAAGATGGATCGGAACCCGATATTTTTTATTCAATGATAATACAGCCTGCATAACCATGTATTCATTCTTCGGAAGGTAAGACAGGTTCTCCGGTATGGGGTTACGACTTTTAAACCAGCCCGTCTTGAGCAGGTTCTTGCATTTATTAATCGTTGTTCGGATTAACCAGGCTTTCTCATGATCAACACTGTCGAAGACGGGGGATTTCTGGAGATAGGTCAGGAAAGCTTCCTGCGCGACTTCCTCCGCATCGGCAACGTTTTTGAGATAGGCGAACGCTATCTTGACCAGGCTGTCGGAATAATTGACCACGGCTTTGCGGACGGATTCATTGAGCTCATATGAATCGTTCACCTGATGTCCCCCTTTCACTAGTAATACAATCGAGGAGCCCGTTTTTTTTCACGTTGTAAAAATAAGTTTGAGACAATTGCTTTTTAAAAGGGAGCACTGCGCTTCCTTTCCGTATGTCCGTATGCCAAAACCGGCAAAAGCCCGTGAGCCAGAAGCAAACAATAAGCCCCTTTGGCGAGTGGAGCCAAGGGGCTTGTTCCTTACAGCTTTATTCGTGATAAACCAACAGGTCAGCTAATGGCTTTACGAATATCATAATCGGTTAGATCGATATCCAATTCCATTCCTAATGCTAACTTAGCCAACTGGACTCCGATATAAGGGCCCATCGTCAATCCGGAGGCCCCGAGACCGTTTACCGCAAAAATTCCTTCCCAATCTGGAATGGCGCCTAGGACTGGAAGAAAATCGGCTGTAAAAGGGCGAAAGCCCACCCTTACTTCCTGGAACGTGCTATCTGCGAGATCAGGTGCGTATGCAAGGCATTTGCTTAAAATTTCGTGCATTCCGCCAGGCGTGATCCTTGTATCGTAGCCTTCAATATTATTTTCATGAGTCGCCCCTATCACGATTTTCTGCTGTTCAAAGGCAAGCAGATATTGATCGGAAGGCGGCATCACGACCGGCCAATTACCAGTATTTTGTTTGGTACCAGGAACCTGCAAGTGCATGATTTGCGCTTTTTGATAACTTACCAGAAAATCAATGCCTAAAGGTTGCAGCAGCGGTCGTGCCCATGCTCCTGCACAAACGATAACGATGTCAGCCGGGTAACGGTTTGTTCCAACCGTTACGCCCGTTACACGGTTAGATTGATATTCAAGACTAGCATCCCCATAGATAAGCTCAGCCCCGTTCCTTTGTGCAGATCGAAGCAAAGCGTCACGCAGCGCCCGGCCATCGACACGGGCGGCCCCGCTGATGTGAATGGAAGAATATCCTTCCATGAGCAGCGGAAAGAGTTCACGGGTCTTATGTTCATCAAACCGGGTAATCTCACCCATTTCTGTCGCGTCTTCTATACGCTTGTATGCTCGTTCTTCCATCTTGTCGATTTTCTCCGGATCTATATGAATGCTGAGCGCCCCGACCCTGGCATAGCCGGTTTCGGTTTCCCCTTCGCTTTCAAGCTCTTCAATTAGCGCAGGGTAATAACCCGCTCCCGCTTTCGCAAGCCGATACCAAGCCTTATTGCGCCGCTGTGACAGCCAGGGACAAATAATGCCGGCAGCTGCATCTGTAGCTTGTCCCTCATCTTTCCGATCGATGATGAGGACATCGGCTCCCAGCTTAGCCAATTGGTATGCGGTTGATGCTCCAGCAATTCCCGCTCCAATAACAATTACCTTCATGATGGTTTCACTCCTTTCGGTCATCGATCTTCTTATTATAACGAGATCCCTACCAAATAGAAAAAGCCGCGTATGACGCGGCTTTTGAAGTATCTTTTGAAGTGTAAAAGCAAATGGGAAATCCATCCCACATAGCAATAGTGTTTTTCTACTTTTACGCCAATGTCTTAGTAAGAAGGATTTCCAATGGCTCGTCTTCAAGTATTAAACACCCTGAATCGCGATAACCTAATTTTCTATAAAAGTGCTGAGCCCCTTCATTGGCCAAGGTGGATGTCATAACCATTTTAAATCCCTGCTTCTTCATTTCATTCTCCCAGAAAAGAACGGCTTTCTTACCTAGTCCCTTACTTCGGTAAGGTTCGTCTATCCAAATCATATTCATAAAAGGTGTGTTATCCCAAAAATAACCGTAGCGCATCCACCCAATACTACTTTCGCCTTCATTCTGCAGAATGTAGATCTCATTCCCCTTAATTTTAGGTAAGATTAAGCTTTCTAAGATATGATGGTCATGCGTTCTAATATATTCATAGTCCGAATCCGTTGCGGCCATAACTCTCATTTTATCGCTCCTTTACAATGCTCCATTACACTTATGATAAACGGTTTGCTTAGCTTAATCTTAGCCGGATCATGAATCTTTCGTTTTCCGGTTAGCCTTAACATGTTTAAGCTGAGCAACAATAATGACGCTGATGATTACCAGAAGGAACCACGAACTGATCTTACTGAAACCAACCAGCTGCCAGGCATGGTATTGGTCAGGATATTTCCAAGCATTAAAAAACGTAGCTATATTTTCGGCTAACCAGATGAAAAATCCTACTATGAAAAAAGCCAGTGTCAAGGGCATTCGATAAGTAATGGTCCGTACCCGATATATGATCCATGTTCTCCAAAAGACAATGAGCACAAGCGCCGTCAGCCACCAACGAAAATCAGGAATGAAATGATGTGTGAAAAAGTTTAAATAGATGGCTCCTCCCAGCAATCCCGCAGAAGCAAGCCCCGGCCAGCCGGTGATGTCCATCTTCAGTCTGCGCCATACCTGACACATAAAGCTTGCGACACTTGCATACATAAATCCGCTATAGAGCGGTACACCGAATACCTTCGTAAGCCCGGGCTCAGGGTATGCCCATGATCCCATCCTTACCTTATATATTTCCAGCAACAACCCAATAAAGTGAAAAACACAGATAACCTTTATTTCATCGCGTGTCTCTAATCCACTGCGGTACATGAGGTACTGCACGGTAAGCAGAATAAAAAGAATGGCATCATAACGGTAAATGAAAGGCATCTCTATTACGCTAGAAAGAGCTAAAGTCCCAAAGATCGCAATAGGAAATATGCAGCTCATCGCCTGATGATAGCCAAAATGCAGCAGTTGTATGATTGGTTTCAATGATGTCATCTCCTCGCCGGGCAGCAGATAGGGGATTCGAAGCCAATGTCAACCTTTGGAACCTCATTTTCCTCGATACTTAAAACTGCCGTTAGCTTAATAAAGAAAGGGAGCGGCCGCCTTATGATATGCTCCTTGATTGTTCAAACATAACCGTGCGTTAACTTTATTATACTTGAGTATTCTCTTCGCTTTTGTATTCTAAAATATCACCAGGTTGGCATTCTAATGCTTTGCAAATGGCTTCTAAAGTTGAAAGCCTAATTGCTTTTGCCTTTCCATTTTTCAATATAGAAAGGTTTGCCATTGTTATCCCAACCCTCTCCGAAAGCTCTGTTACGCTCATTTTCCTTTTAGCCAACATCACATCAATATTGATTATTATCGCCATGTTATTCACCTCAGACTATTAAGTCATTTTCTGATTTTATATCAATAGCCTCTTTTAAAAGCCTTTGGAGAACGGCAGCAAAAACGGCAATCACCATGGAGGCAAAAATCAAGACCAATCCGATTACTATGATACCCGGGGCATCGTCTCTCTCCGCTATGAGATAGAAGAGCGGCAGGCCTAACACAAACAAGCTGCTGATTGTGATTGCACAGAATTTTATATTTTTTAAAGCTCGTACTGATAATTCCGAGAAAGCTTCGTTCTTGTCAATATAGCTCAAAAGTTTAAAGGCTTGATACAGAGCAAAGTAAAAAGGGATCGCCGCCGCATACAAATCAATGAAGACAAGATATTTCAAATAAGCGCTATCTGGATACAACTCAACTGCAAAATCCCCGATCTCCGGCACCAAAAATATGCACAAAGCAAGAACTGGGATTCCAATAAGAATAACAGCTATCTTTAAAAATAGTGTCGTTCCACGTTTCATAAAAAGCACCTCACTTGTTATTGTTATTTCGACTTTAACACAAAATTTATCGTTTAACAATATATAATTACTGATTATAGCTATATTATTGTTGTTATATAAATTTGCACTACAGACCTTCACCCCATTGTTGTTCGGTCCCATGCTAAAATATCCGGTATAGACAGAAGTATGGTGAGGAGACAGGGAGCAGATATGCAGGTACGACGATGAAGAGAGAACAATCAAAAAGTGGAGTCTACGTGAACCCGTTTACTTCGTAGGCAACAAATGCTCGGAGGATAAATATGGAGGGGACTTATTTAGCAATTAACGTTTCTAAAATACGCTGCGCGTATCACCAAAAACCTAATAGAAAAATAAAACGGATGCCGAAGCACCCGTTTATCCAATAATGCTATCAAAGCTTCAAGTCGCAGTTAAACGGAGGCCGAGGCTATAGCGTTGTAGCATTCAGGGCAGTCTGGATATTTTGCAGGTCCAGCTGGATCTGCTCATTCATATGCCAAGGATGATACCAGCCGCGGTCAATCATGTACGACATAATTTGCTCGTGCATGTTGATCATTTCGTCCAATTGTACGGTAAGCACAGCTTTAATCTCCGGCGTCCCAGCTTCCGTTACTGCCATTGCATAGTTCCTAACGCCGCTCTTTACGGATATCAAATAGTCCGACGCGATGATCTGGTCGCTCATCGTGTTCATACCAGTCAAATGCTCAAGAATAGTGTTCATGCTTTCATCTCCTGGTTCGCTGCAGCCGATAGAATCGTACCAAGCTCCTGCAGCTGGCGGGTCGAAATATCAACGTCCTGCTGCAAAATCGCTTTTAAAGCCGGGTCAGAGACTAACACCTGCATCGTTTTTGCTTTGGTTAAACTTACGGTTTTAAAAGAAGCCAATTCGTGAACCTCGAGCGTTTCATGCAGGGCATAAACCATGGATCGTATCCCTCCGATTATTCCGTATATAAGTTACGGCTTGAGCAGTACTTTTATGCAATTATCTTGCCTCGTGTCGAAAATCTCATATCCGCGCTTCGCTTCGCTGAGCGGTATAACATGCGTAACAACGTCTCCCGGATCGACCTTGCCCGAATCGATCAACTCATACATATACGGCATGTAATGAATGACGGGCGCTTGGCCTGTCCGGATATTGACGTTCCGCTGAAAGATGTCGCCGAGCGGGAATCCGTTGTACCGGCCACCGTATACTCCCGTAATCTGTATTGTACCGCCCTTGCGCACGGCCTGCGAGGCGATGACTAAACCGCCCATGGCGCCGCCTTGCAGCTTGAGCCCTGATGCCAATGATTCCAAAGGCGACATTTTGCCGCTCATACCCGAACAGTCGATGACGACATCTGCTCCTCCTTTGGTTATTTCCTTCAAGTGATTCCCGATGTTCTCCATTGACTCAACATTGACGATCTCTACATGATTTGTCTTTTTCGCATGCTGCAGACGGTAATCCAGATAGTCGGCCGCAATGACACGCTTTGCCCCTTTTAACCAGGCGAATTTTTGCGCCAGCAGGCCTACCGGTCCGCAGCCGATAATGATGACCGTATCCCCTGCCTTAACGCCGGCATTATCGACGCTCCAGTAAGCAGTCGTCATCGCATCGGCAATCAAGCAAAGCTTCTCATCCGGATGCTCGCAGCTTTCCGGAATTTTAAAATGGGTGAAGTTCGCGAATGGCACCCGCAAATACTCGGCTTGTCCACCCGGATGTCCGCCGGTCGTTCCGGAATAGCCGAAAAAGCCCCCCATATCACCGTGCTCATTCGAATTATCACATTGGCTTTCCAACTGATTTTTACAATAAAAGCATTCTCCGCAGGCGATATTGAAGGGGATGATTACGCGATCGCCCTTTTTCAGCTTCGTTACGCCGGGACCGACCTCTTCAACGACACCCATCGGCTCATGCCCAATGACATAATCCTCTTGCAAATTTGGAATCATGCCGTGAATAAGATGAAGGTCCGATCCGCAAATCGCAGTGGTCGTCAAACGGATGATCGCGTCGTCGGCTTTTAGGATTTTCGGGTCCGGAACATCCTTTACGACGACGTTCTTGAGGCCTTGGTAAGTTACTGCCTTCATGCCATGCTTCCTCCCCTATGTTCATCAGGTAATCGGTCGAACATGCCTTTGCGGCTGGTATCGCCCGGAAACAGATTTAACTTACCGATTTCCACTGTCTGTCCGGCAGAGAGAACATCCAATTGGTATTGTTCTTGCAAATCATAGGGATGGAACCATTTTTTACGGATCATGAGATCTGTAATTTCCTGATGCATCGCTATGCCATTATGAAGCTGGTCGCGCAGCAGAGCCCTGACTTCGGGGGTAACGGTTTCCGTCAAAGCGACGGCCATATTCCTAACCCCCTCCTTGGCTCGGATCAAGAAATCCATCGCAAATGTCATATCTGCCATTTCCGGCATATTTAGTGAATTAGCAGGATCGACGTAATCCATTTTCACAGGATTAACTTGGTTCAATGTCACAATTTTCACCTCAATTCAAAATCGGCGTAGGCCGGTATTCGCGGATAGGCATTTGGAAAGGAGCTTTGGCATATAAAGCTTGCAGCTCTGTAATAGCTTGTATGGATTGCACCACGTCTTTTTCCATCAAAGCTTTCAGTTCTTGATCGAATACTAAGCCCTGCATGAGCTTGGACTTAGCCACGCATAGCGTTTTGAAGTTAATGGCTTCGTGAAGCTCCATGGCTTCATGCGCTGCAAGTGATTGCTGCTCGTTCATCATGAACGTTACCACCTCCTTTATCTTTTAACAGAAATATGTTATCCATGTAGGAAGTTATTATTCAATAAGATGGAAGCCGAACGATTGACGCTATCTTTAGATAAGCAAGCCGTAATAACGATTGAAAACATTGAATTGGATCCTAATAATTATGTCAGCTATAGCAAAAGGGCGACCCGTGAACATCACCGGTCACCCTTTTGCGTTTTCAGTTTCACTTCAAAGGCTGCCCTTCCGCCATATCGTGACGAGAAGAGCAGCCTTCGTTTACTTAAGTTTGATTTTTGGGGATACCATTCAAACTTGGGACGTAATCAGCGGCCTTGTTGCTCTCTAGCGTTATCGCTTCTTCCGTGAAACTAGCGTGATTCTGTTGATTGTCTTTTTTATCCGCGCGGTTATCTTCACGGTCATACTTAGGATCGGCGTCATTTTTAGGCATAGCTTTCACCTCCACTCTCCTCGTTAGTATGAGAAGGTAGTTTGCATTTTATCCCAGAGAGTATCGGATCTTCTATCGTCCGCCTGCAAAAGCATAACGGAACCATAAATAGGGAAAAACATCCAAAGGGAGTTTAATCTGTACGAAAGTTGTGTGAATGCGTTGGAAATGAAATATGTAAAAGAAACGCGATGTTTTAAAATCTCCAGGGTTTTCCCAACGGATGTAAATAACCATGAGACATTGTTTGGCGGCAAGCTAATGTCTTATATCGACGATATCGCTTCGATATCCGCTTCCAAATTATGTCGTGTGACAGCAGTAACAGCCTCCACTGATTCCGTTGACTTTTTACAGCCTATCAGGCCTACAGATTCCGTTTCGCTAGAATCCTTCGTGACTTGGTCGGGTAAAAGCTCGATGGAGGTTTTTGTAAAAGTAATCAAAGAGGATTTAAGAAGCGGGGAGAGGAAAATCGCAGCGACCTCTTTTCTCACCTTTGTTGCTTTGGATGAGCAGAATAAAACCATACTCGTGCCTCGTATAGTGCCGGAGACGGAAGAAGAAAAAAAATTGCATGAAACGGCCGAACATCGAACTGAAATGAGGAAACACCGCAGAGAGGAAAGTAAAAAGTTCGCTGATTATTTGCTAACGACGTATCCTTGGGAGTAATATTGTCGGTTTGAACGCATAGAGGGCAAGAACCGCCTGCCGTACAGGTAAAGTTTGAGAAGGCTGCCGATCCCATGCGGGTGGCAGCCTTCTTCTACGATTTAAAACCAGCGTTCCTATCTTCTCTATTTATTAAATGAGCGTACGACCAGCACATCTGATAGTTTCGCTACATACTCTATATAGATTTTAAAGAAGGAGTTGATTTTATGCCAGCACCAGTATCAAAAGGCGATCAATCAGGAAACCAAAGCAATGGTTCACGTGGAAACCAAAGCCACGGTTCACCCGGAAACAGAAGCAACGGTTCGCGCGGTAACCAAAGCCATGGTTCACATGGTAACAAAAGCCACGGAACACGCGGTAACCAAAGCCATGGTTCACATGGTAACAAAAGCCACGGAACACGCGGAAACCAAAGTAACGGTTCGCATGGTAACAAAAGCCACGGAACACGCGGAAACCAAAGTAACGGTTCGCATGGTAACAAAAGCCATGGAACACGCGGAAACCAAAGTAACGGTTCGCATGGTAACAAAAGCCACGGAACACGCGGAAACCAAAGTAACGGCTCGCATGGTAACAAAAGCCACGGATCGAATGGAATCGTTAGTTAAAAGAAGCAGCAGGTTGTCGATTTTTTTTCGGCAGCCCTACATATACCATCCGCGATACTCATTCAAGCGTCATCATTCTTTAGCTTCTCCTCAAATTAGACGAGTGCACTGGCGAATCACGTTTCACAGACATACAATTTAATATCTTATTTTCAGGAGGCCTTATTGATTCAAATGAGAAAAAAAACAAAAAAAGTAAAACCATACGCTCGCATACACGGTCAACTCATGAATAGCTCTTTTAATGAGCTCGAGCTTATGGAATCACACCCAAGTACGAAAACGAACACACGACCCCAACACATGCTTAATTCCTTAACATTGGAGTCCTCGAAAATAAAATGACGGTACCCCACCCGCAAGCGAAGCAGGCTGCCAACTCGGCAGCCTGCTTTCTCTGGCGTATTCCCTCTTTATTTTCGGCCATAGCCATTTCCCGTGGCATTATCCGTTGCATTCATGTTAAGTTTTTAGTCCACTTATTCCAATATGTGCTTGGGTGAAGCGCAGGATGCTTGAAGAAATCGCCGGCATCGGTAATCTTCTTCGACACGCTCAGGTCATACTCGATCATAGCTTTGACCTTTTCAGCGAACGCAGGGCTCTTCACCAGAAGTCCGAGTTCATAATCATGGCAGGAGCTTCTCTCGTTCAAATTGTAGGAGCCGTGGAACACGGCGTCTCCACGGCGGTCGTAGGTGATTTTCCAATGGGAAAACCGTTCCGTCGCGCTATAATCATAGAAAGAAACTCCTTTTTCGAACGGTCCATACATATGGCTGCGCACCGCCGCAAGATTCGTTGGATGGTCATTATGCTTTAGGCAATTGCATATAACAATATGTCCTGCCCGCTCTTCGTCCAGGCTCTGGAGCATCTCCCAAAAGGACTCATCGATCAAATAAGGATTCACAATGAATACCTCGTCCCCAGCATGTTCTAGAAGAGCGAGATGATATTTCTGGTTCAAATTAATGGGATTTCCAGGAAAGCTGGCGAACAATGTACAATCTTCCTCGCCAAATGGTTCCATAGCAGACGGTTTATAAAATTCATTCTCCGGGTCGAATAAGTCGTCGCCAAGCAAGCTCCACTGGGCAGCAAAAATCCGATTTGCCGAAAATGCCGCAGATCCGCGGATCCGAAAACATCCGTCATGCCACTCTTTTGACTTACCGGGAATCCCTAGAGCGCGTCCCTCTGACTCTACATTACCCGGCGTCAATATTGGCGTGCTGGCTAAATACTGATCCCCTACGTTGATGCTTCCGAGTATAAGCGTGTGTCCGTCTGCGACCAGGAACTTCCGATGGTTGATCATGTTCAGTCCGGTCACCATCTGTTTTTGCGCAAAATCCTGCAAGTATAGATAGCTTTCCGGAACGCCGCTCTTTTTCAGTTCCGCGCGTTTGTCCGGCCATTCCTCCGCCGGATAGCTGCTGTCAAACGTATTTTGAAGCCGGGCTCCGGCTGCTTCCAGCTTGTCTCCCAGCAATTTGAATTTTCCGAATTCCAAGTTTAACTCGTACCCTAGCGACGTCACCGTATAATCAACCATTAAGCGGACGACCACGCCTCTAGACAGCGCATTCAGCAACGCTTGCGTAACGAGCTCCCCTGACTTGTCATTGAAAAACAACATGAACGAGCAGTGAATATAGCGTTCGGCACGGGAAATCTCCTCAAGCAAAACGTTTAGGTTGTCCGGCCCGTTTACGAAAGCCTCTACGCGGTTGTTTCGAGTCGTATGAGGGGCAAGCAAGCTGAGATTATCCAGATTCATTTGGCCCAAAAGAGACTCCAGCCTCCCCAGAATCTCATCCGTCACCCCCGGCAGACTTTCCAGCTCGCTGTAATCTCTTATTACGCCGCCTAGCTTCTCGTGCATGAACCGCGCGGCCGAAGCCAAATTAATATATCTCTCTGCAAAAAGAGCAGCTATCTTCCCATCCTCCACTGCCGAGCTCACGAACCCATCGTAAAGCAGGTAATTGAAGAAATCGACCATTCCTTGGCGAAGCTTATCTTTTTTTTCTTCATCCGCTATGATATATTGTGTCATCGGGCACACCCCTCCGTCTAAAGAAACGAACTACACTAATGTTATTAAACACCATTAGAAGTTCTGACACAGAGGCAGCACTGGCATATCCGCTAATCCCATACCTTCGGCCGCTCGATCGCGGCTGTTCTCATATAATCCAATAATTGACCGGCGTGAACAGATTCGTGATAAGCGATTCTCATTAACATATCTCCTAGAGCACGAACGTAACCCACATCGCTTCGGTCAATTTCTACCTTTGATAAATCCTCTTCCGAAAATGACATCACTGTCTGTAAAAATTGTTTTCTATAGGATTGGGCAAAAGCAAGCTCATCTGCAACGGTTGTAAATGCACGGTTTTCGTAAGGTGATTCATATGCGGCCAAGCTTCCTTTATTCAGCAGCGCTAGGTGGTAATAATGTTCGCTCTCCAAAACATGGCGGACCATTTCTTTTATACTTAATGCATGTTGGTCCGGCTTCCAATCTAAGCTTGCCTCCGGGATACTTTCCCATATCTTTACGCTTCTGCGTCGGACTTCCTCAAAATTCAATACAATAACTTCGATTGCGTTCACGGGCATCCATCCTTCCAGTTTCCATTAACGCATTTATTATACCAGAACATACGTTCCGAAAACAAAAATAAGCTCTCTACCGAAAACCGGCAGACCCGCGCAGCAGGCCTGCCGATTCGGAGAAAGCCCCAGCGGCATCAAAGAATGGAATAAGCAGTTTCGACAATCAAGCTTCGCTTACAGCTGATTAACCGGCATCAATAGCGGCTGCTCCACATAACCGGCTTGTATGCCGAATTGCGGCTTTGGCCGTTCAATAGTTTTGCCTTGCAGCGCTTGAACCGCCAAATAAGGCATGTTTACCCCTGACAAGCATGTGATGTAGAGTCCGCCCGACATACGCGGATTGATCTCAAGCAGCTTGGGAACGCCATTGTTGTAGCGTACTTGAATATTAAAGGCATACGGTATGCGCAGGCTGGCCGCAATGCGTTCCGCAATATCCAGCAGCTCAGCCGATTCCTCAAGCAAATACGTTCTGCCCGTGGATTTGCGGCGCGGAATTGCGGTCAGGAGCTCGCCATCTTCGGTCGATACGCAATCAATGCTGTATTCTGTTCCATCCAGCAGCTCCATCACCATCAACGTGTCGAAACGATCCGTTAACGACAACGTCTCATACGCCTGCTCGAAAGTCGTCGACAGCGTGACATAGCCGTAAAGATCTTGAAGCGGATCACGCTCGTTGTCGATGATTCGGAAGCCCATGCCGCCTTCGGACTTCGTTGGCTTGAAGCACACCTTATGGCCGGCCGCCGTAAGCTCTTCATAAGCTTGCTTAAACTCCTCTGCCGTGTTAGCCACGCGGTAGTCGGGAATGGTCACGAGATCTTTCCCTCTCAACGCTTCGTAAAATTTATCCTTCTCGATCATCGCGTCCAGCAGCTCAATATCGCGGCACACCATTACCTTCGTGCCAATCTCGTCAAAAAGCTGCGCATATCGCGATATTTCTTCCATATGGAGACGCGGAATAAAAATATCGATTTTATTTTTTTTGCAAAAATCCACGCAAAAATCCACATATTCCCGGCCAAACACAGCCGGTTCCGTTCCAATATAGTCCGATGCCAGCAGGGACATATGGTTAATATCGGGATGCGTGCCAAAAAACTCAAAGGACTCCCCGTCCGGATTGTTCCGAATCATATTTATATAATGGTACGCTACCGAAAACCAACGATTCATATACACGCGTGTCATTTCGAAATACCTTCTTCCCTGTCATTAAGAATCAAATAGCTGATGCGTTTATGATCTGCGTGCGTGCTCTAGGATGGAATCAAGCAGCTCTTCAGAGGCCAGCGCCCCCTTGGCTTTCGTAAACTGAATATGTGGATGCTCCGAATAAAAACGGCCTAATTCGCCGTGAACGGGCGAGATCGCGTAATCTGCCGCAAGCAGCAGACTCTCATCAAGCAGGCTGTCTCCTGCCGCATAAACAAAGGTTGACTCCAGCTTCTCCTTCACATATTGAATGGCTGCGCCCTTGCTTACCTTCTCCGGAACCAAATAGATTTTGCGGCCCTGAAGAGAGTAGCTCCAGCCATGCGAGGCCAGTTGCAGCTTCAGCTCCTCCAATGATTCATGCGGCAGATTCTCTCTATCCACGACGATGGAATAAAACAGCTCATCGCAAAGATCATTTGATTTCACCCAATGCGAAGAAGAGATTTTGGCAAAAAGGTCCGCAATCGCTGAGCTTTCCGCACAATGCCGCTTGACTGCTTCGCGTACGAGGCTATGCCATTCCCGGTCGATTTGCCCGTTGACAAGCACGGTACCGCCGTTGCTCACAATAACATATTCCGGACGAAACTGCTCTTTAATGCCGAATATTCGATTGAACTGCTCGGGTATACGCGTCGTTACCGGAACAAAGCGCGCAAGGCCCGTGAGCTCCTGCAGCTTCTGAATGGCCGGCTTCGTCATATACGAAATATGCCTGCCCTCGTACAGCTCAACCGGGACCATGTCTTCAATCGCTGTCTCGCCCTTCGATCTCACGGAATAGATTAACGTTTGATCCAGATCGCTCGCAAAAATCATTCCGAATCCCCCTTCAAAGCTTTGATAATGCCGCAGCAGGAATAGGACATATTCGGATACTCCTCCACGGGTACGCCGCGATCCTTTGCAAGCAGCAAAATATGCTTGAGATTCGGGTTGTCCAATCGGTCGACAAGGATTTTCCAAGGCACCCTCCGCAAGAGGACGCGGGTCGTCTCGCCTACGCCGGGCTTAATGAAATTGATATCGCTTATCCCAAAATCACTTTGGATACGGGTAATATCCTGCATGCCCCGCCAAGTGATTTCATTTTGCTCAGGACTCTCCTCCATTTGCAGGGCTTCTGCTTTGGAGACGGATGCCGACTGCTCGAAAAAAGCGGAAACCGTATCTACGAATACGCGTGATTGGTCTGCTTTTTCCCAATCCTTATAGTACTTCGCGCCGTGAAAATCATCTGCCCCGATCAAATCGCCGCGCAGCACGGTTCGGCTGATCAAGCCGGATACAGTTGCGTTCAGGCATGCGCTCGGTATAAGGAAGTCCTCCCTTGTCCCAAACAAACCCGCGCAATAGCCAGGATCCGCAAGAACGGCAAGCTCGTCGCTGAACTCGATGCCATGCTTGTGTTTCATTCGGCTGCAAGCTTCGATAAGCACCTTCGTAATTGCGCCCTTGCCGGTCCAGCCGTCCACGAACTGCACATGCCGATCCGGGTGGTTCTGGTTGATATAAAGCAAGGCATTCTCGTCAATGCCTTTGCCTCTAATGATCGAAAGGCTGTAATGCGGAATCTCTTTGCCGTACACCTGCTTGATATACCGTTTGATAAGCACGCCAATCGGAGTTCCGCCTCTTGCCAAGGATGCAAGCACGATATCCAATCCGTGCTTCTGAATGATTCTCTCCGAGACGGTTCCCACCGCCTTGGCGAGCCGCTGCGCAGAGTCGCTGAGCGTATTTTGGAACAATTGTATATATTCGGCGGTAGGCTGATATTCAATCGGGAGGCTCTCCGAGTAATGGCCGCCAGTCTGCATGGCCGCTTCCCGCTCCTCCGTCCGCTGCTCTAACGAAACGCCGCTTAGATCCTTCAAGAGAAAGGTAACATCCCCTTGCTCATAGCTGCCCATCGGCGCAGGATCGGCAAGCTTTTTCCGGCTAAAATAGACGACATGCACCTGCGGGATTCCCAGAGTCAGCAGAACCTGCTTCAGCTCTGCCAATTGCTCAGCCGCTACCTCCCGCTCCATGAATAGAAACATTTCATCATAAGCTCCGCGTGGAATATTATACATAAAGTTCATGACGCCAGCATGCTCGGGGGAAGCGAAGCGGTAAGCGGATCGAACCGCATAATGCGGATTGGAATCCGGATGGATCGGACTGCGCGTACTGGATTGGTACCAAGCGTCCTCACCAAGCTCAGCGGCCACGCGCATGGGTATGTACATAAACTCACCCGTTCCCATGCAAAGCGCCTTGCCGCCCGTTCTATGCTCCCGCAGGATCGCAGCTGCCTGTTCCACTTCCCTGTCCAACAGTCCGCTCTCCGCCGTCGTTAAGCCGAAACGCCCCGTATGCTTCAAATAAGAAGCTTCACCTTGCAAGGAAGATAGTGCTGCAAACCGATTATTCATATATACGAAATTTATAGCAGGTTCCAGCTCCTGGTCCCGCTTCTCTTCCGGTTGATCCGTGCTTTCAACAGGCGTTCCCGAGACGGTAATCTGTCCAGCTACCAGCGAAAGACATTCCACGTCAACGTCCAGCTCCCGCTCCAGCTCGCTGAAGCGCTGAATATCCTCATCGGAGCGCCAATCCAGCAGACTTGCTACGATATAATTTTTCTTCCCGTATCTGGCATGCAGATCGTGAATGATGTTGATCGCCGTTTTACCCGTCGTCATCTCGTCATCGACTAATACGATCGTTTCGGCTTGCTGAAAAATAGCCGGATCTTCCGCATAACACCGATGCGTCGTCGCGTGGGAATGCTCTTCCTCGAAGTCGATACAGGAGCTCCTATGCGCGATGCTCTCGCGGGTCGTATGCAAGAAGGCCGCATCGCCGTCAAACATATCGAACATGCTGTGTCCAAGCGCGGTTGCGGTCTCCGCAAAGCCAATGAACAGCGTCTTTTCCTTCACCTTCATCTTGTTTCGCTTCATCTGCTCATAGGTGCCTCGCGCTGATTCCGGCGACTCGAATGCATGCAGCAGCTTCTCGATTTGAATCGGCAGCGCTTCGCCTTTAAACTGCTGGTACAGCAAGCCAAGTGCCGCTCCCGATAACAAGGAAACATGCGGATTTACCGGAATATGCTTGCCAAGCACCTTGCTTACGAACAAAAAGCTTCGTTTCTTGTTGATACGGGCTGCCATTTGGAACAATCGCTCCAGCGGAATATCGAAGACGTTGCTCGTTACTTTGATCGTAACCTCTAAATCTCCAATAATATTATACGATTGCAGGCTCCCGTTCTTCTGCGAGTAAGCAGGTGAAGTTTTGGTTTTCATTTAGCACCCCATATATGTTCGATCTGATCAATATTCGTTTGGCCCAAGTCATATGCGGCTTGAACTCATTCATTTTGTTCGAATAACGGCTTTTCATGACGCCTAAATCACCTTGGTTATTTTCGATAATATGCAGAGCGTCCATATACTCCTCATGCGTGACGACAAGCATGGCTTGTACCGGCTTAATATGAGTCGGATGAATGATCGTTTTACCTATAATGCCGTTTTCCTTGTCCATAGCAACCTCGCGAATAAGCCCGTCCACGTATTTATTAATATAATCCATGCGTAAAATACGGCCGTGCCTTCCCATGCTCTCCTCGAACGGCGTTTGCCGGAGCTGCGGCTTGAAGACCCGATCGCTCTTGAAATACTCCCATACCGGCCCCGAGATCACATAATGATTATCCATTCGCCCAAAAACATTCACGATATCCGCTATGCAATCACGAATAACGCCAATGTCATAGATCGTATGGTCCGGACTTCTCCGGAGCCCAAATAGACTGGAGAAATCAGTTGCGCCGATTCGTACGTTCAGCACATATTCCTTATATTCATTCAGCAGCTCCGAAATGCCGAGCAGCGTTTCGATCCGTTTCTCCCGGTAAATCACGTCAGCGCTCTCCAAAATAGGCATCCCGTACAGCGTTGAACCGGTTGTTACGTTGCGTTTGTTGAACTCAGCAAGCAATCTGAAATACTCCTCGCCGGTTTCCGCATTGAATTTCGGGAATACGATGCCCGTCACATATTGAATTTCTTCTCCAAAATAGGACAGCAGCCGTTTGAGCTGATCCACCGAGCGTATTCGGATGAAAATAAGAGGAATATCGTTGACGCGCAATAAACCGATCGAAAGATATCTTCCAATCTTCAATAATGTGGCTTTCAGGTTCTCTTCCGCATATTCTAGTTGATTGTCGCCTACTGCATCTTCAAGGTCTATCACCATAGACACGAGTCCCTCGTGCTTATCGGCTACCAAATCATCTGCTATGTTATCCTTGGTGGCAGGCATATAGAGCGCTGCACCAATCGCGTGAGCAAGAATTTCTTTGTCAGCATTATTATTGAACTGAGTCGGAAGGGAGTAAAAGAAATGCTGCTCTTCTTCATTGGTAAGATAGTTGAAATACCTCAAAGTGATCCCTCCTAAAAGTTTGGTAAAAGAAGCCGAGAGTGAAAAAATATCCCTCGCGTTCCATTGAGGGATATTTCGATAATCAGATTATTTGCTTAGTTAGACGGCTTTTGAGCCTTTTTTGTTTCGTACCGCGCTAAAGATGAGCGTACCGCCGAATACAGCGATGATTAAACCGAAGAAGAATGCATGAGGCACATGCAAGTCGTATGCTCCCCCGATCATTTTCGCTGCAATCAAGATAATGAGAATGAAGGCAGCCTTCTCGAGCTCAGGAAACTTATCGATAAGCTTGAGGAATACTTGGGCCACGCCGCGCATCATAAGCACACCGAGAATACCGCCCAGGAACAGAACCCAAACCTCTTCGCTCACGCCAAACGCAGCTAGAACGCTGTCGATACTGAACGCAATGTCCATGATCTCGACGGCAAGCACCGTACGCCAGAAGCCATAGCCTTTATTTTGAACCACTTCTTCTTCATCGCTGCTCTTCTTGCCAATGTATGGAATAAGCGGAATGCCGCCAACCCGGGCAAGCTTGAATTCGAGATGGAACAAATTGCTTAACGCAATCCATAATAAGTATAATCCGCCCGCGACTTTAATCCACGTAATCTGTACGAGATAAACACCGACGCCAATCGCCACGAAACGGAAAATATAAGCACCGATAATCCCGTAGAACAAAGCCCTCTTCTGCTGCTCTTTCGGTAAATGCTTAACCATAACCGCCAATACCAGCGCATTATCTGCTGATAACAGCCCTTCCAAAAGGACCAAGGTTGCAATAATCCCCCAGTTCGTGGGATTCGTGAATACCGCCGTTAAATTGTCCCAATGAAAGAAGCTTCCAAAATTCGCTATTATGTTTTGAAAAAAATCAACCATTCTTTAAAACCTCCGAATATAGCATTATTTGCTTCCTTGTACCCATCTAAGTCCCCAGCTGTACGCCTCGTCGAGCTCTCGATGCCCAGAGAAATACTGAACGAGCCGTTGAATGCTGAAGGTTTGATCGTTTACGTTCTCGATCATCGCAATCGCACACATGCCCTTGCGATTGTTATGCTCGTCCATCCGTACCTCTATATCCGGTCCGCCCGATTGGCTGATGGTAACTACACCCGCCGCTTCAGCCCAGTTGGTGGCTCCTTCATAGATATACGCATAGATGACGACTCTTTTAATTTCGGATACTTTATTGCCGTTTATTCTTAGATTTTCTCCTGTCGTTATGGAGCCTGTCCGGTCGTCGCCGTCAAGCGACACATACGGCGGCCTCGAGAAGTCGCCGAAGCTGTTGCCAAGCGCCTGAACCGAGCCCTTCATGCCGTTCTTCAGCTCGTATAAGCAGCCTACATCCAGATCGACGCCGCCGCTTGACCGGCCAAAAAATCCTGTGGAAGCTTTCTTTTGATTCCAATTCAAGTTCACGACGATCTCGCCGAGCGCACCGGCGCCTTTTTGCAAGTTGATCACATCGCCGCGTTTCTTTAATGAAATCTTGCTAAGGCTGATCGGTGCGTTGTTAGGCTCCGGAATGACAGGCTCCGGAGGCTTAGGCGGAATGATTGGGGCCTTCACTTCCGCCGGCGGATTAGGGGCCGGCGCATCCGGCTTCACCTCAATGCCGAAGCTCTTGCAAAGCGCAGCAAGACCGCCCGAATATCCCGAGCCGATCGCATTGAATTTCCATTCGCCATTATATCTATATAAATCTCCTACGACAATCGCAGTTTCGATAGAGAAGTTTTTTCCAAGTTCATATCGCAAAATTTCGCGTCCTGTTCCTTCGTCAATGACACGGATATAAGCATCATTCACGCTAGAAAAACTTTGTCTCTTTGCTTCCCCATCATAAATGGTTAACGTAAAAGAAATACGTTCAATCGCTTGAGGCACATCGTTAATGCGTATCATAACTTGTTCCTGATCGGTTTTCCCGGCTAAGCTTCGTTTATTATCACCTGCCAGCTCGATCGAACCGTTTGTATCCTTGGGGTTTCCGTAAAAAATCAAATCCTGATCCCCTGCCGCTTTTCCGCCTGCCCGCAATAAAAACGCCGAGAAGTCAACGTCTACCCCCGCCGCGCTGCTCCATCCCATACCAACAAGCAGGTTCTTAAAGGATGGATTGTTTTTGGTTATATCGGCTTTCTGACCTTTCGTTAGGGAGAGCTCCATGCGTTGACCGCCTTTCAGTAATTATAGAATAGGGTGACAAATCTGCACCCTGCCACCCTAAACTTCATATGGTTTACACGGATAGACCATAATTGCGGCAAAGCGCCGCGAGTCCGCCTGAGAAGCCGGAACCGACCGCTTGGAACTTCCAATCCGCGCCATGCCGGTAAAGCTCGCAAAATACGATCGCGGTTTCAACGGAGAAGTCTTCTCCAAGATCGTAACGAAGCACTTCTCTTCCGTTAGTCTCGTCCACTAAGCGAACAAAAGCATTCGAAATCTGGCCGAAGTTTTGGTGCTTGGTCTCAGCATCATGAATAGTGACGCTAATTCCAATTCGCTCAATGTGAGCAGGAACCTTTGCAAAATCAATTTTGATTTTCTCGTCGTCCCCGTCGCCCTCGCCTGTGCGGTTATCGCCAGTATGCTCAACTGCGCCGCCATATGCAATCAATGAGTTATAAAATACAAAATCCTTCTCGTCCTTGGCCTTGCCATCCTGGTGCAGAAGAAATGCGCTCGCATCCAGATCAATTTCACCGCCGCCGGTATACTTGTTCGTATCCCAGCCGAGACCGAGAACAACCTTCGTAAGTCCTGGATTGGTTTTGGTAAGATCAATCCGTTGTCCCTTGGAAAGATTAATGGACATCGTTTATTCCTCCTTGAAATGAGCTAGGTTTGAACGCCAAAATCCTTACATAATCCTTCTAGGCCGTTTTGATAACCGCTGCCTACGGCGCTGAATTTCCAATCGTTATTATAACGATAAAGCTCGCCTACCACGACAGCTGTCTCAACCGAGAAATCCTCACCCAAATCGTAGCGGATTAATTCCTCGCCCGTTTCCTCATTTACGACACGAACATACGCGTTAGCGACCTGACCGAAGTTCTGGTTTCTTTGCGCGGCGTCGTGAATCGTAATGCAAAAGGCTACCTTCTGAGTATCAGCGGGCACGGCGGATAAATTAATTTTTATGTTTTCATCGTCGCCAGCGCCTTCTCCGCTTCGATTATCGCCGGAGGAGACAATGGAGCCGTTTGTGTTCGATTTATTATTGTAAAAAATAAAGCCGCTCTCGTTATTTACTTTACCGGATGCATTCAAACAAAAAGCTGTCGCATCCAAATCAAATGTATTGCCGCCGTCGTACTTATTCACGTCCCAGCCGAGGCCTACGGCAATTTTGGATAAACCGGGGTTTGATTTGGTCAGATCGACCTTCTGCCCTTTAGATAAATTTACTGGCATGAAAATGCCTCCTCGTGGACTATGGCTACTTTAAAAAAGGGCCGCCGCCGGCGACCCTTTACGGGTAGTGAAGTGCAATTAGTTAGCGGATAGGCCGAAGTTGCGGGCAAGACCGCCTAGGCCGTCTTGGAAGCCGCTGCCGATCGCGCTGAATTTCCATTCGCCGGAATGACGGTAAAGCTCGCCGACGATTACAGCTGTTTCTACGGAGAAATCTTCTCCAAGATCATAACGGATCAGTTCCGTTCCGCTTTGCTCGTCTACGATACGAACGAAAGCGTTGGATACTTGTCCAAAGTTTTGGCTGCGCTCTGCACCGTCATAGATCGTGATGCAGAATGCGATTTTGTCTGTTTCAGCAGGTACGGCAGACAGGTCAACGCTTACTTGCTCATCGTCGCCGTCGCCTGCGCCCGTACGGTTATCGCCTGTATGAACGACCGAACCGTTGCTGTTTTTAGGGTTATTGTAGAAAATAAAATCCGACTCGGAGCCGGCTTTGCCTTGTCCATTCAAACAGAATACAGAAGCATCAAGGTCAAAGTCTTTTCCGCCGTCATATTTATTAGTATCCCAGCCTAGACCTACAGTGATTTTCGTAAGGCCCGGGTTTGTTTTCGTAAGATCGATTTTTTGACCTTTGGATAAGCTAATCGCCATTTGAAATGCCCTCTTTTCTCAATATAGTTATTGGTATTGACGAGCAAGAATATCAACATGAGGAGCATGAGTGCCTTCCCCAATTGCACTAAACTTCCATTCACCGCTGTGTCTGTAAAGCTCACCTACGACCAAAGCCGTTTTGCCCGAATAATTATCCGTCAAGTTAAAGCGAATTAACTCTTGATTGTTAGCCGGATTAACGATTCGTATAAACGCTGATTTGATCATGCCAAAATCTTGGCGTCTGGATTCACATTCATAAATGTTAACCACGCAAAGGATTTTGTGAATATTAGCAGGTACTTGGTCTAGCTGTACGATGATTTGCTCATCGTCGCCGTCGCCGTCACCCGTAATGTTGTCGCCCGTATGAACAACTGAACCGTTGCCGTTTTGCTTATTGTAGAAACAAACGAGATTCTTCTCGCCGCCAAGCTTGCCGTTTTCGTCGAGCAGCAGCGCTGAAGCATCACAGTCCACGTTAGCCGCCTTCTTCATTCCGAAGAAACCGCCTTTAACCTCTGCGGGATCCCAGCCCAAGCCGACAATAACCTTGCTAAGACCAGCATTGCCCTTCGTTAAATCTATCTTTTGACCTTTTACGAGAGAGATAGCCATTGTATTTGCACCCCCTTAATATCGATTTGAAATACCCTACCCATCAATACGCCTATTCGACATGCAAGTTCCAAAAAAAAAGCGAGATCATTACATTATTCTACAAAAGCCGAATATTCCCTCTTATCCGTAGAGGCTAGGCATGAAATAAACGGCATGGCTATGAACGCTCCGAAGCGGAGCAGCCTGCATCAATTTTATAACAATCGCCACACCAATTACAAATTCCTACAAATAAAGAAACAATAAGTTGGAGGTTGGACAAGGTTTATGCCGGATGCCAGGGCGACTTTCTAAAAAAAAGCGGTTAATCTGCTTCTTTTTCGCAAAAAAAGCTGGAAAAATCAGAGCATTCACGAGATAATTATAGGTGTAAATAAAATGATGCGAGGTGTTTGAATGGAATTTATAAAAAAGAATAAAACCAGCCTCATTTTTGGTGCCTTGCTCCTCATTAACGGCTTATTTTTATTGTCCCTCTTCCTCCAGAAACGCTAAAAAACCAAACCGCTTCCATCCGTTGACGATTACGTTCTCTTATACACTCTCTCCGGCCTTCCGACTGTTCCATAGGAAATGTCAGCTACCAATTCACCTTTGGCCACAAAATACTCCAAGTACCGCCGAGCGGTCGTACGGCTGAATCCGGCCTTCTTCCCAAGCTCTTCCGCGGTCAGCACCTCCGGACCGCCGTGAATGAAGGTGAAAATCTTCTCGCTCGTTATTTTATCGATCCCTTTTGGGAGGTAGTTATCCTTGTCCGCTCTATCGCTTGCTCCCCAAAGCAGCTGATCGATTCCCTCCTGATCCACTTGCTTATTCGCTCCGCCGAGCAGCTTCATTTGATTATGATACTTGTGATAAGACTTCAGCTTCTCTTGAAAACGTTCAAACACAACCGGTTTGATCATAAAGTCATACACGCCGCCGCGGATGGCCTCCCGTACCGTGTCAAATTCCTTTGCAGCCGTAATAATGATCACATCCGTTAACGGGTTGTTTTTCTGAATATATTGGAGAAGGTCAAGTCCGTTCATATCGGGAAAATATAAATCGAGCAGAACGAGATCCGGGGCCAAAATGTCCAAATGCTCGTGTGCCAGCTGCTCATCCGTCGCAATTCCGACCACTTCGAATCCCGCTATCTTTTCCACAAAACGGCGATTAATCTGCGCTATCCGAAGATCGTCCTCAATAATAACCACGCGTATCATAGCCCACTCTCCTTTTCTTTTGGAATGACGACGGTAAATATAGTGCCTCCCTGCAAACGGGAATGGAAGCTGATATGTCCCCGCAACTGCTGTACCGCTTGTTTGACAATGGCAAGACCATAACCCCGATTAGCCTCATGCTTCGTAGAAAAACCAACCTCGAACAGATGTTTTGCGGCGTCCTCCGCTATGCCGCCCCCATTATCTTCGATAGCGATCATTAAAGCCTTGCCTTCATCAGTCAGAAAGACCCTTACTGCCTTATCGTCTCGGCTTGCGGCTAATACGGCCTCCAAGGCATTATCAATCAAATTGCCGATGATCGTTACGAGATGATTTCGGCTTATGCCGCTTGGGATATCTTTAAAGGTGCTCTTCGTATCAATTTCCAAACTCACCTTTAGTTCGTTGGAGCGGTTAAACTTTCCGATTAGGATTCCGCCAATAATAGGGTCCGGTATCTCTTGCAATAGGAAATGAATAAGATTTTGATGGACATCCGTTTCATGCGTAATAATATCCATCGCTTCCTGATACGATTCCAGCTGGATAAGCCCATATATCGTATACAGCTTATTGGAATACTCATGCGTCTGCGAACGCAGCGCTTCCGTATATCGTTTTACTTGCGTAAGCTCCTCCGTTAAACGAAGCAGCTCGGATTTGTTGCGGAAGCTGGATACGGCCCCCACCACTTGGTGATAGTGATCGAAAATCGGCAGACGATTGACCACAACCATACTGCCGTTTATAACCATTTCCTGATCAATTTCAGCATGGCCGGATTTGATAACCTCGAGTAATCGAGACTCAGGTATGACGTCCCATACATGCTTTCCGGCAATCTCCGTCTTTTCAAGCGGGTCGATTAGCTTTAAAGCCGTTTGATTGGCGAGTGTAATCATTCCCTCTTTATTAATCGCAATGATCCCTTCATGTATAGTTTCCAAAATAGCTCTCTTCTCCTGGTATAACAAGCCGATTTCCTTAGGCTCGAGTCCGTGAATGGACCGTTTTACGCCGTTTGCAATCGCAATCGCCCCTCCGCATCCGACCATGAGCGCAATTGCCGCAAAAATGATCATCGCATTTCGATAGGTCGCGGCAGATTCATGAATGTCTTTGACTAAGATGCCCACCGATACAATACCAATGATTTGATTATGGTCATCATAGATGGGTGTTTTCCCACGCAGCGACGGCCCCATTGTGCCCACTGCCTCCGAAATAATCGATTCGCCTCTTAAAACAGGCCCGTTGTCTCCGCCGACCATTGCTTTCCCGATTCGGTCCGGCAGGGGATGCGCATAACGAATGCCTTCCCGGTTTCCGATGACAATGTATTCGGCATCTGTCTCCATGCGAATCTTTTCCACGATGGGTTGAATGATTGCCGACGGATTTTCCTCGTCAAATGCTTCCTTAATTACATCCATTAATGCTACTGTTTTTGCAATTTTAAGTGCAGAGGAGCCCACGTTCTTCTGCAATGTCATAACCAACATCCGTTCAAAACTAAAGGTTAGCGCGATAATAATGATGAATAAGAGCGTCCCGATTAATAAAATAAGTCTCGTTTGTAATCGCATACAATTATCTCCTTGCCTATGAACATATGACCCAAGTGCTGGCGGCATTGCCTTTATTGTATTCTACATATTTCCCGGAACATAGCCCCCTGAATCGATTTTGGCCGTAATTTTTATGAACAAAATTAACGTTATGAATTCTTTTCAACTTATTTCGTTATTCTGTTCATCCCAAATAAGCGATGCTAGTATGAAGCGTATAAGTCAAGTAAGCGCTTTCAAATTATTGCTGCGTTTGCTTGATAGATGCTAAAGGGGGAATTTTCGCATGGTGTTCAAATCTAATCATTGGAAAACGATAATAGCCGCGGCTTTTGTTGCCGTCAGTCTTACAGCCTGCAGCGGAACCGCATCGAACGGCGGGAGCTCGGATGCTGCCAACTATCCGGAGAAGCCTTTCGTGGTCACGGCGCCTTCAGGGGCCGGCGGCGGTTGGGATAAGACGGCAAGATCGCTCACCAAAGTACTCGGTGAAACGAAGCTGGTCGATCAGACGATGACCGTGGAGAACAAACCCGGCGGCGGCGGTACGGTTTTTTTAGCTGAATATGTGACGAAAGACAAAAATGATCCTTATAAGCTGTTTGTGAGCTCGCCGCCTATTCTCATAAACAATCTTAAAAAAGAAGGAAACAGCCCTTACGGGTACAAGGATGTCACCCCGCTCGCGCAAATAACGAAGGACTACGGCGCGATCGCTGTTGCTGCCGATTCCAAATACGATGATCTTCAATCGCTAATCGACGACATAAAAGCCGATGCTTCAAAAGTTACGCTGGCAGGCGGTTCGGCCCCTGGATCCATGGATCATTTGATCAGCGTATTACCGGCCTTTAAATCGGGAGTAGATCCGAAAACAATCAAATATTTGTCCTATGACGGCGGAGGCGAAGCGATTGCCGCATTGCTGGGCAATAACGCGAATGCGATCGGAACGGACATCTCTTCGCTTGGCAGTTACTTGAAAGCAGGTAAAATCAAAATTCTTGCGGTGACTTCCACTGAACGGCTTGGCGGCGACTTTAAGGATGTTCCGACTTTAAAAGAGCTTGGCATCGATGCGGAATTCACGATCTGGCGCGGCGTATTGGGCCCGAAAGGCATGACGGAGGATCAAGTCGCCTACTGGGACAAAACATTAAAAGCGCTTTCCGAGAATGAAGCCTGGACGAAAGAATTAAAGGCAAACGATTGGGCGAGCGAATACAAAAATTCCGCTGATTTTGCAGCTTTCTTAGCGGATCAAGAGGTAGTTGTACAAGAGCTGTTAACGGCGCTTGGCATGCAAAAGTAATCGTTGTCCCAGGGAGGGAGCAGGTCCCTCCCTTTATTTTTTCATTGGAGGTGCTTCACGGTGAACAAAGGATTTGACCGATACGCCAGTATTGTATTTTTTCTTCTAGGAATCGGTTTTATGTGGCAGAGCACGGCCATCAGCTCATCGGCTTACGGCAGCACGGTAGGTCCCAATATTGTGCCCTTCGGCCTCGGAGCCGTTTTAGTCCTTTTAAGTCTGCGTTTGTTCTACGAGGCATTGAAAACGAAGCATCAAAGCGGCCAGGAACAAAAGCTCGATTACAAGCGGTTTCTTATCATTTTCGCAGCTGCCTTCTTGTATGTGTTCTTCTTAGAAACGATCGGTTACATTATCGGAACCTTCCTCTTCCTCCTCGTCGGCTTTCAAGTATTGGAAAGAGGAAAATGGCTGAAATCGGTCATCATCTCCGGACTTTTTGCAGTAGGAGTTTACGTTATCTTTGTCGTCATTTTGGAAGGCTCCATGCCGGGCTTCCCTTCTTGGCTATCGTAATGAAAGGAGGAACATGAATGGACACATTGCAATTTCTCGCAGACGGCTTCGCAACCGCCTTTCAGTGGCATAATTTGCTGTTTGCTTTTATAGGCGTGTTAATCGGTACGGCTGTAGGTGTACTTCCCGGGATCGGCCCCATGAGCGGCGTCGCTTTGCTTATCCCGATTACGGCTTCAATGACCGGCGGATTGCCCCCGGAAGCGGCGGCAACAAGCTCTATTATATTGCTTGCCGGCGTTTATTACGGAGCGATGTACGGCGGGTCAACGACCTCTATTTTGTTAAATACGCCGGGAGAATCCTCCTCCGTCGTGACTACCTTAGACGGCTACCAAATGGCTAAACAAGGAAGAGCCGGGGCTGCTTTATCGATATCGGCGATCGGCTCTTTCGCAGCAGGGTTATTTGCCGTCATTGCGCTTATTGTGCTAGCAGAGCCGTTATCGAATGTTGCCATTAAGTTCGGGCCTGCGGATTATTTCTCCTTAATGCTCCTCGGACTGTGCGCGGTCAGCGGCTTAGCCGGCAAATCCGTAACGAAGGCTCTTATTATGACGGTGCTTGGCCTGCTTCTGGCCACCGTCGGCATGGATACGGTATCGGGTGTCGCGAGGTTCACTTTCGGCATTCCTCTGCTCTATTCCGGACTTGAGTTTTTGACTGTTGCGGTCGGACTGTTTGCTTTGGGTGAAGTATTCAAGACCATATTGGAGAACGATTACTCCGCCGGCAAGACAGCTAAGATCGGACGTATTTTTCCGACAAAGCAGGATTTAAAGGATAGCGCGGGACCGATTGCGCGCGGCTCGGTATTAGGATTTTTCATTGGCATTCTGCCTGGTGCGGGCGCCACCTTGGCCTCTTTCTTCAGCTACATTTTGGAGAAAAAAATCAGCAAAAATCCCGCTTCTTTCGGCAAAGGAAATATCGCCGGCGTAGCTGCTCCCGAATCCGCTAATAACGCAGCATCCGGCGGAGCCATGATTCCTTTGCTTACGCTCGGCATTCCCGGATCGGGTACAACCGCGATTTTGATGGGCGCCTTGATCATGTATAACATCCAGCCGGGTCCTTTGTTATTCGAGGAGCATCCTCAGGTCGCTTGGGGGCTGATTGCCAGCATGCTGATCGGAAATCTCATTTTGCTTATTCTTAATATGCCGCTGGTGAAAGTATTTGCCAAAATCATTCAAACGCCGCCGAAATATTTGATTCCTATCATTATCGCTATTTCTATTTTTGGCGTATACGCCGTGCAGGCGCAAATCTTTGATCTCTTGCTGCTGCTTGGCTGCGGGGTTGCCGGGTTCCTGCTCGTGCGCAACGATTATCCTTTGGCTCCGCTCGTGCTTGGTCTGGTGCTGGGGCCGATGATTGAAAACAATATGCGCAGAGCGTTAACGACTTCCAACGGCGATTTTATGATTTTCCTGCAAAAGCCGCTGTCTCTCGTTTTCTTAATCATTGCGGCATGCTGGATCATTGTTCCCGTCTTGTTGAAAAAGAGAGGGAAAGAGGTTGTAGTGAACGAGGAAGGCTAACAAATAGAGCATGATGAACTTATCAGATGGAGGTAGCCATGGATAACAATAGACTCGGTGGAAAAAGCGTGATTCTTAGGCTCGAAATGAATACGAATGAGGTTCATTTTGGACAGGTTGCATCCTCCATATTCGAAGCCGGTGGAGATATCGTAGCCATCGACGTCATTCAAACCAGCCAAAATGTGACGGTGCGGGACATTACGATAACCGTAACCGATACGGTCGATATCAGCATTATTACAGAAACGATAAAGAGCTTGCACGGTGTCCGGCTGGTGAATATTTCAGATCGAACGTTTCTGCTGCATCTTGGCGGGAAAATAGAAACAAAGCTTAAAGCGCCAATTCAGAACCGCGATGATCTCTCACGCGTTTATACGCCAGATGTAGCACGCGTATGCATGGCTATTCACGAAGAGCCGAGAAAAGCTTTTACATTAACGATCAAGAGAAACACCGTTGCCGTCATTTCGGACGGAAGCGCAGTCTTAGGGCTTGGCAATATTGGCCCTTATGCGGCTATGCCGGTTATGGAAGGCAAATCGATGCTTTTCAAGCAGCTGGCAGACGTCGACTCCTTCCCTATCTGCCTGAACACGCAGGATACCGAGCAAATCATTGCGACGATCAAAGCGATCGCCCCCGGGTTCGGCGGGATCAATCTTGAGGATATTTCTTCTCCCCGATGCTTTGAAATCGAACAAAGACTGCGTGAGGAATTGGATATCCCCGTATTCCATGATGACCAGCATGGCACGGCAGTCGTATTGTATGCGGCATTAATCAACGCCTTGAAAATCGCAAACAAATCCATTCGTGAGATCAAGGTGGTCGTTTGCGGAATCGGAGCGGCAGGCGTCGCCTGCAGTAAAATTCTTTTGTCCGCAGGGGTTAAAGACATTATTGGCGTGGACCGTCAAGGCGCCATAGCGGCTGGAAATGCATATGACAACGGCATGTGGCAGTGGTACGCGGAGCATACCAATCCTAATCGCGTTCAAGGCAGCTTACAAGAAGTCATTCGGGGAGCAGATGTATTCATCGGTCTTTCTGCCGGAGGGCTGCTTCGCCGGGAGGACGTTATGATGATGGCAGACAACCCGATCGTTTTTGCCATGGCCAATCCGACGCCGGAGATTAAGCCCGAGGAAGTCGAGGATATTGTCGGCGTCATCGCCACTGGCCGTTCGGACTATCCTAATCAAATTAATAATGTATTATGTTTCCCGGGTATTTTCCGCGGAGCTTTGGATTGCAGGGCGACAACCATTAATGAGGAAATGAAGCTTGCAGCTGCCGAGGCCATTGCTTCGGCCATCTCCGATGAAGAAAGAAGCCGGCATTATATTATTCCGAGCGTCTTCAATCAAGCAGTCGTGAAAGCCATCCGCGATCTCGTAATCAAAGCGGCTATAAAGTCGGGCGTTGCCCGAAGAATACCCCGGGAGTATAGATGATATAAAAAGATGAACAAGCAATGAACGGAGGTTGCCCTATGAAAGCTGAAATTCGAGGCATTGTTGACATTAACCAAACCGCAGCCGAATTTATATCAAGCATCGTCCTTCGTATCAGCGATAAGAAATTCGTCGACGTCAAAAGTATCCTTGGCCTAAGTATTTCACTTTACAAAAACCTTGCGTACACTCTTGAAATTCATGGTCCCGACGAGGAAGAAGCCAAATCCGCCATGATCGCTGTTTTCAACAAATATCATCTTCATGTGGAGGTAAACCGTTAAACGCCTGTCACTGATTGACGGAACAAAGGAGCTATCTATGAGATAGCTCCTTTGTCCGTTCATAATCCGGTAACCATGATAGAGATGATATTGTATATCGCGTGCGAATCGAGTACATTACAACTATCAACGTTAAGGAGCACAACGATGGCTATCCGTGAAATAGATGAAGCTTCATTACAGAAACTCATGCAAGCCGAGAGCGGCAAAGCAGCAGTATATTTCTTTACCCCTTTGTGCGGCACATGCAAAATCGGCGAACGGATGCTTGAAATTGCCGAAGTGACCGGCATATCGGTTCCGATTCATAAGCTGAACATCAACTACGCCCCGCACCTGCGTGATCTTTGGAAAATCGCGAGCGTGCCTTGCTTGGTGCTGCTTGAAAACGGGATACCGGTCCAAAAGGAATACGCGATGAAATCGGTCGATCATGTCTACTTGATGCTGAAGTGAGTGGCCTTCGGCTATCGCTTCACCCCCAAGAGCACGCGATCCCCGAGCCTTAAAGGAACATCCTAAATGCTGCTTATGAGCTCGCGCAGCCTGCGGATTTCCTGCATAAGCAGCTGCTGCTCCGCCGGATCCTCCGGCTGCGCGCTGCTCATAAGCTGCGCCAAACGAAGCAGCATCCGTTCTTTTTCATTCTGGCCCAGCTGCTCCTCGGGAGAAAGCAGGCGGCTTCGATCCTTAGCGATATACTCCTCATAGGTGCCCGGGAATAAACTGGGATCATTGGCACCGTCCATTACGAGCAGGCGATTGGCCGCTTGCCGGATCAAATAACGATCGTGGGTCACAAGCAGAACAGCCCCCGGGTAATGCTGCAGCGCCTGTTCGACCTGCTCTCTCGTGCTAATATCCAAGTAGTTCGTCGGCTCATCGAGCACAAGCAGGTTGGCTTTGCCGAAATACAGCTTCAAAAACGCTACCCGGCATTTCTCGCCCATGCTTAAATCGCCAATGCGTTTAAACACATCCTCCTTGGAAAACAAGAAGCAGCCCAGGATCGTCCGCGCATGGGACTGAGTCATTCCCTTCAGCATCAGCAGGCTGTCTAGAATCGTCGTCTTGTTATCGAGCTGATCCAGCTCCTGCTCGAAATATCCGATCCTTGCCTGTGGATGAATAGCTACGCTGCCTGCGCTTGGGGTCAGCCTTCCGGTGGCGAGCTTCAGCAGCGTCGACTTGCCCGCTCCGTTCGGGCCGAGAACGGCAAGGCGGTCGCCACGTCCAACGGTAAGGTTAAGGTGGTTAAAAATCGGCTTGCGTCCGTCATATCCAAAGCTGACGCCGTCCATGCGCAGCAGCGTTGCAGCCGCGAATTCATCCGTCTCCAATTGCATGCGCAGCTTCTGCTCCTCGCGCGGCTTCTGCGCCTTTTCTTGGTCTAACCGCTCCAATGCGGATTCCTTCGCGTGTAAGCGCGATACGTTTTTTTTCGACTTTGACCGAAGAAAATCATTTTGACCCGCAGCCTTATGCGCTTGCTGGAACCATTCCGCATACATTCTTATGCTCTCCAGCAGCTTCTCCCGCTCCAGCTCCTGCTTCTTATACAGCGCCTCCTGCGTCCTCTGCTCCAGCTCCTTCTGCGTTTTGAAGTCGGTATAGCCTCCGGGATAGCGCCTGCAGCCGTCTTTCTCCAGCTCAAGCACCGCCGTTGCCGTTCGGTCGATAAACGTCCGGTCATGCGAGACATACACGATCGTGCCGGGATAAGCCTGCACCCATTGCTCCAGCCAATCCAGCGCATCCGAATCCAAATGATTTGTCGGCTCATCCAGCAGCACAAGCTTCGGCTCCCTCACCATTAGCGCCGCAAGCTGGGCTTTCGTTTTCTGGCCGCCGCTTAATTGCGCGAAGGCAACGCCCCATAAAGAGCTGTCGAAGCTTAACCGGGTTAAGCTTCTCTCCACCTTGGTTTCCCAGCCGTACCCGTCCAGCTGCGCATATCTTTCGTACAGCTCGCTGTACCGGTTTAACTGCTCTTCGCCGGTCTCTTCGCCTTGCATTTGTTCCGTAAGCTTTGCCATGGCCTGCTTCAAGCGGAACAACTCCTCCGAGCCCGCCTGTACGAACTCCAGCAAGGTAAGCGAGGAATCAAGCTGCGCCTGCTGGTCCAGCCAGCCCCACTCCTCAAACGGCAAGAGACGCTGCACTTCGCCGCCATCCAGCGGCAGCCTGCCGGTCAAACCCTGCAGCAGCGTCGTTTTACCAGCGCCGTTGCGTCCGAAGAGGGCGAGCCGCTCGCCCTCCTTAACCTCGAAGCTTATATTTTCGAACAGTAAATTGCCGTCCCATTCTTTATTCACCTGTTTAACCTTTACTAGCATCAAAGAACATTCCCCATTTCTGAAAACATAATAAAAAACCGTGGCCAGCGGCACACGGTCGAATACGCAGGGGAATATCAGGTAAACGAAAATAACGATGAGTCTCCCTAATAATGACGCACTAAGGGCAAACCACCCGTATCTATCGCTGCTGATTGACCTATCTTAAGTCCCCAAATCGACGCACGTATCCCTGACCGGTTCTCGCTGTTCGAGAACGCCGCTTGTACTTAAACAAGTTGTTTACAGGAATCGTGTACTTACTTCATCGGCTGGGTTACCTCCGTCAGTCATCAGTTTTGATATGCGTCTATTATAGCGGACTGCCGAATACATATTCAAGCCTAACTTTTCATGCGGTACCAAATAAAGTTAGTACTAGGCTTAAAGCGCTGCATCAACGATCATTAAAACTATAATCAATCCTATTTGGAGGTGCTTCATGAACCCGGTTTATATTACGAGCATCGGTAAGTTTCTGCCCGGCTCGCCTGTCGGCAATGATGAGATTGAGGATTACCTCGGCAAAATAAACGGCAAGAGCTCCAAGTCGATGCGCCGCATACTCGGTCAAAATAAAATACGTTTTCGGCATTATGCGATGGATAAAGAGCAAAAGGCCCTTTACTCTAACGCGGAAATGGCGGCGCTTGCCATACGCGATGCTCTGAATCGCAACAAAGAAGCTTTAGATCATAAAATTGATTTTCTCGCTGTCGGCACGACGCAAGGCGATCTGTTGGTTCCCGGCTTTGCCAGCATGGTCCATGCCGAAACGAACCTGCCCGTCATGGAGGTGGCCACCCATCACGGCGTATGCGCCAGCGGCATGCAGGCGATGAAGAACGCGTACCTGCATGTGCGGTCAGGCGAGCAGCATACCGCAGTGTCCTGTGCGAGCGAATTGCCAAGCCGCGTTTTCAAGCATACGAGATTCGAAGCGCAGAAGGGTCTAGCTGATCGCCCGGTGCCGTTCGATACCGACTTTCTGCGCTTCATGCTGTCCGACGGAGCAGGCGCAGCCGTGCTTCAGCATCAGCCTGCGGCAAGCGGCTTGTCGCTGCGCATCGAATGGATCGACAACCAATCGTATGCCAACCTGTATGACGTCTGCATGTATGCCGGGACCAATAAGGAGAATGACGGGCATGCGAGCTGGCATGACTATTCTTCCATACAGGAGGCCGCAAGCGACGGTGCCATAAATTTAAAGCAGGATATCCGGCTCGTTAATGAAATGCCCAAGGTAGGCGTCAACCGCTTCTTCGAGCTGGCGGATGAGGGCAAGATTGATCCAGCCGCCATCGATTGGATGGTCTGCCATTATTCCTCGCATTTTTTCCGTGATGAGATCTTCAGGCTACTGCAGCTTGGCGGGCTTGCCATCCCCGAGGAAAAGTGGTTCACGAACCTATACACGAAAGGCAATACCGGCGCGGCGTCGATCTATATCATGCTTGAGGAGCTGCTGAACGAAGGGCATTTGAAGCCCGGCGAGCAGGTGCTCTGCATGGTGCCGGAGAGCGGCAGGTTCCAGACCTCGTACATGCTGCTTACTGTTGTAGGGTCCTCCAATGAAGACCGTGCCGTGATAGAGGAACGCCAGCCCGAGGCTCCGCATCTGGAATACAATGAAGCCGATGACGTTCAAGCTTATCTGGTGAGGCAGCTCGTGCAGGTATGGATTGATTTTGAGCAAAAGCTTGCGCATGTTCCGGTCATCCATAAATTGTACAGCCATAAATTCACGCTGGATGATTATAAGGCGCTAATGGAAAACATCCGCCAGCAGGTCATTGACGGCTCGCAATGGATCGCCCGCGCCGCCTCTTATATCGCCATCGAGCACATTGATCTTCGCTCGACGTTTATTGCGCATGCACGCGACGAGCACCGCGACTTTCAAATATTGGAGCGCAACTACGTTGCCGTCGGCGGTGATATAAGCACGATTCAGTCCGGTGAGAAAAATATCGGCAGCGAGGCGTTATCCGCTTATTTATTCCAGCGGGCCAGCCGGGAAAATCCCGTGGACCTCATCGGCGCGATGTGGATCATCGAGGGACTCGGCTGCCGGATGGCGCGCTACTGGGGCGAAATGATCCGCGACCAGCTTGGGCTCGGCGATGAGGAGGTCTCCTTCCTGCTTTACCACAGCGACTCCGACGAGAAGCATTTCGAGCGGCTGGAGGCGGTCGTCCAGCATCCCATGCTGACGGCGGACATCGCGGCGCGTATCGTGAAAACGGCGAAAACGACGGCCCGGCTGTACCTGCTGCAATTAGAGGAGCTGGGAAATGTATGAGTGACGCGGATTACTTCAAAAATATGCCGCATGACAAAAACGATCCGAATCCGTTCCTCGCGGTCTACATGGATCAGAGCATTCCCTTCAATGAGGAAGCTAAGGCTGCTTACCTCAAGGACTGCTCAAGCAGATCACGGCAATTTCTATTGCCCGTGCTGCGGCCTTTCGCAAGGCTGATGATTATCTTGCTGCAAATCTATAAAATTATCGTGCCGAAGGCGCTTACGTCTTCCCGGCTCCTGCACCGCGTCTTGCATTTCGGGATGAAAACGTTCGTGAGCCCCAGTGCCAACTTTATGATATTGCGGCATTTCTATCTCGGTTCGGAGGTGCTAGGCTTTATTCGCGACAATGTTCCCGGCGTCCAGATCGAGATGAACCCGCTAAAGCCCACGCATCTCGGGCCGGTTAAGGATGATCTATTTTTGATCCATGACCTGAACTTATATAACTTTGTCATAAACCTGAGCAGAGAGCTGCGCGAGAAAGGAATCGAGGTAACGAAGCAGGCGCCTCTTAATTTCAATGCGATTACCTCTTCCCGCGTGCCCATTGAGCCAATGCCAAGACGTTGGACCAATTTTATGGATTTAACGACAGCAATCGAATGCTTTACGCCCGTTTACCAGATGTTCCTGACAGACAATGATTTCTGGCGGGCAACCAATTCGCTCCAGCTCGATGAAACCATCGGCATTCTCGCCTCCAAAATTATCGGCAGCAACGACAGGCTTGCGCTTATCAACAACAAGCATCCGATGGTGCCGCTTACGACGCTGAAGGCAGGCTTTCGGCTTGTACTTCATGGTCTGGCGACGGAGCAGCTTCATGCGCTGCTCGTCGAGCTCAAACTGAAGCAACAGGCCTTGGCAGCAGCAAATGTCAGCCATTAACCCGATCCGCCATAGCGTATGCAAAAACAAGGCAGCCGCCGCGTCCTGCGGGGCTGCCCTGTTTTCGATTATCCCTACTATGCTATTGGCTATTGGCGAGTAACCGTAAAGCCCTTTTCCTCCAGCTGCGGAACAATGCCATTCTCACCCAGCATATGGGCGGCACCCACGACCACAAAATAAGTTTTATTCGCGGCGTCGTTCAAATAACCCGTAATTTTCTCGACCATTGGAGCGTTCCGGTCAGTCAGCAGCGCTTGATTAAACTCTTCGTTTGCCGATGTAGCTTCGGTCAGCTCCAGCAACTGCTTCTCGTCGCCAGTCACCCACATATCCGTAAGCGCATCGATACCGGAATCTTCCGCATAATAGTTTTCGATCGAAGCATTCACCATTTCCTCCTGCAGCTTGTCCGAGAAACCATCGAATAATCGAAGCTGGTATTCGATGGACTCCAATTCGAGTATCGGCTTGTTGTTTGCATTGGACTGCTCTAGGAAATGCGCGTCGATCCCGATTCCCGCATCATAGCCTGCTTGCGATGTCGCAAGAAAATCGATGGTAGAAGAAACGCTCCATGCCTTATAGGTATCGAGCGCATTCTCTGCCGCACCGTTCTCTTTCAAAATTTCGCCCAGCTTCTTGTAGGCTTCGTCCGAGATATGGTCTTTAAGTGTGGTGTTATCCTTGTAGACGCTTAAATCCATAACCAGCTTTTGGACTTCCTCGTTATTCATTTTTGAAATATCAGCCTCTACTACGAGATAGTCTGACGCTTCATAAGCATCCTGAATTTCTGGACGCAGCGGATACATCGCTTCATTCGCAATATGTATCGAGCCTAACAAATATACGGTGCTTCCCGCCTTTTCAACCTTCCATAAGAAGCCGCGGCTCGGTTCTTTCGCCTGCAGGGAAATTGACCGCTGCTCCTTATTCCAGGTAACCTCATAGCCGGCAGCCTCGCTTACCGAACGCAAAGGAATATAAGCGGTCCCTTTCACGAGCTTAGGAGCAGCAAGCAAGCCTTGCTCCGTCTCGTTCACCATGGCTCCCAGATTATCGATTTGGAATAAAAGAACGAGTCCTTCCTTCTTGCCGGTAATGACCTTGTTCTTCTGATCCCATGTGACTTGGAAATCAAGCTTTTGCAGCAGCAGCTTTGCGGGAACCAGGGTTGTCCCCTTTTCCATAATAGGCTGGAGCGCGCCCAGTTGGACCTGCTCGTCCTCTACCCATACGGAAATAGGCTTAGCTTCTGCTTGAACGGCTGAAACGAATGAAAACAATAGAGCTAAGGTTAGAAATAATGACGAAAGTTTTTTCATGAATGGACTCTCTCCCCTTCTTCAACCGATGTTATGCACCACTCTCTCATTCCATATTTTACATAGCATTGCCGCGCAAATGCCAGTTCGGAAAATACGAAACTAGTTTTCGTTGCGGCTTTTCCAATTTATCGCATATAATGCATTCTCTTTCACAGAAGGCTGCCTTATAAAAAACGATAACCCAAAAACCGGTCCGCGTTTCTCATGCTTGCCCATATATCCGGACTTTCCCCGCCAATATACCAGTAGGCTAAGCCTGCCAGCTTAGCTTCTGCAGCCAGCTTGTATTTCGCTGTTAAGGAGCGTCCATCCTCTACCCAAATTTGATGTTTTACGCCATTTTTTATATAAGCAGCCGTATACTGACCTAATTTCGCATCCCATTTAGGTTTAATCGCATACTTGCCCATAATTGCATTTTGCTGACCCAGCGTAATGAATTCAGAGGCTTCAACGCTTCCGTCCTTCTTCAAATCCCAATCGCGATTATAAAAAGGCAGCGCCAAAATCACCTTTTCGCGAGGAACTGTTTTGACCAGCTTGTTGACTGCCGCTTCATCAAAGCCCAAGGATGCATTTGGACCCGCTACCGGGCTTCCGCCCCAATGCTCGTCATAGCCCATCAATACGATATAATCTGCCTGCGCGCCAAGCTCGGCATAATCGAACGCATCCGTCCAATCCGTCCCGCGGTCAGGCGAAACATCTATCGAAAGCGTGACGTTCATGGCCTTCAGCTTCTTCGCTAATTCCGTTGCAAATGCGGTTAGCGCCGCGCGGTCCTGCGGGGCAACATTTTCAAAGTCAATGTTAAGCCCGTCAATGCCGTATTTTTTGGCATAGGCCGCCAGCTTTGAAACCAAGGCGCTTCGTGAAGCGGATTTGGACAACAGCTGATGGGTCATCTCTCGGTTGGACCGGTTGCCGACAAGCGCCCAAACCTTTTTATTGTGCTTCTTGGCCCATGCCGTCAAAGAAGGATCCGCGTGATCGGACAGCTCACCTGAAGCCTCGATAAAGAACCAACGGGGAGACAAGGTATTCACATTGGATTGCAAAATATTGTTTTCGTATTGCTGCGTCGTCTGGGCATATTGCCAGCCGAGCTTGATGGATTCCTTCGGCTTGGATGCAAGCTCTGCTGCCCACTTTACGTTTTGCAGCACCCGATGAATCATGACAGCCGTTTCCTGCCTTGTTATCGGGTCTTCCGGACGGAAAAATCCATTGCTGTCACCCTTCAGCAGCCCAAGGCTGCGCATGGCTGCTGCGGATGGCCGCGCCCAAGCCGCAATACGGGCGTCATCGGCAAAACTCGTAATTTCATCGGTATCATTATTCTGTTTTTTCAATATCCGGGACAATAAGACGGCAGCCTCCTGCCTTGAAACAGGCTTAGCCGGCGCAAAGAGGCTTGCGCTTACGCCATCCGCTATGCCCAGCTGTACGGCAGCTTGGATCCAGCCATAATACCAAGCCTTCTTCGCTACATCGGTGAACGGAGTGATCGGGCTCGCGACCTGCTCGAGTCCAAGCAGCCGGTCCAGCACCGTAACAAACTCGGCTCTCGTCATTGGCGCGGCTGGAGAGAAGCTGCGCCCTGACGTTCCCGTTAGTATTTTTTTATCGTATAAATCTATGATTTCCTGCTTTGCATAGCTGCTTGCTATATCATCGAAAGGCAGCTGGCTTTGCGCGGCAACCGTATGCACCGAAGCTGAGAACATGCTTAACAGTACAAATGCCGTAACTGCGAATCTATTAAAAATATGCTTCACGAGTACCCTCCTAAAGAGATCAATCCTCGAAGCATATCAAACTTTCTACTATTCCTCACTGCTAAATTATTGGCAGGCCAAGCGTAAACGGCTGCCACCGTCCTTTGGCGTTTGGCGGCAAAACCTGTTACTATCCTATTAAAAACGACCGCTCCCCCCTTGCCAAGCGGGGACGGTCGTCTTTTTTTGGCGTTATCGCTTATTCGTTCGATTTAGTTTGCAGCGGTTTTAACCTCGACTCGATTTGCGCACGCTGCGGTTCGAGGAATGGAGGCAGCGCCAGCGATTCTCCTAGGTGGTTAATATCCTCGTCCGTATCGAATCCGGGACCGTCAGTGGCAAGCTCGAACAAAATGCCGTTCGGCTCGCGGAAGTACAGCGACCGGAAATAATAGCGGTCAACGAAACCGGAATTCGGAATTCGGACTCCGCGAATATGCTCGATCCACTCGCGTAGCTCCTCATCGTTATCCACCCGGAACGCTACGTGATGCACACCGCCGTGGCCTTGCTGTTCACGCGGCAGATCATGCCGTTCCTCGATATGAACTTCTGCGCCGCTGCCGCCTTCGCCGGTCTCGAACACGACGATATCCGGTTGCCCGGCAATCGTAGACGGGTATTTGCCTTTTTCTCGGAAGCCCATAAGCTGAGTCAGAACGAGCACGGTAGGCTCCGGGTTTTGGACTGTCAGCTGTACCGGGCCAAGTCCGAGAATGCCGTATTCAGCCGGTACCGTGCTTTTTTCCCAAGGAATACCGCCCTTAACGCCCTCGTTATGCTCATCGGATACAAGGACAAGCCGCTGTCCTTCAAAATCCCGGAAAGCAAGCGTATTACGGCCGGCACGTTCAACGATATCGTCATGATCGACGCTGAACTGCACAAAGCGCTCCTTCCAATACCGAAGCGCGGCATCGTTTGCTACCCGGAGCGACAGTGAAGAAATGCTGCTTGTGCCGGCGCGGTTTCTACCGGTCATAGGAAATTCGAAAAACGTCAGCTCTGTCCCCGGATTTCCCTTCTCATCCCCGTAAAATAAATGATAAACCGAAGTCTCGTCTTGGTTAACGGTTTTTTTGACCAAACGAAGGCCCAGCAGCTGCGTATAAAAATCAAAATTTCCTGCAGCTGTGCCCGTAATAGCGGATACGTGGTGAATTCCTTTGAGTTGCATAAGAACAACCTCCCTCAATATTTAGTTAAGCTTAAACGCTTCTTTTATGACTTTTACCTTTAACCCTGTAATTTCTTTAATAATACGAGCAGCTGCCTCTTCTCTTCGCGATTAAGCGCATGGTATTGCGAAGCCTGGAACTGCTCTTGTACGGGGACGGCTTCATCGAACAACGCTTTGCCCTTTCCCGTTAACGATACATATTTGGTCTTCCAAGCTTGCTCGCGCTCGATATATCCCAGCTCTTCAAGCTTGCCAAGAAGCTGCGTAATGTTTCCTTTGGTGACAAATAGCTTATCCGCCAGCTGCTGCTGCGTGAGCCGGCCCTGCGCGCCTACCTGCGCAAGGATATCAAACTGTGCAGCGGACAATCCCCATTTTTTCAAATGCTGATGCGTTTCTCGCAGGCTGTGATTATAAACCCGCGATAAGCGAAACCATATCATTAAGCCTAATCGTTCATCGCGTTTCGATAAGAAGGTTTCCGAATCTTGTTGATCCATATAACCACCTCTTGCTTTCGTTCTTGTTATCAGTTTAGACCTAAACTGATAAAATGTCAACGATTGTGATTAATCCCCTACCCTGGACTAGGGTAACGCGATTAACAATATGATAAGATAAGCGGATACAAACGGTAAGGAGATTTTACATGCTGGAACGAAATCATTTCACTAATCAGCCGCTTCCGGTTGGGCGGACACAGCTGGACCTCGCGGCAAAAAATAAACGTAAACGAAACCGGCTGCTGCTATTCATTATTTTAGCGCTCTCCGCTGTACTGATATGGAAAGCCATTCTAACTTTCGAGCCTTATGTGCCAGAGATCGATATTACGCCCGCTCCTCCTGTAACGGAGCTTCATCCGGTCGTGTTTGCTAAGCAAACCGAACTGATTGCCGAAGCTGGCAAAGCCGGAATTACCATCCTCATAACGGACGGCTTCCGCTCCATTGACGAGCAAAACGCGATATATGCCAAAGGGCGAACGACGGAAGGCAAGATCGTTACGCAGGTGCAGGGCGGTCATTCGTATCATAACTATGGCCTCGCCATTGATTTCGCGCTTCGCACCAAGAAGGGCGAGGTCGTATGGGATATGGAATATGACGGCAACAAAAACGGGCATGCCGATTGGATGGAAGTCGTCGAGATCGCCAAAGGGCTGGGCTTCTCCTGGGGCGGTGATTGGGAGAACTTTCCCGATTATCCTCATCTCCAAATGGATTTTGGCTTCTCCATACGCCAGCTTCGCAATGGGCATCGACCGGCTTCAGAATAGGATTCAATTTAAAAAGAGTGCGGACCGGTGTGGTCCGCACTCTTTTTTCAGTTCCTCCGCCTTACCGCCGCGCATAAGTACTCGCACGGAGGGCGATAGTAAATAAATCAATACCTGCGAAATCTTCAAAGACCCGCTATGATTTCATAAGAACGCAAACGCGCTTTATGATCAAAGATATGGGCAGCAATCATAATCTCATCGGCCTTCGTCGCTTCGATATACTGCTTCAGCTTGCTGCGGACGGTATCCGGTCCCCCTACGATGGAAGAACCCAGCTGCTGCTGCAGGGCAATCTTCTCCTGCGGCGTCCACACGGTATCCATATCATGAACCGGTGCCGGCAGGGGGCCGCGCGTGTTTCGAATAAAAGATAAGAACAGCTGCTGCATGGAAGTCGCCAAATAAGCCGCCTCTTCATCCGTGTCTGCTGCTACTATATTGACCGCAACCATGCCTTTCGGTTTATCAAGCACAGCTGACGGCTTGAAGCTGCTTCGATATAAATTCATGGCTGGAACCGTAAAGGTCGGCGAGAAATGGCCTGCGAAAGCGAAAGGCAGGCCGAGCTGAGCTGCCAGCAGCGCACTGAAATCACTCGAGCCGAGCAGCCAAATCGGAATATCCAATCCTTCGCCGGGAATGGCCCGGACGGGCATGCCCACTTCCGCGCTGGATGGATCAAGAAAAGCACGCAGCTCCGCCAATTTCTCAGGGAAGTCATGGCCGTTGCCGCCTCTGTTCCCTCGAAGAGCAACGGCGGTAAGCCCATCCGTGCCCGGCGCGCGGCCAAGGCCTAAATCAATGCGGCCAGGGAATAAGGATTCAAGCGTACCGAACTGCTCCGCGATAACGAGCGGCGCATGATTCGGCAGCATGATACCGCCTGACCCTACGCGGATCGTTGACGTTCCTGCCGCTACATGGCCGATCACGATGGATGTAGCTGAGCTAGCAATACTTGGCGCGTTATGGTGCTCCGCAAGCCAATAACGGTTATAGCCCCATTTTTCCGAATGCTGGGCGAGATCTAAAGTATGGCTTAGCGATTCGGCCACAGAGCCGCCTGCAACGATCGGAGAGACATCCAGAACCGATAACGGGATTTGAAATGAAGAATTGGTACGGGTATTCTCTGACATGGCACTCATCCTTTTCGTTATAACGTAATAATCGGAGCTGCTTCAATCCAAAAAAGCCCCGTCAACTGTATGAATATTAGATACATATTGCATAGAAAAATTCAGATCACTCGTTTTGAATATCGCGTTCAATAAGCGGTAAGGTGCGGCCAGCCAGCATGATTACCGCCGTTGCTTGGAATTGTTCATGGTATCACTCGGTGTCACTTGGTGTCACTTGGTGTTACGGCTGCTGAGCCTTTTGCTGCTGTTGGCATTTGCGGATTTTATCCAAAGCGGTTTGAAGCGTATTTCTCTCAAGGTAGGCCACATAATGCTGCTCTGCCTCATAGAAGAAATGATCCATGACGCCTTGAATATTCGCGGATACCAGGCAATCCTCGTCCGGATTTCCCGAACACCAATGCGGCTTCAAGGTGCCGCCGGAAAGGGCTTGATAGATTTGAGCAAGCGTTACCTCATCCGGCTCGCAGTCCAAAATATAGCCGCCGCCGATGCCTTCCTTTGTCTTCACAAACCCGTGCTTCCGCAGCGTGCTCATAATTTTGCGAATCCGCGTTGGATTCGTGGATACGTTACGGGCAATCGTCTCGCTGCTGGCCATATGATCAGGCAAATAGGCTAACAGCACTAAGCTGTGAACCGCTACCGTAAATTCACTATTCATCGCTGCATCTCCCTCTCAAGAAGGATACTGTAATTTTATTGCATACAGTTGATAAAGTCAAACCTTCCTCTCATAGCATAGCACAGAGAGAAGGCCCTGGTACAGACCTTCTCTCTGTCTTATGCCAATCCTGGCCTATTCCTCCGGATTCGCCGGCTGCTGCCACGCTTGATATTTGTTGCCGTCCGGATCCTTGAAGTTAAGCTGCAGCCCGCAGCTGCCTTCATTCCGTAATTCCTGTTCCACCCATGCTCCAGCTTCCTTCAGTGAAGCATGCAGATTATATATCTTATCCGTTTCAAAGCATAGCGGGAACATCTCAAAGTTTTGCCCGTCTTCCGCCCAGCCGGTCGTCGAGAAAGTAAGCGGCGTCATATCGGGACTCGGCAGAAGGAACAGCCAGCCTCCCTCCTCCATCACCATAATGGCCCCGCGTCCAGGTTCCAGCGGAGAACGCAAGCGCATGCCGAGCACCTGCTCATACCAAGCTGCCGACTTCTCCACATTTGATACGGGCACATATGCACATTCGATTCGTTTTATCATGGTTTAGCATCTCCCTTATATTTGGGTTCAACGCTTATTTATTCTATTCCAGCTGCCCGATTCGTCGGCTATTTTTTTCATGAAGGGGTTTTATCTAACAGCTAACGGTGCTGCTCATAGCCACTGCTTTTGCTCAACCTGCGAATGGCCTCTAATTCGGCTGCCGTCAGCTCCTCCGCATCGCCTGCCGCAATATTGTGCAGCAGCTGTTCCAATGAGCTTGCTCCCGGAATAACAGTCGCTACGGCGGGATTAGCTAACGCGTATCGAATGGCCCTATGCGCCAGGTCACGCGCGTTTTCCCCAGCTTCGCTTAAAGCGGCCCGCAAAGCCGCCAGCTCTTCCTTGTCATAATCCAAATAACCCTTCGCTTCCTTCATAGCGCCTGCTTCGGTTAGAATCCCTTTCGCGACCGGTCCGCGGGCGATAAGGCTAATGCCCTTCTCCGCCAGCAGCGGCAGCACCTGCTCCTCGGGCCTTCTGTCCAAAATGCTGTATTGGCTCATTACGCTGACGATATTCGACCGTTCCGCATATTCCCTAATCACGTTCGGGCGGATGGAAGAAATGCCGTAATAGCGAATAAGTCCTTCCTGCTTCAGCTCCTCGAATGCCTCAATCGTCTCCGGGATCGGATCCTCAAGCGTGCCGCCATGCAGCTGGTATAAATCGATATAGTCCGTTTGCAGCCTTCTCAAGCTGTCTTTGACAGCCGACTTGATGTACGCCTTTGACGGGTCCCAGGACCAGCCCTCCTTGCCTGGCTCCCACCGATTGCCGACCTTCGTCGCGATGACTACATCCGAGCGCCTGCCGCGAACAGCCTCGCCTACGATCTCCTCATTCAAGCCCTCGTCATAAAGATCCGCCGTATCCAAAAAATTAATCCCTTTATCCATCGCTTCATGGATGAGGGCAGCCGCTTTTCCCTTATCTTTGCCTAGCGACATACAGCCAAGGCCGATTTCACTAACGTAGAGCTCCGACTTTCCCAAACGATTGCGTTTCATGCCTCAGCGGCTCCCTTCGTTTCCCTACATTTATTTCCATTATATTCGCCTAAGCTCCCATTTTCAAAATAAAAATGATTCCAAGCCTTCATTACCGGCTCATGCTGATTTGGTCCAAAATGAGGTGAAGCGCCTTATGCGATTGCCCGCTTAGTTCAAACCTTCTGCGAATTTGCTCCGCCGTCTGAATATACGGCGCCTCGATCAGCTCCGAGGACCAATGCTCAAACATCGTTTCCATGCAAGCCGGCGTCGTCTCCAAATGGAATTGCAGACCCAGCACATGTTCGCCATAGGCAAAAGCCTGCACCTTGCACGCTTCCGAATAAGCGAGAAGCTGCGTATCCTCTGGCAGTGCGAACGTATCGCCATGCCACTGAAACGACGTAAACTCCTCAGGCAAACCGGCAAGCCAGGAATGCCGCTCCTCTGTGCGATGGATCACATGCCAGCCAATTTCCTTATATTCGTTTCCGTGTACGGGACTCCCTAACAATTCGGCGATCATTTGAGCGCCAAAGCAGATGCCCAGCACTTTCTTTCCTAGCTGCATGGCCTGCTGCACAAATTGCTTCTCGCGAATAAGCCACGGATAACGATCCTCTTCATACACGCTCATCGGCCCGCCGCAAATAATGAGCAAATCCAAATCATGCATCCATTCCTCATTGATCCCCGCAGAGGGATCTCGCACTTCCAGCCGATGCCCCCTCAAGCCCGCCCAGGTACGAAAAGCATATTCATCATCGAAATCAAAATGTTTAAAAGCAACAATATTCATCGTTCCTACTCCTCCAATATACGCTGACAGCGCTTATTGAGGATTATTATAATCTCGATATTCGATAGACGTAATAACACTTTCCCGAATAGTGGGATAATGATTAAAAAAATTACCTATTAAGCTTATGGCGGTAACCAAGCTCATCTGAAATCAAGTCCGCGTATTTTTTGACGAGCATACTGTTTTTCTCCGTCGTATCCGCAGTAAAACGCAGAGTAGGACCTGCCACGTTCAAGGAACCGATTACCCTGTTCTCATACGAAAAAATCGGGGCGGCTATACCAGTCGTCCCCTCCGTCGCCTCACCTTCCGTAACGGCATAGCCTTGTTTATAAATCGTTAAAATCTCTTCTTCTATGTACTCCCGCGACAACGGCTTTAATGAAGGAACCGTTTCCCATTCTACTTCAGCCAGGATGGCTTCTTGTGTTTTTCTTGGCAGATACGCAAGGATTACCCGATTGGATGCGCCGATAAATAAGGGAAGCTTAAGCCCGATTGGCTCCGATATTTTCAAAATTTGCGGGGAGTCAACCGAATCGATATAAACGCCCTCTGCATTTTCACGGGTTGCCAAATAGACCGTTTCTTTCGTTTTCTGGGAAAGCTCCTCCATAATGGGCCTCGCTACCGTTCGCAGCATCAGGCTGTCCCACATAAGGAAGCCGTATTTCATAATGGACAAGCCCAGCTTGTACTTCTTCGTCTTTGCGTTCTGAGCGACAAAGCCATGCTCCATTAACGAGCCTAATATGCGGTGTACGCTTTGCACGGGCATGTCCAGCTCCCTGCTCATTTCCGTGACGCTTAATTCCTTCTCCTTCCCTTGCGGGAGCAGAAGATCAAGCAGCTGTATCGCTTTCGAAATGACGCCTGACATCGCGGCTCTCCTCTCTTATCCTGCAAAAATAAACTAGTGCCCCATGCCATAACATGGTACATTTCCAGTAGAAATCATATATGCTTAAAACAGGTAACGATAAGGAAGGATGGGTGCTATGGGGAGTAAGGTTTTGAAAATATCGCTCTCGCTTCTTCTAACCGCTGCCCTCGGCATCGGCGGATTTTTACTGTATATTACTTTATCCGATTATAAACCAGAAGAAATAATCCAGCTAAAAACAGAGAACAATCCAGATCGGACTATCGGGCAAGGCCGGCCCTTTACGGTTACGACCTTTAATATCGGGTATGCTGGCCTCGACAGTAAACAAGATTTTTTCATGGACGGCGGGGAAAGCTCGCGCTCCAGCAGCTTGCAGCAAACCCAAGCCAACTTGGCATCCATCTCTTCCTTTATGAAAGCCGCGCAATCGGACTTTTATTTACTTCAGGAGGTCGATGTAGACTCCTCGCGCAGCTACGGCATTAATGAAGCATCCGAGCTGGCCGAGGCTTTAAGCGATTACAGCTATGCCTTTGCCTATAACTATAAAGTGCCTTGGGTGCCCGTTCCGATTCAGAGGCCAATGGGTTCCGTGCATAGCGGCCTGCTAACCTTAGCGGCATTCAAAAGCTCGGGCAGCGTTCGGTACGATCTCCCGGGCAAAGAAAGCTGGCCGCGCCAGCAGCTGGATTTGGACCGCGCCTTTATCGAGAGCCGATTCACGACGAATAACGGCAAGGAACTTGTGCTCATCAACCTGCATTTATCCGCATTCGACAAGGGCGGAAAAATACGCAAGCTGCAGCTCAATTATTTGGCGTCTTATTTAAAAAGAGAGATGAATCAAGGAAATTATATCATCGTTGGCGGCGATTGGAATCATGCCTTGCCCGGCACCGATCCCGAGCAATTCGAATCGACGCAGGACTGGCCGGAATGGCTGCAGAAATTTCCTGAAACCTTTAAACCAAGCGGCTTCGAATGGGTCATCGACAGCAGCATCCCTACCGTTCGGACGCTGGATGTTCCTTATACGGAAGGTGTTAATTTCCTAGCCGTTATTGACGGTTTTCTCGTTTCTTCGAATGTAGAAATAATCCGGAATCAGGCCGCGGATTTGAGCTTTGAATACAGTGACCATAATCCGGTGACCGCAGAGTTTATATTAAATTAAACCAAAGAGTCCCGCTGCTTCATCTGCGGGACTCGCTTATCTTTTTTTATTCATGAGGATACGGTTTTCTGCCGACAAAGCCGTCATGCAAGCCATGATAATGGCTGATTTGCTCTTCTCCTTCTTTCCAGCAAATCAGAATTTCCTCGCCATTCAGTACCGCCGGGAAGTCAATCAGTCCGGGGTTGATCATTTTCAATAGCACGCCTTTTCGCGAGAAATTATCAATTAACAGGTCCGCCTCCATCTTCATGAATTCCAGCTGGCTCTCCTGTTCAAAAAAAGGATCCTTCAAGCCTTTGGCAGAAGCCGAAGCTTGCTCATAAGCCGCTTTCTCCTTCTGGTATTCCACGTATTTATCCTCAAACGTTGCCGTTAATTGCTGCAGCTGCCGCAAATCCTCTTGCAGCTCCGGCAGCAGCTCGTTGGCTTCGCTTAGTGTAAAGGTTCGGTTTCCCATCCTGTTTCCACTCCTTCTCCGATTGGGCTTTGTTATATCCTACCCTATTGGCAAAAGCCTGTCTAATCCAATGGCGCTGATCAGCATCCGTTCTTTCTTGTTGCCTAAGAGCTGAGCCGGCCAATCTACAAAGCCACCGTCTCCAATGTTCATAATCATGCCGTTTATGACCGTTCTAATCGTAAATTGAAATCCTTTATAATATTGATTCTCTTCGTTGGCCTCGACTACGGAAAGCTTAGTCTCTATCGATTGGTCCTGTCCGTACTGAATGATCCGTTCAAGGAGACCATCCGTATCTTTATACCCGCTGCGAGTGCTGAGTACTATCTCCAGGTCAGCCTGAAACAAGACCTGAAAGAGTGATTTATATACATAAACATGCTCCCAGAAGGCTTGCTTTTCAAACGAATAAGAGCCTTGGTCCTTCCCGGACGTAACCAAACAAAACACATGAAAATGAGGCAGCATACCTGGGGCGTTTCCCATGCTTTGCGCTCTCACATGCCTGTGGGTCGTACTGAAACGAATGAATTCATTCCGATTATCTTCTTTCCCTGTTTTGATCAAATGGGCAATATGCAGGGCCAACAAATTCGTTGCATCGGCAACGACCTCCGTTCCTCTTAGGGCAGAAATAATTTTATTCTGATCAACCGCGGCCACAACGGAGCAGGATCCTAGCGGTGCCGTAGGCGATAGCTGGATTGGAGAAAACGACTGGCTCAGCGCAATGTTCAACATATCGATTTCCAGCTGCTTAAGCGCCAAGGGCTGAACGGCAGCCGGCTGTACAAATCGATTGGCTTCATATTTTTTAAGCAGCTCTTTTGGGCTTGCTTGCATTGTTTTTTCTCTGAACACTTCAAGCAGCAGACTGTTTAAATCCGATGCAGAGATTTGATCCGTCAATAACGCTATAATCTTCTCTTGACCCAATTCCCGAATAATTCTTTGAAGATTATGCGGCTTTTCTTTTTGCACATCACTCGCTCCTTTATAAAGTTTTGCGCATTAAAAAGGACTACCCTATTTTATAACGAATTACACACTATTGCTGTTTGGGGAGATGAAGCGTGTGGATCTTAAAAAAATAAACTCTTTAACCAAATACCCGAGTATCCTTACTTATCATAAATTAGGCGAGAAAGGACGGTTAACGGAGTCTCTGTCCGAGGAAAAAGGTTTTCTCCATGAATCGGACCGCATATACGTTTATGAAAAAGTTGACGGTGAAAATGCGAGAGTGATCTTTTTCAAAAATGATAATAACGAAATCGATTATTTGATTGGCTCAAGGGAAGAGCTCTTATACGCAAAAGGAGACCGGATCGGTAATCCATACGGCAGCATAGCGGAGTTTTTGAAGCCTATCGCCGATAAGCTGCTGCCTGCTGTATTTTCAGAAAATGATTGGGCGCTTACCGTCATTTATCAGGAATCCTACGGCGGCAAGACGAAGGCTGCTAAACAGTATACGGACAACAAAACACAGGACTATCGATTCTTCGATGTATTTTCACTATCGCAAAACGAGCTTAACCATTTGTTGTCTTTGCCCCAGGAGAAAATAGCGGAATGGCGTGATCACGGGAATCAGCCTTTTTATAACGAGGACGAGAAGCTGCGGTTTATTCAAGCCTTCGGCTTGGCCTATGCCCCGCTATTAGCAACAGAACAAGGCTCCAACTTCCCTAAGACACTCGAGGATACCTATGCCTTCTTAAAAAGTTTCGAGCACACAAAGGTGGGCATCGATGCATCAGGGAAGTCGGAAGGAATCATTGCCCGTTCGTCAGATCGGAAGCATATTCGAAAAATTCGTTTTGAGGACTACGAGCGGACATTTAGGAAATAAGATATTAATACTTGCGGTGCCCTCGCTTTATTTCCGATATATTAATACTCGATCGATTTCACTTTCGAAAATATCATGGTATCCCGGAGCGAGCCCGCGGCATCACATTTTTCCTTGCGAAGGATTCCTTCTAAGGTGAAGCTGTTTCGCTCCGCAACCCTCGCGCTTCGAACATTTCGGGAATCACAGCGTATTTCAACACGGTTAGCGTCTAACTCATGTACCGCAAATTGAGTGATCGCTTCAACCGCCTCCGAAATGTAGCCATTTCCGCCGAATGCGGTTCGTACCCAATAGCCGATTTCAAATTTCCGTGCTTGCCAATCTATCCGATGAAGGCCGCTGCTCCCGATTAATTGCCCCGTTTCTTTTAGAAAAAGCAGCAGCATCAGATCCGATCGCTCCAGATACCTGATTCTGGATCTCCTAATCACCATTTCGGATTCCTCGAGGGTCGGGTTATGCTCAGCCCATGGCATCCAGGGCAATAGTTCCGCCCTGCTTTCCTTAACCGCCTCATTTAGCTTAGCACCATCTCCCCATAACGGCGACCGGATAAGGAGACGGCTGCTTTCAAAGCTTTCAGGCACAGGTAAAAGCAAGGGGTTGGCATGCGAATCACTCATCTCGGGTAAGCCTCCTCTTACAACTGATGCTTGCTTCGTTGCTATCCTGTCACAGCGTCAGTTTTTTGTAGTAATAGACGGTATCATGCAGCTCGCCGTCCGCGGATTTGGCATATTGAGGGATCCGTCCTGCTTCAATGTAATCCATTGAACGATATAGCAGGTTAGAGGGATCATCAGCCCGTGTATCCAGCACAAGCAGGCTGCGGTTTTCCAATTTCGCCCTCTCTTCGGCAGCCGTCATCAGCATACGACCTATTCCTTTTCGGCGAGCCTTGGGATGGACCATGAGCTTTGCAACTTCGGCGCGGTGCGTTCCATTTGGCCGCGAGCATAAATGCAATTGTACGGAGCCCACCGTCTCCCCATTCCGCTGCACGATCCACAAAATAACATCGTCATTCATTGCTCCGGACCAATAAGCAAAAGCTTCTGCTTGACTTAACGGAGGCAAAAAACCGATCGATGCCCCATCATCGACAACCTCGACCAATAATCCTGCCAAACTCTGGAGTCCGCTTTCCGATATTTCGGATAGTTCACTTACGATATGTTCAGATGACACTCTTTTCCCCTCCTAGCTGCTTAATCAAGGCTCCTCATCTATAATCGTTTATTTCTTTTGTCATTCATTCTGCGTTTTAAGATCAACCAATCTTACATAAAATCCCTTTAAAAAGCAACAAATATCCTCTCCCTTTAAGCTCCATCTATCGGTTCGATAAAAATATAAAAAGCCCTTAAGATCCATTGGATCCTAAGAGCTTGGGATTGTCATTATGGTGCCGATGAGAGGACTCGAACCTCCACGGTTTCCCTCACGATTTTGAGTCGCGCGCGTCTGCCATTCCGCCACATCGGCATTTGAGTAAAAATGGCGTGCCCTAAGAGATTCGAACTCCTGGCCTTTTGATTCGTAGTCAAACGCTCTATCCAGCTGAGCTAAGGGCACGTATAATGTTGCTTCTAAAAATTGTGGAGGCGCCACCTAGACTCGAACTAGGGGTAGAGCTTTTGCAGAGCTCTGCCTTACCACTTGGCTATGGCGCCATGTTTATGGAGCGGAAGACGGGAATCGAACCCGCGACCCTCGCCTTGGCAAGGCGATGCTCTACCGCTGAGCCACTTCCGCATATAAATGGCTGGGGATTCAGGGATCGAACCTGAGAATGACGGAGTCAAAGTCCGTTGCCTTACCGCTTGGCTAATCCCCAACAAAATACAAAACACATTTTTAAAACTAATGGGGCGATCGAGGGGAATTGAACCCCCGAATGTCGGATCCACAAACCGATGCGTTAACCACTTCGCCACGACCGCCATAATATTATTCAGGTGCTGGACAAAAAATAAAACCCACAAATGTGGGTCGACTGCTAATGCTATCATTAGCAAGTTGCGCCCTGAAAACTGGATACGAAAGTTAGGTTTGCTGAAACCTTTTTAGCTGCTGTCTGCCGGATGTATGGGTCCGGGACAAACTTAAGCGTATGCTTACGATGTAAGTTTGCTTCTCAAACGTTTTAGGATAAGCCCTCGACCGATTAGTATTCGTCAGCTACACACATTGCTGTGCTTCCACCCCGAACCTATCAACCTCGTCGTCTTCAAGGGGTCTTACATACTGGGAAATCTCATCTTGAGGGGGGCTTCACGCTTAGATGCTTTCAGCGCTTATCCCGTCCGTACTTGGCTACCCAGCGGTGCTCCTGGCGGAACAACTGGTACACCAGCGGTACGTCCATCCCGGTCCTCTCGTACTAAGGACAGCTCCTCTCAAATTTCCTGCGCCCGCGACAGATAGGGACCGAACTGTCTCACGACGTTCTGAACCCAGCTCGCGTACCGCTTTAATGGGCGAACAGCCCAACCCTTGGGACCTACTTCAGCCCCAGGATGCGATGAGCCGACATCGAGGTGCCAAACCTCCCCGTCGATGTGGACTCTTGGGGGAGATAAGCCTGTTATCCCCAGGGTAGCTTTTATCCGTTGAGCGATGGCCCTTCCATTCGGTACCACCGGATCACTAAGCCCGACTTTCGTCCCTGCTCGACTTGTAGGTCTCGCAGTCAAGCTCCCTTATGCCTTTGCACTCTTCGAATGATTTCCAACCATTCTGAGGGAACCTTTGGGCGCCTCCGTTACATTTTAGGAGGCGACCGCCCCAGTCAAACTGTCCACCTGACACGGTCCCTCTGCCGGTTTCACGGCAGCAGGTTAGAACTCCGATACGATCAGGGTGGTATCCCAACGTCGCCTCCACACAAGCTGGCGCTCATGCTTCTCAGGCTCCCACCTATCCTGTACAGATCGTACCAAAGTCCAATATCAAGTTACAGTAAAGCTCCATGGGGTCTTTCCGTCTTGTCGCGGGTAACCTGCATCTTCACAGGTATTAAAATTTCACCGGATCTCTCGTTGAGACAGCGCCCAAGTCGTTACGCCATTCGTGCGGGTCAGAATTTACCTGACAAGGAATTTCGCTACCTTAGGACCGTTATAGTTACGGCCGCCGTTTACTGGGGCTTCGGTTCACAGCTTCGGGTTGCCCCTAACCGCTCCCCTTAACCTTCCAGCACCGGGCAGGCGTCAGCCCGTATACTTCGCCTTACGGCTTCGCACAGACCTGTGTTTTTGCTAAACAGTCGCTTGGGCCTTTTCACTGCGGCCCCCTCGGGCTATAAACCCTACCGAGGCACCCCTTCTCCCGAAGTTACGGGGTCATTTTGCCGAGTTCCTTAACGAGAGTTCTTCCGCGCGCCTTAGCATGCTCTGCTCGCCTACCTGTGTCGGTTTGCGGTACGGGCACCTTCACCTGGCTAGAGGCTTTTCTTGACAGCCGGAGTACATGACCTTCGCTACTATAATTTTCGCTCCCCATCACAGCCCAGCCTAATAGTGTGCGGATTTGCCTACACACTAGCCTCACTGCTTGGACGGGCTATTCCATCAGCCCGCGTCACTGCCCTTCTGTGTCACCCCATTGCTCATAACGGTTTACGGTGGTACAGGAATTTCAACCTGTTGTCCATCCACTACGCCTTTCGGCCTCGCGTTAGGTCCCGACTTACCCTGAGAGGACGAGCCTTCCTCAGGAACCCTTAGGCTTTCGGCGGACAAGATTCTCACTTGTCTTTTCGTTACTCATACCGGCATTCTCACTTGAATACAGTCCACCAGTCCTCACGGTCCAACTTCAATCCGTATTCAACGCTCCCCTACCCAAGTACCATATAGGCACATGTCATAGCTTCGGTGGTGTGTTTAGCCCCGTTACATTTTCGGCGCAGAGTCACTCGACCAGTGAGCTATTACGCACTCTTTAAATGGTGGCTGCTTCTAAGCCAACATCCTGGTTGTCTTTGCAACTCCACATCCTTTCCCACTTAACACACACTTGGGGACCTTAGCTGATGATCTGGGCTGTTTCCCTCTTGACAATGGATCTTAGCACTCACTGTCTGACTCCCGAGTAGCACGTCTATGGCATTCGGAGTTTGACTGGACTTGGTAACCCTTGGCGGGCCCCGCACCCAATCAGTGCTCTACCTCCACAACGCTCATTCCTCGAGGCTAGCCCTAAAGCTATTTCGGGGAGAACCAGCTATCTCCGAGTTCGATTGGAATTTCTCCGCTACCCCCACCTCATCCCCGCACTTTTCAACGTGCGTGGGTTCGGGCCTCCAGTGCGTGTTACCGCACCTTCACCCTGGACAGGGGTAGATCACACGGTTTCGGGTCTACGACCACGTACTTATTCGCCCTATTCAGACTCGCTTTCGCTACGGCTCCGTCTTCCCGACTTAACCTTGCACGTGATCGTAACTCGCCGGTTCATTCTACAAAAGGCACGCCATCACCCATTTAACGGGCTCTGACTTTTTGTAAGCGCACGGTTTCAGGTTCTTTTTCACTCCGCTTCCGCGGTGCTTTTCACCTTTCCCTCACGGTACTGCTTCACTATCGGTCACCAGGGAGTATTTAGCCTTGGCAGATGGTCCTGCCGGATTCCGACGGGGTTTCACGTGTCCCGCCGTACTCAGGATCCGTCTCGGAGGGTGCTTGCTTTCGGTTACAGGGCTTTTACCTGCTCTGGCGGGCCTTTCCAGACCTCTTCGCCTACCAAACACCTTTGTAACTCCATGTGAGACGTCCTACAACCCCAAGGAGCAAGCTCCTTGGTTTGGGCTAATCCGCGTTCGCTCGCCGCTACTGACGGAATCACTATTGTTTTCTCTTCCTCAGGGTACTTAGATGTTTCAGTTCCCCTGGTATGCCTCTTACTAACCTATGTATTCAGTTAGTAGTAACTGTCCATTACGACAGCTGGGTTTCCCCATTCGGAAATCCTCGGATCAATGCCTGCTTACGGCTCCCCGGGGCGGTATCGTTGTTCGCCACGTCCTTCTTCGGCTCCTGGTGCCTAGGCATCCTCCGTGCGCTCTTACTAGCTTAACCATTTGCTCAAGTGATTCGGCTTGCGCTCCGTTAGCGATTTTTCCTTGAGAGGAAAATTCGTTAAAAGTCGCTGCAATCTCGAACACCTTTCGCTAACAATAAAAACAGCTTAAAGGATGTTTCAGCAATTCTTTTCTTTCGTTATCCAGTTTTCAAGGTGCAATTTGTTTCCCAACCACTCTCGCGGCAGGAATATTAGATTATCATACGCCTTCGTTACGATCAACCACTAAAAGTTGGTAACTTATTTGTATGGCATAACCCGCTTGGCG